>CALCFD010000038.1 GCA_937900695.1 uncultured Eubacterium sp. | reverse complement strand
AAAGGATGACTAAATTATATGACAGGGAATTTACACCACCTTTAGGACTTGACCACAGCTATTAATAGAACAGTACACTCTTTAGATGATGTTACTATTAAAGTAGTGCCAAGTGCTAGATTTAAGACGGCATATGACTTTACTGAAGGATTTAAACCGGCTTCATCTGCTAAGCAGATTAATGCAATCCTTGTACATCCGTCTTGTGTAATTTCAAGAGAGAAATACTCTTACATTAAGGTGTTTACACCAGGGCATGACTCAAGAGTAGCAGATAAATATTCTTATCAGAACAGATATTACACAGACACATTCTTAATTGAAAATAAGGCTTGTGGTATTGCAATTAATGCAGAACAGGCATAGGAGGTGTGGCTAATGTTTTATGCAGTAAAAGATAATAAAGTTTATTCGATTGATGAAATTGAAAAGGATTCATATCTTGCAAAAGGCTTTGATATTACTGATGAAGAAGGTGCAATCATTGAGTATAACGTTGATAAAACTGTTAGCTACACTGAATATGCATCTTTATTAGCTGAAAAAGAAAAGCTAGAAAAAGAAGTTGAAAAGCTAAAAAAGACAGCAAAGAATATAGCTAAAAAAGAAGAGCAGAAGGTAGAAGAAACAAAAGACGAAAAGCCTTCTAAATAAGGGGGTGTCTATGTGTATTCCCCTTATGCAGATAAACAGTTTTATGTTGATAATTTCAAGGGAACAATTCCAGAAGAAAAGATTGATAATTACTTAAGAAAAGCAAGTAGACATGTAGACACTTTAACCTATAATCGAATAGTTGGTGTTGGCTTTGATAATCTTACAGAGTTTCAAAAGGAAATCATAAAAGAAGTTGTATGTATGCAAGCAACTTTTGAGTATGAGAACGCAGATGAGATTACATCAGTTTTATCAAGCTATTCAATTAATGGGGTATCTGTTAGTTTTTCTGATGGATGGAATGTATTTATTAAAGACGGCATTGCCATGTCAAAGGATACATATGCATTGCTATGCCAAACAGGACTTACTTGTAGGAGAATTTAAATGAGATACCCACATTTAGTACCTAGCAGATTATGTAAAACAGATATTAAGGTTACTATCTATGACGAAGGGTTAACAGAAGAGGGTGCTCCTATTAAGCACCCTTTAAAATCCCTTAAATGTAATTATCAAGATGGCGGTAAAAAGATTTTTACTGCTGAACAAAAGCTAATAGATGTATCAGCTACATGCTTGTTTGATGGAGATCCGTTTAGTGATGTAGCAAATATTGTTAATGGAGTTGCAGAAGTTAATGGAGTTGAAAGAAGTATAATCTATGGACAAAAACATCGTAATCCAGATGGAACTATAAACTATACGGAGATTAGGCTTAAATGATTAATGCTAAATCTACAATCAAGATTAACAATTTTGCAATTTCAAAACTTACAAATGCTGCTAAAACGGCATTACATCAAACAGCAGAAGCTTTGCATACTGAAGTAGTTCAAGCACAAGTAATTCCGTTTGATACTGGTAACTTGCAAAATGAAAGTACTCATATAGATACATCAGATATTAATAGTGGTAAAGTAAGCATAATACACAATACACCATATGCAAGAAGACTATATTTTCATCCTGAATATAATTTCAGCACAATAGAAAATCCATTTGCAAGAGGCGAATGGTGGACTGATTGGTTACCAGGAGGGAAATTTGAGAAGTTTTCACATAAAGCTTTTAAGGAATTTTATAAGAAAGTAGGTGGTTTGTAATGATTGCTTTAGTAGATATTAAAGATTGGCTTAAAGGGTTAAATTTAGGCGCAGAACACTATTATATAGGTAAATTAGATAATAAAAAGAATAAATCTATTGGAATATATCAACGCAAAACGTCAAATGAGCCAAATATCGCAATAGGTGGTTTGGCAAATACAAAATACAATGTGAAGTCTGTATCAATGCTCATACATTGGAATGATAATGCTAATGAGACTGAACAGGCTTCTTTTAATATCTTTGACAAATTACTTAATGTAAAAGATGTTGTTATCGGTGGCCATAAAATTAACTATTTAAGATTAATGGTAGCAGAACCGCAAGACGTGGGAACAGATGATAAAGGCATTTACGAAAGAGTAATTTGGTTTGATTTATATTACGAAAGGAGATAAATATGGCTACAACAGGAGTATACCCATGCTACACAAATCAGTTTAAAATTAACACAACACCAACATCTGAAGCTACAATGTCAACAATTGCAGACTGTGAGACTTTTGAAGTTTCTTTTGATAACGGTGTAGAAGAATGGACACCTTTTGATACAGAAGGTTGGACAAGAAGATTACTAACTGCTAAAGCAGTTACAATCTCAGTAACAGCTAAAAGAAATGTTGGAGATGCTGGTAATGATTTCATTGCCAAGTTAGCATTTAAGAATGGCAGAGACAGTGAGACAGACTTCGAATGGACATTCCCAGACAAAACAACAGTTAAATTTGAAGGAGCAGTAATTAACGTTACTAATATTGGTGCCGGAGATTCAACAGCAGTAGCACCATTAGAGTTTGAAATTATGTCAAACGGCAAGCCAACAGTAACACCATCAATGTAAGGAGGAATAAAAGATGCAGTATGATTTAACAAGTAAATTAAGCTTTGAAGAAAATCCGGTAATTGCAATTAAAGGCGAATTATTTGAGGTTAATGCAGATGCAGAAACAATGCTTAGCATTATGGGAGATTTTGATACTAAATCAGAAGTAGGAGCTTCTTTATCAGCATATGAAAAACTATTTAGTGAGAATGCTAGAAAGAAAATTAGCGAATTTAAGTTATCTATGAAGGACTTAATGACAGTTATACAGACTGCTATGCTACTAGCACAGGGTGAGGATCCTGACAAAGATGTTCAGGAAACAGCGCCCAGAACCGTTTTATAGTTTGACAGAAGACTTTGATTTGATTATTGCATCTTTTCAACAACAATACGGCATAAGGCTATCAAAAGACCTTCGAGAGATGAAAGGGCCCGAGTTTGTTGCACTTTTAAAGGGATTGGATTCTAAGACACCACTTGGAAGGGTGGTGTCTATTAGAGCAGAAGAAGACAGAGAGATAATTAAAAATTTCTCATCTTACGAAAAGAAAATCCACACCGAATGGAAAAGAAAGAGAGCAAAAAAAGTTGGTCAAGATGAAATAAATGCAGTACTTGAAGGTCTTAAAAATGCCTTTGTTAGTATGGCAGGCGATAATCAAGAAGAAAGGTAGGTGAAGAAATGGCTGAAAGTGTAGGGCAAATTGGTTTAGACCTTGTGGTCAACCAAAACCAATTCAATAAACAAATGCGTAGCATTGAAAGCCTTGCCAAAAGAACAGGCGCAGCACTTGCAAGTGCTTTTGTTATTAAAAAAGGCTTTGATTTTGGCAGACAAGCCATTAAGCTAGGTTCTGATTTAGAAGAAGTACAGAACGTGGTTGATGTAACCTTCCCTGCAATGTCTAAACAAGTAAATGATTTTGCTCAAAATGCAGCAACTTCATTTGGTTTATCAGAAACTATGGCTAAAAAGTTTACTGGTACATTTGGAGCTATGGCAAAATCGTTTGGATTTACAGAAAAAGAAGCATATGAGATGTCAACAGCGCTTACAGGTCTAGCCGGTGATGTGGCATCTTTTTATAATATTAGCCAAGATGAAGCATATACAAAGTTAAAATCTGTTTTTACTGGTGAAACTGAAACACTTAAAGAGCTAGGTGTAGTAATGACGCAGTCGGCTTTAGATCAGTTTGCTATGGCCAATGGCTTTGGAAGAACGACTGCAGCTATGAGTGAACAAGAAAAGGTGGCTTTAAGATATAGGTTTGTTATGCAACAGCTTGCATTAGCAAATGGAGACTTTGCGAGAACTTCTGATAGTTGGGCAAACCAAGTAAGAGTTTTAAAGTTGCAGTTTGAAAGCTTTATGGCCGGAATTGGTGGTGGATTAATTAACATTTTCACACCGGTTATTAAGGTTATCAACATTTTAATGAGTAAGCTTGTAGCACTTGCAAATAGCTTTAAAAGTTTTACAGCTATGCTGATGGGTAAAAAAGTTAAATCAACACCAGTACAAAGCATAGCAACTTCAGCACCAGTGGCAAGTAGTGGATTATCAAACATAGGCAGTAGCGCCGGAAAAGCTGGAAAAGCCGTTGAAGGTATCGGAAAATCAGCTAAAAAGAGTGCTAAAGCTATGAAGTCTTTAATGGGATTTGATAAAGTTAATAAATTATCAGAGCCACAGAGCTCATCTTCGCCAAGTGGAGGCTCAGGTGGAGGTGGCGGTGCAGTAGGCGGTGGTGGTATCACAGATGGTGGTATGATCACTGAAACTATGGATACAACAGCACCATCCAAATTAGGGGCGGAATACATGAAACTTGCATCAGCGGTAGATAACTTAAGAAATGCATTTTCTATGTTTGTAGGGATAATTAGAGATGCATTTGCGTGGGTATGGGAGAATATATTAAAACCTTTTGGTAAATGGACAATCACTGAAGTTGCCCCAAGAGTTATTAATATTTTAGCCGGAGCTTTTAAGATACTTAATGCAGTTTTATTAGCGTTTAAACCAATTTGGATGTTTATGTGGACTTACTTTATTAAGCCTATAGCAACATTTACTGGTAAGGTGTTTATCGTTGCTTTAGAAGGTATATCAAAAGCCCTAAATGGCATTGGCGATTGGATGCTTAAACATCAAGGAGTAGTAACGGCTATGGAAGCAGCAGTACTAGCATTCTTTGCTGCATGGAAAGTATCACAGCTAATTAACTTCATTTCAGCAAGTGGTGGAGTTGTTGGTGTGATGCAGAAAATGTCAACAGCAATTAAGGCTGTTACTATAGCTAAAATTAAAGATAAAGTAGAATCAGCACAGCTTATGGCTATGTATATTAAAGATGCTGCAGTTACAGTAAAAAACACTGCTGCTAAAGGACTAAATGCAGTGGCACACTCTAAATTAGGTGTAGCAGTTAGCGGTTTAATAACTAGAATTAAGGCATTAACAGTAGCTCAAAAGTTAGGAACCGTAGCTTCTTTAGGAGTTGTTGGTGCTATAGGCGGAATGGCTATATATATGGCTAAAACAGGAACAAGCGCAGAAGAAATGGCTAGTAAAATTGAGTCATTTTCAACTAAACTTGCAGATGGTATTACTGCTTTTGCTGATAAGTTACCAACAATGCTTCCTGCTATAGTTTCAGGAATAGAAACTTTAATAGAGTCTTTGGTTGGTGTGATTCCAACTCTTGTGCCATCTATAATTAATGCAGGTATCGTATTATTTATGGGGTTAGTAGATTCTATTGATAAAATAATAGCACCATTAACTTTAGCTTTGCCTAAAATAGTTACAGGAGTAGTTAAAGCCATTCCTATAATTGTACCGGCACTACTTAACGCAGGAGTTAAGATATTTATGGCATTAGTTAAGGCTATACCTAAGATAATACCTCCACTTGTTGCAACAGTGCCTTCAATTATTAAAGCATTTATAAAAGCTTTGGCATCTGCAGGAGTTCAGCTTGTTAAATCTTTTGGAGACTTATTCTTAAAAGCAGTAGGCAAAATTAAAGAAGTATTTTCTCCAATTACAAGTTGGTTTAGCACAAAATATCAGTCAGTTAAGAATGTATTTTCAAGTGTAGGTTCATGGTTTGGTAGTAAGTTTTCTAGTGCATACAACAGCGTAAAAAATGCTTTTGGGTCAATTGGTACATGGTTTAGTGGTAAATATCAATCTGTTAAAAATGTATTTTCAAGTATAGGCTCTTGGTTTAGTAGTAAATTTTCAAGTGCATACAACAGCGCAATCAAGCCATTTAAAGCAATTTCAAGTTTCTTTAGTGGAATTTACAGTAAAGTAAAATCTATATTTAAGAGATTTGGTGTTTCGATTGGTAATGCCATAGGTGGTTCTTTTAGATCTGCTATGAATGCGGTTTTAAGAACTGTAGAAAATGCAGTTAATAAAGCTATTGGACTTATTAATGGCGCAATAGGATTAATTAACAAGTTACCTGGTGTAAGTATAGGCAAAGTTGGAAGAGTTAGCTTACCTAGACTAGCTCAAGGTGGTTATGTTAAGGCCAATACACCTCAGCTTGCAATGATAGGTGACAATAGACATCAAGGTGAAGTAGTTGCACCTGAAAACAAGCTAAGGGAAATTGCAAAACAAGCAGTTGCTGAAGGCAGTGGAACAGGTGGTATTACTAAACAAGAATTAACTGCGATTTTAGATCAGTCTATAGGAAGAATAGTTACAGCACTTGACGCATTAGGTTTTTATGTGGATAGTGAAGAGCTTGCAAGAGCGGTTAGACGTGGTGAAGGTAAATTAAGTAGAAGATTTAGCCCAATAGGCTAGAAGGGAGTAGCAATGAGCATAATTTTAAATGGAGTAGCAGTTGCTGCTCCATCTTCAATTTCAATTAATGATGAACTTATTTGGTCATCAGATACAGGTAGAACATTATCTGGTAAATTCACAGGAAGAATAATTGCAGAAAAACAAACTTTTCAAGTTAAGTGGACTAACTTAACAGTCAATGAATTTAAATCCATCAAAAAAGCTATATCATCTAAATTCTTTACAGTGAATATTTTAGGTGAAACAGCTACGTGTTATCACGGGACTATATCGAGAGAAAGGAGAAACGATGCTACAGGCTATTATGGGTCTGTGAGCATTGATTTTATTGAACGATGATAAATACTTCATTAGATTATAAAAATGCCATGCTAAACGGAAATGAGGTACATGGCAAGGTTGAAATCACTCTTAGAAATGGTGCTACTGTTAATATCAATGAAGATATGCTAATGGCAGATGGAATCAAAATAGAAGAATCAGTATCATCAGAAAGTTCTTTTGATGTTGGGTCAGTGATAATTAATAAATGTACTATTTCATTGTATAACGATGAAGAATTAGCCCTTGATAAATATGACTTTAATGGAGCTAAAGTAAAACCTTATATAGGTGTTAAGCTAGATAATGGCAATATTGAATGGATTATGAGGGGCACTTATGTGGTTGATATAGCAAAAAATGTATCTTTTGGAATTACATTAGAATGTTTAGATAATATGGCTAAATTCGATAAGGTGTATGAAACAGAACTTACCTATCCGGCTACAATATATGATGTAGTTAAAGAATGTTGTATAAAATGTGAAGTTCCTTTTACTCAAAGGGACTTTTTTAATTCCGGATATAAAGTTAATAAGCCTATAGGAGATGATCTTACATATAGATTAGTTTTATCCTATGCGGTAGCTTTAGGATGTAGCTATGCTAAATGCAACCCTGGTGGAGAGTTGGTTATTGATTGGTATAACATGGACATTTTAGGACAACTTGCAGATGGGGGCATTTTTGATCGTTATGATGAGTTTTTGTATAGAACAGGAGACGAGTTAAATGGTGGTAATTTCTTAGATTACTCTAGCGGTGCAATATTTGATGCAGGGCTATTTATTAACATGAGTAAGTATGCAGATCTTGTAGACTTAACATCACAAGAAATTAGCTCGCAAGTGCATAAAATTACTGGTGTTAAAAGTACAGTTACAATAATAACTACTACTGAAGAGGAAAGTACCGAAGAAGAAAAATTATATATGTTTGGAAAAGAAGGGTATGTTATTGATTTTTCGGGAAATCCGTTAATAACACCAACCAATGTAGAAGAAATTCTAGGAATATTAGGTGGAAGACTTGTTGGTATGGAGTTTAATGCGTTTAATGTAACAACGGCTTTAGATCCTAGCATTGAAGCCGGAGACTTAGTAGTAATTACAGATAAAGATAGTAAAGCATATCAATCAGTTATTACAGGCTTTAAATTGGATATAGGCGGAAGTACTACATACACTTGTGGTGCTAAGACAGACAGTGATAATGAGAGTACAAGACCTACAATGATAGATGTTGCTAAAAGCGAAATTAAAAAGACTACAGACAGTCAAATAACAGCTAAGATAACATCTTATGATAAAGAAGTACAATTATTAACTGGACTTATGTCAGCTTCACTTGGCGCATATAAAACTGAGAAGAAAGACTCAGCCGGTAGAACAACATTTTACTTGCACGACCAAAATACATTAGAAAAATCTAAAAAGATTTGGAAAATGGGTGTTGATGGATTTACTGTATCAACAGATGGTGGTAAAACGTGGAATGCAGGTTTTACCGCAGAAGGCAAAGCAGTAGTTAATTTATTAAGTGCTATAGGAATTCAATTTGATTGGGCAACGGGCGGAACATTAACACTTGGTGGAGCTAATAACGGAAACGGCAAGGCAATTATTAAAAACGCATCAGGCAACTCAATAATTGAAATGGATAGTACAGGTATTAAATTGGCTGATGGAGCTAGCTTAATCTCACCTAATGGTGTTGTTGGTAATTTACAGTTTCTATCAAATGGTGGAAGACCGTATGCATTAGGAGAAGCTAATGTAGAAGGAGTAATCAATGGTCAGCTATTAATCTGTGCGTATATTCCGGCTAATTATGTTGTAACTAGCGCTTATGTAAGATTAGTATCGTGTCCTGCAACATGGATGACTATGTCAGGTTCTAAAATAACAGGATATTCAAGAAGCATAACCTTATCTAAAGCAGATAGTTTGAGCTCATTACAGATTGTTGGTTATGAATATGGTGAATTTGAAGTGGCAGAAGATAGATTTACAGAAGTAACAAGCAATGCAGGAGATTTTGCTAGTCATCCTACGGGATCAACAAGTGGTTCTAAGATTATTACAAGTGGAAACATTAAAAATCATTTGCGCTCAGGAGAAATGAATGTTTTCTCTATTACTGCTGCTCAAGCGACTTCATCTGCTGCTCAAGAATATTTTAAATATATTGGAACAGGAGTAGCAACTTTAGATGTATATGGATATTCCAAAAATTAAAGGAGATGATTAAAGATGGCAATTCAAAATAGAAGGGGAGCTTTTAAGGATTTCAACCCAAACAAGCTTCAACCAGGCGAATGGGCAACGGTTTTAGAGGGTGATCCTAATTCTCAAGATGGTAAGTCGACCTATTTAGGTTATGGTAATGGTATTGTCAAGAGAATGGCTACCTATGAAGATATGCAAGAAAATATTGATAATGCAACAAATGAAATCGTAACAGAACTAACAACAGAAGTTAATAAGGCAACAGCTAATGCCAATGCAGCTACTACTAAAGCAAATGATGCAACTAAAAAAGCTAATGCATCTGCAACTAAAGCAGACACGGCAACAGCTAATGCTAATGCAGCTACTTTAAGTGCTAATACAGCTACTTCAAAAGCAAACTCTTCTGCAACTAAAGCAGATACTGCTGCAACCAATGCACAGAAAATTGCAGATACAGTACAACAAAAGCTTGATAATGGAGAATTGAAAGGTGAGCCAGGAGACATCAGCAATATTGATTCACAGCCAATAGCTAATGTTATAAAAACAGCTAATGGCTCGACAGTAATACCAGTAGCAATGCAAAAGTTTTTAAATATTGGAGCTACTAATGGACCACTTATAATTGAGCTTCCAGTTGGATTTAATGGTGGAATTATTAGCTTTGATATAGTAATTAGTAATAATACTGATGACGATTTAGTTCGATATTCAATTGTTGGTCAATTATATACGGCTAATGGTGGAACATGGACTAATGAAACAAGAGCAGAAGCTAGTGGCATGGCTAAAACAGATAAGGATGATTTGACAGTTAGATTTGGTTATACAGCTAATAAAGAAAAAGCAATTATAGCAATTGGAGATGATAGCACTACTTGGCAAATACCAATGATAACTATAAGGGATTTTGTTGTTTATTTCATAAAAACGGATATGTCATTATGGAGAAACGGATGGGATTGCAAGATTGGAAAATTGTCCGATTATACATGGCAGAGGGTTCAAGAACATCCTAATCCACTTAAAATCAGCCAAGAAACGATAGACTTGTTCAAATCACTAGGCTTCGACCCGAATGGGGGAAGGAGAGGAATATGACAGAGAATAAAATATTAGATAAATTAATGAACTGGATAGGAACCAAACTCAGTAAACCTATAAGCTATGATAAGTCAAAATTCAAGCTACATGAATGGAATGCTGTAGTTGGCGGAAGCTATGTTCCAACCTATGATGGGATGGTTATATTCAGATTGATACCATCCGCTTATCCATCAGCTTGCTATATCTACACTAAAGGAACGAGTATAGGGGAGAGTAATATCGTAAATCTTATATCAACAGCGGGCGAAAACGCAACCCTAATGGCACCTATGATAAAAGGAGTCGATTATAGAATAGACCATGTTGATAGTGTTAGTAGAATAGAGGTATTTGAATTTCCATTTGACCGATTGGGGGGGGGCAGTAACTAGACTGCTACGCCTTCAAGATTGGAGGTGGTAGCATGTTAGATAAGATGCTTCAGTTTATTGGCAATGATTTAAAGGTTGATTATCAAAAAGTAAATCTAAATGGAAATGGTTGGTATAACGGATATGTCAATTTCTTTAAGATAGGACAGTTAGGAATTGCAGAAGTAGTAGATGCAAGAAAAAATACAAGACCGGTAGGTTATGAGGCAATTGCTAATATTCCTACTGGCTTTATGCCCGAAGGCGATGAATATGTAAACAGAGGACAGTTCTGCCCGTCAAGTGGCAATATGCGCTCTTGTACTGCGAATATTAAAACAGAAGGAGTGATCACTCTCGGAAATTTCGATATGGAGCCGTCTTATGGAGCAGACGCTGTTTTAATTTATAAAATCAAAGTGGGGGGGATAACTGATGTTACCTTTATAGTATTACCCGATAAGAAAGGGGTGATACTATGTTAGATAGAATACTTCAATTCATATGCAAGAAAGCAAAAATTATTGTAGAACAAGGCAAAATAGATAACTTTTGGTACACCAAATACTCCGATGGGACTATTGAGTTGCACGGATTTTATGTTCAAAAGGTAAACTTCCATGTGACAAGTGGCATAAATTTTGGTGGAGCTAATAGTGATGTAATAACAATTTCTATGCCTAGTAATATGTTTAAAACTGTGTATTCTGGAACAGTATCGGCAAGAACTTCATGGGATACGGAAGTTAGATATGCAGTATTCAATCCTGATGCCATTACTCTCAAAGTGGGTTGTAATACTTCAGGCGAAAAAAGTTGTACATTTAATATTAATATGTGGGGAACTTGGAAATAGAAAGGAGAACAAAATATGATGACAAACAAAACATATGACATTTTAGTTTGGGTAGCGCAAATAGTGCTTCCAGCGTTAGGTGCATTTTATGCGGCGATTGCTCAAATTTGGGGGCTCCCTTATGAAGCAGAGCTTCCAGCTACAATATTAGCTGTAGATACTTTATTAGGAGCAATTCTTAAGATTAGCAATAATAAATATAATAAGGAATTAGAAGATGAGTAAAAATTTATTTGAGCTCTTAAATGCAGTAAAGCTAGTCGATGTAGTAGTTACGTCGGCTCTTTTTATTGCGCTAGTAGCGATAATAGTTACCCAAAGAGATAAGATTAAAGAAGTATTTGACGCGTGGAGAAAGAAAAAGAATTTCGAAGAAAATACTGTTACGTTGATATCCAAGAACCAAAAGAAAATTGATTCTCTTGAAGAAACAATGACTAAGGCAAGACAGCAGTCCATTGAGATTAGAGCTAAAATGTATGATGATCTCGGAGAGGTCAAAGATGATGTTAAGTCGATTATAGCCACCCTTGATGTCATGCAGGAAAGGGCTGAGGCCTCTAAGAGAACCGATATAAAGGATAAAATCGAAAGAATATATCGGGAATGCAATGAAGCTAAGATGATAACTGACATGCAGTTTGAAACGCTCAAAGAATTAATTGAAGATTATGAGAGACACGGAGGTACCAACAGCTTTATTCATTCAGTAGTACAAAAGGAAATGTATGATTGGAAGATAATCAAGAAAATACCTGACAGAGAGGAGGAATAGCTATGGTATATAAAGTAGTTAAAAACTATGTAGATAAGTCGAAATATAAAATCAAATGCCCCTATAAGATGAAACCTAAATATATAACAGTCCATAATACCGATAACGACGCATCAGCAGAAAACGAAGTAGCTTATATGAGAAGAAATAACCTACAGACTTCCTTCCATGTAGCTATTGACGATAAGGAGGTAGTCTATGGAGTGCCTCTTAACAGGAACGCATGGCATGCCGGAGACGGTGGTAGCGGTAACGGTAACCGCTTATCTATTGGAGTAGAGATATGCTACTCTAAGAGCGGTGGAGCTAGGTTCGATAAAGCAGAAAAGAATGCTGCGAAGTGGATAGCTAAGGAGCTTAAGTCAAGAGGATGGGGCATTGACCGAGTTAAAAGACATAAAGATTGGAGTGGCAAGAACTGCCCAAAGAGAACCATGTCGAGAGGATGGCAGAGGTTCCTTGATATGATTAAGACTGAGATGAGAGGAACAGTCTCATCTAAACCAACAAAACCATCAAAGCCTACTATTGAAGAGGATGGATATTGGGGTGTTGATTGCACCAAAGCAACTCAGAAGTTCTTAGGAACTCCAGTAGATGGAGAGGTTGACGGTCAGTACAGCCCTAATAAGAAGTATCTACCAAATGCTACAAGCGGATGGCATTTCAGCTCTAAAGCTAAAGGCTCTACAATGATTAAGGCATTGCAGAGGCTAGTTGGAGTTAAGGCAGATGGAATAGCTGGCAAGGGAACAGTAGTAGCGCTACAGAAGTTCCTTAAAAAGAAAGGCTATAAGCTAACAGTTGACGGAGTAATGGGCAAGTCTACTGTTAAGGCTTGGCAGGATTATTTGAATAAACATCTATAATGATTTGGCTCATCTAATGGTGGGCCTTTTTTATTATATTAAATATGATAAAAATAAAAATAAATTGTAATTGCCGGCAAATTGCCGGCAAAAGAGTAACTATATAAGAAAAACCGTTGAAAATTCAACGGTTTAATGGCGGAGGACATGGGACTCGAACCCACGGGGCTGTTACACCTTACTCCCTTTCCAGGGGAGCTCCTTAGCCACTCGGTCAATCCTCCAAATATTTAACAGCTATATATTAATATAACACAAATCGTATTAATACTCAACGAAAAAAATATCTAAATAAAGAAATACAATAAAATTTAAAGATAAGGTAAAGTTTTATGCCTCACAGATAAAGCTGCTGAAAATATCATATACACTTAAGAGAAAATGGGATATTATATACTTAAGAAGATGGAGGAAAAGGCGATGATTAACGAAATAAAGTTCGATATATATAAAGAAAACATACCATGTCCATTCTGCGGCAGACAAAACCTATATGCTAACGCCATTTGTGAAGGTTGTGGCGCCAGCTTAGATGAAGAAAAGGAAAAAATCAAAAATATCCTAGACATGACGGAATTTACATTTACTGGCCAGTATAAAAAAGGCGATAAATTGCAACAGTGGTGTGATAAACTTGAAGAGTATTTTAAAGAAGGCAAAGATCAGCCGCAAATGGAGAGCTACTTGATAGAAAAGCCATTGAAAAAACTCCTAAATGAAAAAGGCCACATTGCTCTTTATAACATTTTAGAAGGAAACCTCCAGTTAAAAGAGTGTATTTTCAAAAAAACTCGTCACGTGGTTTGCTCTGACTTTATAGCGTCTCTTGCCCAAAATGGTTTCACAAAAGAAGCGGCATCTTACATGGAGATTATGGCAGAAAACAAGCTAGAGACTAAAAATTTCAAAGAACTTGTAGTGGAACTGGGGATTTTGACATCACAAAAGAAAATAAATGAAAAATTTGCGCCATTCCTTATGAGAATAGCAGCGACTATAGGCAAAGACTATGGTGCTGTTTTGGCGTTGGTACTTTTAGACTATGATACTACATACAGTGGTAATATTAAGAAAAAAGTTGAAAGACTTATGTTCAGTTATGAAAAAGCATTACCTCTTCTTGAAAATGGGGAATATCAAAAGTGTGATTTAAAGGCGTTTGAGAAATTGTTAAGCGAATTAGCTAATCTTGATGAGGATGTATTAGCCAATTCTTTGGAAGAAATGTTTGATATTGCAGCAGATAATCAGGATGAGCTATTAGGACAGCTGTTGGTAGGATCTTTTGAAGAGTACCTTAAAAAACAGGGAATTGATAAGGCTGATAGGTTTTTGAGTGAAAATGATTACTTAAAGAGCAATATATTTGAGACTTTTGAAACTGTCGCAAGTAGTTTTATTATTGAAATTTACAAAAATTGTCCAAGCAAAACTTTTGCAGAGTACTTTGCCATGGTCCTAAATAACGAAAAATTCATGAACTGTGAAAAGAAAACAAAATCATTCTTCGGGAAATTATCTAAGGCGGAAAGCTTTGATTTTATATCACAGCTAGCCCTTAAAAAGGCTTTATCCCAGCTGCCGGTGGATCTTAATGAATGGCTTGCTTACAAGGGTGTTGACCCTTACAATCACAAGGAGGCTGTGGAATATTTGAAATATTGCGGTGACGAGGAAATTGAAGATGAATTTGCCTATATTTATTACGATTTGACTGAAATAGACAAAAAGAAAAAGGGCATTGAAGGGCAGCTTTATGATTGGCTGGTTGCTAAAGGGGTAGATCCTTATGATGAGGATCAAGTTATGATGTGCATTGAAGAAGCGGGTGGCTCTGATATTCAAGAAGTGCAAAGTGTCGCAGAAAGTTCAGAGTATGAGCAGGAGTATGAATTTGATTCTGATACTGAGTATGAATATGGATTTAACTTTGATTTTGACATAAACACCGATTATGGTGCTGACCAATATACGGTGGATTACGACGAAGATGACGAGACAGATGAAGACGATGAGGAAAATGAGTTTGAGTTTGATACTAATCTTGATATTGATTTCGATTTTGACTCTGATTTTGATAAGGACGATTTACTGGAAGCTATAGAGGATGCAGAGGATTATGCATATTTGGCAAGTGTTGGAGGCTCAAGTGCTTATGATTACGACGAGGAAGTTCTTAGAGAGGAAGAATTTATTGATGGTATGATGCTTGCAAATGGAGAGAATCCTTATGATTATAATGAGCGTATGGAGTTTCTATTTAATCCTTTTGGAGGCGTAGACGATGACGAATGGTAATTTTTGAATAAATTAAAAAAGGCAAATAAAAAGAGCCGAGAGATTAGTCAGTTAGTTTTGACAAATCCTGGGCTCTTTCTTCTGCTATCTGTGTGCTATCAACAATGTTGTGTGTGTATTCTGTATCCATAAACTTTGATGTAAGAATAAAGTCAGCAGTAGCTTTGTTGTTAGCTAGCGGAATATCATATAGAGTTGATATTCTTAGAAGTGCTTTGATATCTGGATCATGAGGTTGTGCTTCTAGTGGATCTGAGAAAAAGATTAGCATATCAATTTCACCATCAGTTATGCGAGCTCCAACCTGTTGGTCGCCACCTAGTGGACCGGATTTATATGCTGTTACTGGTAGACCTGTTGCTTTTGCGACTAGTCTAGCAGTTGTGCCAGTTCCGCATAAAAAATGTCCTTTTAAAATTTCTTTATTTTCGTAGCACCAATTTACTAGTTCTTCTTTTTTATTATCATGGGCTACTAAAGCTATGTGTTTTTGTGCATTCATTACTTTTTTCAATATATCACTTCCTTTCATTTATCTTGTATCTATATTAAACTTTCTTTCTTATTACAATTTTAATATACACTATAAAAAATAAATAGCAAGACCAATAGCTAAAACTTAACACAACTTAATGAGAGTTTTACAGTGCCTTAACATAATAAATTTTTCTATGTTAGAATTATACATAGAAAAATTAAATAGACTAAGAGAGGGAGAGGATACTATGACCACAATTAGAAAAAATATTATTTTGCCAGTTACAGAATATGAAACTATTAATAGATACGCAAAAAAATGTGGTATGTCTTTTTCAGAATTTTTAAGAGATGCGGCTTTGAAAGTGATTATTAAAAGTGAAAACTTGGGTCTGCTTGAGTATATAAATGCAAATTGCTCTTATGTGGATAGACACGAACAAGAGAAAATTGCAGCATTGAATATTGATTTTGATAATTTGAGTGGAAAAGAATTGAATTTAGAGGAGCTTTTAAAAGGTTAAAAGGAATTAAATTTATCATGTTTGCCAAAATACATAATTTTGTGATAAAATGATTTGATAAGGTTAATCAGTGAAAGGATAAGAATAGAAATGAAGAAATTTATATCATTTGCATTGGCATTTATGCTAGTGACAGGTTCATTAATTCCTACATATTTTATTAAGGAAGTAAAAGCAGCTTCTAAAGAAGTGGCTATTTTATTTACTCACGATATGCACAGCCATTTGGAAACAGAGGAGCAAAATCGTGACGGCAAAATTACACAGTCAGGTGGATTTGCAAAGATTAAGACTATCAAAGATCAAGCAGATGAAAAGTATGGAGATGCATTTTTGTTTGATGCAGGCGACTTTGCTATGGGTACTCCATTTCAGGGAATATTCAGAAGTGATGCTGCTGAGCTAAAGACTATGGCTGCTATTGGTTACGATGCAACTACATTTGGTAATCATGAATTTGACTATAAGGCTAGTGGCCTTGCAGACATGTTAAATGTTGCGGCAGATTATGATAGTAAGGATAACAAACTACCAGCAATAGTTGGAACTAATATTAATTGGGATAAGACTTTAAGTGATAGTGAGACTAAAAAGGATGGTCAAAAGCTTAAGGATGCATTTGATAAATATGGAGTTGAAGATTATACAATCATAGAGAAAAATGGTGTTAAGATTGCAGTATTTGGCATTATTGGTGATGAGGCTATAAGCAATGCTCCAGTTGCTGGCATTAAGTTTAGCGATTATATTTCTAAGGCTAAAAAAGTAGTTAATGAAATCAAACAAAATGGGGAAGCTGATCTAATTGTTTGCTTAAGTCATGCTGGTACAAACGATGATGATTTTGATGCTTCTGAGGATGTGAAACTTGCAGAAGAAGTTGATGGTATAGATGTAATTGTAAGTGGTCATAGCCATACTGAACTTGAAAAACCTAAAGAAGTAAATGGAACTCTTATTGTTTCAAGTGGTGAATATACAAGAAATGTTGGACAGTTAATTTTAGAAGAAGATGGCGATGGCTATGGACTTAAGGATTATAAGCTTATTGCGCTTAACGATGATGTTGAAAACAATGGAGATGTACAAAAAGTTGTAAATGGCTTTAAATCTACAGTAAACAGTAAATTTTTAAGCAAGTATGGATTTTCTTATGATGAAGTGATAGCAAAGAGCGATTTTCAGTTTAGCGATATAAAAGATTTTGGTAAGGAGCAAGGTGAAGAGCCTCTTGCAAACTTAATTGCAGATAGCTATGTTTATGCTGTTAAGAAGGCAGAAGGTAGTAAGTCAGAAAAGGTAGATGTTGCAATAGTTCCATCAGGAACTATTAGAGGAACATTTGGTACTGGTGATATAACTGCAGCAGATGCTTTTAATACTAGTGCACTAGGAATGGGTGCAGATGGAACTGTAGGTTATCCTATTGTAAGCATTTACTTAACAGGCAAAGAACTAAAGGCAGCTTGTGAAGTTGATGCATCTATTTCACCAAGTATGCCAGTAGCTAGACTATATATGAGCGGTCTTGGATATACAATAAACAATAAAAGACTATTTTTAAATAGAGCTACTGATGTTACACTTATCGATAAGTCAGGTAAAGAAGTTGAAAAGCTAGATAGCGACAAGCTTTATAGAGTGGTTGGAGGTCTATATTCTTGCCAGATGTTAAGTTTAGTTAAAGATCAGTCTCATGGACTTTTATCTATTGAGCCTAAAGATAAAAACGGTGAAGTTATAAAGGATTTTAATAAACATATTGTAAAGGATGGCAATGGTGGCGAGCTAAAGGAATGGTATGCTCTTGCATCATATATTGATTCTTTTGATGGTGATAAGGTACCAAATTACTACAAGACTACTCACAACAGAAAGATTATAGATAACAGTTTTAATCCTATTAAATTATTTAAGCAACCTAATAATATAGCTATTATGCTTCTTGCGATTATAATGATTCCTGTTGTAATTATTATAGGTATTATAATTTTCTTTGTTAAGAGAAGACATGAAAGAAGAGGATATGCTAGAAGTATGTTTGCTGGTAGCAAGAACAGAGGATATAAGAGAACTGTAAGTTCAAGAGGCAGAAAACCAGCGATTAAACATAGAAAATTAAATGTTAGAGGCAAATCTAGTAGGGGAAGAAGATTTTAAATAGAGGTATTTTATGAAAAGAATTATTGCGGCAACTCAGAATAAACATAAAATAATGGAGATAGATGAGATAACTAAGGATTTTGGTTTTGAAATTGTTTCTAGAGATGAAGCTGGCGTAGATGATTTTGAAATCTTAGAGGATGGTAAAACTTTTGAAGATAATTCTTATAAAAAGGCCAATGAGATTATGAAGGTCACAGGGGAAATTACTATTGCAGATGACTCAGGATTAGAAGTTGATTATCTAGATGGAGCTCCTGGGGTATATAGTGCAAGGTTTGCTGGAGAAAATGCTACAGATGATGATAACAACGAAAAACTTGTAACTCTTCTTAAGGGCGTTCCTTATGAAAAGAGAACTGCAAGATACGTTAGCGTTATAACTTTAGTTTATCCAGATGGCAAGAAATTAGTTGCACGAGGTGAAGTCGAAGGTCATATTGTGCTTGAGCCGTCAGGTAACAATGGTTTTGGTTATGACCCTTATTTTGTGCCTGTTGGATATGATAAGACTTTTGGTAATTTTACTATGGAAGAAAAAAATAAAATCAGCCATAGAGGCAATGCCCTTAAGATTTTGAGAGAACTTCTTTCTAAGGAAGATGTTTAATAGAGGATTAATATGAAGAAAAGATTCTTTAAAATGCTAAACCTTGGTATAAGACAGTTTAGTGATCCTTATTATCAAGGTTTTGCGGCACAGTTATCCTTCTACTTTATTTTGTCTCTTGTACCAATTTTAATTTTAATATCTCAAGCTTTATCGTTGATATTTAAGCAGGACTTACAAGATGCTGTAGGTTGGCTAATTGACTATTTTGGAAATTCTCCTATAGCGAGACAAATTGAAGGTTTGCTTTTAGGCAGTGGTGGTGGCGCTATGAGTGTTGTTTTTGTTGTGGTTGCTATTTGGGCTGCATCAAGAGCACAGTTTTCTTTGATGCGTATTACAAATTTTACGTTTAGTGAAGGTCAGACTACTGGAAAAGGTTTTTGGAGAGATAGATTTAGAGCTGTTAAAACTATGAGCCTTACAATTATAACTATTATTTTTGCTATAGTTGTTCTTATGTACGGTGATGCAATTTTAACTTTAGCTCTTAAAATAATTGGAAAGGAAGCCGCTGCTGGGAAAATATGGCTAATTTTAAGATGGCCTATTGCTATAGTTCTTTACTTTTTTATGATTAGCTATATATACTATGTTTTGCCGAGTAATAGAGTAAAATATAGAGATGTTATACCTGGAAGTATATTTGCTTCAGTTGGATTATTAGCTGTGACTGCAATATATTCTAGATATGTTAGCAGCGTTGCTAATTATAATGTTTTATATGGCTCTCTTGCTACGATTGTTGCTTTGATGTTTTGGTTTTACTTTTTGGCATGGGTATTATGTCTTGGAGTATTATTTAATAAAGTTTGGACAGACACGAAATGATAAAAAGCCGATACAGATTTTTCGATTTGTATCGGCTTTTATTATATAAGATAAATATTTAATTAAAAGCTAAAGGTAAAGAAGCTAGGAGTGCGATTATAAAAGTAAAAGGAAAGCATAATATTATTATTTTGAGCTTGTGATTCCATTTAGTATTTCTAAATTTAATATTTTTATATTTCAATACTAAAGCATATAAAATGGGTGAAAAATAAATTATCATATAGTAAAAGACATTTCTAAAAAATGGTATTTCAGGCATACTAGAAGCTATTTCATAGGAAGATGAGAGTGAAATAACAAAATAAAATACTAAAAGTAGTTGCTTCTTATATGGAAATGTAAACTTAGTACCATTCTTTTTTAAATTTAAATCTTTTTTTAATTGCTTTACATTGGTATATCTATTTTGAGGATCAATTTCTGTTGCTTTTTTTATGGTATTTGCTAAAGGTCCATTGTATTTTTGAATATTGTCTATATTACCACTTAAAATGTATTTTAAAAGAACACCCATGGAGTAGATATCTGATTTTGGAGTACATTGCATAAATCCAAATTGTTCAGGAGCAGCATAGCCATATGTACCCATTATTTGTGTATCATGAGTTTTTTCTTTATCTTCAATTCGAGAAATATTATAGTCAATTAAATAAACTGTATTACTATCAGTTAATATTATATTAGAAGCTTTTATGTCACGATGAACCATTGGTGGATATTGGCAATGAAGCTGATATATTATATCGCAAAGCTGAGTCATAATATTTATTGCTTCATCAGTTGTAAATATTTTTTGGTGTTTTTCAATTAAATCATATATCGTAGAACCGTTTATAAAATCTTCAATAACAATTAGTTGTTCATCATCTTTTATTGTAAGGTGAAATTTAGGAACTCCTTTAAAATTATTTTCTAAAAGTAAATCGTAAACTTCATCATTATATTGAGTGTAGTATTTTTTTACAAAAAGCTTACCAGTTTCAATGTGCTGAACAAGTATTGCATTCCCTTTTTCATTTAGTGGAGTAAGTTCTTTGTAAAAAGATAGTTTTAATTTGTCTTCAATCTTCATAAAATAGTTTCCTTTACTAAGTATACGAATTAGTATATCATAAGATGAAAAGTTATTGTATAAGAGGTACAAAATATGAAAGAAGAAACTACAAGTAGATTAGTAGGTATTTTAGAAAATATAAATAATAAAAATGATGGTAAAAAATTTATAAGAGAACATAGTAAAAAAAATCTTGAAACGTTTGCTAGCTTTTTTAATAAATGCTTAAATGAAAAAAAGCTAGTTTTAGCAGATGTAGTTAAAAAAAGCGGAATAAGTACAAATTACGTTTATCAAATTATAAATGGTAAAAAGAATCCTTCAAGGGATAAATTAATAGCGCTTTGTATTGCGGCTTCTATGAGTTTTAAGGAAACAAATAGAGGACTTGTTTTAGGTGGCTATGCTCCTCTTTATCCAAAGAATAAAAGAGATATTCATATAGGAATTTGTATTAATACAGGAATGAGCTCTGTAGTAGAAGTAAATATATGTCTTGAAGAGAATGGAGAAGAACCTTTAAAGGTATAGTGTGCTAGCAGCACAACAATAACATTGCCTAATATATATAATGAAAATAGAAGTTATTATATGAGCAGGAGGATGTTTTAAATGAGAAAAGGTGGAAAATCAAAATGGATTATAATAGTTGTTATAGTTATAGCAATTCTTGGAATAGCAATGGGTGGAGGAGATGAAAACGATAATTCAAGCGATATATCCAAAAATCCAGAAAAGAAGATTGAATATACTAAAGTAAGTGTGGATGATATGGCAAAAGCTCTTGAAGAAAATGCGGCTACTGCAGCAGATAAATATAAAGATAAGCATCTTGAAATCACAGGAAAGCTAGATGGTATTGATAGTGCAGGAGATTATATTACAATAGCTTCAAACGATGAATGGGCGATATATACAGTTCAATGTTTCATCAAAGATGATAAACAATTAAAAACTATTAAATCAATGAAAAGTGGAAATAAAATTACAGTGCGCGGAAAGTGTATTGATGTTGGGGAAGTTTTAGGATATTCACTTGATATTGAAAGTATCGTACAATAAGTATTATGCGTTTAATAAAACAAGCATATTTCATTTAGTAATTTAAGTGGAATATGCTTGTTTTATTATTTTATTATTTTATTATTTTATTTTTTTAAAGATAAAATAAGTACAGCTATAAGGATAAATAGTATACCTATGATTTCAGCTATAGTAAAAGATATATTAAGCATTAGAACCGTAGCTATGGTAGCTGTTACTGGTTCAATAGAAGCAAGCAAACTAGCAGTTTGTGCTCCTGCAAGTTTAACGCCTTCCATATAAAATGAAAAGGCAAGTATTGTTCCAACTATAATTACTACAGCCATGGCTACATAGCCTTGAGTGTTCCATGTGCCGATTACATGCCAAGGTTTAACGTAAAGAGAAAGCATAATGCCTGATAAAAACATGCCCCAACCAATAATGCTTAATGTACCATGGTGATACATTAGTTTTCCTGGCATAATGTTATATGCTGCAAGAGCTATGGCTGATATAATTCCCCAAAATAATGCTTCATGTGAAATGCTAAGAGTAGTTATATCTCCTTTAGTTGCTAATAAAATTATACCTACCATTGATAAAAGTAAGGCGATAATTTGTCTTGGAGTTGGTTTTTGTCTATATCTTACACAAAAATAGAGCATTATTAAGGCTGGACCAGTATATTGGATTACAGTAGCTGTTCCTGCGTTTGAAAGCTCTACAGCACAATAATATGAAAATTGGCAAAGACCCATTCCGAATATAGAATATAAAATTAGCATAGGTATATTTCGTGGATTTTTCCATACATCAAAAACCTTTTTTCCACTTTTAATTATAACAGGTATAAGTAATAAAAGTCCTGCAGAAAAAAGTCTAACACTAACTAACCATTTGGCTGTAAGGCCATTATTTATAAATAAATATTGTCCAAATACTCCAGATAAGCCCCAAAAGACACCGCCAATTAAGGCGAATATCATGCCGATTAATCTTTTGTTTTCTAAATTTATCAATTTTGCCTCCTATACATTTTTAAACTCATTCAAGACAAAAGTATAACATGAATATGAACAATATAAAACCCGATAGTAATGCAAACTACCGGGTCTTTTTAAGAGAGATTTTTTGTAGTTTTAAATTAAAGCTTCAGCTTTTTTTAATAACTGACATAATAAATCCATATCTTTTTCTGCTGGTACCATTAGTCGTACGGAATTAATTGATAAATTATCAAAACTAGCTCCACTAACTGCTGCAATTCCTACTGTACCTAATAGTTTAGTAAGATCAATATTTTCATCATCTGTATATAGCAATGAGATTGGTACACAGTCTGCTGTATAAGCAATTTTAATTTTACCAGTTAATGTATCTTTTACCTTTTTTATTTTTCTTTCTGTTGTTTCTTTTAGACCTTGTAAATAATCATCCTCATCAAGCATTGCGATCGCAAGATCCCTAGCAAGGTTATTGCAATTAAAAGGTACTAACAGTTTGTTTAATTGAGATATTATTTCTTTTGATGCGACAGCATAGCCCATTCTCATACCTGCCATACCATAACCTTTTGACATAGTTTTAACTACTATTAAGTTAGGCATTTTATCATTTACATGATCAATCATAGAGTTTTCATTTTGATCCATATAGTCCCCATAGGCTTCATCTACAATCATAGCAGCATCTACTTTTTCAGCTGAAGCATAAATTTTTTCTAATTGGTCTTTAGACAAAATTTGACCAGTTGGGTTATTAGGGTTATCAAGATAAATTAAGTCGGGTTTTTGGAACTCTATTTCTTTACACATAAGACTAACATCAATTTTATAATTATTTTCTTTAATCATGTTTACAGGTATATAAGTAGCTTCTTTTAAATTTATATCATCAATGTATGCAGAAAACTGAGGTGCATACCCTAAAACCTTTTTATCTCTATTAATAAATAAATTATCTATATTTAGTAAAACATCTATAGAACCACAGCCTATGGCAATATTTTCTATTGTTAACTCTGGGTTTAATTTATTCAATTTCTTTAGTACACATTTGAAGACATCTTCACTATGCGGATAATTTTTTAAATGATCTGGAGATAAATCTTTCAATTTATCTAAAACTTTTTGAGGCAATGGTTCTAAATTTACACCTAGAGAACAATCCACTTTACAAATTTGACCACCTTCATCGGCGTATGTGTTAGGGTTAAAATTAACTACTGATTCATTCATATGTGCCATTGTTATGCCTCCTTATTTTTACCTAAGAAATTTTTAAATTTGTATATTGCTAGACAAATAAATAAGAGTATTCCAAGATAGCCAGTATATGGATAAATTATTCCTACAAGAGTACCAAATGGTAACTGACCACCAATAAATGCTAATAATACTACTATTGCAGCTACTATCTTAGATTTTATAGTACCTTCCTTAACGATTCTATCGCATACAGTCCATGTCATTGGAGCTGCTGTAGAGAAGATGCCAAGAATAAGAACTACTGAGAAGATAACACCAACAATAGGTGAAATGTTATCAGCTAAATGTAATGTTGGAATAGCAAGACTACCAGTTTCTTTAATTGTTGATAAAAATGCAATATTCATGACTAAAGTACCTAGCATTAAAACGATACCGCCTGTTGCTCCACCAACAACTGCTTCTTTTTTTGATTTTGCATCTTTTCCTAATTCACTTAAGAAAATGATTGATCCAAATACGTTGTAAGCTGCATATAGTAATCCGCTTAACCACCACTTAGGTGAGGCTTGAGGAATATCCATGTTACTTATAGTTCCATTAGCACTAGAAAATCCGTCACCATTTTTAAATATTGTTACGATACCAACTAGCATAGTAAATAAAATAATTATTGGTCCTATTGTTCCGATTACATTTACAAGTCCTTTTAATCCAAATATATATGCTACATATACAATAATGGCCATAATAGCACTACCAACTAGATGGTTTAAACCATAGTATTCATTTAATGTAGCACCTGCTCCAGATATCATTACTACAACTACACAAAATAGGAAAAATGCTACAAAATACTCATAAAATGTTCCAAGGTATTTCCCACAAAATGTTTGATATGCTCCAGGAGCATTTGGATTATTTTTGTTATCGTAGCCGATGCCCATGACGGTTGCACCAACCCAAGCAAAGAAAAACATACTTATTAAAATTCCACCAATACTTAATAATCCATATGAAGTATAAAATTGAACGATTTCCTGACCGGTTGCAAATCCAGAACCTATTATAAAAGCTATATAGGCACCTGCGAATTTAATAACTCTTCCTATATTTAATTTCTCTTTCATGATTTTTCTCCGTTTCTATTTTACATAAACTCGAGTGTTGCTTTTTAAATGATCATTTAGCTATGACTTGATTGTAATGGCTAAAAATCAGTAAGTATAATACTTGTAATTTATAAGGATATAAGAGATGCTTATAAAAATATACGAGTATTTTATATGGTTATTTGTATTACTTATATGAAAATATGAAAGGAAAGTTTAATAATATTGAAAGTTGCAAAAGACATAATGTATTGCATGAAATTTAAATGTAATAAATTGGTAAATGTTGAAATTCAAGGGACCAACTTAAGCAATATATTAAATTGAAAGAATTTTCACAATATAATAAAATTGATTTGATTGAAGAGAGGATGGTGTATTATGAATATTCAACAGATTATATATATTATTGAAATTAATAAATACAATTCCTTTTCTGTTGCAGCAAATGCCTTATACATATCTCAGCCAAGATTATCGCAAGCAGTAAAGGACCTAGAGGCGGAATTAGGCTTTGAGATATTTGAGAGAAACAGAAAAGGTATAATAGGTCCGACACTTAAAGGGTACGAATTTATACATTCAGCTAAAAAAGTATTAAGGGATTTTAATTTGTTAGAAACCTTTAAAGAAGAGTCTAGTAAGGCTTTTAGATTGACGACTACTTTAATACCACAAGCACAAGATGCTTTTATTGAGTTAATAAATAATTATTCACAAGATGAAGAATTTAATTTTGATATGTGGTTTTGCGGATGCTTTGAAAGTTGTGATAAGGTTAAAAACAGTAATTACAATATAGGTGTAGTTACTATTATTGAACAACATTTAAATGAATGGAAGCAGTATTTTGATTCTGTAGATTTAGAATATGAAGAACTATTTAGTTGTCCGTTTTTTATAACTGTAAATAAGAAATCACCATTAGCTAAAAAGAAAATTATAGTAACAGAAATGCTTACAGATTATATTTATGTAACAGAAAAATGTTCTAAAATGAATGATTTAACTTTACAAGTTTATTCATTATTTGATAATTTGTTTTCAGATGCAAGAGTTACAGTTTCTAATACGGATGTTATGTATAAGTTAGTTAAAGAAAATAAAGCATTTACTTTGGATCCTTTTCCTTTAGATAAAGCAACAAGAAATCAATATGATGTAGTGTCGATTCCATTTGATAATTCACTTAGAGCGCACGTAGGATATATATATGACAGATATAGAAATATGAATGATATTGCAAAAGAATATATAAGAATATTGAAGGAAAAGGCGTTAAATACACCACAAATAAATGCAAAAAAAGACGGTATTTGAATACCGCCTTTTTATTTAAGTTATTTGCAGTTAATAATTCTAACTTTGATAATACCTTCAATTTCAAGAGCACTTCTTAATTCACTTTCAGAAATTTCGGAGTCGATATCCATAAGAGTAACAGCGTAGTCTCCTTTAGATTTATTAGTTAAGTCTCTGATATTTACATTGTGCTCTGACATGATGCCAGTAATTTTACCTAGCATTGAAGGAATGTTTTTATTTAGAATACAAATACGAGAATGTGCTTCAGGGTTTAGCTCGCCCATTGAGCATGCAGGGAAGTTTACTGAGTTCACAACGTTCCCCTTTTCGATGTATTCCATAAGCTGTTCTGCTGCCATTACTGCACAGTTATCTTCAGCTTCTTTAGTAGAAGCGCCAAGGTGAGGTAATAAAATAATGTTTTTCTTGCCAATTAAATTGTCAGTTGGAAAGTCTGTAACATATTTAGAAATTTTTTCGTTTTCTAGTGCTTCTAAAAGAGCTTTTTCATTTACAAGTTTATCACGAGAGAAATTTAGTAAAACAGCATTGTCCTTCATTTGAGCAAATCTGCGCTGATCAAACATTCCTGTTGTGTTTTCAGTTGCAGGTACGTGTAAAGTTACGTAGTCGCACTGAGGTAGTAGCTGACCAATATCGTCAGTTACAGGAATTGTATTTGATAAATTATGAGCTGATTTTAGTGAAATAAATGGGTCGTAACCAATAACTTTCATGCCTAGCTGTTGAGCTGCGTTAGCTACTAGTACACCAATAGCTCCAAGGCCAATAACTCCAAGAGTTTTACCGCTGATTTCAGTACCGGCAAACTGACTTTTGCCCTTTTCAACTGCTTTAGATACGTTTTCAGTTAGAGATGATGCCCATTTTATACCATCAGGAATATTTCTTGCTGCTAATAGTATGCCTCCGATAACTAGCTCTTTAACTGCATTTGCATTGGCCCCTGGAGTGTTAAAAACTACGATGCCCTGCTCTGCACATCTTTCGATAGGAATGTTATTTACGCCGGCACCAGCTCTTGCGATTGCAAGCAGGTTTTCTGAAAACTCCATTTCTTTCATATCCTGGCTTCTAACCATAATTCCTGTTGCCTGATCAATTTCATCAATAAGAGTATAATTGTCAGTTAGTTTATTTAATCCAACAGGAGAGATTTTGTTCAAAGTTGCAATATTATACATGTTTCCTTCTCCTTATTCTTAATAATTGATAAATTTTCTATAATTATTCATGTAACTTGTAAATTATATCACTTTACCCGACTCTAGTAAAGTGTTATAATATATACCTAATTTACAGAATACAAATGACTAAAAAAGAAAATGAATAAGATGGAGGTGTCAGTTATGACAAACAAAAGAGCGTATAATTTTTCAGCGGGACCATCAATGTTGCCGTTAGATGTAATAGAAGATGTAGCTAAAAATTTAACAAATTACTTAGGCTGTGGCGAATCAGTAATGGAGATGTCTCATAGATCTACAGAATTTAAAAAGATTATGGAAGACGCAGAAAACAACTTAAGAGAAATTATGGACATTCCTGATAACTACAAAGTTTTATTTGTACAGGGCGGAGCTACATTACAGTTCTCAATGGTTCCTATGAACTTAATGGTTAACTCAGGTAAAGCTGACTATATCGTTGGTGGCTCATGGGCTAAGAAGGCAGCTAAGGAAGCTTCAAAGTTTGGCGATGTAAAGGTAGTAGCTTCATCAGAAGATGATACTTTTGCATACATCCCTAAGGTAACTAAGGACCAGATTAGACCTGATGCAGACTATGTACATATTACATACAACAACACAATTTATGGAACTCACTATAATGAGCTTCCTGATTTTGGGGATACAGTTTTAGTAGCTGATATGTCATCATGTATTCTTTCAGAGCAGGTTGATGTAAGCAAGTTTGGCCTAATTTACGCAGGAGCACAGAAAAACATAGGTCCTGCTGGGGTAACACTAGTTATTATTAGAGAAGATCTAGTTGGCAAAGCGAAAGATGACATTCCTGTATATTTAGATTACAAGATTCATGCAGACAATGACAGCGCATACAACACTCCTCCTTGTTTTGCAATTTACGTGGCAGGAGAAGTTTTCAAGAAGATTAAAAATGAAGGTGGTATCGCGCCTCTTAATGAAAGAAACGTAAGAAAAGCTGAGAAGTTATATAACTTTATCGATGAAAGTAAGTTATATAGCTGCCCAGTTGCTAAGGAAGACAGATCTCTTATGAACGTAGTTTTCGTTACAGGCGATGGAGATTTAGACAAGAAGTTTGTTGCTGAAGCTAAGGCTTGCGGCATGCATAACTTAGGCGGCCACAGATCAATTGGCGGAATGAGAGCATCTATTTACAACGCTATGCCAGAAGAAGGCGTAGATGCTTTAATTGAATTTATGAAGAAGTTTGAAAAGGAAAATGCTTAAGAGGTAAAAGGTATGAAGTATTTTGTTTTAGTTCCAGATGGAGCAGGAGATGAAAAAATTGAAGCTTTAGGCGGCAAGACTCCCTTAGAGGTTTCAAATATGCCATGTGTAAATGGCCTTGCGAAAAAGGGCAGGGTTGGGATGGTTAAGACTGTTCCAGATGGTATCGCGCCGGGAAGTGATGCTGCTAACTTGTCAGTTATGGGCTACGATCCTTCAGTTTACTTAACAGGAAGATCTCCCCTTGAAGCTGCAAGCATCGGCATCGAAATGGCCGACACAGACGTGGCTTTTAGAACTAATATTATAACATTAACAGGTGAAGGAGATTATGAGGACCTAACAGTTTTAGACCACAGTGCAGGGGATATTTCAACTGAGGAGGCTGATGAGCTAATTAAGGCGGTACAAGAGCAGCTAGGTAAAGATGATCTTAAGTTTTATACCGGTGTAAGTTATAGACATTGTATGATTATAAATAACGGCAGAACTGATTACGATTTGACTCCTCCTCATGATATTTTAGGAAAGAGAGCAGGAGATTATCTTCCAAAGGGCGAAGATGCTGACAGGATCACTCAGCTTATGAAAAAGAGCTACGAGATTTTAAAGGATCATCCTGTTAACTTAGCTAGAATTGAAAAAGGTCTAAATCCTGCTAACACTTTATGGATTTGGGGACAGGGCAAGAAGCCATCACTATCTTCATTTACTGATAAATACGGCATCAGCGGAACTGCAATCAGTGCTGTTGACTTAATTAAGGGCATCGCAATTTGCGCAGGCCTTGGCAGTGTTGATGTTGAAGGGGCAACTGGAACTCTTCATACAAACTTTGAAGGCAAATGCCAGGCGGCTATAGATGAGTTTAAAAATGACAAGGATTTTGTTTACATGCATCTTGAAGGTCCAGACGAGTGTAGCCATCAGGGTGATTTGGAAGGCAAAATCACATGTCTAGGAGATATAGATAGCAAGGTTTTAGCTCCTGTGGTAAAATATCTAGAAGAGACAGGGGAAGATTATTCAGTATTAGTAGTTCCAGATCACAGAACTCCTCTTGCTATTAGAACTCATAGCAGCACTCCTGTGCCATATGTTATTTACAGAAGCAATGATGAGCAGCCTCTAAATGATGAAAATGCATTTTGTGAGGTTTCAGGAGAAAAGGGTACTTATTTTGAAAATGGATACGAGCTGGCTGATTATTTCTTTTCTGCAAAATAATTGTACTGGTGGTATTATAGATGACAAAAGAAAATAGATTGAACAGATTTATTTGTATATTGTTAATGACTGCAGTGGTACTGTCTTGTTTTATCGAGGCAGTACCTGCTTTTGCATTGACCAAAGCTCCAACAATTGATGCTGATTACAGTATCGTTATGGATGTTAAAACAGGCACTAAGGTATACGACAAAAATGAAACTAAAAAAATGTATCCTGGGGGCCTAACTAAAATTATGACAGCCCTTGTGGCCATGGACAGAGGCGATTTATCTGAAACTAACAAAAGCCAAATAAGAAGCATGCTTCTTGAAGGTAGCGATGATATGGCAAATAAGCTGGCGGCTGACACTTACGGAACTAACAAAAACTTTGTCAAAAAGATGAACGACAAGGCTAAAAAGCTAGGCTGTAAAAATACTAAGTTTACCAATGTTTCAGGAAACACCAACGACAAAAAACAAAAGACTACTATGGACGATATGGCCATTGTCATAAGAAAATTTATGAAAAATAAAGAGCTTATGGCCATGGTAGATTTTGAAGGCAAAGGTAAAATTCAATATGGCAAGCTTTTAGTCGCTGAAAAGGAAGCGAAAATAAAAGTTTCTGTGGCATTGGCTAAAAAGGGCGATTCTACTTTTATTGCGGCGTCAAGTGGTGGTATTAGTAGTGATGCTTGCTATGAAGACAATCAAAAGCTTTTGAAATATGCGTTTGAAAATTACAGAACATATTATGCTCTAAAGAAAGGTAAAAAAGCTGATAAGCTAAAGATAAAAGGTGGTAAAAAAAATTATACAGCTGTTTATGCTAAGGAGGATTTATGTGTAACACTTCCTGCAGAGGGCGAAGATGAGCTTGTAAAGACTAAGGTTATACTAAAGGAAGATGTTAAGGCGCCTCTTAAAGCAAATCAAGTAGTTGGTATTATACAAGCACTTGAAGCAGGAGAGGTTACATCACAGGTTGAAGTTATAGTAAAGGAAGATGTAGCTAAAGGTGGTCCATGGAGTAAAATAGGTATTTCTGACTATATGATGGTTATGATTGTAGCAATAGTAATTGTTTTACTTATAACTTTCTTTATTATAAGAGCAAAGATCAGAAGAAAAAAGAAAAAAATAGCTGCCATGAAAAAGAAGCGCAGAGAAGCTGAAGCTATGAGAATAGCTAGGGAAAGAGCAGAAAAAAGGCGAAGAAATTGGCCGTATTGATTTTTTTGAAGTAGGTAATAACATGTTTGATATAAAAGAAAATCTAAAAAAACTCCCGGATGAACCGGGAGTTTATCTACATAAGGATAAATTAGGACAGGTAATATATGTTGGAAAAGCTATATCTTTAAAAAATAGGGTAAGACAATATTTTCAATCATCTAAGAATATGGATCCTAAAGTTCGTGCTATGGTTTCAAATATTGAAGAATTTGAATATATTAAATGCGGTAGTGAGATGGAAGCCCTAATTCTTGAGAATAATCTTATTAAAAAATATATGCCTAAGTATAATGTTCTTTTAAGGGATGATAAGACTTATCCATATATTAAGATTACAAATGAAAAATGGCCTCGAATTCTTAAGACTAGGAGGGTTATAAAGGATGGAAGCAAGTACTTTGGCCCCTACAGTGATGTTGGTGCGGTAAATCAAATGGTTGAGTTTTTAAATCAAATTTACAAAATCAAAAGATGCTCTGCAAAAGAGTTTCCAAGGGATGCACGTCCATGTTTGAATTATCATATTGGTCAGTGCGATGGTATTTGTGCAGGATATGCGAAACATGCGGACTATATGAGAAGAGTAGATGAAGCTGCTACATTTTTACGTGGTAAACAGTCAAGTCTTTTAAATTACCTTAAAGATAAGATGAATGAAGCAGCTGAAAATTTAGAGTATGAAAATGCCGCAAGATATAGAGATTATATGATTGCAGCTAAGGCACTTAATGAAAAACAAAGAGTTGTACTTACTCATACTAAGGATATTGATCTTGTTATGCATGGTGGAAAAGGCCATGTGGTTTTGTTTTTTGTTAGAGATGGTAAACTATCTGGTAGAGAGACGTTTACACTTGAAACATCTATAGAGGAAAATGAAGATAGTGTTTTAGGTGCATTTATAAAACAACATTATGGGCAGATGACTAATGGTCCAGGAGAGATTTTGCTTAAAAAAGATATTGCGGATAGAGATTTGCTTGAGAGATTTTTGTCTTCTTGTTGGAGTAAAAAAGTATCACTTTTTGTGCCACAAAAAGGTGAGAAAAAGGCATTCTTGGAAATGGCAGAAAAGGACACATACGAGATGATGAAAAACATCGACGAAAAGGAGAAAAATAAACGTGAAAGAAATGATAAAATTAAAACGCAAATAGACGATGTTATTGAAAAAGCAACTATAGGCAAGGCTACATCTCAGTGGATTAATGAAGATACAGGTGAGATTATATCGCTTTTAAATGAAGATGGAAAGGCACCGCATAGAGTAGAAGCTTATGATATTTCCAATATAAATGGTATTGATAATGTAGGTGCTATGGTAGTGTTTAATGGTCTTAAGGCTAACAAAAAGGCTTACAGAAGATTTAAGATAAAATCCATTGAAGGTCCAAATGATTATGGCTCTATGCAGGAAGTTATCTACAGAAGAGTTATGCGTGCTTTAGATGGTGACGCGGGGTTTTTACCATTACCAGATTTGATGCTTATTGACGGCGGCAAAGGTCATATTGAGGCGGTTAATAAAATATTAGAAGAACTTAATGTTGAAATTCCTATAGTAGGAATGGCTAAAGATGATTCTCATAGAACAAGGGCTCTTGTTTATCATCCTCTTTCTAAAGTGGGAAGGGGTCAGTTCTTTGAAGAGGAACTTAAAGGAAACTCTATGCTATTTAGATATATTGGAAATATTCAAGAAGAAGTGCATAGATTTGCAATTGATTATCACAAAGGTCTTAGAAGTGCGAAGATGACTAAATCTATTTTGGATGATATTAATGGTATAGGTCCTAAAAAACGCAATGCTTTGTTAAATAAATTTAAAACTATAGATAATATTCGTAATGCTACAAAAGAGGAACTTTTATGTACTGAAGGCATAAATGAAAGAAATGCTGAAGATATTATTAATTTTTTCATTGCTAAAGTTAATAACTAGTGATATAGTAATTAAAGTTGTAAAAATAATTTAAAATGGAGGAAAGAAAAATGGCAGACGAAAGAGATATGATCACTCTTGAATTTGAAGATAATAAAGATGTTGAATGTGAAATGATGGGTGTATTTGAAGCAAATGGTAAGGAATACATTGCTTTAATTCCAGATGATGGATCAGATGATGTTTGGATTTATGGCTACAAAGAAGTTGGCGAAGACGAATTTGAAATCATCGATATTGAAGATGATGCTGAATTTGAAGCAGCAGTAGAAGAATTTGATAAAATTATGAATGAACAGGAATAGTTATAACTATTAAAAGAGCGAGGATGTTATCGCTCTTTTTTCATGTAAATTTAAAAAAATTATATTAGGAGAAATTATATGAGTAAACATTATGATATTATTATAGTCGGAGCAGGGGCAAGTGGCGTATTTATGAGTTATGAGCTAAATAAATTAGGTATAAATGCCGATGTCTTAATGCTAGATAAGGGAGCGCCATTAGAAAATAGAAAATGTCCTATTTCTTTAGGTAAAACTCCTATTTGTGTTAAATGTAAGCCATGTAATATTATGAATGGCTACGGTGGTGCAGGTTCTCTTTCAGATGGTAAGTATAATATCACTACACAGTTTGGTGGAGATCTTCACAGATATGTAGGTGTAGATGAGGCTATGGAACTTATGGAATATGTAGATGAAGTTTTATGTGAACACGGTGGTGCAGAGGCAAAGCTTTACTCAACTGCTAATTCGGACCTTAAAACCATGGCTTTAAGAAATAATTTACACTTACTTCAGGCAAAGGTTAGACACCTTGGCACTGACAGAAATGTAAAAATTTTAGGCAAACTATATGATGAAACTAAGGAAAAGATTGAACATGAATTTTATACTACGATAGAAGATGTTGTTGTAAATGGCGATCATGATTTTTTAATTAGAACTGATGATGGAGTTGAATATACATGTAACAATTTAATTTTGGCAACTGGTAGAAGTGGATCTAAATGGATCGGGAATGTATGCGAAAAAATCGGTATTGCTCAGAAGTCAAATCGTGTTGATATCGGTGTTAGAGTAGAGCTTCCAGCTGAAATTTTCAAACATATTACTGATGATGTTTATGAATCAAAAATCGTTTACAAAACAGAACAGTATAACGACCAGGTAAGAACATTTTGTATGAATCCTTACGGTGAAGTTGTAGCTGAAAATACAAATGGTATCGTTACAGTAAACGGTCACAGTTATGCAGATCCAGAACTTAGAACTGAAAATACCAACTTTGCTTTATTAGTTTCAAATACTTTAACTGAGCCATTTAAGGATAGCAATGAATATGGTGAATCTATTGCAAGATTATCTAATATGCTTGGCGGCGGAGTACTTCTTCAGAGATTTGGAGATTTAGTAAAGGGCCGTAGAAGTAGTAAACGCAGAATGGAAAAGTGTTTCACAAGACCTACTCTTAACGCAACACCTGGTGACTTGTCACTAGTTATACCTAAAAGACAGCTAGATAGCATAATCGAAATGATTTACGCTCTTGATAAGATAGCTCCAGGTACAGCTAACGAGGATACTCTGCTTTATGGTGTTGAGGTTAAATTTTATAACTCTAAAATCGAAGTGGATAAAAATCTAGAAACTTCAATTAAGGGTTTATATGCTCTTGGTGATGGTTCTGGTGTAACTCACTCACTATCTCAGGCTTCAGCTTCTGGGGTACATGTTGCACGTCAGTTATTTGAAGAATATAAATAATCAATAAGTTAAAGCCCAATTAACGGTTTGATATATCGTTAATTAGGCTTTTTTATTGGCTTAATATTTATTAGTATTCAGTTGCAAAATCCCATTTACTACCATAAAAGACGTTTAAATCTAAGTGAGGTAGGTACCCTTTGTATCCTTTTAGTTTTCCGTTAAAGGAATACTGTAAAAATTTCCACTGCTTGCCGTCAGGCAAAGTTTTAGGCATGGACAAATCGGCAATCCATATATCATTGTCGTATTTGCCTTGAATATATAGTTTGTAGACAGCAGTGCTAGTGTAGATGATAGGTTTTTTGTCATATTTAGACTCTAGTCGTTTTAAAAGAGGCTCTAAGATGTTATTTACAGTTTCTTGAGATGGATGTTTGTTTATAAATTCGCCATAAAGCTCAACATCTACAACAGGCGGTAGAGAACTTCTTTTTTTAGGAACATGTTTTATGAAGTTTTTGGCTTGAGTTTTTCCACTAGTTTCAAAGCTCATAAAGTGATAAGCGCCCACCTTCAAATCGGTTTTGTGTGCTTCTTTCCAGTTGTATTCGAACTTTTTGTCTATGTGGCTACTGCCTTCGGTGGCTTTTATAAATGCAAAGGATAAATTTTGATCTGCTAGTACATCCCATGAAACATCACCTTGATAATGTGAAATATCAACACCACGAACAGGGTAAGGTATTTTGTCCTTAGGTGGATCTTGTATTTTGTTGTACTCTTTTATAAATAAAACTCCTTTGATTAAGATTATAAATATTAGTAAAATAACAGCCAAAGAAATCCATTGCCTTATATTTAACTTTTTGATTTTTCTGGTTAATTTTTTTATTAATTTCTTTCCTTTTTTCATAAAATATATGATAACATATAAGCATAAAATAAAAAAGGAGTTTGCAATTTTAGGTTTATGAATATTGGTAAAAAACAAAAAAGCAATCCATGGAGAAATACAAGACGAGATTTTAATATGCCATGGAATGATATATGGGCAGCGATATTTATGGCGATTTTGCCAATGATTATCGTAATTTTAGCGAGCAATTTTGTACTTAGGTCAGGAGCATTTTACTCAAACTACATGACCAAAACAGAGATAATAAAAGAAATTCCATATCAGGTGGAAAGTGATGATATAACTAATACATTTGAGAATTTTATGCTCCATAAAAGTTCGGAGTTTAAACTTATCGAAAAAAGTGATTATCAGCCTCAAGAAGTATTTACAAAGAGGGCAGGAAATATTATGAGTACCATTAGAACAAGTTTGGATGTAGCTCTTGTAATAGGTGTAGTTTTACTGATAGGGGCTGTTGCTATAGTTTGCTTCTTAAAATCACGTGAAGAAAATAGGCTCATATTGGAAAGCTTTAAAACATCGTGGATTTGGTTTGCTGTGGTTATGGCAGTAAATGCGATAATATTTTTGATACCATCTGTAAGAGGAGTAATTTTTCAAGAAATGTTTGGTGTTAGATTTGAACCAGGAGATGTATTGATTCAAATTTTTGATGCTAAACTTCCTGTATACTTTGGTGTATGGCAATTGATGGTGTCTCTTGTAATCATGATAGCGGTTACATATATAATTAATAAGTTATTTGGAAGACGCAAAATGTTTAGAGCTTAAGGATAATTATGACTAATTATAAACAGGATTTTCATATACATACCTATTACAGTGACGGTCTTGACTCACCTTATGATGCCGTAAAATGGGCGTATGAAGGTGCAAAGACAGAGATTGCAATTACAGATCATGATAATGTTAGCGGCGTTTCTGAAGCCTTTTTGGCTGCAGAGGAATTCGGTATTAAAATTCACACAGGTATTGAATTTTCTACAGAAGAAAAAAGAGGAATTGGACTTCATATTTTAGGATATGATATAGATATAACAAATAAAAAACTTTTAGAAAGTTGTGAATACATTAAGGAGTTACGTAATAAAAGAAATGATAAAATAATCAATCTACTAAAAAAGTATTATGATATTGACTATGAGGATATATTAGCAATGACTCCAACTGGATATATAGGTAAACCAGTTATAGCAAGAGCCTTGGTTTCAAAAGGTTTTATTAAAGATAAGGCGGAGGCTTTTGAAAAAATCTTTTCACGTGAGGAGTTTAAAAAAATAAAAAAGGAAAAGATTTTAGCGGTGGAGGCTATTGGGATTATAAAGGGAGCCGGTGGCAAAGCGGTTTTAGCACATCCAGGTCTTATAAGGGGGATTGGCGCTAGAGAAAGTCAAGAGTTTTTTAATAATTTTAATATATTGATAGATGAACTTATAAAACTAGGTATAGATGGTATAGAGTGCACATATAAGAAGCATTCTGAGATAGAAAATGAGACATTCCATAGGATAGCTAAGGAGAAAAAACTAATTGCTACGGTAGGTTCTGATTATCACGGTAAAGATTGAAAAAATTATCAAAAAGATGTATAATGTATTATTCTATTAAAAATTAAAAAATGATATATAAAACTAGAATTTAACAGCATTGTGAGGAGAAAATAATAACATGTCTTTTATAAAAAGTATACGTGAGGATATTCAGACAGTAGTAAAAAAAGACCCTGCAGCAAGAAATGGACTGGAGGTTCTTTTATGCTATCCAGGTGTATGGGCGATTATATTCCATAGACCTGCACATTTTTTATATAGGCACAACTTAAAATTACTGGCAAGAATAATTTCGCAGCTAGCAAGATTTTTAACAGGTGTGGAAATACATCCAGGGGCTAAGATTGGAAGAAGATGCTTTATAGACCATGGAATGGGTATAATTATAGGTGAGACAACTGAAATCGGAGACGATTGCACTATATATCAAGGTGTAACTTTAGGTGGTACCGGTAAAGATGAGGGTAAGAGACACCCTACTTTAGGTGATCGCGTAATGGTAAGTTCAGGGGCGAAGGTTCTTGGGCCATTTAAGGTTGGCAATGATGTAAAAATTGGTTCGGGGGCAGTTGTTTTAAAGGAAATACCAGATGGATGTACAGTGGTTGGTATTCCGGGTACTATCGTTAAGAGGAGAAAACCTGTAAACGATGATATGGATCAAGTGGATTTACCAGATCCAGTAGCAGTAGAAATCGAGTGCTTAAGAAGACGTATCGTTTCACTGGAAAAGAAGCTAAGAGAGTATGAAGAAAAGGATGGGGATGAACATGAAAATATATAACTCATTAACAAGAACAAAAGAAGAATTTGTACCTATGTCTAAGGACGAAGTAAAGGTATATGTATGTGGTCCAACTGTATATAACTTTTTCCATTTGGGCAATGCAAGACCTCTTGTAGTTTTTGATACTTTGAGAAGATATCTTGAGTACATTGGATATAATGTAAACTTTGTACAAAACTTTACTGATGTAGATGACAAGATTATAAACAGAGCTAAAGAAGAAGGTATTTCAGCTCCAGAGGTAAGTAAGAAATATATTGAAGAATACTTTAAAGATGCTAAGGCTTTAAATGTAAGAGAAGCTACTACTCATCCTAGAGTATCAGAAAATATTCCTCAGATTATTGAATTTATACAGACTTTAATTGATAAAGGATATGCATATGAAGTTGAAGGAGACGTTTACTATAGCCCAAGAAAATTTGAAGGATATGGTAAATTATCTAAGCAAAATATAGAGGACCTAGAAGCAGGTGCTAGAATTATGATTGAAGAAAAGAAAAAGGATCCTTTAGATTTTGCTTTATGGAAGGCTAGAAAAGAAGAATCTGAAATCGCATGGGAATCTCCATGGGGCATGGGCAGACCAGGTTGGCATATTGAATGTTCAGCTATGTCTAAGAGATTTTTAGGCCCTACAATTGACCTTCATGCAGGCGGAGAAGATTTACAGTTCCCTCATCATGAAAACGAAATAGCTCAGTCTGAAGCATGTAACGGCGTACCGTTTGCAAACTACTGGATGCACAATGGCTATATAACAATTGATAAGGAAAAAATGTCTAAGTCACTTGGAAACTTCTTTACAGTAAGAGAAATTTTAGAAAAATATAAAGGTGAAGTGATTAGATTTTTCCTATTATCAGGTCATTACAGAAGCCCAATTGATTTTAGTGATAAATTGATGGAGATGTCTAAGGCTTCGCTAGGTCGTTTTGAAAATGCTAAAGCAAACTTAGAATTTTTAATTGAAAATGGACAAGGTGAAATGTCTGCTGAGGAAAAGGTAGCATATGAAGGATTTGAAAAATACAGAGAAGAATTCAAAAAGGCTATGGATGATGATTTAAATACTGCAGATGCTATATCAGCTATTTTTGAGCTTATTACAGCTATTAATATCGCTGTTAAAGATGGAGCAAGCAAAGAGTTAGCAGAAAAATCTTTAGATCTTTTACTAGAGTTAAGTCATGTTTTGGGTTTACTTGAAGTAGAAGAGGACAATGCTATCGACGATGAAGTACAAAAGCTAGTAGACGAAAGACAGCAGGCAAGAGCAGATAAAGATTTTGCAAGAGCAGATGAAATCAGAGACATTTTAAAAGCAAAGGGTATCGTACTTAAAGATACACCTCAAGGAGTACAGATTATTAAAGAATAATTATGGAATTAAAAGAGGCAAAAAAGATTAATACAACAGCCCTAGCCTACATGGGTGATGCAGTATATGAAGTGTATGTGCGAAAACATGTAATGGAGCATGGGGCTGTATATGTTGATAAACTTCACAAAGAAGGCATCAAATATGCTAAGGCTTTAAATCAAGCAAAAGCTATAAAAACTATGTTTGATCAATTAAGCGAGGAAGAAAAATCACTAGTTAAAAGAGCTCGTAACAGAAAAGTAGCAACAAAAGCTAAAAATGCGGATATAGTTTCATACAAATGGGCTACGGCTTTTGAAGCTCTTGTTGGTTACTTATATTTGCTTGGGGATATAAATCGAATGGAAGATATAATAAGGACAGCTATGGAGGTAATTGATGAGCAGAGCAGATAAATTATTTGTGAATATGTGTCAAGACATTTTAGAAAATGGGTATTCATCAGAAGGACAAAAAGTTAGAGCGGTTTGGGAGGATGGCAGCCCGGCTCATACAATTAAGACATTTGGTGTAGTTAATAGATATAATTTGCAAGAAGAATTTCCCGCACTTACATTAAGACCAACAGCTATTAAATCAGCTGTTGATGAGATGCTATGGATTTGGCAAAAAAAATCAAATAACATCAATGACCTAAACTCTAAAATTTGGGATGAATGGGCAGATGAAAATGGCTCTATCGGCAAGGCTTATGGTTATCAGATGGGTGTTAAGTACAAGTTCCCTCATGGTGAGATGGACCAAGTTGATAATGTAATTTGGCAGCTTAAAAATACACCGTATTCAAGAAGAATATTAACTAACATTTATAAATTTGATGATCTTATGGAAATGGGTCTTGAGCCTTGTGCTTACAGCGTAACTTTTAATGTTACAGGAAATAAACTAAACGCCATTTTAAATCAGCGTTCACAGGATATTTTAGCAGCTAATAATTGGAATGTAGTTCAGTACTCAGTGTTAGTTCATATGTTAGCTCAGGTTACAGGTCTTGTTCCAGGTGAGCTTGTTCATGTTATTTCTGATGCTCATATTTATGATAGGCACGTTCCAATTATAGAAGAGCTGATTAAAAGACCTCAGTTTGAGGCACCTAAGTTCAGATTAAATCCAGATGTAAAGGACTTTTATGATTTTACAACTGACGATATAATTATTGAGGATTATCAGAAAAATCCTCAGATAAAAAATATTCCAATTGCAATTTAAGGAGGGGTAGATGAACTGTATAGTAGTTGTAGATGAAAATTGGGCTATAGGAAAGGACAATGATCTTTTAGTTCATTTGCCTGGAGATTTAAAATATTATAGGGAAAAAACAATTGGCAAAGTGATAGTAATTGGGCGCAAAACCTTAGAGTCATTCCCGGGGCAAAAGCCTCTGCCTAAAAGAACAAACTTGGTTTTAACAGGTAATTCTGATTATAAAAATGATGCGTGTATCGTTTGCTGTGGAGAGGAAGCTCTTTTAGAAGAAATGAAAAAATATGATGATGAGGATATTTTCATCTCTGGGGGAGAATCTATTTATAATAGATATCTTGATAAATGTGATAATGTTTATGTGACTAAAATTTTTAAAGCTTTTGATGCTGATAAGCATTTTAAAAATATTGATGAAGATGAAAATTATAAACTTACTTGGACAAGTGAGATAAACGAAGAAAATCAAATACGTTATCAATTTTGTAAATATGAGAGAATAAAATAATTATGAGTGGAAAAGAAAATATTTTAATAGGTAGAAATGCTGTTTCTGAGGCGATTAGAAGCGGCAGAGAAATTGAAAAGATTACTGCTGTTAAGGGTGGCGAAGGATCTATCAAAAAGATTTTAGGCCAGGCTAAAGACAAGAAGATTCCTATTTACTTTGGCGATAGAACTACTCTTGATAGAATAGCTGGTGGCGGACAACATCAAGGCATAATAGCTCATGTTTCTCAGTTTAAATATTCTGAAGTAGAAGATATTTTAGAAGTGGCAAGAAGTAGAAATGAAGATCCGTTTATTATAATTTTAGATAATCTAGAAGATCCTCATAATTTAGGAGCTATTATGAGAACAGCAGAATGCGCTGGGGCTCACGGAATAATTATTCCTAAGAGAAGATCTGTTTCTGTTACTGACACTGTAGCTAAGGCTTCAGCAGGAGCAGTTGAATATATGAAAGTAGCTAAGGTTACAAATATTAGTCAGACTATTGAGTTACTTCAAAAGGAAGGATTGTGGATTGGAGCTTGTGATATGGGAGGTAATGAATATTACAAGTCGAATTTAACAGGACCTATTGGCGTTGTAATTGGAAGTGAAGGTGCGGGCATAAGTAAGTTAGTAAAATCAAAATGTGATTTTGTTGTTTCAATGCCTATGGTGGGTAAGATTACATCTTTAAATGCTTCAAATGCTGCAGCTATACTGATGTATGAAATTAGAAAGCAGAGAGATGAAAGATAGGCTTGCTAATCTAACTCATGAGGAGCTTGTTGTTATGGTCCAGCAAGGAAATGATAGTGCTGAAGAATATTTGATAAATCAGTATAAGGATTTAGTTAAAAGTATAGCAAGATCATATTTTATAGTTGGTGCAGAGGCTGAAGATGTGGAGCAAGAAGCTCGGATAGGCCTCTTTAAGGCGATTATGGACTATGATGGAAATAGTAATACATGTTTTAGGACTTATGCAAACCTCTGTATGAATAGGCAAATTATAACGGCTATTAAGGCTGCTAATCGTAAAAAGCATACACCGCTTAATACATCTGTTTCTTTAGACCATAAAATAACTGAAAATGACGAAGATGGCAGGCAGATGACCTTAGCAGATACTTTAAGAAGTAATATCGTTACTGATGCAGAAACCCTGGCAATCTTTAACGATGTAATAAGATATATAACTAAAAATGAAGAAGGAATATTTAGTGAGTTGGAGATTTTAGTGTGGAATGAATTTGCCGTAGGCAAAAGCTATGATGATATAGCAAAATCACTAAATAAAAATCAAAAATCCATCTACAATGCGATGGATAGAATTAAGAAAAAAATAGTTAAATATATGACTGATTAGATATGGCTACAATGTTGACATTGCAATATTTGTATAGTAAGATAACAATGTTAGCGTGCTGTTGTAGCTCAGTCGGTAGAGCACTTCCTTGGTAAGGAAGAGGTTCGGCAGTTCAATCCTGCTCAACAGCTCCAACAACAAAAGAAATGCTGTAAGCTTTTCTTGAAATAATTATGTAATTTATATTGGATTCTATAAGGAGGAAAATTCAAATGGCAAAGCAGAAATTTGAAAGAACAAAACCGCATATTAATATCGGTACAATCGGTCACGTAGACCATGGTAAGACTACTTTAACAGCAGCTATTACTACAACACTACAGGAAAGATACCAGCTAGGAGAAAAGGTTGCATTCGACCAGATCGATAAAGCACCAGAAGAAAAAGAAAGAGGTATCACAATCGCTACAGCACACGTAGAATATGAAACACCAAACAGACACTACGCACACGTAGACTGCCCAGGCCATGCTGACTATGTAAAGAACATGATCACAGGTGCTGCACAGATGGACGGAGCTATCCTAGTAGTAGCAGCTACAGATGGTCCAATGCCACAGACAAGAGAACATATCCTACTATCAAGACAGGTAGGCGTACCATACATCGTAGTATTCTTAAACAAATGCGATATGGTAGATGATGAAGAACTACTAGAACTAGTAGAAATGGAAGTAAGAGAACTTCTAAACGAATATGACTTCCCAGGAGATGACACACCAATCATCAAGGGATCAGCACTAAAGGCTCTAGAAGATCCAGCAAGCGAATGGGGAGATAAGATTGTAGAACTATTCGAAGAAATCGATGCATACATTCCAGAACCAGAAAGAGACAACGACAAACCATTCCTAATGCCAGTAGAAGACGTATTCTCAATCACAGGTAGAGGTACAGTAGCTACAGGTAGAGTAGAAAGAGGTGTTCTACACGTAGGAGAAGAAGTTGAACTAATCGGTCTAACAGAAGAAAAGAGAAAGATTACTGTAACAGGAATCGAAATGTTCAGAAAGCTATTAGATGAAGCACAGACAGGTGACAACATCGGAGCACTACTAAGAGGTGTACAGAGAGATGAAATCAAGAGAGGACAGGTTCTAGCAGCAGTAGGAACAATCCACCCACATACAAAGTTCAAGGGCGAAGTATACGTACTAAAGAAGGAAGAAGGCGGAAGACACACACCATTCTTCAACGGATATAGACCTCAGTTCTACTTCAGAACAACTGACGTAACAGGTGATCTACAGCTTCCAGAAGGAACAGAAATGTGTATGCCTGGAGATAACATCACAATGGAAATCGACCTAATCACTGAAATCGCTATCGAAGAAGGACTAAGATTCGCTATCAGAGAAGGTGGAAGAACAGTAGGTTCAGGCGTAGTAACAGAAATCATCGAATAATAAAATCGATAAAATGCCCGTAAGGGATTTGAAAGGAAGGAGTACTTAAGTACTCCTTTTTTTTATTGTTATGGCTGCTACGACAGTTTGCAAGAATTGCAGTGATTGCTGTGGTTGTAAGGGGCTACTGGCACTAAATTAGCTGAAGTAAAAGATTTTAGTGCCTCTATAGCATGCTTTGCAGCACTAAGTTTTTTATTTTGCCAGATGTTTGTCCTGTGTATATAAAAAGCTAGTGTACATTATAGAATGTTCTCGCACTAATATTATTTTTTTTAGAAATATAGTGATTTTGCCTGTAGGCTATCGAACTAAGTAGGTTAGATACTATAAATATAGTGCGGTTGATTTAAAGATTAAAGGCTAGAAGCTAAAAGTGCCGCACTATAGTGGTTGTTTTTTTATTTTTAGTGACTTTGAAATAGATACAGCGCACTAAATTTTTTGATTTTGATAAATTAGTGATGTAAGGCTTTCTTCAAAGGCCAACAGCGATGTAAGGTGTGTGGTTGAGGGAGTGTATGAAAGCTGAAAGAGTAGAGGGATGAGATCTTGTAATTGAGAGATAGAATATTAGTAGAGGTGTAGCGGTTTTTGTATACGAGCTCTTAAATGACATATAATTTTATGATATAATGATATCAATAGGTTATTTTGAATTGCGAGATGTAATATGAAAGCCGGTTACAAAATAGGACAAGTGCTCATAGCTAGAGATACTAGTTATATTGATAAAGAAGGAAACAGAAAAAGACTGCCAAGAAAAGTAGAAGTGGTGAAGTGCTATTGCAATAAGAAAAAGAAGAAATTTGGATATAATGTAAAAGAAAAAGTAAAGGGGAGCAAAGAAGTCTTTTTTTATGAAAGTGAAATAGAAAAATATTTTGATGTATATATAGGCGATAGAAAAAGTCTCAAGAAAGAAAAATCAAAACCAAAACAAAAGCATAGTTGGTCTTGTGTAAAGAAAAAAAGAGGAATTTAATGCTAGTCCAGTAAATAAATATGCTTTTGTGTGCCGAAAGAAAATGATATACCTGAAAAGAGGTGTAAATTATGTGCTTTATATAAAAGAGAAGAATGTATGGGGAATAAAAATAATAAGGTATGTAGTGATTATAGCCTTACTCCAAAGACTACAGGGTATAAGTACGATGATATGCAAGGTTTAAAAGACAATACTTAAAACTGGAAGAAAGATAAAGCCAATATTTTCTATAATGGAGAACAGTTATAAAACTTTTTAAAAATAGATTGCATTTGTATTGTTACATGTGATATAATGTCGCGAAGCTAAATGATTTACTTAATTGATAAAAGAAATGTTGAAAAGTGTTGACAATTTACGATTCAATAGGTATACTTAATAAGCGACATTATGAGAAATTACACAGAGCTTTGATAAAAAGCTCTAGTTTTAAGTTGATGGAGGATAACGATAATGAGAGTTAAAGTAACACTAGCATGCACAGAGTGCAAGCAGAGAAACTACAATACTATGAAGAACAAGAAGAACAACCCAGATAGAGTAGAATTAAAGAAGTACTGCCCATTCTGTAAGACTCACACTCTTCATAAGGAAACAAAATAATTAGAACTAGAAGTAGGTGACTTAATATGGCAAAACAGACAGATGTGCGTAAAAAAGCACAGCAGATGGCCAATGGTCGTAAAAAAGAAAAAACTAGCTTTAGAGAATACATAAAGGGCGTAAAACTAGAAATGAAAAAAGTTGTATGGCCTACAAAGAGCGAATTGGGTGCTTATACAGCAACTGTGCTTGTTACATGTATTTTCTTCGCTGCAGCATTCTGGCTAATCGATACTGGATTCCTTGCGGCTCTAAAGGGACTGTTGGGCATAAACATGTAAAGAGGATTTAATATGTCAGACAATGAAAGAAAAAATGTAACTCCTATTGAGGGGGAAGGTTTACGTGGTGATGGTACACCAAAATGGTATGTAGTACATACATATTCAGGCCACGAAAACAAAGTAAAGATTAATATTGAAAAACTTGTTGAAAATAGAGGTATGCAAGACCTTATTCAGGCAGTTGTAGTACCAACTGAAGACAAGGCTGAACCTAAAGATGGTCGCATGGTTGTGAAAACAAGAAAGATGTTCCCTGGCTATGTAATCATCAAGATGATTATAACTAACGAATCATGGTACCTAGTAAGAAATACTCAAGGTGTTACTGGATTTGTTGGACATGGTTCAGATCCTATTCCATTGTCAACTGAAGAAGTTAGACGTATGGGAATAGAAAAAATTCAGGTTAACTTAGATCTTAGTGCTGGAGATAGCATCAAGGTTATCAATGGACCTTTTGAAGGATTTATGGGTGAAGTTGAAGAGGTTAATGAAGAAAAGGAAACAATCAAAGCAAAAATTTCCATGTTTGGTCGTGAGACTCCCGTGGAATTAGAATTTGCGCAAATTGATAAAATTAAGTAGAAAGGAGAAGACTCATGGCAAAGAAAGTTGAAGGCTACATTAAATTGCAGATTCCTGCAGGCGGCGCAACTCCAGCACCACCAGTTGGTCCAGCATTAGGTCAGAAGGGTGTTAACATTATGGACTTCTGTAAACAGTTCAATGCTAGAACTCAGGAACAGCAGGGAATGATTATTCCTGTAGTAATTACTGTATATGCTGATAGATCATTTACATTTGTATGTAAAACTCCACCGGCAGCAGTATTACTAAAGAAAGCTGCAAACCTAAAGTCAGGTTCAGGTGAACCAAATAAGACTAAGGTTGCTACAATTACTAGAGCTCAGGCTCAGGAAATTGCAGAAACAAAAATGCCAGACTTAAATGCAGGTAGCATTGAAGCTGCAACAGATATGATCTGTGGTACTGCAAGAAGTATGGGAATCGTTGTTGAAGATTAATCGGTGGGAGATATTTAATCGTTAAGACCACTAAGGAGGTAAAAAAACATGCCTAAAAGAGGTAAAAATTACAAGGCAGCAGCTGCAAATATTGAAAAAGCAAATTTGTATGATGCTGACAAAGCGTTAGCACTAGTAGTAGATAACTCAAAAGCAAAGTTTGATGAATCTGTAGAAGTTCATATCAAACTAGGTGTAGACGGAAGACATGCTGATCAGCAGGTTAGAGGTGCTATCGTACTACCACACGGAACAGGTAAAACAAAGAAAGTTCTTGTATTTGCTAAAGGCCCTAAGGCTGCAGAAGCAGAAGCAGCAGGAGCTGACTATGTAGGAGCTGAAGAGCTTGCTCAGAAAATCCAGAGCGAAAACTGGTTTGACTTTGATGTTATTGTAGCAACTCCAGATATGATGGGTGTTGTAGGTAGACTTGGTAAGATCTTAGGACCTAAGGGTCTAATGCCTAACCCTAAGTCAGGTACAGTAACAATGGACCTAGAAAAGGCTTTAGCTGAAATCAAAGCAGGTAAAGTTGAATACAGACTTGATAAGGCAAACATTATTCATGTTGCTATCGGTAAGGTTTCATTTGGAACTGAAAAGTTAAACGACAACTTTAATGCATTACTAGATGCTATCATCAAGGCTAAGCCAGCAGCAGCTAAAGGTCAGTACCTAAGATCTGTAAGTGTTGCTTCAACTATGGGACCTGGAGTAAAGGTTAACCCAGCTAAGCTTGGCTAATGCGTTAGACAACTAAATTACGAAAATTAACCGTAGACAGCGGGTGCGCAAGCTTAATTTCCCGCCGAGGTACAATATAAAAAAATATTGATCTCGCGGTTTGTAAAATTGCGAGATTTTTTTATGGAGTACCATAAAAAAGACTGACTTGTCAGTCAGAAAGGAGAAAAGATTAAGATGAGCGAAATCAAGAGAGCACAGCAGGCTAAACAGGTAATTATCGATGAAATCAAAGAAAAACTATCAAGAGCTAAATCAGCAGTAGTTATTGATTACATGGGAATTACTGTAGAACAGGCCGATGCTATGAGAAAGAGCCTTCGTGAAGCAGATGTAGACTATACAGTTTACAAGAACACTCTAATGAAGAGAGCTATTGAAGGAACAGAGTTTGAAAAGCTAGGCGAAGTACTAGAAGGACCAAGTGCATTTGCATTATCATATGATGATGTAACTGCTCCTGCTAGAGTACTAAATAAATCAATTAAAGAATTTGACAAAATGTCATTTAAGGCAGCAGTAGTGGAAGGTGAATTTTACGATGCAGAAGGAGTAAAAGCTCTTGCTAATATTCCAGGCAGAGAAGAACTTATTGCTAAGTTTATGGGTAGCATTCAGTCACCAGTATCTAAGGCAGTTAGAACATTTGCTGCTATTAGAGATGCTAAGGCTGAAGAAGCGTAAGCACAAAACACAGTTATATACTAATAATATGTATTTATAATTATTAAATTTGAAAAGGAGAAAATAAAATGAATAAAGATCAGATCATTGAAGCAATAAAAAATATGACAGTTCTAGAACTAAACGAACTAGTAGAAGCATGTGAAGAAGAATTTGGAGTATCAGCAGCAGCTCCAGTAGCTGTAGTAGCTGGCGGAGAAGCTGCAGGTGGTGCAGAACAGACTGAATTCGACGTAGTTCTTAAGGAAGTTGGAAGCGAAAAGATCAAGGTTATCAAAGCTGTAAGAGAAATCACTGGCCTAGGTCTAAAGGAAGCTAAGGAAATCGTAGATGGAGCTCCTTCAACACTTAAGGAAGCTGTAGATAAGGCTGAAGCTGAAGCTATGAAGACTCAGCTAGAAGAAGTTGGAGCAGTAATCGAACTTAAATAGTTTTATCTTTAGTTTAGTAATCGAGCTGTCCTGCAAATGCAGGACAGTTTTTTTTTACAAAAGTTTCGTTATGAGTATTGACTAATTGAAAGTATTATGATATCATACTAGACTGCACATAGTATGATGTTTATAGTTTATAAGGAGTGATGATTATGCCAAAGCCAATTAAATTAGGTAGAAAAGAAAGACAGACTTTTTCTAAAATCAGTGAAGTTGCTGAGATGCCTAATCTAATTCAGATTCAAACAAAATCTTACGAATGGTTTATAAAAGAAGGCTTAAGAGAAGTATTTGAAGATATTTCTCCTATTCAGGATTACGCAGGTAATCTAGTATTAGAATTTGTAGACTATTCTTTAAGTGAACCTCCAAAATACGATCAGGAAACATGTAAAGAAAGAGATGCAACATATGCAGCTCCTCTTAAGGTAAAAGTTAGACTGATTACAAATGAAACAGGTGAAGTAAAAGAACAGGAAGTATTTATGGGAGACTTCCCTCTTATGACTAAACAGGGAACATTTGTATATAACGGAGCAGAAAGAGTTATAGTTACACAGTTGGTTCGTTCACCAGGACCATATTATGATAAAGAAATTGACAAGTCAGGTAGAGGATTATTTTCAACTACTGTAATCCCTAATAGAGGGGCATGGCTTGAATATGAAACTGATGCAAATGAAATTTTATCAGTTAGAGTTGATAGAACAAGAAAGCAGCCAATCACAGTTCTTTTAAGAGCTATGGATACTTTCATAGGTAATGAACAAGAAAGATTTGGCAATCACGAAGATTTAAGATTAGAATCAGACCAGGATATCATTAAGGTATTTGGTCCTGATGAAAGACTTCTTAAAACATTAGAAAGAGATACAACTGAAACTTACGCTGATGGTTTAAAAGAAATTTATAAAAAGCTAAGACCAGGCGAACCTCCAACAGAGGAAAGTGCTCAGTCACTTATCAACTCACTTTTCTTCGACCCTAAGAGATATGATATTTCTAAGGTTGGTAGATATAAGTACAATAAAAAACTAGGCATTTCAAATAGATTAGAAGATGTAGTTATTGCTGAGGATATTGTAGATCCTAATACAGGTGAAATTATTGCTGAAAAGGGAGAAAAAATCTCTCTAGAAATGGCAAAGGTTATCGAAAATGCTGGTGTTAAGTCAGTATTAGGATACTGTGATGAAGAGTATGAAAAAACAACTAAAATCATTGGTAACCATTTCGTTGACTTAGCTCAGTATGTATCATTTGATGTAAGTGATTTAAAGATTGCAGATAAAGTTTATTATCCTGTTCTAATGCACATTCTTGAAGAAAATCAGGAAGAAGAGGATATTAAGGCAGCTTTAATTGCTAGAAAAAATGATTTATCACCTAAGCATATTATTATTGACGATATTATTGCGTCAGTAAGTTACCTATTAAACTTACCATATGGTATTGGTACAACTGACGATATTGACCATTTAGGTAATAGAAGACTAAGAACTGTTGGTGAGTTATTACAGAACCAGTTTAGAATTGGTCTAGCTAGAATGGAAAGAGTTGTAAAAGAAAGAATGACTATTCAGGACATCGAAGTAACAACTCCTCAGGCTCTAATTAACATTAGACCTGTAACAGCTGCTATTAAAGAATTCTTTGGTAGCTCACAGTTATCACAGTTCATGGACCAGAACAACCCTCTTGCTGAGTTAACTCATAAGAGAAGATTATCAGCTCTTGGACCAGGTGGTCTATCAAGAGAAAGAGCAGGATTTGAAGTAAGAGACGTACATTATTCACATTATGGTCGTATGTGCCCTATTGAAACTCCTGAAGGTCCAAATATCGGTCTGATTGGTTCATTGACTACTTATGGTATTATCAATGAATACGGATTTATTGAAACACCATACAGAGTTGTAAAAGATGGTGTTGTAACAGATGAAATTAGATATCTATCTGCAGATGATGAAGAAAGAATGATCGTAGCGCAGGCCAACGAACCTCTAGATTCAGAAGGTGGATTTATAAATAAAAAGGTTGCTTCAAGAGGACTTGCAGGAGAAATCGACCTTGTAAATAGAGAAAATATAGATTACATGGACGTATCACCTAAGCAGGTAGTATCTGTAGCGACAGCTATGATACCATTCTTAGAAAATGACGACGCCAACCGTGCGCTAATGGGTGCTAACATGCAGAGACAGGCAGTACCACTACTTGTTGCAGAAGCTCCTATAGTTGGTACAGGAATGGAACATAGAGCAGCAAAAGACTCAGGTGTTGTAGTCTTAGCTGAGCATGACGGTGTCGTAGAATATGTAGATGCTGACAAGATTGTTATTAGAAGAGATGATAATGGCGAAACTGATAGTTATAAACTACTTAAGTTTAAGCGTTCTAACCAGGGAACATGTATCCATCAGAGACCTATCGTTTTCAAGGGTGAACATGTTGTAGCTGAAGAAGTAATTGCTGATGGTCCTTCAACTGAAAACGGTGAAGTTGCACTAGGTAAGAACCTTCTAATCGGATTCATGACTTGGGAAGGATACAACTACGAGGATGCTATTATTCTAAACGAAAGACTAATTATGGATGATGTGTTAACATCACTTCATATTGAAGAATACGAAGCTGAAGCAAGAGATACTAAGCTAGGACCTGAAGATATCACTAGAGATATTCCAGGCGTAGGCGAAGATGCTCTAAGAAATCTAGATGAAAATGGTATTATTAGAGTTGGTGCTGAAGTTTCTTCAAGCGATATATTAGTTGGTAAGACAACTCCTAAGGGAGAAACTGAACTTACTGCTGAAGAAAAGCTATTAAGAGCTATCTTTGGTGAAAAAGCTAAGGAAGTTAGAGATACATCAGTAAAGATGCCTCATGGTGAAGCAGGTATTGTTGTTGATGTTAAAGAATTTAGTAGAGAAGAAAACGATGAATTACCACCAGGAGTTAACAAGGTTGTTAGATGCTATGTTGCAACTAAGAGAAAGATTTCTGTTGGTGACAAGATGGCCGGAAGACACGGTAATAAGGGTGTAATTTCAAGAATTCTTCCTGAAGAAGATATGCCATTTATGGAAAATGGACAGCCGCTACAGGTAATGCTTAACCCACTTGGGGTACCTTCTCGTATGAACGTTGGACAGGTACTTGAAGTCCACTTAGGTTTAGCTGCTAAGAGCAAAGGCTGGTACATTGCAACTCCAGTATTTGATGGAGCTAAGGAAAGCGATATTACTGAGCTTCTAAAAGAATGCGGATACAGTGAAAGCGGTAAGCTTCATCTAAGAGATGGACGTACAGGTGAATATTTTGATAACCCTGTAACAGTAGGTTACATGTATATGTTAAAACTTCACCATCTTGTAGATGATAAGATTCATGCTAGATCTATTGGACCTTACTCACTAGTAACTCAGCAGCCACTAGGTGGTAAAGCTCAGTTCGGTGGACAGAGATTTGGGGAAATGGAAGTATGGGCACTAGAAGCATACGGTGCGGCATACACATTACAGGAAATCTTAACAGTTAAGTCTGACGATATCGTAGGTCGTGTTGAAACTTACGAAGCAATCGTTAAGGGCGAAAATATTCCTGAGCCAGGTATTCCTGAATCATTTAAGGTTCTTATTAAGGAAATGCAGGCTCTAGGTCTTGATATCAAGGTGCTTACTGCAGATTCTGAAGAAATTGAAATTAAGGATTCATCATACGCTGATGTTAAAACTGGCGCTGAAGACTTAATGGAAATCGAAGAGGTAGTAGGAGAAGAAGATACTATCAATTACGTTGATGCAGATGGAATTGAAGAATAATTAAGGAGGATAAGTGATCATGGGTGAAAATAATAATTATGAACTAAACAATTTTGAATCATTGCAGATTGGCTTAGCCTCTACAGAAAAGATTAGAAGTTGGTCACATGGTGAAGTTACTGAACCTGAAACAATCAACTACAGAACGCTAAAGCCAGAACCAGACGGCTTGTTCTGTGAAAAAATCTTTGGTCCACAGAAGGACTGGGAGTGCCACTGTGGTAAATACAAGAGAATTAAGTACAATGGTATCGTCTGCGACAAATGTGGCGTAGAGGTTACAAAGTCAAAGGTTAGAAGAGAGAGAATGGGGCACATTGAGCTTGCTGCTCCTGTATCTCATATTTGGTATTTTAAGGGTATCCCATCAAGAATGGGACTTATCCTTGATATGACACCAAGAAACCTAGAAAGAATTTTATACTTTGCTTCATATGTAGTTTTGGAAAAAGGTGATTCGCCATTCCAGGAAAAAGAAATTATTACTGAACAGCAGTACATGGCTGCAAGAGAAGAGTATGGTGATAATTTCAAGGCTAGTATTGGTGCTGAGGCTGTTAGAGAACTTTTAAAGAACATCGATTTAGGTGAACTTTCAAAAGAATTAAGAGCTGAACTAAAGAAGGCTACAGGTCAGAAAAAGGTTAAGATCGTTAGAAGACTTGAAGTTGTAGAAGCATTTAGAACTTCAGGAAATAGACCTGAGTGGATGATCTTAGAAGTTGTACCTGTAATTCCGCCAGATATTAGACCGATGGTACAGCTAGATGGCGGTAGATTTGCTACATCTGACTTAAATGATTTATACAGAAGAGTTATCAATAGAAATAAGAGACTTAAGAGACTTCTAGATTTAGGAGCTCCAGATATTATCGTTAGAAACGAAAAGAGAATGCTTCAGGAAGCTGTTGATGCTCTAATCGATAACGGTAGAAGAGGTAGACCGGTTACAGGACCTGGATCAAGACCTTTAAAATCTCTATCTGATATGCTTAAGGGTAAGCAGGGTAGATTTAGACAGAACCTACTTGGTAAGCGTGTTGACTACTCAGGACGTTCTGTAATCGTTGTAGGACCTGAATTAAGATTTTGGCAGTGTGGTCTTCCAAAGAAGATGGCACTAGAACTATTTAAGCCATTTATTATGAAGAAGCTTGTTGAAAACAACGATGCTCATAATATTAAGAAGGCTAAGAAGATGGTTGAAAGAGTTGACAATAAGGTTTGGGATGTACTTGATGAAGTAATTAGCGAACATCCAGTTATGTTAAACCGTGCTCCAACTCTTCACAGACTAGGTATTCAGGCATTTGAGCCGGTACTAGTTGAAGGTAAGGCTATTAAGCTTCATCCGTTAGTATGTACAGCCTTTAACGCTGACTTTGACGGTGACCAGATGGCGGTACATGTACCTTTATCTGTTGAAGCTCAGGCTGAAGCAAGATTCCTAATGCTATCAGTAAACAATATCCTAGCACCTAAAGATGGTTCTCCGATCACAACTCCTACACAGGATATGATTCTTGGAAGTTACTATCTAACTCATCCAGGTAGCGAAGATAGAACTGCTGATGATGCAAAAGGTGATGGTAAAGTATTCTCAGATCTTGATGAAATGCTTATGGCATACCAAAACGATATCGTAGGTATCCATGCTAAGGTTAAGGTAAGAATGTACAATGGTGAAGGTGACCACAGAGGTAAGATTGTTGAATCAACTGTTGGTAGATTTATCTTTAACCAGGAAATTCCTCAGGATTTAGGCTTTGTTGAAGATAGAGAAAAAGATCCATACTCACTTGAAGTTGATTTCCTATGTGATAAGAAAAAGCTAGGACAGATTATCGACAAGTGTTACAGAGTTCATGGAAATACAGGCACAGCAATTATGCTTGATGCTATTAAAGATATGGGATTCCATTACTCAACTAAGGGTGCGATTACAATCAGTATCGCCGACATGGAAATTCCTGAAAATAAAGGTGAAATCATAGGTAAGGCTCAGGGCGTAGTAGACCAGTATGAAGATTTTTACAGAAAAGGTCTATTATCAAACGAAGAAAGATACGAAAGAGTATGTAGCGTTTGGGCAAAGACTACGGAAGAAGTTGCAGATGCTCTAATGGACTCTTTAGGAAGCTTAAACAACTTATTCGTAATGGCTAACTCTGGTGCCAGAGGTTCTAAGAAACAGATTTCACAGGTTGGTGGTATGCGTGGACTTATGGCTAATGCTACTGGTAGAACTATTGAAATTCCTATTAAAGCCAACTTCCGTGAAGGCTTATCTGTACTGGAATACTTTATTTCTTCTAATGGTGCTAGAAAGGGTCTAGCCGATACAGCTTTAAGAACGGCCGACTCAGGTTACTTAACAAGAAGACTTGTTGACGTATCACACAATGTAATCGTAAGAGATACTGACTGTGGTACAACAGAAGGTATCGAAGTTAGGGCATTTACAGATGGTAAGGAAATTATCGAGCCATTGAGACAGAGAATTATCGGAAGAGTTTCTCTATTAGATATAGAAGATCCTAAGACAGGTGAAATTATCTGTCACCAGGATGAAGAAATTACTGAAGCTATGGCTGATGCTATTGATGCTGCTGGTATCGAATCAGTTGCAATTAGATCAGTAATGACATGTAAGAGCAAGAGCGGTATCTGTGCTAAGTGTTACGGTAGAAACCTTGCTACTGGTGAACCTGTTAATATTGGCGAATCAGTTGGTATCACAGCTGCTCAGTCAATCGGTGAACCAGGTACACAGCTAACAATGAGAACATTCCACTCTGGTGGTGTAGCTGGTGCTGACATCACTCACGGTCTACCTAGAGTAGAAGAACTGTTTGAAGCAAGAAATCCTAAGGGTCTTGCTGAAATCTGTGAAGCAGATGGTAAAGTTATTTCAATTACTCCAACTAAGGATAATAAGACTGAAGTTGTTGTCCAAGGTGAAAACGAAGAAAGAGTCTACACAGTTCCTTACGGTGCTAGATTAAATGTATCTGAAGGAGATCAGGTACAGGCTGGTGATGGAATCACTAAAGGACCTTTAAATCCTCATGATATTTTAAGACTAAAAGGTGCAACTGGTGTATACGATTACTTACTAAAAGAAGTACAGAGAGTATACAAACTACAGGGTGTAGACATCAACGACAAGCACGTAGAAGTTATTATCAGCCAGATGTTATCTAAGATTAAGATAGAAGATCCAGGTGATACAGATTTATTACCAGGTGCTTTATACACTAAGATGGAAATCAATGAGGAAAATGAAAAGGTTATGGCTGAAGGAAATGAACCAGCAGTTGGTACTAGACAGCTTCTAGGTATCACTAAGGCTTCTCTTGCTACAAACTCATTCTTGTCAGCAGCGTCATTCCAGGAAACTACAAAGGTTCTAACTGATGCAGCTATTAAGGGCAAGAAGGATACACTTCAGGGCTTAAAGGAAAATGTTATCATTGGTAAGCTAATTCCTGCAGGTACAGGAATGGCAAGATATAAGGATATTGAAATTGATTATGGTCCAAATGCTGAAATTATGGAAAACTGGAATAAACAGTTTGAGGAAGTAAGTGAAGAGGAAGAGAATTGTGAGGCTTCTTCAGAAACAGCTATTAACCCAGAATCAGACAAAGTAGTACTTGTATCAGATGAAGGCATTGAAGTTCAAGAATAATTAAATAAAGTATTTTATGACCCAATCTCTATAGAGGTTGGGTCTTTTATATGTCTAAAGGAGGAGAAACTTGACAAATCTAGATGAATATTTAAAAAAATTTGAAATAAAAGTAGAAGCAAGTTTTAAAAATAGGGTTGTTTTTATAGGAATACAAGGAAGTTATGGGCGAAAGGAAGCAAATGAAAAAAGTGATTTGGATTTGGTGCTTATATTAGATGAGCTGAGTTATGACGACTTAGTTATATATGATAAGCTACTTAATAGTTTACCTCATAGAGATAAGATTTGTGGATTTATATCAGGAATGCCAGAATTGCTATGCTGGGATACAGCAGATTTGTTTCAATTTTATTATGATACAGTGACTATAAAGGGTGACATATCATGGATGGAAAATAAAATCACCAAAAGAGATGTAAGGAGAGCTTTACATAAAGCAGCGTGTGATATATATCATATGGCAGTTCACAATGGTATTCATAGAAAAGATTCAAACTTACTTAAAGATACATATAAAAATGCAATATTTGCTTTGCAAGCCAAGGTGTATTTAGAAAAGGGAGAATATATAAAAAGGCATAAAGATTTATTTAAAGTCGTAGAAGGTATAGATAAGGAAATATGTTTTATCAATGAAAATAATATAAAACAAAGTTTCAAAATGTTGATAGAAACAATTATAAAATGGTCTAAAGAAGTAATAATAAAATATAAATAAAAATTTTTTTTTATAAATTCCAAAATAAATTTGACTTTTTATAGAGATCTATGATAATATAGATAGCGGTTTAAGCTAACTAGTAGCTTAAATTATTATTTAAATGCCTTAAAATAAGGAGAAAGGAGACAAGAATGCCTACAATTAACCAGTTAGTACGTCAGGGAAGAACTTCAAGTGTGAAGAAGTCTACAGCACCTGCTCTAGGAAAGGGTATGAACTCACTAAAGAGAGTTGCAACAGACGTAAATTCACCTCAGAAGAGAGGCGTATGTACATCAGTTAAGACAGTTACACCTAAGAAGCCTAACTCAGCTCTTAGAAAGGTAGCAAGAGTTCGTCTTACAAATGGTATCGAAGTAACAGCATATATTCCTGGTATTGGACACAACCTACAGGAACACAGTGTTGTACTTATCAGAGGTGGAAGAGTTAAGGACCTTCCTGGTGTAAGATACCATATCATCAGAGGAACACTTGATACTGCAGGTGTAGCAGACAGAGGTCAGTCACGTTCTAAGTACGGGGCAAAGAGACCTAAGAAATAAGTTAGTATCGGTAAATTTGTAGTGCCCTTGATGATATAGATTATCGAGCGCCACACTTCAGAGAGATATATTAACGGCTCTGAAGCGAGTACCGAAAGCAAGTTAAGCAAGGAGGGAAGAGACGTGCCAAGAAAAGGAAACGTACCAAAGCGTGAAGTTCTTCCAGATCCAGTGTACGGTAGTGTTGTTGTAGCTAAGCTAATCAACAGCATCATGCTGGATGGAAAAAAAGGAACTGCTCAGGCTATCGTATATGATGCATTTGACAGAGTACACGAAGCAACAGGAGAAGACGCTTTAGAAGTATTTGAAAAAGCAATGAACAATATCATGCCAGTCTTAGAAGTTAAGGCTAGACGTGTAGGTGGTGCAAACTACCAGGTTCCAGTTGAAGTTAGAGCTGATAGAAGACAGACTTTAGGTCTAAGATGGCTTACAAAGTACACAAGAGCTAGAGGCGAAAAGACTATGAGCGAAAAGCTAGCTAAGGAACTAATGGATGCTGCAAACAATACTGGAGCATCAGTAAAGAAGAAAGAAGATACTCATAAGATGGCAGAAGCTAATAAGGCATTTGCTCATTATAGATGGTAATATAAGGACAGCAGAAAGGAGGATATACCATGGGTAGAGCGTTTTCGCTAGATAAAACTAGAAACATCGGTATCATGGCTCACATCGATGCCGGAAAAACAACAACAACTGAAAGAATCCTATTCTACACAGGAAGAACTCATAAGATTGGTGAAACTCATGATGGAGCTTCAACAATGGACTGGATGGAACAGGAAGCTGAACGTGGTATCACAATTACATCTGCTGCAACTACAGCACAGTGGAAAGACTGTAGAATTAACATTATCGACACACCAGGACACGTAGACTTCACAGTTGAAGTAGAAAGATCACTTCGTGTACTTGATGGAGCTGTTACAGTACTTTGTGCAAAAGGTGGTGTAGAACCTCAGTCAGAAACAGTTTGGAGACAGGCTGAAAAGTACGGAGTACCTAGAATGATTTTCGTTAATAAGATGGATATTTTAGGTGCTAACTTCTACAGGGTAGTAGATCAGGTAAAGAATAGATTAAAAGCTAATGCAGTACCTATTCAGTTACCTATCGGTGCTGAGGAAACTTTCGTAGGTATTATCGACCTAATCGAAATGAAAGCAGAAATTTACAAGGATGACCTTGGTAAAGAATATGATATCGTAGATATTCCAGAAGATATGATGGATCAGGCTCAGGAATGGAGAGAAAAACTAATCGAATCTGTTGCTGAAACTGATGAAGAATTAATGATGAAATTCTTAGAAGGTGAAGAACTAACTAGAGAAGAAATCATTAGTACAATTAGAAAGCAGACTATTGCTGGTGAAATGGTTCCTATGACTTGTGGATCAGCATATAAGAACAAGGGTGTTCAGATGATGCTAGATGCAGTTATCGACTTCATGCCATCACCACTAGATATCCCACCAATTAAGGGTATTGTACCTGGAACTGAAGATGAAATCGAAAGACCTGCAGATGATAAAGGTCCATTCGCAGCTCTTGCATTTAAGATTATGGCTGACCCATTTGTTGGTAAGCTAGCATTCTTCAGAGTATACTCAGGTACTTTAGCACCTGGATCATATGTTTACAACTCTACAAAGGGCAACAAAGAAAGAATTGGTAGAATTCTTCAGATGCATGCTAACAAGAGAGAAGAAATCGATATGGTTTACTCAGGTGATATCGCTGCAGCAGTAGGTCTAAAGAACACAACTACAGGTGATACTCTATGTGATGAAAAGGATCCAGTTATTCTAGAATCAATGGAATTCCCAGAACCTGTAATTGAAATCGCTATTGAACCTAAAACTAAAGCAGGTCAGGAAAAGATGGGTATTGCTTTAGCTAAGCTAGCAGAAGAAGACCCAACTTTCAAAACTTATACAAACGAAGATACTGGACAGACTATTATCGCAGGTATGGGTGAACTTCACCTAGAAATCATCGTTGACAGACTACTAAGAGAATTCAAGGTAGAAGCTAACGTTGGTAAGCCTCAGGTATCTTACAAAGAAACAATTACTACTGAAGCAGACGTTGATCACAAGTATGCTAAGCAGTCTGGTGGTCACGGTCAGTATGGTCATGTTAAGATTAAACTATACCCAAGAGAACCAGGTGAAGGCTTCGAATTCAAGAACTCTATCGTTGGTGGTGCTATTCCTAAGGAATACATTCCAAAGATCGAAGATGGTATTAAGGAAGCTATGGAAACAGGTCCAATGGCTGGATACCAGGTTGTTGATGTTGGTGTTGAACTATATGATGGTTCTTACCATGAAGTTGACTCTTCTGAAATGGCATTTAAGATTGCAGCATCTATGGCGTTTAGAGAAGCAGCTAAGAAGGCTAACCCAGTTATCCTAGAACCTATCTTCAAAGTAGAAGTTACAGTTCCAGAAGAATACATGGGTGATGTAATTGGTGATATCTCTGGTAGAAGAGGTAGAATCGAAGGTTCTGACATGAACAACGGTGCAGTTGCAGTAAGAGGATTTGTACCTCTATCAGAAATGTTTGGATATGCAACTGACTTAAGATCTAAGACTCAGGGTCGTGGTACTTATGTAATGCAGTTTGCGCATTATGAAAAGTTACCTGATAGCTTAGTAGAAAAAATCAATAAATAATTTTATTTAAAGTAATATAAAACTTTAATCGGAGGAAATTTAAAATGGCAAAGCAGAAATTTGAAAGAACAAAACCGCATATTAATATCGGTACAATCGGTCACGTAGACCATGGTAAGACTACTTTAACAGCAGCTATTACTACAACACTACAGGAAAGATACCAGCTAGGAGAAAAGGTTGCATTCGACCAGATCGATAAAGCACCAGAAGAAAAAGAAAGAGGTATCACAATCGCTACAGCACACGTAGAATATGAAACACCAAACAGACACTACGCACACGTAGACTGCCCAGGCCATGCTGACTATGTAAAGAACATGATCACAGGTGCTGCACAGATGGACGGAGCTATCCTAGTAGTAGCAGCTACAGATGGTCCAATGCCACAGACAAGAGAACATATCCTACTATCAAGACAGGTAGGCGTACCATACATCGTAGTATTCTTAAACAAATGCGATATGGTAGATGATGAAGAACTACTAGAACTAGTAGAAATGGAAGTAAGAGAACTTCTAAACGAATATGACTTCCCAGGAGATGACACACCAATCATCAAGGGATCAGCACTAAAGGCTCTAGAAGATCCAGCAAGCGAATGGGGAGATAAGATTGTAGAACTATTCGAAGAAATCGATGCATACATTCCAGAACCAGAAAGAGACAACGACAAACCATTCCTAATGCCAGTAGAAGACGTATTCTCAATCACAGGTAGAGGTACAGTAGCTACAGGTAGAGTAGAAAGAGGTGTTCTACACGTAGGAGAAGAAGTTGAACTAATCGGTCTAACAGAAGAAAAGAGAAAGATTACTGTAACAGGAATCGAAATGTTCAGAAAGCTATTAGATGAAGCACAGACAGGTGACAACATCGGAGCACTACTAAGAGGTGTACAGAGAGATGAAATCAAGAGAGGACAGGTTCTAGCAGCAGTAGGAACAATCCACCCACATACAAAGTTCAAGGGCGAAGTATACGTACTAAAGAAGGAAGAAGGCGGAAGACACACACCATTCTTCAACGGATATAGACCTCAGTTCTACTTCAGAACAACTGACGTAACAGGTGATCTACAGCTTCCAGAAGGAACAGAAATGTGTATGCCTGGAGATAACATCACAATGGAAATCGACCTAATCACTGAAATCGCTATCGAAGAAGGACTAAGATTCGCTATCAGAGAAGGTGGAAGAACAGTAGGTTCAGGCGTAGTAACAGAAATCATCGAATAATAAAATCAATAAAATGCCCGTAAGGGATTTGAAAAAAGGAGCACTTAAGTGCTCCTTTTTTTATTACAAAATAGTAAGCAGAACAATCTGACAATTCAATTGACTTGATCAAATATAAATGATAAATTAAAAATACCATATAGGGGTGAAGGTGAAAGGAAGTGGGAATATGAAAAAGAATTTAGTTTTAGTATTGGCGGTTTTGGTAGTTTGTGCAGGTCTAGTTAGTTGTGGTCAAGATAAGGACGATAATAAAAAATAAATGGGGAAAATAATGCGGCTACTAAACAAGAAGATCAGTTTGAAAATTTTGCGAAGATGTTGGGTGAAAATGAATTTTTGCAAAAGGAGATTACAAATCAGATGACAGAAGTTAAAAAGGAAAAAAATGAGGAAGATTCAGATGAGATAATTTATATTGTAACTCCTACAAAGGAAGCTGTAGCAGATTTTGAACCTGCAGACAAATCCGATGATTGGACTGGTGGAGTTCATAATATTCAATATAGTACAAAAAATGGTAAGTTGAATTATTACCATTATAAAAATTATACTTACAAGTTAAAGGAAAAACCAAAGGCTATCTCAAAAGAAGAGGCAGAAAAATTAGTAGACAAATTTGCTAATAAATTTATAGAAAATGCAGATAGTCTAAAATTTAAAAATGATAAGAACAATCAGTATTCTTCACTATATGACCCTGGTGTAGTAGAAACCTGGACAGCTAAAAAAGGAAATATAGAGTATTCAATAGTTGTAGATTTTAAAGAGGGAAGTGTTATATACTTCTTATGCAGTAAGATTGAATAAGATTGTAAAAAACTGTGGGGTTTATGCTTTAGCAATAGCATAAACCCCACAGTTTTTTTATTATATAGGAAATATCAATATAAAGAAATTAAAGAAAAAAGCACCTT
>CALCFD010000037.1 GCA_937900695.1 uncultured Eubacterium sp. | reverse complement strand
AAGGATGACTAAATTATATGACAGGGAATTTACACCACCTTTAGGACTTGACCTATTTTGTTTTAAAAATCGAATTTGCAGGAATTATAGCGGGTTTTATTGCATATATTATAATTGAACGCATATTACCATCATCATCAAGACCGATAAAAAATAAATAATGTTAAAATATAATATAAAAGCGAGGAGAGAAAAAATGAGAGAATTAAATAAGCAGGATATGATAGATATTCTTTATGGTTGTACAGTTTTAGGAACTGGTGGAGGTGGTCCATTGGCAGAAGGATTGGCTCTTATGCAGCCACATTTTGAAAAAGGTGAAGTTTTAAAACTAATAACTTTAGATGAACTTCCAGATGACGAATATGTTGTAACTCCATATTGCTGTGGTGCGCCATCTGCAACACCTGATGAAAGATTGGCAAATCTTGAAACTTCAAAGGTGGCATCGTCTGTTTTAGCAGCGCAAGCTTTAGAAGAAACATTAGGTAAAAAAATATATGCAGTAGGTTCAACTGAGCTAGGCGGAGCAAATACTGCAGAAGCATTACATGCAGCATTAGTAATGGGTGTACCTTTGCTTGATGCAGATCCAGCAGGTCGCTCTGTACCAGAGTTACAGCATTCAACTTACTATATTAAAAATGTTCCTATTTATCCTATGGGTGTTGCAACAAAATTTGGAGAGAAAATTGTAGTTCAAAATGTTCAAGGAGATCTTAGAGCTGAAGATATAGTAAGAGCTATTGCTGTTGCAAGTGATAATATGGTTGGAGTTGCAGATCATGCTAACGTAGGAAAGGTAATCAAGGAATCTTTGATACCTGATATGATCAGCTATGCTCAAAATATAGGTAGAGTTTTAAGAGAAACAAGAGAAGCTGGCGGTGATACAGCAAAAGCAATTTGTGATGCAAACGAAGGAAAAGTTCTTTTTAGAGGAACAGTAAGTGATTACACATGTGAAACTAGAGAAGGTTTTAACTTTGGTGAAATCCATCTAGAAGGTAAAGAAGAATATACAAATGAAAAATATAGAATTTGGTTAAAAAATGAAAATATTATCTCATATAGAAATGAGGAAGTTGATGTAATCGCACCAGATTTAATTTGTATGATCGGAGAAGATGGAAATCCATTAACAACTCCAAACTTTAAAGTAGGTGATAAAATGACAATTATAGCATTGCCAGCACCTGAAGTTTGGACAACTCCAGAAGGGCTAAAATGCTTTGGGCCAGAACATTTTGGTTTAGATGTAGAATATGTTCCTTTTAAAAAATAAAATATTAATAGGAGTTTAAAAGAGATGGATAAAATGATTTCAGACCTTAAAGAGCTTGTAAGTTTTAATAGTGTTTGTGAAAAAAACTTTGACTGCCAGTATCCATTTGGAAAGGAAGTACATGGCGCTGTAAAAAAGGCCTTAGAGATTTGTAGTTCTTATGGATTTAAAACTGTAGATAAAAAAATGACAGCTTACGCTGAAGTTGGACAAGGCGATTCATTAATGGGAATATTAGTCCATATGGACATAGTCCCAGCAGGTGATAGTTGGCATCATGATCCCTTTACCTTGCATATTGAAGATGGAAAAATATATGGCAGGGGAGTTACAGATGACAAAGGCCCTGCAGTTGCAGTAATTCACGCTATTAAAGAGCTAATGGAAGAAGGAGTAACCTTTAATAAGAAAGTGAGAATAATTTTTGGCATGTCAGAAGAAACTGGTCAGTGGGAGGATATGCAATATTATAAAAGTAATGAAGAAAAAATAGATTTTGGATTTACTCCTGACGCTGATTTTCCGGCTATATATGGTGAAAAAGGGATTGCTCATATTAAATTTTCATTTCCTATTAAAGATACATGCTTTACAAATATAGAAGGCGGAATGGCAGTTAATATGGTGCCAGACTTTTGTTCTTGTAAGTACATTGATGAAAATGGCCAAAATGCAAAGCTTAGCATAACTGGTAAAGCTGCTCATGGTAGCACACCAGAAGATGGGGAAAACGCAATATCAAAAATGATGATCTACTTTGCAAAAAATGGGAAGTGTAAATTGTCACAATTCTTTAAACAGTGCATAAGCATGGAGTTTAATGGTAAAAAACTTGGTGGATACTATGAAGACAAAATCAGTGGTCCAATAACATATAATCTAGGTAAAATTGAAACTATAAACGATACAATAAATCTATTAGTAGACGTAAGGTATCCAGTTACTTGTGATATTAATAAAACTATAGATTGTATAAACGAAAACCTTAGAGAAAAAGGGTTTGATATACAGGCAGAATTAATATCAAATACTCCATATGTATATATGGATAAAGATGGAGAGGTTATTACAAAATTACTTGAAGCTTATAGAGAGCATACAGGTGATAATAGTGAGCCGACAGTAATTGGAGGAGGAACATATGCAAGGGCTATGGAGGATATTGTAGCCTTTGGACCTATGTTACCTAATAGAGAGCTAACTGAGCACCAAGCAAATGAATATATTTATATGGAAGATTTAAAGCTTGCTAAAGAAATATATAAAACGGCGCTTAAAAAACTAGCTACAGATTAGTATAATTACATAAAAACTCTTGGACATTATAAATCCAAGAGTTTTTTTGATATCTTTTTATTTAAAACTCCTATAAAATGATATAATAAACAAAAACCCAGAAAGGAGCACAAAATGCATAAGCTACTATTAGAAAAAAATAACATTACAGATTTAAAATACGATGCTATAGTAAACGCAGCAAACAAGACATTGCTAGGCGGCGGGGGAGTAGACGGAGCCATTCATAGGGCAGCAGGGCCAGAGCTGTTAAAAGAGTGCCGTACATTACATGGGTGCAATACAGGTGAGGCAAAGATTACAAAAGGATACAAGTTAAATGCAAAACATGTAATACATACAGTGGGACCGATATACTCAGGTAGTGAAAAAGATAGAGAAGACTTATATAATTGCTACTATAACTCCCTTCAATTAGCCAAGGAAAATGAATTGCATAGTATTGCATTTCCAGGCATTTCGACAGGAGTATATGGATACCCTATAAAAGAAGCTTGCCAGGTGGCAGTAAAAGCTATAGAAGCGTGGCAAGAAGAAAACAAAGATTATCCTATGACAATAATGCTGTCTTGCTTCAACGATAAACTGTATGAAGAGTACAAGAGCATTCTCGGATAAACAAAATAGTGGATGTAACACCAAAGAAGGTGTCAGCATCCACTTTTCTTTTATTTAATTTTTTCTATAGCCTTTTGAATATCAGAAGGTATAGGTGCTTCAAGTTCTAAAAGTTTATCAGTTACAGGTTGCTTTAGGGTTAGATATCTAGCATGAAGAGCTTGTCTATCTATGATGTCAGAAGCAGTACCGTATAAAGTATCTCCTACAATAGGATAGCCTATGAAGCTTAAATGTACTCTTATTTGATGAGTTCTGCCAGTTTCAAGCTGTAGCTCTACTAAAGTAAAACCAGCTTTATGGATGATTTCGTTAGGTTCATCATTGGCAGCTAAATATTCGTAAAGCTCCTTGTTTTCAGGGTTTTCTTCTAAGACTATAGCTTGTTTTTTCGAATATTCATCATATATATGCTGATCTAAAGATTCTCTGTTAAGAGGGTTGTGCAAATTTTTATCATCGGCATAAAAACGTTCTAAAATTTTGTAGTGAGTTATGCAAGTAGAGCCGCCTTCCATAACTTTGCGCTTGATACCAATATCATCAGGTCGACCGATTGGAAGGTCTATAGTGCCATTGTCCTCTTCAATAATACCGTGAACCAAAGCTACGTAGCGCTTTTTAACGGTGTTAGCCTTCATTTGCTTTGAGATTTTGTCTTGGCAATGGGAATTTTTCCCTAAGACAAGTAGGCCTGAAGTATCGCGGTCTAGTCTATTTACAAATCTTAGCTTAAATACCTGATTTGTATCTTGGCAGTATTTTGCAATGCCATTGGCGATGGTGTTATTTGGATGACTTGCAGTTGGATGAACTATAATCCCAGGCTGCTTATTTATAATTAATAAGTCATCATCCTCATAAATCACGTCTATTGGAATATCTGCAGGCTCGAAATTGCTTTTTTCCTGTGGAATTTGAACGGTTATAATTTCGCCAGGCACAGGAACAATCCAGCCGGGAACGCTTTTGCCATCGACAAATACACCATGATTTTTCTTTATTTTAGTTATTAGTCGCGAGGAAAAATTAAAGCGTTGTCTAAGATAATCTTTTACCTGAAGATTGGCTTTAAAATCTTCCGCAGTAACTGTATATTTAAAATTATTATACATAATATATTCCTTATAATTATAAAAATTTTGTTTTTACTTTATTCCAAAAGTCATAAGTTTCAAATCTAAGTAAGTTGATTTTTTGTTTTGAAACTGCAACTTTTACAGTAGCTATATCGTTGTAAACATGACAATTTCCATCAGCTATGATGCTTGACTGTTTATTTCTAATATCATCTGGTATAACTTCCAAAGTCAAATCAGATGGTAAAAGTATGCTAGATGTAAAAGAACGATAAGCAGTAGTGTTCATAGGAGCAATTGGTGTTACTTGTAATAAGTTTAGCCTTGGGTCTACAATTGAGCCTCCTAGTGAATAGTTGTAAGCAGTAGAACCGGCAGAAGTAGCAATAAGTATGCCATCGCCACTAAAACGCTCAATAAAGCTTCCGTCAATTGAAATGCTAAGGTGAGCGGTGTAGTAGTTATTACCTCTGATGATTATTTCATTTAGAGCTTGCAATTTACTGGTTTCACCTGATTTAGTTGTAACAATTGCTTCGACCAAAGAAAGAGGCTGCAAGCGATACTTGCTATTTTTATAGTTGAAGATAAAATCGTCTAGCTGGTGAGATTCTACTTCCTGGAAAAATCCAAGATGGCCTGTATTTATACCGATAACAGGCACCTTTGGAAAATCAAACTTGTGAAGAGCATCAAGAATAACACCATCGCCTCCGATGCAGACTAAAAGCTCCGTATCTTCAGTTAAATTTTTATTTACAGTATAGCCTTCGCTCATAAGCTTAGCCTTGAGAATGCCACAAGTTTCTTTTGAAACTTCTGTGCCATTGCTGTGAATGCATATTTTTTTACTTGGTATCATTTCTTTTACACCTCTAATTATTTTAAGCTAGTTTTTCAAACTCATCGACAAGAGATTTAAATACTTCCATAGCCTTTTCTATTGGCTCTTTTGTACTCATATCAACACCTGCTATTTTTAGTAGTTCGATTGGATAGTTTGAATCACCAGTACCTAAGAATTTTAAGTAATCTTCAGGTCCTTTTTCAAGTATTATATCAGAAATTGCTGCGGCAGCAGAATAACCTGTAGCATACTTATAAACATAAAATGAATTGTAGAAATGAGGAATACGTGCCCATTCGTACTTAATCCATTCATCGTCAGCAACGGCAGGACCAAAGTATTTTTTGTTAAGCTCATTGTAGTAGTCGCACATAGACTGAGCAGTTAAAGTGCCGCCTTCTTCAAGAGTCTTATGAGTCCAGTGCTCAAACTCAGCAAACATAGTCTGTCTAAATACAGTAGTTCTAAATTCTTCAATATGATAATTAATTAAATACTTTTTCATCTGAGGGTCAGTTTCCTTAGCGATAAGGTGCTTCATAAGAAGGTTTTCATTTACAGTTGATGCAACCTCTGCAGTAAAGATGCTGTGATCCCCATAGATATATGGCTGCTCTTTACGAGTGTAGAAGCTATGCATAGAATGTCCCATTTCGTGTACCAAAGTAAATACGTCCTTTAGAGAACTTGAGAAGTTCATAAGTATGTATGGCATAGAGTCGTAGCTACCGAAGCTATATGCGCCGCTTGTTTTACCTTCATTTTCATATACATCAACCCAGCCAGCATCAAGTCCAGCATTCATATCTTTGATATATTGATCTCCAAGTGGAGCTAAAGCTTCTGCCATAGTCTTTTTAGCATCTTCAAATGACACGTGGTTTTCTGGTAATTTAACTAATGGAACGTAAACATCGTGCATTTTTAGTTCATCAACATCTAAAATCTTTTTTCTAAGCTCCATATATTTATACATAGTAGGTAAATTATCGTTGATTACCTTAACTAGATTATCGTAAACTTCTTCGCTTATATTATCGCTAGATAAAGCAGCGGCACGTGAAGAAGGATACTTACGAATACGTGCATTTATTACATCTGTTTTAGTATTATAGCTGTAAGTTGTTGAAATAGTGTTTATGAGATTTTTGTAGGCTGTATACATGGCTGTGTAAGCATCTTCTCTAACACGTCTGTTATGAGACTCCATAAATGAAATATAATTGCCGTGAGTTAGGTTAACCTCGTTACCATTTTCATCTTTTATTTTGCCAAATTTTATATCAGCATTATTTAACATAGTAAATATGTTATTTGTTGCAGGTGATATTTCGCTTAGTTGAGCTAGTATGTTTTCCTCTGCACCAGTAAGTATATGAGCCTTCTTTCGTAACATATCTTCAATCATAAATCTATAGATTTTTAGTTCTTCTTTAGAATCAATAAATCCTAAGATTTTTTCTTCATCACTAGATAAAAGTTCTGGAGTAAAAAAAGATAGCTCAGTGCTAATTTTGGCAATTGCTGCTTCAGCTTTATCGTTCATAGCCTGATATTTTTCAACTCTATTATCTTCATCTCTTCTCATACGAGAATATACATATGCTTTTTCTATTTTTTGCCAAATGTGTTCTTGTGCTTTTAAAGCCTCTAGGAGAATGTCTGCGCTGTCAGTTAATTTCCCTTGGTACTTTGCAAAATCTTTTGCACCTTCAAGTGCGTCTTTTACATCTTTTTCCCATATTTTTTCATCAGCATACATATCTTCTATATTCCATTTGTATTTTTTATCGATTTCACTTCTTTGTTTAAGAGTTTTACTCATTGATTTCCTCCGTGTTTTATTTACTTTAAATGTTATTTGTTGTAGAATAATAAAGATAGTATAACACAAAATCGAAAGGAAATAAAAACATGGATAATAGACCTATTGGTTTTTTTGATTCAGGTGTAGGTGGACTTACATGTATTCCTTACCTTATGAAAAAATTACCCGAAGAGAGGATTATATATTTTGGTGATACAGCTAGAACCCCTTACGGTTCCAAAGCTGAATCTACAATTAAGCAGTTTTCAACTCAAATTGCTGATTTTTTAGTAAAAAATGATGTTAAGATGATAGTTATAGCATGTAATACAGTAAGTGCTATTTGTGTAGAGGATTTAAGAAAAAAATATCCAGATATTCCAATTGTCGGTATTATAGATCCAGCTGCTGAAGTTATTTCTAAAACTTGTGGCTTAACTAATAAGATTGGTGTAATAGGTACGAAGGTTACAATTTCATCAGGGGCCTATAAAAAAGCCATTAAGGCAAGAAATGAATATTTACGTGTATTTGAAAAAGCTTGCCCAGCTTTTGTACCTCTTATTGAAGAGGGAATAATTCAAAATGATATTATGGATTTGACTATTGAATACTATATGGATGATTTTATTTTAGAAAATAGAATAGATACTATGGTTTTAGGATGTACTCATTATCCTTTGCTTAAGTCTAATATTAAGCGCAAGTATCCAAACTTACGTATTATTAATCCATCTGAAGAGGTTATTAAGCGTATTAGAAGTATCTTAGAAGAAAAGGATATGCTTGCTAAAAATTCGGATTTTGAAAATATCTTTTATGCAAGTGACCTTTCTGAAAACTTTTTAAATATGATTGATAATATTTTTGAAGGAACAGATGTGAGAGTTGAATTTCAAAACCTAGATGTCTAGATAAATTTGTTGTATAGGAGTGTGTATTATGAATTTTGAACAGTTACTTAAACTTTTGCAGATTGAAGATGCTACAGAGTTTGAGTATTTTGAGAATTTTGCTGATTTAATTGAAAGTGAAGGTCAAATTGCCGATGATGCTTTGTATAAATTAATTAATGAATGTAATCAAGATAGTTTACTTGAAATTATTGATAACTATTTTGAAGAGGCGATGGATGCTATTCCTGATGACTCTACTGAAATATTCACTTTATTTGAAACTATTAAGATGGCTCTTTTAGGGTTACTCCAATCTGCAGATGAAGAGGTTGCTTTAGTTCATTTTTGCGAGGAACTTTTAAATTTCAGAAATTGGTATTGCGTTGAATCAATAGTTCATTGTAGAAACATAAACGATAGAAGTCTTGAAGATATGTCTATTAGGGATGCTCTTACTTCAGCTCGTGTAGAAAAATTAGAAGGTGATAAGTATCATTATGACTTTAATGATTGTTTAGATTATGAACTTGAAGAATATATTATGAGCTATGCTGATATAGCAAGAGCATCTAGAGAAGGTGAAGAGGACGAAGAATATTTTGACGAAGGATATGATGATAAAGATTATTACCAATAGGATAATTTAATGTAATAGATGAGTTAGAGATATGGAGATATTATGGAAAAGAATTATAAGCTAGGATTAATAGCAGCTTTGGGATGCTCATTTTTATGGGGTATTTTGCCTATGTATTGGAAGCTACTGGTGCCTATACCATCTTCAGTGATTATCTTTTATAGAATCTTTTGGGTAGGAGTAGTAACTTTCTTTGCTGCGCTTAAACTTTATGGTTGGGAGCGTATTAAGGCTCCATTAAAAGTTAAAGGTAATAAGCTTAAATTTTTTATCGCAGGCGTTATTATAACTTTAAATTGGAGTATATACATATGGGCGGTAAACGCAGGATTTATAATTCAAACTAGTATCGGATATTATATAGAGCCTTTGGTGGTTTGTTTATTTGGAATTATATTTTTTAAAGAGAAAATTACTAAGTATAATTTATCTGCATTTGTATTAGCGACCATTGGGGTGCTTGTGGTAGTAATCCATTTTGGTGAGGTACCTACTATAGCTATAGGCCTTGCTATGACTTTTGCTATATATGCTGCACTTAAGAAATTATTTAATGTAGAGGCAATTTTATCTTTGCTATATGAGACTATGTTTTTAGTACCTATAGCTCTTGGTGTTATTATTTATCTTGAAATGACAGGACAGGGCGCTATAGGTGTTGGAGAACCTTATCAGTATGGCTTGTTGATGCTTTCTGGACTTGCTACTGCTATTCCTCTAGGGCTTTTTGCAATAGGTGCAAATAATTTACCTTTAATTACATTAGGTGTTACTGAATATTTATCGCCATCTATGGCATTGATTTTAGGTATATTTGTATACAATGAGCCTTTTGACTTAGTTCAGTTTATTTCTTTTACAATCATATGGATTGGACTTGTGGTATTTACCATAGGTGAGGCAAAAGCAGTTAATAAGAATTAGATGTACATGTTAAAGTTAAATAATCAGAAAGAAGGGATTTGATTTGAAAAAGATTAAGCATTTGAATTTTTTCTGGGTTGCACTTATGTATGTGGGCACGATTGTAGGTGCAGGCTTTGCATCCGGAAGGGAGATTTGGCAGTTCTTTGGAGTATTTGGTTCTAAAGGACTTGTTGGAGTATGTATTGTAGGACTCTTATTTATTCTTCTTGGTATCATGACTAGTCTTATCGCATCTATACTTAGAACTGGAGATATGGGAAGAGTAATAGTGCCTGGTAACAATTCTAAGATTATTGATATAGTCGGATATTTTATGGCTTTATTTTTATTTACGGCTATTGTAAATATGTCAGCTGCAGGAGGTGCTCTTTTAAATCAACAATTTGGTTTTCATCCTGCTATAGGTGGATTTATTGTTGTACTTCTTGTAATACTTACTGTAATCGGTGGTTTTGATCGTATGAGTAAGATATTTGCTGGACTTATGCCAGTGCTTTTAGTAGCTGTAGTTTCTATAGCAGTTATTGTAATTGCAAAAGATTTGCCACAAGGAGATGTTACAGCAGATATTGTTCCAAGTCCTTTAGCTAGTCATTGGGGATTTGCCCCAATACTGTATATGTCATATAACATGCTTGCTATAGTACCTATTGTTGCAACTTCAACTAGAAGTGCAAAAAGTGGTAAGCAGGGAGTTGCTGGTGCGGCTCTAGGTGGAGTTTTTTTAGCTGTTTTAGCTTTTGTTTTATGTAAAGCTATGTTAACTGATCCAGCTCATTGTCAGGCTATGGATTTGCCTATGTTGGCTTTAGCAAATAAACTTGGACCTGTTGCTAGTTTCATTTATACAGTAGTTTTATTTGTAGCTATTTATTCATCTGCTACAGGTAATTTTTATGGATTTAGTACTAAGATTAAAAATGATAAAAACAAAAACATTAAAATCATCGGATTTGCTATGCTTGGATTTGTTTTTGGATTAGTTGGATTTAAAAACATAGTTGCATATGTGTTCCCAGCATTAGGTTTAATTGGATTGATTTTAGTAGTATTGTTAATAATAAACTTTTTTAAGGTAGTAGTTTATAATATTGCTTCAACACAAGAAAAGCATAAATATGATTTTCCAGAAGGCATTATAAATGTTACTACGGGAAGAGGTGGAGCTTCACTTTTAATAATTGGTGAAGATAAGACAGCTTTGATGGATTGCAGTATGGCATATTGTGGAGATCAGCTTGTTGAAAAAATTAAGAGCTATTTAGGTGATAGACCGCTTGATTATTTATTTGCAAGTCATACTCATTATGATCATATTGGGGCTTTACCTAGTTTGAGAAAAGCTTGGCCAAATTTAATAGTATTTGGTGCTAAACATGGACAAGAAATTTTAAAGAGACAAGGAGCTTTAAAGGGAATCAAAAAACTAGGTGATGAAGCAGCACGTATGTATTCCAATGGCAAAATTGATTCTGTAAGTGTAGATGGTATGGCTATAGATAAGGCTGTTTATGATGGTGATGTAATTGATTTAGGTGGTAAGCAAGTTGTAGTTTTGGAGACACCAGGACATACTAATTGTTCTATTACTTATGTAATTGAACCTTTAGGTGTAATGCTAGCTTGTGAAAGTGTAGGTGTCCTTGAAAGAAGAGGTATGTGTCACCCAGCAATTTTAACTAATTTTGACGATGCAATAGCATCTATAGACAAATGTGAAGCTTATAAACCAAAGAGAATAATAGTTTCTCATTATGGTATCGTTCCTGAAGATTATAATGAGGAACTTTGGAAGATTCTTAAAAGAGAAGCATATAATGAAAAGCAATTAATAGAGCAGGCTTGGAATATGGGCATGAGTGAAGAGGATATTTTAAGTCTTATGACTGAAAGATATTGGTATGAAGGTCGTGCTATAGAGCAGCCACTTGATGCTTTTCAAATTAACATGATAAATACTATTAGGTTATATAAGCCAGATAATATATAAAATAAAGAATAAGAAAAAAGGGGATATTATGATTAAAATTAGAACACTTAATTGTGGCGTAAGAGTAGTAATGGAAAAAACTGATTTTTTACAGTCAGCAGCTATAGGATTTTGGGTTAGAGCAGGTGCTGTAGATGAAGAAGCTAAGTATTCAGGTGTTTCTCATTTTATTGAGCACATGATGTTTAAAGGAACTAATAATCGTAGTGCTAAAGAAATTGCTGAGGACATCGATAAAATTGGAGGACAAATTAATGCTTTTACTAGTAATGAAACAACATGTTACTATGTTAAAACATTATCTTCAAACCTTTTAAAGTCTACAGAAGTATTACTTGATATGCTTACTGAAAGTAAATTTGATAAACATGAGATGACTAGAGAACGCCAAGTTATATGTGAAGAAATTAAGATGACTAAGGATGCTCCAGATGAAGCAGCTCAAGAAGCTATCATGGAAATGGTAAATAAAGGCAATCCTTTAGGCAAATCTATTATTGGTACTCCTACAACTCTTAAAAATATTTCTAGAAATGTAATAGTTGATTATATAGACAAAGAATATACTAGAGATAGTATTGTAATTGCTATTGCTGGGAATTTTGATGAAGAAGAAATATGCGAATATTTAGAAGGAAAACTTCTTAAGTTTAGAGAAAAAAAGGAACCAAAGAAGCATGAAATACTCCCTTATAAACCATCATATAAGGTTATGATTAAAGATATAGAACAGGCACATTTATTTATTGGTACAGAAGGCTTAAAGCTTACTGATGATAATAGTTATAAACTTATGGTTTTATCTAAAATATTAGGTGGCTCTATGAGCTCAAGACTTTTCCAGAGTGTAAGAGAAAGAAAAGGGCTTGCTTATAGTGTTTATAGTGCTAATTCTACTTCAACTATTTCAGGCGGATTTTATATATATGCAGGTGTTAGCCATGAAAATATCAAGCCTGCTATAGAGGCAATCAAAGAAGAAATTATCAAAATTGGAAGAGACGGCGTAACAATAGATGAACTAAATAAGGCAAAAGAACAAATCAAGGCAGGGTTTATTTTTGGCCTTGAAAATGTAGCCTCTAAGATGTTTTCTTTAGGTAAAAACTTGCTTTTAAGAGGTGAAGTTAGAGAAGAAAAAGAAGTATTAGATATTGTAGATGCTATTACTGTAGAAGATGTAAATGAAATAGCTCAGATGATTTGTGATCCTAAGACATACTGTGGTGTGGCAATTACAAATAAGAGATTTGATTTAAAGAAGATTTTAAATAATTAAGCGAGGAATATATGGTAGAAGTAAAAATTGTAACAAAAAATGGTGAAGTACCTAAGTATGAAACTACAGGTTCTGCTGGAATGGATTTAAGGGCTATGATAGATGATCCAATAGTTTTAGAACCTGGACAAAGAATGTTAGTACCTACTGGCCTATTTATTGAGCTACCTTTGGGATATGAAGCTCAAGTTAGAGCTAGATCTGGCCTTGCTATTAAACATGGGATTACTCTTATCAATGCAATAGGAACTGTAGATAGTGACTATAGAGGTGAGATTAAAGTGCCTTTAGTGAATTTAGGTCAAGAGTCATTTAAAATTAATAATGGAGAGAGAATTGCTCAGATGGTTATTACAAAGTATGAGCAAGTAAATTGGACAGTAGTTAGTGAATTATCTGAAACAGAACGTGGTACTGGTGGATTTGGTCATACTGGTAAATAGAGAATAGGATTGATTTGATATGATAGGAAGAATCAAGCTAGAACAAAGAGAATTTGAAATATTAAGTCCATATGCATGTAAATCTAAGGAATCTAAAGGTCGAGTTTACAATGAATCTAAATGTGATCTTAGAACTGAGTTTCAAAGAGACAGAGATAGGATTATTCATAGCAAGGCCTTTAGAAGATTGATGCATAAAACACAAGTTTTTTTAGCACCTGAAGGTGATCATTTTAGAACGAGGCTTACGCACACTATAGAGGTTTCGCAAATTGCTAGAACTATTGCGAGAGGACTTGCTTTAAATGAAGATTTAACTGAGGCTATAGCTCTTGGTCATGATTTAGGTCATACTCCATTTGGGCACAATGGAGAGGTGATTTTAAATGAACTTTTCCCTGGGGGTTTTAAACATAATGAACAAAGTCTAAGGGTAGTTGAAGTATTAGAGGAGGGTCATGGCTATCCAGGTATGAATTTAACATTAGAGGTTAGAGATGGTATAAGAAATCATACAGGCCCTATTAAGCCTATGACGCTAGAAGGACAAATTGTAAAGATTAGTGATAGAATAGCATATATCAATCATGATATAGATGATGCTATTAGAAGTGGTGTTATTACAGCTTCTGATTTACCTAAAAATTGTATAGAATTTCTTGGCGATACACATAGGGCAAGGATTAATTTTCTTGTCAGTGATTTGATTTCAAATAGTGATAACAAACCATATATTAAAATGAGTGATGAAGCTATTTTAGCTATGGATGAGCTAAGAAACTATATGTTTAAAAATGTTTATCATAATGAAGAGGTAAAAAAAGCTTCTGACATATCTAAGGTTGAAAATATCATAAAATCATTGTATAATTATTTTCTTGACACACCTTCAAAATTGCCTGAGGAAACTTATAAATTGATAGATAAGTATGGTGTTAGAGAAGTTGTCAAGGATCATATTGCAGGCATGACAGATAGATATGCTATGAATTTATATGATGAATTATTTATACCTAAAGGATGGAAATAATTTTTTTTAAAAAATAAAAGAAATTTTCCATTTGTTGTTGTATATATAATATATAGAGTCTTTTAATTGTTTTGGGAGGCAAAGTGAAAACATCTAATAGAAATCAAATAATAGATGAAATAAAAAGCAGGTGTAATATCGTTGATGTAATAGGTAGTGTTGTGACCTTAAAAAAGACAGGTGCTAACTATCAAGGTTTATGTCCGTTTCATAATGAAAAGACACCTTCTTTTGTTGTTTCTGAAACTAAGCAGATGTTCACATGTTTTGGGTGTCATGCTTCAGGGGACGTTATTGAATTTGTTAAAAAGTATTATAATTTATCTTTTATGGAAGCCCTTGAAAAGCTTGCCAATCAGTGTGGCATAAAAATAGAGGATTCCTTTAATCGTGGTGAAAAAAAAGATATTTATTTTGAAGTTAATAGAGAGGCAGCAAGATTTTTCTTTAAAGCTTTAAGAGCTAATGATAATGCAGGAATGAGATATGTTATAAATCGAGGGCTCACTAAGGAAACTTTGCATGATTTTGGTATTGGATACGCTGATGAATCTTGGAATAGTTTATATAATTATTTAAAAGCTAAAGGTTATAAAGAAGAAGTTATGCTTAAGTTAGGACTTATATCTGAGTCTAAGGGAAGGTATTATGATCGGTTTAGAAATCGTGTAATATTTCCTATTCAAAATACTGCAGGTAAAGTTATTGCTTTTGGAGGTAGAGCTATTGGTGATGATATGCCTAAATATCTAAATTCACCAGAGACACCGGTATTTTCAAAGAAAAATAATCTTTATGGATTAAATATTACTAAAAACTTTGTTAATGAAAGCGATTGTGCAATATTAGTTGAAGGATATATGGATGTTATTTCTTTATTTCAGGGAGGCGTTAAAAATGTTTCTGCTTCTCTTGGTACTGCCTTGACTGAAAATCAATCCAAACTTTTAAAAAGATACACTAAAAATATAGTTCTTTCTTATGATGCAGATAGTGCAGGGATAAATGCAGCCATTCGTGGAAGTGAAATACTTCATAAGGAAGGATGTAAGGTTAGGATTTTACATATTTCTGATGGTAAGGATCCTGATGATTTCATAAAGGCTAAGGGCAAGTTAGCTTATTATAAATTAGTTGATGAAGCCATGGCTTATGGAGACTTTAGAATTCAAAATATAAGAAATAAATATGATATAAATACTACTGAAGGAAGAGTAGATTTTTTAAAGGAAGCCGCTAAGTTTTTGAAAAGCCTAAGTCCTGTAGAGGCAGATATTTATATTGATAAAATAGCTAAAAACTATCATATTTCTGCTGGTGCACTTCGCACAGAAATGGGAATTGGACAGGATAAGGAGACGGTTTTTAAAACTAATGTAGTTGATGAATTGCAAAATGAGTCTATAGATATTACTAGAATTGAGCAAAGTATTATAAAGGTAATTTTGACGGATTCTAAATATTTTGATGAGGCTAAAAAAAATGATGATATTTTCGTGAGTCAAACGGGTATAAATATCTTTAAAGAGATTGAAAATATTTATAACCATGATGAAGAAATAGATTTAGATAAACTAATTGAGAATTTAGAACCTGGCGAAGTTCAGGCGATTAAATATATAGAAAATAATATTTCCTTAGGCGGTAAGGCCGATGCTATTTTTAAGGAATGCATAAAATCTCATAATGAAGAAAGATTGGTTAATAAGGAAAAGGAGATAATTATGCAGCTTTCAATAGCTGATGAACAAAATAATCCAGAGGAAATAAAAAGGCTTACTGAAGCCTTAATGCAAATTCAGAAGGAAAAAAGTTTAGGAGGCAATAAGTGATGAGTGAAGAAAAGAAAACTAAGGTAGAGGCCCTACAGGATATTTTAGGACTTCTTACAGATAAGGCAAAATCAAAGGGTAATAAACTTTCTTTTGCCGAAATTGGTGTGCCTTTGGAAAAAATCGATCTAGATAAAAATGAGATTGAGGATATTTATGAGGAGCTAACTGGTAAAGGGATTGAAATTATAAGTGAAGAAAATCCAGATGATTTTGAGCTTGATGAAATCGAAAGCGAAATAGATGCAGATGATATTGAAGAAGAAATGAAGGGAAAGGACAAAAAAGAAGTAAATTTAGAAGATACTATCCCTAAGTCTATAGCTGTAGATGACCCTGTTAGAATGTATCTTAAGGAAATCGGCAAGGTACCTTTGCTTACTGCAGAAGAGGAAATCGATCTTGCTAAACGTATGGAAAATGGTGAAGAATGGGCTAAGCAAAAGCTTTGTGAAGCTAATCTTCGTCTTGTAGTAAGTATAGCCAAGAGATATGTTGGAAGAGGCATGCTATTTTTAGATCTTATACAGGAAGGTAATTTAGGTTTAATTAAGGCTGTAGATAAATTTGATTGGCGTAAGGGCTATAAGTTTTCAACTTATGCTACTTGGTGGATTAGACAGGCTATTACAAGATCTATTGCTGATCAAGCTAGAACTATTAGAATACCAGTTCATATGGTAGAAACAATAAATAAGTTAATGCGTATTCAGCGTCAGCTTCTTCAAGAATTTGGTCGTGAAGCTACTCCTGAGGAAATTGCAGAAGAAATGGAAATTTCAGTAGAAAAGGTTAGAGAAATATTAAAGATTGCACAAGAACCTGTTTCTCTTGAGACACCTATTGGTGAAGAGGAAGATAGCCATCTTGGCGATTTTATTCCAGATGAAGATGTTCCAGCACCTGCAGAAGCTGCTGCATTTTCAATGTTAAAGGAACAATTAGTTGAAGTATTAAACACTTTAACAGAAAGAGAACAAAAAGTTTTAAAACTAAGATTTGGATTAGAGGATGGAAGATCTCGTACTCTTGAAGAAGTTGGTAGACAGTTTGATGTAACAAGAGAGCGTATTCGTCAGATTGAAGCTAAGGCATTAAGAAAGCTAAGACATCCAAGCAGAAGTAAGAAATTAAAGGACTATTTAGAATAGAGGTAAATTATGTTAACAGAAAGATTGATGGCTATGGCCAATCAAGTTGAAAAAGGTGAGTCGGTCGCAGATATTGGTACAGACCATGGATACTTGCCGATGTATCTATTTAAAGAAGGGATTAGCCCGAAAGTTATAATGGCTGATATTAGTAAAGGATCACTTAATAAAGCCAAACAAAACTGCAGAGAAATGTATCCAAACGAAAAATTTGATTTTAGATTAGGTTATGGATTAAAGGTAATTAAACGTGGCGAAGTTGATGATATTGTAATCGCTGGCATGGGTGGAGTTTTAATTAGCGATATCTTAGGAAAAGATATGGGAAAAAGTAAGACTTTTAAAAAGCTTATTCTTCAGCCTAGAACTGCACAAGGAAGACTTAGATTTTGGCTTATTAGAAAAGGTTTTGATATAGTTGAAGAGCAACTTGTAAGGGAAGGTAGATTTATTTGTGAGATTATTACTGCTGTACCAGGAGAACCAAAAGAAGAAATGAAACTAGAGGAAGGTCCAGATGCTATTCAGTGGGAAATACCACCATGGGTTGCTAAACTAAATACTCCTTTAGCTAAAGAATTTGTTCAGCAAAAGCTTGATCGCGAAAACAGAATTTTGACTTCAATGGGTAACAGTCATACTATTAAGCCTTCGGATATTAAGGCTGTTAAAAACAATATTAAATATTTAGAGGGATTATTGAAGTTATAGGTGAAATTATGAAATTTAATGAAGCTATAAAAATTATTGAAAATATTGCATCTCCAAGATGGGGAGCAGACTGGGATAATAGTGGTATTCAGATAAATGTAGGCAATGATGATATTAAAAGTATTATGTTTTGTCTTGAAATAAACGATGAAGTCATCGATGAGGCAATTGAAAAATCTGTGGATTTAGTGGTAACTCATCACCCTCTTTTATTTAATAAGCCAAGTAGAGTGGATGTTAATGAGATTACAGGAAGATATCTTATAAAACTTATAAAATCAGGAATTAGCGTATATTCGGCTCATATCACTTTTGATAATGCACCTCTTGGAAATAATTATTATATGGCCAAGCTGTTAAAGCTTGAGGATGCAACTGAAATAGAAGATGAAATTGGTATGATTGGAAACCTTCCTTCAGAAATGGATTTTAGAGATTTTTTAAATCATGTAAAAAACTCTCTTGATTTGCCAGAGCATTATATTAAAGCTGTAGGGAGAGATAACCTTATTATAGAAAAAGTTGCTTTGTGCACTGGTGCAGGTGGTGACTTGCTTTATAGGGCATATCAAATGGGATGTCAAGCTCTTGTTACTGGCGATGTTAAATTAAATATTGCGCAAGATGCTAAGGCTCTAGGAATGGCTCTTATTGATGCTGGTCACTATGGTACAGAAAAAGCTTTTTCAGAAAATTTCATGTTACAATTTAAAGAATTTCTTGACGAAATGGGTATTTGTGATGTAGAGTTAAATGTAGCGTGTGCAAATACGAATCCGTATTGTATATAGTAATTTATATGGGTAAGCCAGACAATCGCGTGCATAAGCATGAGGAAAGTCCGGGCTCCAAAGGGCGAGGATGCCAGATAACGTCTGGCGTAGGTAACTATAGGGAAAGTGCAACAGAAACATTCCGCCGAAACGAGTTATGTCGTGGTAAGGTTGAAATGGTGAGGTAAGAGCTCACCGGCAGTATGGAGACATGCTGGCCGTGTAAACCCCATCCGGAGCAAGACCAAAAGTGGACGTAAAAGGCGGCGGCCCGTCGCTGTCCGGTAGGTAGGTTGCTAGAGCATACTGGCAACAGTATGTCGAGATAGATGATTGTCTAATACAGAACCCGGCTTATAGACTTACCCATTATTTTAAAGATTTAGATGTTTATCTTTTTTATTAGATAAGCATCTTTTTAATTATGAGCCTTTAATTTGACTATTTCCATTTTTTGGTGTAAAATATTATAGATATTTTTTGGAATGAGTAAAGATGGAGATAATTATGGGTAAGAAAAAAAGATTGATTGTATTTATACTTGTATTTACATTGACTATTACAAGTGTAATATATTTTCCTATATTATCGGAGGCTAAAAGCAAATATTATAATTATAGTCCTGATAAAAAGGGTAAGACAACTGCTACAGTTAATATGAGATCTGGAGCAAGTACAAGCAAAAAAAAATTGAAGACTATACCAAATGGAAAAAGTGTTCCTGTATATGGTTACATGGAAGTGCCTGGTAAAAACTGGTACAAAGTAAAATATGGTGGTAAAATTGGTTATGTGAGAAGAGATTATGTTAAGATTACATCTTCCTCAACTAAAACACAAGCTAAGTCATCTATTACTGGAAGTGGTATTAAATACCCTACAACTTTAACGCAAGGTAAGGGGTTTGTAGTAAAAGGTACAGTAAAATCCAAATATAAGCTAAGTTATGTTAAGGCTGGTATTATGAAAATTTCAACTGGTAAATTTTATACTAGTTATACTGGTACTGCAAAACCAAATGCTACATCATATAATTTAAGCAAGTTGGATGCTAAAATTCCTTTTACTAAGGCTAAGCCAGGTACATATTACTATTCAGTATGGGCTAAAGATATTAAAGGTAAAAGTGTTTATTTATTAAAGAAAAAATTTACTGTAAAGGCGAAAAGTTCAGGTAGTCAAACTACAAGTAAGTATCATGGTTATTCACCTAGCAAAAAGGGAATAACTAATGAAGGTGTTCGTATGCGAAAATCTTCATCAACTACTTCAGCTATAATTACTACTGTACCAAAGAATAAATCTGTTACAGTTTATGGATATGATGAAGTACCTGGGTTAAATTGGTATAAGGTTAAATATTCAGGTGAGTCTGGATATATTAGACGAGATTATGTAGATATTGTAAGCTCAAATAATGTAAGTGATATTAAAGAATTTCCTGTAAGTTATCAGCCGCTTTTAAAAGAATTGCAAGAAGAACATCCTAGTTGGAAGTTTATTCCTCAGCGTACTGGTATATCATGGAATACACTTATTGAAAATGAGATGAGAACAGTTTCTCGTCAGCTAGTTGAACCGACTTCTCCAGATTCATGGAAGTCAAAAGAACCTGGTGCATATGATAAGAAAACAGGAAAATATGTAAGCTTTGATGGTAGATGGAATGCTGCTTCTGAAGCTATTGTTAAGTATTATTTAGATCCTAGAAACTTTTTAAATGATAGTAGTATATATCAGTTTATGGATCATGGATTTAATAGCGTATGGCAAAATAAAAAGACTATAGCTAGCGGAGTTGCTAATCCTAACGGCTCTTTTTTGGCTACAGAGTCATATTACGAATGGTTATATAACTCTGGTAAAAAGAGCGGTGTAAACCCAAATGTTATAGCAAGTATGCTGATTATGGAACAGGGCTGGAAGGGCACAAGCTCACTTATATCTGGTACTTATAAAGGATATAAAGGATACTATAATTACTTTAATATAGGTGCTTATACTACTTCAGATATGAGTAGTGTTGAAAGAGGACTTTGGTATGCAAAAGGTCAAAATCAAGGATTTACTTCGTGGAATAGACCTTGGAATACTAGAGAAAAATCCATTACGGGTGGAGCACAATTTTATAAAGCACAATACATGGATAATGGTCAAGATACATTTTATACAAAAAAATTCAATGTAGTAAATGGAGCTTCAAATGCAGGAACTCATGAGTATTGTACAAATGTTACTGCAGCCGATGGAGAAGGAAAGATACTTAGAAGAGGTTTTGTAGATAATAGCAATTTACCACTTGAATTTAAGATACCTGTATATGAAAATATGCCAAGTGGATTATGTAAAAAACCAAATTAGAAAAAGGTGGATAGATGAGATTTAAAAATGTAATAAAAATTGCTTTAAGTATAGTTATATGTTTAACGTTTGTTACGGAAGCTTATGGAGCAGGCGCTACTATTAATATTAAAGCTGACGAAAATATTAAAGCTGGAGATTTTTTTAATATAAAAGTAAGTTATGATGGGGCAAATCTTTCGAGAACAGATGCTGAATTAAAATATAACACTAATGATGTTGAATATATATCTGGAGGTGACAGCCAGGGCAATGGTGGTATCGTGTTACTAAAGCGTAGTAGCGATAAAAATGGCAAAATAAATTTTAATTTAAAGTTTAAAGCTTTAAAATCTGCCAAGACTCAAATAACTATTGATACAATTGAACTATATGATATGGATGAGATAGCTCTTGATCCACCTAGAACAGAAAGTTCTATAGATATTGGTAAGGCAAATTCAAAGACTGAGTCTGTAGATGAGGATACTGAGACTGAAGAAAAAGTTGAAACTGAAAAGGTCGAAACATCAGTTCAAGATAAAGTAAACGATCACCTTAAGACGCCTATGGAAATATTTGTATTTTATGCTGCTATTATAGGTGGGCTTGGAATAATTCTTGGTATTGTGATTTATATGACATCTAAGAAAAGAAAAAACAAAAAGAATAAGTAAGAATTTTAAAGAGAGGTAAGTTAATATTGATATCTACCTCTCTTTTATAATGGGTTATTTTAAATTTTCAGGGTTAAGTGGTTCTAGTTCTGGTATTACGAATATGCCATTTTTTCTAATTAGAACATCATCAAAATAGATTTCTCCACCACCATAATCTTCTCTTTGAATCATAACTAAATCCCAGTGTAGCGCACTGCTGTTACCATTTGGAGCATCATCATAACTTGCTCCTGGAGTAAGATGAAAGGAGCCAGTTATTTTTTCATCAAATAGTGTATCCTTCATTGGTTCTAAAATATAAGGGTTAACACCAAATGCAAATTCACCAAAGTACCTAGCTCCTTGGTCAGTATCAAGTAGCTCGTTGATTTTTTTAGTATCATTTGCAGTAGCATTGATGATTTTTCCATTTTCAATTTCAAAACGTATATTTTCATAGGTAAACCCTTGCTCTTTACTTGGTGTATTGTAAGATATAATGCCATTTACACTATCTTTTACTGGCGCTGTATATACTTCACCATCTGGAATATTACATTCACCAGCACATTTTACAGCAGGTATATCTTTAATTGAAAATGTCAAATCAGTTCCAGGTCCTTTTATTGTAACTTTATCTGTTTTATTCATAAGCTCTACTAGGTTATCCATAGCTTTATTCATTTTATCATAGTCTAAAGTACATACATCAAAGTAAAAATCTTCAAAGTTTTCAAGGCTAGTATTAGCCATTTGTGCCATAGAATAGTTAGGGTATCTTAAAATAACCCATTTAGTTTTAGAAACTCTGTAGTCTAATACAGGATTTAAAATTCTATTATACAAATTTAGTTGTTTTGAAGAAATAACTGCAAGTTCGGCAGTATTGTAACCTCCCTTAACTGAGATATAAGCATCCATACCTTTCATTTGGTGAAGTCTAGTTTCCATTAGAAATTGTAATTGCTCTTCATTTGCTTCAAGTAATAATTCTCTTGTTATAGAAGAATTATAAATGTTGACATATGGCATACCACCTGCTTTATAGATATCCTTAATGATTTGTCGAATAAGAGGTAAGCATTCTTCACCTTCAAATTCTACTAAAACTTTTTCTCCATCTTGGATATTTGTTGAGTAATTTACTAATACATTAGATAATTTTTTTATTCTGTTGTCCATTATAGTCACCTCATTTCATTTAACTAAATAATTATATAACATCATGTTGTAATTTAAAAGATTTGAATGTAAAATAAGAGCAGTGAGGTATAATATGAATATGAGAAATGTTTTTATTTTAAATCCTGTAGCTGGTAAGGGTGGTGCTATGGATTTAAAAAAAGTAATAAAAGAAAAGGCTTCTGAACTTTCTATTAATGTTGAAATATGTCAGACGAGAGAAGAATTAGATGCTGAAGTTTTAGCTTCACAAATTGCTAGTAAGGCGACAAAGGAGCATCCTGTAAGGATTTTTGCTTGTGGTGGAGATGGCACCATAAATGAAATTTTAAATGGCATAATCGGTTATGAAAATGTATATTTAGGAGTCCTTCCAGTAGGTTCTGGCAATGATTTTGTTAGAAATTTTGGAAAAGTAAGCGATTTTTTGGATATAAAGTCACAACTAAATGGTAAATCTTTTAGAACAGATGTAATAAAATACAGATGGAAAAAAAATAACTACAATTATGAACGTTATGGAATAAATATGTTTAATATTGGCTTTGATTGTAATGTTGTTGAAGCAGCTACACGTATGAAAAATATACCACTTATTTCAGGATCTATGGCTTATCTTATGGGAGTTTTTAGTATGCTTATAAAACTTAAAGGAGCTAATCTTAAGGTGGATTTTAATGATGGTACGACATATGAAGGTGAGTTACTTCTTATGGCTATTGCTAATGGCTGTTTTTGTGGTGGAGGTATTAAAGGTGTACCATTTGCTGTAACAAATGATGGTCTTATGGACGTTAGTTTAATTAAAAGGTGTAGTAGATGTAAGTGTATAAGATTGCTTCCTAAGTATGTTAAAGGAGCTCATATGAAGACAAAGGAAGCTGAGGAAATAGTTATTTATAAGCAATGTAAAAGTATTAAAGTAAGCAAATTGGGTGATGATATTATGTTTAGCCCAGATGGAGAAATAGCCCATGCTGATGAAATAGAATTTGAAATTGTACCAAATGCAATAAATTTAATAATACCAAATAGATAAAGCTAGGATACTTATGTACCTACCCCTAAAAGTTAGACAAAAAAATCTAATGATTAGGAGGTCGGTATTTTTATGGCTAAATATACCTTTGAATTTAAAATGAAAG
>CALCFD010000036.1 GCA_937900695.1 uncultured Eubacterium sp. | reverse complement strand
GTTAAGATGAGAAAAACCTCATTTTAACTTGTACTAAATCTTGACATAGGACCAGGTCGTGTTGAACTTGAAAAAAATGATGAGGACAAAGATAGAATTAAAATGTCTGGAGCAGTTTTAATAGCTAAGATATATAAAGCTATTAATGATATACAGGGAGTCATAGAAGACAATGACAAACATATTAAAGAGCTATATAAAAATGTTTTTTCTGATGAAAGATTAGACCGCATTGCACTTTCAATTTATACAAAAGGTGCTACAACAAGATATCAAAAAGAATTCAGAAAATTAAAAGAGCAGAGAGAAAAATTTGAAATTGAGTTCAAAGAATTTCAAAATTTACCATTGCCAAAATACTTTGAGCATGAAAAAAAAGCAGAATATGACAGCAAAAAGGCTCGATTAATGCAGTGGCAGAAAGACATTTTAGATAGTGAAAAGAACTTTGCTTACCGTAACAATATATTAAAACAGGAACTAAATAGACCAGAACGTCAGCAGCAGATTGCTGAGATCCGTAGAATATTAGCTGAAAAAAATGAAAAAAATAAAGAATCGCTTGAGTTGTTAAAACAAGAAAACAAAGAATGCAGATATATTGGACGTCAGCTTCTTCATGTCAATAAATCGCTCAATAAAGGAATGCGATATTTATTAAAAAATGAGCATGCTAATATAATCAATGATCCAACCAACAATATAAGTTCTATTAAAAAAATATTGGATGATATGAAGAGTAGTAGCTATCAACTAAGAGATGCGAAAGATACTAAAGAAAATAATATGATAGTGAAGCTGCATGATAATCAAGATGAGAAAAATGATATTGATATTGGTATTTAAAAATTTTGAGAGTTGTGCTATACTAAAATAAAAAAGTTATTTCACACAAGACCAAAAAACCCTACACTTTTTAGTGTAGGGTTTTTTGATTTGAATATAATCATGTAATTTTTATGCAGAAACAAATATAAATTATAAAATATATGTTGTCACTTATATTTATAAAAGCAATAAAGTTGAAAATAAAAACAAATAATAACAAATAAATTCAAATTATAAACAAACAATTTACATATAAAAGTATGCGAGATATGTAAAATATGCAAAGTATGTAATGCTACTTTGCATAAAAAGGAAAGCGTGCTTGAGTACGCAGAAAGCAGGCTACTCAAGCCGCTCTTGAATAGTCACACTGAGCAGAGAAGAATATGCTCAGTGTGAAAAAGAGGAAGGAAACAGCTCCCTTGTACCTGCGGCAGCTTTGTTGTCCTAAGCCGACAAGCCGCCTTGATTGAAGAATTGATTTAAATAGGTAACGTCCTATGGGACGTATGAAAGAAAAGATTTTTGCTGCTTTTCCGCTTAGCATTTTAGCGATTCGTTGCCATACCGGCAAGGATAAACGTTGCAGCTAAAAAGCTGTCCTTGCCGTCCTGTTACTCATCGCAAAAAAATGCTGCGAAAAGCAACAAAAAATAATCGCAGGGGAGCCTGCAGAAAGAGGTTAGTTATGTGTTTAACAGTAATGTAGAAATATAGTTTTGCTTTATAGTTACTAAAGTTATATTATTCTAATGTTTTATGTTTTAATTGCACCTTGTTTAATGTATAATAAAAGAAGTTGGATAAGAGTGTAACTTAAAGGAGGAATACAATATGCCAACGATTTCAATTTTCAGAGGAATTAAAGTATATATAAATTGGCATGACCATATGCCACCACATTTTCATGCTCAATATGGTAAATATCAAGTTATAGTAGATATTAATACTATAGAAGTTTTAGAAGGATATTTGCCTAATAAACAATTAAAAATGCTTTTGGGATGGGCGGCGTTTCATCAAGAAGAATTATTAGAAAACTGGAATTTAGCGACAGAACAACAAGAATTATTTAGTATTGAACCAATGAAGTGAGGTGTAAGCTATGACTAGAACTTTGGAATGGTATTTATCTAGAGGCTATAATCGCAAAACAGCAGAATATTTTTTGAATGGTAAAAGAACAATAGTTGACATAAAACCAAACGATGATTACTCTTTACTTATTACTTTTGATAATGGTGAGCATAAATTATTTGATGTTGCACCGCTTATAAAAAAGGGTGGTGTATTTAACCACCTTAAACATATAGAAGTCTTTAAACGTGTATATTTGGATGAATTCGGTTGTCCTGCATGGGATATAGATTCTGATATAAATAGTGACAAAGTATGGAGTAATAAGATAGATATATCAGCTGATAGCTGTTATATTGAAGGTCGTAAAGTTTAAACAGAAAAAATACCCTAGTTATTGTAAAAAAACAGTAACTAGGGTATTTTTTCTGTTTAGATAAAAAGGAAAACGTGCTTGAGAATGCAGGAAGCAGGCTACTCAAGCCGCTCTTGAATAGTCACACTGAGCAGAAGGGAATATGCTCAGTGTGAAAAAGAGGAAGGAAACAGCTCCCTTGTACCTGCGGCAGCTTTGTTGTCCTAAGCCGACAAGCCGCCTTGATTGAAGAATTGATTTAAATAGGTAACGTCCTATGGGACGTATGAAAGAAAAGATTTTTGCTGCTTTTCCGCTTAGCATTTTAGCGATTCGTTGCCATACCGGCAAGGATAAACGTTGCAGCTAAAAAGCTGTCCTTGCCGTCCTGTTACTCATCGCAAAAAAATGCTGCGAAAAGCAACAAAAAATAATCGCAGGACAACTGCAGAAAGAGGTAGTTATGTATATATTAAGTAACAATATTTTTGGCTCATAAAATTTTTCTAGGTTATTAAAGGAGTAAAGAATTATAAAATATCAAATCTATGGTTGATAATTATATGACTTTAAATTAGATTATAAGATGCTTGACTATTTCTTTTCTTTGTATTACAATTGTATTACAAAGAAAAGAAATACGAGGTGAAAAAAATGACTACTATCAGTTTACGAGTACCGGAAAATGAATTGAATATTTTAAAATCATACGCTAAGATTAATAATACGACATTATCTGAAATTATTCGTAAGACTATGCTTGAACGTATTGAAGAAGAATTTGATATAAAAGTGTTTGCGGAATACGAAGAAGAAAAAAAAGCTGGCACACTTAAAATACGTCCAATCAATGAACTTTGGAAAGAGTTGGATATATAATGTATCAAATAATGACTACTGATAAATTTGATAAGTCGTTTCGTAAGCTAGATCGACATACACAGAGAATAATAAAAACCTGGATTGAAAAAAATCTTGTAGGCTGTAAAGACCCTAGGATTCATGGCAAAGGTTTGACTGCTAATAGGAGTGGACAATGGCGATATAGAGTTGGTGACTATCGAATTTTAGCTGACATACAGGATGACAAACTTATTTTAGTTTTTTTGGATGTTGGACATAGAAAAATGATTTATTAGGAAAATACCTTCCTTACTGGACAAAATCAGTAAGGAGGGTATTTTTTATATAGATGTTTTCGTATTGATTAAAGATTATATACTATACATACTCTTTTCATGACTAATGCCATAGGCAAAGTGGAGTACGTAGTTGCCGCAGGCGAATAATAGAAAAATAGAAGTGTAAATAAAAAATATTGATTGCCATAGGCAAGTTAAATAGCAGCAAGCTGCAAAAATTCTTTTTGCAGCTTCAGACTGTAGACAAAAGAAGTTTGTTTACAGTCTTTTTTTAATTTGGATATAATCATGTAATTTTTATGCAGAAACAAATATAAATTATAAAATATATGTCGTCATTTACATTTATAAAAACAATAAAATTGAAAATAATAACAAATAAATTCAAACTATAAACAAATAATTTACATATAAAAGTATGCGAAATATGTAAAATATGCAAAGTATGTAATGCTACTTTGCATAAAAAGGAAAGCGTGCTTGAGTACGCAGAAAGCAGGCTACTCAAGCCGCTCTTGAATAGTCACACTGAGCAGAGAAGAATATGCTCAGTGTGAAAAAGAGGAAGGAAACAGCTCCCTTGTACCTGCGGCAGCTTTGTTGTCCTAAGCCGACAAGCCGCCTTGATTGAAGAATTGATTTAAATAGGTAACGTCCTATGGGACGTATGAAAGAAAAGATTTTTGCTGCTTTTCCGCTTAGCATTTTAGCGATTCGTTGCCATACCGGCAAGGATAAACGTTGCAGCTAAAAAGCTGTCCTTGCCGTCCTGTTACTCATCGCAAAAAAATGCTGCGAAAAGCAACAAAAAATAATCGCAGGACAACTGCAGAAAGAGGTATCAAATGAAAAATTATGAAGTTCTGTATATTGTAAAACCTATCGATGAAAAAGTAGTGGACTCTAATGTATCAAAATTTAATGAAGGCATTTATATTCTTATGAAATTTAAAGCAAAATTTGATAGAGTTATGAAACTTAACGATTTACTATTGCGTCATATGATTATTAGATTGGGGGAATGATTAATGAACTCTATTACAGTACAAGGAAATTTAGTAAGAGATGTTAGAGTTGTTTATACAGAGAAAGGAACACCGATAATTAATTTTTGTTTAGCTGATAATGGCTTTGTAAAAGGAGAAAAAACAGTTATCTTTTGGAATTGCATAATGTTTGGAGAGAATGCGGAAAGGTTAGGAAACGAATATATGGTGGGAAGGCAATACATTGTAAAGGGCATAGTTGTGCCAGATAATTATGAAAAAGATGGAGAAAAACGTTATTGTTATCAATTACAGGTTGAAGGAATTAAATATGGTTTAAAACCTAAAAATAAAAAATGAAGTAGCTAAAAAGTACGCTTAATATGTGCCCTCTTTATTGGAGTAAAGAGGGCATTTTTGTTATTTTTATGAGAACTATGTAAAGTATGTAAAGTATGAGAACTATGTAAAGTATGTAAAGT
>CALCFD010000035.1 GCA_937900695.1 uncultured Eubacterium sp. | reverse complement strand
CACTGTGGCTCTTTTTTTGTTATCCTAATTTACACCATTATATAGACACATCGGGGTTTTGCTGAAATATGGTTCGGCAAGAGCGGGAGGTTTTCTTTTTAGACTATCCCCGAATTTTATGTGAAGAACCAAAAAAAGGCTATTACACCTAACCAAACTAGATGTAATAGCCATGTTTATATACTTTATTTACGCTTTTAAGTTGCCCAAATATACGTCAAACACCTTCATCTTCTTCATAGTAGTAACAAGCACTATACCAAGTATTGTTCCGCCTAAGCTTGAAATGAAAAATGGAATAACAAAAGCAAACACTGCACTTTGCTTACCCATAATAAGAGCTGCGATAGGATAGCTTAAGATACCTCCAATAACAGAAGTCCCCAATAGCTCACCGGCATAAGCAAAAGGTAATTTCTTGCCATACTTATAAAGCAGTCCACATAAAAGTGCTCCACACATAGAACCTGGAAACGCAAGAAGAGTACCCATTCCCATAAAGTTTCTTAAAAGGCTTATGGTAAAAGCTGTACCCACAGCATATCCCGGGCCTAAAAATACACCACACAAAATGTTTATAAAATGCTGCATCGGTGCACATTTAGCAGCCCCAACGGGGATAGATAATGGAGCAGTTACAACTCCAACTGCAACTAAAATACCAGCTAATGCAAGCTTTCTGACATTAACGTTCTTCATTTTTACATACCTCCTGCACAAAACAGCTATCTGCTGTAATAACGGTCGATACTCTCTAGCATCCTCTCACTCCGAAACACGGATTCCCTCGCAAATACTTTTTTGTACTTTTAAAAAGTACGGTAAAAACTCTAACGACGCTCCTCGCCGAGAAAACCAATTATTAACTTAACGTCAGTATTTTATCACAAATAATTATTTTTTTAAAGCCCTCATAGAATTTAATATTGCTAAAAATGCAACACCAACATCAGCAAATACCGCCATCCATAGATTTATCATTCCTAAAGCTCCTAGTAATAAAAACAATATTTTTACTCCTAAAGCGAATATGATATTTTCCTTTACAATTGCGATAGTCTTCTTTGAAACCTTAATAGCATCTGCAATTTTAGACGGCTGATCATTCATAATTACTACATCTGCCGCTTCAATAGCAGCGTCACTTCCCATAGCTCCCATTGCAAAACCAATATCTGCACGTGTTAATACTGGAGCATCATTGATGCCATCACCTACAAACGCTAGGCTTCCTTTACCCTTTTCCTCTTCAAGTAGCTTTTCTAGATTACTTACTTTTTCCTGAGGAAGTAGCTCTGAACACACCTTATCGATTCCTATGCTAGCTGCGACTTTTTCTGCAATTTCCTTTTTGTCTCCAGTAAGCATCACTGTTGTTTTTATACCCTGCATCTTTAAAGCCTCTACAAGACTTTTAGCATCTTCTTTTATTTCATCAGCAATAATTATATATCCTATACATTTATTATCTTTTGCTACATAAACTACAGTTCCTATTTCATCTACCACAGGAATGTCTATTCCTTTTTCTCTAAGTAGCTTTTGGTTTCCAACATATATTCTTTGTCCATCAATACTGCAACTTATGCCCATACCCTTTGACTCACAAACATCTGAAAGATTGCTACCATCTATATCTTTGCCATAAGCCATTCTCAAGGAAACTGCTATAGGATGATTAGAATAAGACTCACAAATAGCAGCAAGTTCTAAGATTTTATCCTCAGATTCGCCTAAGCCAACAATTTTATTTACCTTAAAAGTTCCTTCAGTAAGAGTTCCCGTCTTATCAAAAACTACAGTCCTAATGTTAGCCAATGTTTCCATATAGTTACTGCCCTTAATAAGTATGCCTTCCTTAGCAGCACCTCCAATACCACCGAAAAATCCTAGCGGCACTGATATAACAAGAGCACAAGGACATGAGATAACTAAAAATGTACACGCTCTTATAATCCACTGATCAAGACCTAAATTGCTTCCCAAAATCGTAGGCAAAAATGCAAGCAACAATGCCCCTACTACAACTATAGGAGTGTAATATTTTGCAAATTTTGTTATGAAATTTTCTGATTTTGCCTTGCGACTACTAGCATTTTCAACTAGCTCTAAAATTTTAGATACGGTAGATTCATCAAATTCTTTTGTAGTCTTAATTTCCAAAAGCCCGTTGTCATTGATAAATCCGCTTAAAACTTCATCGCCTTCTGCCACCCTCTTAGGAATAGCTTCTCCTGTTAGTGCTGATGTGTCTACGTAGCTTTCGCCTTTTGTCACCACACCGTCTATAGGCACCTTTTCACCAGGCTTAACTAAAATAGTCTCACCTATTTCTACTTCATCTGGATCAACTGTTTCTACTTCTCCACCTCGAAGTGCATTGGCATAATCAGGTCTTATATCCATAAGCTCAGTAATTGAATTTCTTGATTTACCTACAGCATACTGCTGGAACCATTCTCCAATTTGATACAAAAGCATAACCATTACGCCTTCGGCAATTTCTCCTGTTACAAATGCACCTATTGTGGCTATAGTCATAAGGAAGTTTTCATCAAATACTTGTCCATGACCTATATTTCTAACAGCTTTTTTAACTACATCATATCCTGCAGTCACATATGCTGCCACCAAAAATATTATTGCTATTTTACCTGATAGAAGCATCCCTGCTATAAATAGACATGCCGCAACAGCTATACGTGTTAACAATTTTTTTAGTTTTTTGCTCACAATATTTACCTCTTTTATCTTACGATCTGACAGTCAGGTTCTACTTTTTTGCAAATTTTAGCAATTTCATCTACGATTTCTTCAAATCTTGCATCATCTGCATCTAATTTCATCTTCTGTGTCATAAAGCTAAATGTAACAGAGTTTACTCCATCTACCTTTGCTGCTTCTCTTTCCATCTTTGCTGCACAGTTTGCGCAATCTAAATCAATTAATTTAAATGTCTTTTTCATTTTTTCCTCCTTAAATACAAATACTTGAATGATTGTTCATGTTTTCTACACTCATTATACTTGAATACTTGCTCATATGTCAATATATAAATTTATTTTTTGATTTTATTTTATTAATAAAGTATAATATTTTTAGAGGTGATTAATTTATGAAGGAAAACAAATGTGACTGTCAGCCTATAAATCAAGAGGTTTCTGACAAAGCTAGAGATACAATGCCAAATATAGATAACGTTTTAGATTTGGCTGATTTTTTCAAAGTTATGGGCGATAGCACTCGTCTTCAAATACTTATGGCGCTAATACAAAACGAATTTTGTGTTAGTGATCTTTCATATATATTAAATATGAGTCAGTCTGCTATTTCTCATCAACTTAAGGCACTAAAAAATGCTAAGCTTGTTAGAGGCAGACGAGAAGGGCGCATTATCTATTACTCCCTTGATGATGATCATATTAAGGATATCTTAGCTGAGGCGCTAGTTCATGTGCTGGATTGCTAATATCCTAAGGTTAATGGAGATTAAAATATGAAAAGTACAGTAAAGAAATATATAGATGAAATCATTGAAGCATTTCCAATATATAATATGAAAACTCGAAAATTTGTAAAAGATTTAGAAAAAAACATCTATAGATATACTGCTCAACATGAAGTGTCTTCTATTAAAGATCTTTACAAACGCTTTGGAGATCCTTCAGAAATAGTTGAAGATTACTTTGACTATATAAAGGCAAGTGAAATAACTTCCGGCCTATCTAATAAAAATATTAAAATTGTTGTATTAATAAGTATACTCATCCTTTTTATATTGTGGTTTTCAGTACATCAAGCGTTTATTAGACTAAATGATCAAAATGGAAACACTGGTAGCACTTTATATACAAAAGAAGAGATTATCTATAAAAATGGTGATAAAGTCAAAGAAAGTTTTGTTGAAAGCAGAGGCGGTAAAAAAATCAAAGAAACTTATATAACTTATAAAAACAATGAAAAAATATTAGAGCACCATATCGAAAGTAAAGGTGGTAAAAAAATTAAAGAAATTACTACTGAATACAGGAAGAATGGCGAAAATATAAGGACGGAGAAAACTTATGAATAATGATTTTGATAGACGATTAAAAACATATATTTCTACGATTATCGCGCAGCTACCTATATATACTCATGAAGAAAAAAACTTCATAAAAGACTTAAAAATAAATATAAATGAATATATATCTGCCTTAGAAAATCCTTCTATGGAAGATATATTCGATAAATTTGGTAAGCCGGAAACTATTGTAGAAGAGTATCTTAATAACCTAGATATAGACGGTTTAAAAAATAGGCTATATGTTAAAAAAAAGAAACAAAGACTTTGCCTTGTATTATTACTAATAGCATTTATACTCTTTTCAGTTATGATTGTTAAGGAGTATAAAACTTACAAAAATGGATATACTGGCATCACAAAATTTCATAATACCAAAATAGAAAAAGATATAGGCGATAATTAGTTGTCCTAAAAATTAAAAGAAAGAGAGTAAATGTTTTGAGTAGACGAAATAGCTTTAAAATGGGAATGGTCGAACTGATAGTACTATTTTTACTTAACAAAGAAGATTTATATGGCTATCAGCTTACAACAATGATCAAAGAGCTTTCTATGAATAAGCTTGTTATTACCGAAAGTTCTCTATATCCAACCCTATATAAATTGCTTGATAATAAAATGATATCTGATTATGAAGAACGAGTTGGTAAAAGACGTATAAGAGTTTATTATCATATAGAAGAAGATGGTAAAAAAAGATTAGCTGATCTTTTAGATGATTACAAAACTATTATGGAAGGCATGGAACTAATTTTAAATAGCTAAAAAACGAGACTGTACAAAAGTACAGTCTCCAATTTTTCTATATTTTTATGGAAATTCTTTGATATTAGTTACAATCCATTTCCCTTGTTTCTTTGCTACTTTCCAAAGAGAAGGCTGACTGTATCCCGGCTCTAATTCATAGTATACCCAAATATAACCTTCTGTTTCCTCTAAATGAGCTGACCATAAATCCAACCTATAAGATTTATATCCCTCTTTTTCATCTCTAGGAGGTACATATCTATATAGCTCACCGTAAAGTTTTTTACACTGCTCTTGTGTATTGATTGTATCGGTAATAGCTGTCTCAGCCACTTTTAATATCTTCTTTGCTTCACGTCTATCTTCAGCCGACCCTATATAAAGACACTTTTTTAATTCATCTTTTGTATAAAAAGAAATCCCCGCTGATGAATTTGATAACTCACTTAACCGATAGATTGGGAAGAAATATAAACCTATTAATATTGCTAATATTATTACAATTATACATGTAACAATTTTCTTTTTTCTCTTATAGGTATACTTTATCATATCAATCTTCTCCGTATAATTCTACTAATTCATTTATAGTCTTTTTTTCCATTTTATCTGGTATATCATCATAGACTTTAAAAATATCTCTAAATGATCCTGCCTCTATCATATCACTTTCAACGATATAATTACTAGCATATATTTTTATGTCCTCATATTCATCTAGTTTCTTAATATCCTTATCGTTATCAAAAGTCAAAATATCTGATAAATACCCAATATACTCTGGGCTTCCTGGTTTTAACTTCAGATTTTTATCAGCTAAATACTTGTTTAATACTCCATGAATTTGCTCAACTGTTGGATTTAATTTGTCAACTGCAACTGGATAACTAGTATTAAAACCACTAAAACAGTTAACTAAACCCACGCTTAAAATAGATGCGACTGCAATAATTATAATCTCTTTTTTCATATTCACTATTCCTACCTTTCTCGAACTTTTTTATTTATTATATCATTACAAAATACTTTGTCAACGTATATTTTGTTTTTCACAATATTATATTTTATTATATAATATATTAAAAAAAAGACCATGTTAAAAACACAGTCCTATTTTATTTCTTCTATCTCATCTATTTCCTTTACTAGTTTTTTAAGCTTAGCCAAGGTCTTTTTCTTATCCTTTATCGAACTTATTACAACCACCAAAGCTACAGCTGTTATAAGTATCATGGTAAAATTCCAATATATCATTTTATATCTCCCTGTTTGCCATTCCATATGCTTTTACAGCCTTAGTATCTTTATCTACTATAAATAGATGCTCACCAGTACCACCTACATCTACCAAATAGTCCTTTGCCGAAATGTCATATTCGTCGTCTACCAGCATAACATCGAATTTAGGCATACCCCTAAGTTCATTTATTTCGAAATTATCAAAATCCATTTTTTCAAACTCTTCTTTTAAGTATTGTTTTGAATAAAAATAGCAAGTTTCTACGGTTAATCTTTCTTCATTATCTTCTATCCTATTAAAGCAATAGTCCTCAATCTCACCATACTTAAGTCTTTTCGTAACTACATTGAGTTTTCCTATTTCACTTTTAATCTCTTTATTTAACCGATACGTATTAAATGCATATATCAATAATAGCAAAAGCAATATTATACCTGTAACATTAATAGTCGTATATCCCAAGTTTACAGCCATAAAACCTTCTCCCTTCTTCACCTTGTAGCTATTATATCATTTTGTAGAATAAATAAATCTAAAGAATTCTAAAGATTTAAAAAAATCCCAGTTATATTGAGGTTTCAATATAACTGGGTTAATTTTACAATATTATTTTACATATACCTTTGGAAGTCTCTGTCCAAATGCACATAGGATTTCATAGTTAATTGTACCTGTTGCATTGGCAATATCATCAGCTAAAATAGTATTTTTGCCATCACTACCCATAATAATAACTTCATCTCCAACCTTAACGTTTGGCACATCAGTTAAATCAATCATACACTGGTCCATGCAGATGTTACCTGCAATTGGAGCAAACTGTCCATTTACAATAACTTTTGCCTGTGAAGAATATGGTCTAGGATATCCATCTGCATATCCTAAAGCAATAGTTCCAATTACTGAAGGACGCTCTGCAATAAATTTACGACCATAACCACAAGAAAAGCCTTCTGGCACTTCTTTAATATGGACGATATTAGCCTTAACTGACATAACTGGTTTAATTGATAATTCATTTTTATCTACTTCATCTGAAGGATAGCATCCATATAAGATGATACCAGGTCTTACGGCATCAAAATATACTGATGGAATTTCCATAATAGATGCACTATTTGCAAAAGTCTTCATAGGAATGTTAACTCCTGCTTCCTCTAGCTTTTTAACAAAGCTATTGTATCTTTCTTCCTGAAGTTTAGCAAATGTTTTATCTGCTGCATCTGCAGTAGCAAAATGTGAGAATAATCCCTTGATGCTAAAGTTTGGAAGCGCTTCTATCTTTTTAATATCTGAAATAGCTTCTTCGTCATCTGTTAAATATCCAATACGACCCATACCTGTGTCTATTGCAACTAAACCACTTACTTCTACTCCGTGAGACTCTGCTGCATCTGAGATAGCTTTTGCATTAGCAGCTGAATTTACAACTGGAGTAATATTATATTTAACAATTGTATCTGCATACATATCAGGTGTTAAGCCAAGCATTATAATGTCTTCCATAGCACCAGCTTCTCTTAAAACGATACATTCCTGAAGTGTTGCAACTGCAAATGTTTTTACACCGTTTTCTCGTAAAACCTCAGCCATTTTAACTGAGCCATGTCCATATCCATCTGCTTTTATAACCCCAATAATTTCCTTATCTGGACCTACCTTTTCTCTAATCTTTTTAATATTGTAATCTGCGTTACTAAGATTAATTTCTGCCCAAACAGGTCTTATTGCTTCTTTATACATAAGATACTCGTCCTTTCGTATGTTATTTTCATAAAACTTACAACTATAATTATATATTTTACATATAAAAAAAGCAATGATTTGACCAATAACCATTGCTTTTATTTACGTACAACTTATGATATAAATCCTACTAAAGAGTTTCCATATGGCCTGCTTGCTCAACTGACATATGCTTAACTCTATCTCTTTCTTCTGCTGATTTTGCATTGTTCCAGTTATCCATAGTACCAACTAAATAACCCGTTATTCGACGAATTCTTTCTACTTTTACTGGAGCAAATTTATAATTTAAATCTACATAATCACCATCAATATTAATATCTAATGATTCTAATTTACGATTATACTTATCTTGTAAATAGTTAACATAATTTTGTGCCTCTCTTGGATCTGCATTACCTGTAATATTTATGTTCACAATAAACCCTCCTTATACAAATTTCATACAATATTATATTACCAATTGCCATTACTTTTCAAGTGATCTTAAAAGTTCTATTTCTTTTGCATAACCTGCTAGCTCATTGGGGGTTTCCAAAATAAATGATAAGTCTTTTAGAGCTGGATGGTTAACAATTTTTTCAAAAGTAGCTACTCCCAAATGACCTTCTCCTATTTTTGCATGTCTATCCTTTTTAGCTCCCATAGGATTCATAGAATCATTTAGATGCATAGCATGCAAATACTTAATACCAACCACCTTATCAAATTCTTCTATTACATCATCAAGGTTATTTACAATATCATAACCGCCATCACTTATATGACAACTATCTAGACATACTCCTATCTTGTCCTTAAGCTCTACTCTATCAATAATTGCAGCAAGTTCTTCAAATGTTGAACCCACCTCACTGCCTTTACCTGCCATAGATTCAAGTAAAACGATAGTGCTTTGCTCTGGGGTTAATATTTCATTTAGTAAATCCGATATTAACTCTATACCTTTTTCAACTCCCTGACCTGTATGAGAGCCTGGATGAAAATTATAGTAATTACCCGGAGTATATTCCATTCTCTCTAGGTCTTCTTTCATAGCCATATGAGCAAATTCTCTAACCTTTTCTGTAGATGAGCAAGGATTTAATGTATATGGTGCATGTGCAACTAATTTAGCAAATTTATTGGCCTCTGCAAGTTCTAAAAATTTCTTAACATCAGCTTCATCTATAGCTTTTGCTTTTCCTCCTCTTGGGTTTCTTGTAAAAAAAGCAAATGTATTAGCGCCTATTTTAAGGGCTTCTTTTCCCATATTTTCATAGCCTTTTGCGGCTGATAAATGACATCCTATATTTAACATGTTTTGTTACCTCCATTAGTTATTAATGATACCACCGATTTGCCAAAAAGAAACTCTTATTATATAATTTTTTCGGAGGTGTTTTATGAACTACGTATATATTTTAAAATGTGCCGATGATACATTTTACACCGGCTGGACAAATGATATAGATGTGCGAATTAAAGCACATAATGAGGGCAAAGGTGCTAAATATACTCGTGGTCGCACTCCTGTTGAGCTTGTTTATTATGAAGTTTTACCTACCAAAAGTGAAGCATTAAAAAGAGAGGCAGCTATTAAAAAGCTACCTCGCCTTAAAAAGCTTAAACTTATTGAGAAGCAAGCTGTGAAATATTAAATACCGAACCATATGATCATTTGCCATACTATTTAGTAACAGTGTTCTTTAATTTTTTATCTCGAATCAACTTGCCATCATAGCTATAAGCTAAAAGTCTTTTATTGAATTTTTCTTCAGATTTATCAGCAGTCCAACATTCAAAAGCAATATAATCTTTGCAATAATATACCGGATTATGTGTAATTATATCATTGAAACCATCTTGTGACATTTTTATTATCTTTTTAACTTTAGCAGATTTGGTATCAATTTCAAAAAAATCATAATCAGTGTTGTAACAGTACAACTTGCCATTTCTTATTTCGGTATAATATTTGTTGAAATATGATTCTTTGTTAGTACCTTTGTTAAAATTAGCGAACAATTTTATATTAGAAGTTTTTTTATTATACTTATACACTCGACCTTCATATCCATTTGTTAATAATATTTCATCTTCTGCAATATTGATGCCTGTCATGCCTACTTCACATTTTTTCTTTGTAATATGTCCTGTTTTCAAATTTTTAGCAATTATCATAGATTCTTCTTGTTCCTCTAATTCGCCATTGATTATTGCATATAACATATCTCCTTTTATATCAAAATTACATATAGTATATCCTTTTTTATCTTCATATATTACTTTTTCTTTATCGCCTGTCATTTCAATAATTTGTGGATAATCTGTATTATTCTTAACACCATAAAATTTGTCATTCACCTTTTTTTCAAGCATTTCAATAAGCACATCTTCTTTGTATTCATTGAATTGCTCATATGGTTCCTCAGAATATTTCCAACCCAAATCTATGCGAGATTCTAGTTTAATATAGTTATATCCAATATACCCTAGTGGTAGTATTGTATTATCTAAAAGAATCGACTTGTCCTTTGAAATATCATACAAGTACAACCTCTCTCCAAATACCACAGGAAAATTCAATATTCCATTTCCTGTAGTATACATCACCATATTTTCATCGTTATTATTTAAAACTTTAAGTGCTTTTTTATTCATAGGAAAGGCAGTAATGATATTAAATGCAATGATTAAAATAATCGCAATACCAAATAATCGGTAAATAATTCTTTTCATCAATATACCCCCTTTTTCAATTTTTTCTTTTTTATGAGATTTCCATCATAATCATATACATATAGAAATTTATCATTATCGTATTCTGCTTCCAGTGCAATATAATCTTTACAATAATTGACTTCCATCGCAGTTTCGGCTTCTCCATCAATCTCCGATAACTGTTCTGTAAGCTTTTTGATCTGACCTGTTTTAATATTCAGTCTATAAAATGCAAACATTGAATTATAAAAATACAAATAGTTGTTTCGTAATTCACTTGAATAACACGCAATACTACCTTTCGCATGTTTCCCTTTGTCAAATATAGCTATTTTCTTCAATGTTTTATTAGTAATATTATATTTATCAACCTTACCATTTATGGTATCAATCAAAATAACATTATCATTATCAACAACATTAAATCCCATATAGTATGTATTCAATTCCCTTTTTTTGCTTTTTAAGGTTTTTAAATTTTTAATATATAATTCTCCTTTAGGGTCGTTATCGTGTGCTGTTAACACATATAAATTATCATTCATGATTTGGTATTCATCAATTGTATAAGGATGTTTGCTATCTAATTCAAATATAAGTTTTTCTTTTTCATCTATTATTTCACTAATGGATATTAATCCCTCAGTATAAACTCTACCATTTATTTCTCTTGTATCACAAGGAATCCAATTATTGACTTTTCCATTTTTAATATTTTGACGATTATAATATGATGTAGTATTATCTTGCATAACATATAACCAATTTTGAGTCAAATAATATAATTCGTATACAGAATAGTATTCTAGGCAACTTTTTAACAAAGTTGCCTTATCTTTTTCAATATCATACATGTACAATCTTTCTCCAAATATGTACGGAAATGTATTTAACCCATTGGCCGTTGTATATAGTACTGTATTTTCTTGATTTGCTGATATATCTTTTTTCATTGGAATAACTCGAACAGTATTTACAAATACAACTCCCATTAATATTATCAATAGGATTTTTTTACTTCTTTTACTTATATGGATTTTTTTCATCTTTTTGTTCTCACTTTTGCAGTTTTTCTATAGCTACTTTGACAAAGCATATTTCATTGTCTTTCCACGAATCTTTTTGCCTTCATAATCATAAATAATAAGTTTTTTCGAAAAATCTTTGTATTCCTTCACTACTATATAATCATTGCAAAAAATAACTTCTGAATCTTTATGCTCTGTTGTTAGAAATTTACTAATTTTATTAGTTGATAAATCTGCAACATAAAAATCTTTTCCATCAACACAGAAATATAAATGCTCCCCTTTTAACATCAAATCGCTCACATCGTCACTCTTTGGAATCTTAATATTGACAAGTTCTGTACAATGTCCTGTTAGTAAATCATATGAATATATTTTGCCATGATAAGCATCGATCATTATGATTTTATCTTTTTCATATGGCTTCACTTTTGTAATTACATAGTTGAAATTTTCTTTATATGTAAAACTATTCTTTAGATTTACAATAACTAATTTACTTTGTTTTGTATGTATGTTTGTTTCTACAATATACATACACTCGTCAATTACGCAGTAATCATCAATAGAAAAAGTCTCATTTAGCTGTGTTTGGTAAAGCTTTTTTTCACCACTTGTTATATCCACTATACATTCTTCATTTTCATCAGTTTTATACCATACACCCTGCCATCATTTTCTCTTATTGCTTCATATTCTTCATAGTTTTCTTTTTTATTTGACAAACTGGATTTAGGATATAAAAATTGGTAACTATAAATCCATGAATCTGTAATAACTGCATCTTCACCTATTTCTTCTAATGGTTTTTTTGCTATATCAATAAGGAAAGACTCATCTTTATCGATATCATAAATATATAATCATTCTCCAAATATACATGGCAATGTCCTTAAACCATTGCCGGTTGTATATGCAATCATATTTTCGCTATTACTTTGTGATAAAGATGTTTTTATTGGTATGGTTCTCATAATATTTACTGTAATTAGCAATACTAAACATGTGATTATAGCTATACAAAGTTTTCTTTTCATATCATCTCTCCTACAAACATAATCTACCAATGGTCACTGATAATACGAAGTCTTTGCTTTTTTTCATCAAATATCAACCTAACATTTCCATGGCCACTTATTTGTTCATATGCCGTAGATATATTACCTATATTTGCACCTAAATCTATTATTTTATGGTCGAAAATCCTGCATATTGCAAAGCCTTCTTGAAACCCACTGAATTCATCTTTAATTATTTCTTCATCTTCACTACTTTCTATTTTTTGTGGTATGGAAAATTTTTGATATCCATTTTCTTTAATTTTTTTAATTAAATTATCTGATTGCTCCTCATTTAATTGCAATATCACCTCCGCAGTAAATTCTCCAAATGGTGATTGATTCATCATTTCTGGATCAAAATACAGCACTTTTTCATATTCTATTTCTTCAAGATCTAATTCACTCTGTGCTTCATCAATAATTTCATCTAATTCACCACTATGAGAAACTTCACTGTTTACAATATTTATAGCCACTAAACTTATTATCGCACCTATAAAAACTCCAATTACTGCCCCTATAGTAGCTATTTGAAAGATTTTTTTATATTTCTTTAACATTACTTCTCCTCACATCTTTATTATATGAGAAATACTACTTATAACAGTATTTCTCATAATTAAACTATGCCTTGTGAAAGCGGTTTCATTAAATCTGATCTAAAAACAAATTTTCACTTTTTTCTTCTACCACACACATATCCTCAAATGAATAAACCCAAAAAATTAAATTCCCTTTTTTATAAAATGCCATAGATACCCATACTCATATTCTTCATCATATCGTTCTCGTGTTTCAAAATAATATTGCATAAAACCCTCACCTTTAAAAGAAAAACAATGTGCTTTTATTTCAATTCATTTGATATCCACTTTATACTTGATTATTCTAATTTATATCTAAACTCAAATAGCCAACCAATGGTATTTTCTACATCTATCCCAAAAGAATTTGGTTCATAATCTTCATCTATACCATCACTCGTAAAAGCCTCTAATAAAACATCACAGTATTCGTCTATATACTCTTTGTTCTTTTCTAACACATCTTCTTGCCAAAGTGTAAAAGGTATTCCCTGCTTACGATAACATTCTTCAATAATTTTTATATGATGCTGAAAATTATTTGTCATAAATCTCATTTCCTCCGATACTTACGACTTCTAAATCCATATTTTAACCATTTTATTAAATTAGATCTAAAAATAATTTTTCATATTTTTCTTCTAAGTAACATATCAAATCATACGCATAAATCCAAAATATTAAATCCCCATTTTTATAAAACGCCATGGAGACACCATACTCATATTCTTCATCATATCCTATTTCTAAAAAAGAATTATATTTTCTAAATATCTTTTCAACTTTTTCACTAAGCGGAATATTTAAAACTCGTGCTCTTCCCTTACCACCATATCCAGGTATTCTTTTTTTCCAATCATGACTTTGTACATATGGCTTTATCTCATTTATAAAAGTTTCTCCAGGTGGAGTATCATCAACAACTCTTACCTCATCGCTAATTTTTAATAATCGTTCTAAAAAAGTTATGTATTGTTCTCGTGTTTCAAAATAATATTGCATAAAATGCTCCTTCCGCCAGCTACAAACAATGCCCTTTTATTCTATTTTTATATTTTCCGTATTTGTGTTTTTTCTCAATCAGCTACCTTTCTTATGCCCGAGACTATGAAAAGTGCCATTATCACATTATGTAACCACTAAATACCAAACCACACATCAACTTTATCAAATTCACTAAATCTTTGTTCTCTTTCATATGGTTTTTGTCGTTTTTTGTACTTCCATTTCGTTTTGACATATAATTCTTTTTCTTTTTGCTTGTATTCATATATCATATCTATATACATTTTAGAAAAATTATTATTTTCATCAAAAGTATCTTCAATAAACTCAACATCAATTGACACACTTCCGTTTTCATCTATTCCTGCGAATCTTTTAGGCAGACTCATTTTAAATGTTCCCTTATAATTTGTAATGTCAATATCAAAAACTATTTTATCATTTCTAATCTTATAGCCAATTTCTTTACCTTTTTCACTTTCAATCTTTATTTTTTCTAAATTTGAAACATTTAAATCTTTAAATTCAATGGCGATATAAGCTTTACTTGAAAATATAAAATATACAACATAACTTACTAAAATTACTAAAGATATTATTAATATAATAATATTCCTTTTTTGTAGTTCTTTTATCATATTTACACACCCTTCTCTTTAATTTATTTAAATAGCTATCCTCTTGCTTAGTGAACTCCCATACCTTGCATTACTACTTATATGTCTCCATTTGCCATTTTTTTTGCAATACATAAAATTTTTCCATTTCGCAAATAAATATTTAGTATGCCATGATGTTCTTGCATAATATTTTCCTACTTCTTTTCTAAAAGATACACTACCTTCTGATGCTAAAATTTTCTTTCCTGGAACTTTTTCTGCTATAGCCCACGCAACATTTGATCCAACTTTTCCTGATCCTCCGCTACAAGAATATAATGCTACACCAGTAGAAACTTTCTTCTTTTTCAATTTGTTTCTTATACCTTTTACAGTTAAAGTCTTTCCATAAAAATATAATTCCCCTTTGCCTCCATGTACATAAATATATATTTTAGACATATAGCCTCGCAAATTATTCCATTTTCGTATAAAATCCTTATCTGATGAAAAATAATATATATCTGCATTTTTTCTATTATATTCTCCTGAGTTTTGCCCCTGCTTTATAAAATGTTTAGCTCTTTTTTCCCCATAACAAAGCATCTTTATAGATTTATGCCCACTCGGATCAATATAATTAATAGGATTTCCACCACAGTCTCCATAGAAGTTCAATGTAGTAGGATTTGTATACTTACCTCTTTTTAACTAAATTTTCAGTTAATTTATTTAATCATAACTAATACTAAATATCAACTTAAAAATTCTAAAGAATTCTAAAGATTTATACTACAAAAAATAAAACCATTTCGATAAATACACTTTTAGCTAATACCCATAAAGTTTCTATCATTTTAGAAACAAAATTCTAATTACAAGAAAACTAATTAAGAAAAAAGAGAGACCTAAAGCAGCTTAACTGCTGCTCTAAATCTCTCCATAAATTTTTGATTTTATTCTTCACCAACACTAGTTGGCAAAGACAAAAAATACCAAAGATTCATGCTCTGTTAGAATTCGTATTTTACTTCTCATCATTGTTTTGCGAATTTACAATGCCCACATAACCAGCTTTAGTTAATTTAATTCCAATAACTAAAATAGCCGTTAACAACACTAGAAGATATACATTTTTAATCAAGCACCCCATAAGTGGAATATAGCCTTCACCATCAGCTAAAAATAATAATGGATTAGAAATAACTAATAGAGTAGATACTATATAAATGCCAACAAGGCATATACCACTAAAAAATAATATTTTTTTATCCATAGTAACCTCCTAATATAGTATATTAATATAACCGTATTATAAGTAAATCATATACTGCTTTACAAATCTAGATATAAAATTCTAAAGAATTCTAAAGATTTATACTACAAAAAAATACGACACACTACTTTGGCATGTCGTATCTATATATCATGTACTCTATTTGTAAACTTTTTCTACATATGGGCTTGTAGCATTTTTAAGTAAACCACCATAGCTTAGCTTAAATGAAACTACATCTCCAACCTTAAGATCTCTCTTAGCATTAGTAACATCTAAAATTGTATGATCTGAGCTACCGCCTAGGATTTCTACTCCCTCATCTAGCGGTTCCATACTGTCTAAATCTGTATCTTGCTTACCTATAGCAACGATTGCTCTCTTAATAATACCTCTATCTTCATAAACAGGTACTTGGCCAAAAGCATCCTTACCAACTTCTCCGATAGGCAGTGATGGTTTTTCCTTTAGCTCGATAATCTGTGCTTCGCAAACTAGTGCATCGTCAACTGTACCTTCAAGCTTACTTCCATAAGCAGTGTCATTACCTAGTAAAAATGATTCACCTAATCTTAGGTTATTGATGCCCTTAGGTAATTCACCCTTTTCAATTAGATAAATTGAACTTGAGTTTCCGCCTGAAACTACATTTAGCTTAATACCAAATCTGTCTTCGATTTTCTCAGCCCATAAAACAAGCTGTGAAAGATTATCATTTTTAGGAATAATCGCACCATAGCAAGTTAAATTTACGCCAATTCCTTCTAAAATGATATTATCCATCTTTATGATTCTGCGTACTGCATCATATATATGTTCCTCATCCTCAAAGAAAATTCCTTCTCTCAAATCTCCTAAGTCAATCATTAAGATGATCTTATGCTTTTTACCTTGTTTACAAGCCTCTTCATTAAGAAGCTGAATAGTATGAAGTTCTGAGTTAAAACTTACATCAGCATATTTAACTACATCTTCGATTTCTGACTCCATAGGTAGTCTCAGTAGCAATGTCTCTTTGTCATTGTTATGGGCTAGTTCATAATAGCTTTCAATATTTTGAATTCTTGAATCAGCCATATACTCAACTGCAGGGTGTGTAGCTATTAGCTTAGCAACCTCTCTATCAGCGCACAATCCCTTAGTTACTATCATAAGTGAGCAACCGCCCTTTTCTTTAGTAATCTTTGCTACTGCATCTAGGTTTTGTCTTAATTTTTCAGTATCTATTACAAGTCTTGGATACATTTTATATACCTCCTGTAAAGCCGAACAATTAGTATGGTCCAAACAGCCCTTTTTTCAATTACAATATTCCTCTCTTAAAACATACACAAAGCCAACTCTGGTACTGTTTTAAACAATATATAAAAATAATTCCTCTCTCACACTTTATGCTTGCTTATATCATTGCAATTTATAAAAGCTTGAACACATTTGCTCTCTAATATCGTCCGTTCAAAAAATCTGCCTCTATTATTTTAAAGCTTCCTCTTTAGCTTTAGCTGTCATAGGTGAATCTATGATTTTAGCAGCCTCTTTTTTAGCCTGCTTTTCTGCCAAAGTAGCTTGAACTTCTTCTAAAAGTTCATCATAATCAAGACCTTCCTCTTCTAGTCTTTTTTTGAACTCTTTTTCTGATTGGGAAACGTCATACCCTTGAAGTTTGCATTCTTCAAGGTGCTCTAAATATGCAATTTCCTTATTTCTAGTTATTCTATCAAGCGCCGCAAGTTCATCTAAGTACGTTCCTTTACTTGCCGGTTTTTGCTCAGGGAACTTAATTCCCAATGATTTTTCTAAAAGCTTTGCTGCAGCTTCCTTATACTTCATAGATAACGCACCTAAAGAGGCCATTATATAATCATTGTCTACTAAAATTTTTGCGTGTTCCCCTGGAAGTAACATCATGCCAGATTCGTTATGTGTCAATATCTTTTTCATTATTTCCACTCGGTGAGGTAATCTTGTCAATGCTCCACCAGTACCAACAATGTATTGCACCTGAGTTAAATCCTTACCTTCTGCCACGGTACTTCTGCCACTTGGACCATAGATATATCTAATTGTTCCGGCATGTCTTTCGACAGCCTTAAGTACAGCTTCTTCTGTTAATCTTTCTACAAAGCGAATTTCATCTTCAGTCTTAGGAATGGCAACATAGCTTTCCAAAACTTTGTCGATGTCTATGTCAGAAAGCTCTTCTCTTAGCTTTTCTTCTCCTATAGACTCGATGACTTTCATCTTATTTACATAAACACCTAAGTCACCTTCTACAGTTCTTTTCGCCTTCGGCTCCGGATTAACAAGAAGTCTTGCAATCTGATCTGAATCTTCAGTTACCGAATGAAGGTCTGTTGTAGCCCCACCTACATCAAGCACTATGCAGTTTCCTATATATTCATTTAATAGTTTTGTACACTGCATTACAGCACCTGGCGTTGGTACTATAGGACCTGAAACCATATCCCTTACATGCTCCATACCTGGCGCATGAATAATATGATCTTCAAATGCATCTTGGATAACCTTACGACAAGGCTCTACATTTAAGTCGTCGATTTTAGGATATACGTTTTCTACATTATACAGTCTCTGTCCGCTTTCCTCATCGAAGATAAGTTCCATCTCCTGCTGATTTTCAATATTTCCAGCATAAATAATAGGTACTTTTAGCCCCATCGCTCTTATCTTTTCAGCGTTTTCTATAGCTGTATCTCTTTCTCCAAAATCAACACCTCCAGCAATTAAGATTAAGTTTGGATTGATTTCCTTAATCTTTGCTATATCAGTTCTACGTAATTTGCCGGCTGTTACAAAATGTATGATACCACCTGCTCCAAGCGCTGCCTCTTTAGCCGCCTTAGCTGTCATATCATAAACTAGCCCATGGACTGTCATCTTAAGGCCACCTGCTGCAGATGATGTAGCAAGCATATCATCATATTCTATAGTATCAATACCTTTATTTTTACAAAGATCAGCTATAGCACCATTTAGTCCTATACGCACATCTCCTTCCATTACAGAAGTAGGCGCCTGACCTTGTCCCCAAAATACGGGATCCTCTGTATTAATACCGGTAAACGCGTTTACTACTGTTGTGGTTGATCCTATCTCTGCTACTAAAACATCTACCTTCATGGAGTACTCCTTCCTGTATTATAAATATCTCATGTAAAATCTCATATCTGATGGCTTATATCCGTAGTCATCCCATACCTTTAGTATTTTTTCGTCTTCTGAACCACTGTGGAACTGGATTCTCTTAGCATTGTTATCCATAGCATACTTTTCTACTAATACTAATCCTTCCTGTCCATAGCCTTTTCCTCTATATTCTTCTGAAATAAAGAAATCATCTACGATTAAAGCTTCACCATTTGACCATACACTATAAATCGTATTTAGGTTTACAAATCCGATTGTCTTACCGTCTTCTTCAAATAATAATAAAATTACTGATGGATAGTTTTCTAAAGCTCTATCAAAAGATTCTTCTAAAATCTGAATACCTCTTTCTCTAGTTTCAGCCCAAAATGCGTTTCCACATAGTTCCTGATCCATATGTTCTTTATTTAGCGCAACCCAAATATCTCTGTCATTTTCATTACATCTTCTTACGTTCATTTCTTCTCCTATTTTTAAAAAAGGGCAGACATTTTGTCTGCCCTAGACTTTAGCATAAACTAATTATTCTCTTTCGCCTCTTCTTCTTTGTCTTTCTTCAACAATAAATGAAGCAACGTCGATACCATGAGAGTTTCTACCAAATGCTGCATCGATACCAGTCTTAACACCTTCTTCAGGAATAACCTGAGTACCACCTGCACAGATGATAACCTTATCTCTGATGCCCTTTTCAACTGCAAGTTCATGGATTCTCTTCATGTTCTTGTAGTGGATGTTATCGTGAGAAATAATTGTAGAAGCCATGATTACTTCTGCATTTAATTCGATTGCAGCATCAACCAATTTTTCTACTGGAACTGAAGTTCCTAAATATTCTACATCGATACCAAATCTTTCGATACCACCATGCTTAATGTCGATGATTTCTCTTAGACCTACTGAGTGTTCATCTTCTCCTACAGTACCACAAACTACCTTTAGAGGATGAGCTTCAACATCAGCTCTGATTTCATCATCTGATAAGTAATGTGGTTCTGGTGGAATTACAAGCTTAGATACATCGATATCAAAATCAACTCTACCCTTCATTTCGATTCTTGTACCTTCAGCTTCCTGCATAACTTCTCTGTTGATTACTTCAGGATCGATTAGACCTAAGTTCTTACCGATTTCAACAGCAACAACTTCTGCAGTTCTCTTGTTTGCAGGAATCATCATTGTTAGCATAACAATACCGTCAGCTAGCCATTCCATTTCTGGCTTAATTAAATCGCTATTTCTATATTTAGCAGTTTCAGCAAGTCTTGTATTTACATTGTCGTTTTCATCTAGTTCGTCGATGTAAACAATCTTGCTTCTATCTTCAAATGTACATCCGCCGATTAGAGCTGATGGATTTTCAGGATCTCCACCATACTGTTCAACGTTGTTGTAACCAAAGTGAGCAGTTACAGGAGCCATGTAATCTTCATCTCTTTCGTATACGTATCCGTATCCGATACCACCTTCGATCTTTCTTGCGATACCGTCGCCGTTTCTTTCAGGATATTCAGCTGAATCTACGAAGAATCCTTCCTGTACAGCGTTAAAGTATCCGCCTACTTCTACGATTTCTTCCATAAATAGACAAGCTTTTTCCTTGATTTTTCTAGCGTTTTCTCTTAGAGGACCGTCTTTTTTAAGTTCAACCATGTCCATGATACCGTCAAGACCAATAAGTGTCTGCTTAGCAGTGTCACAAGCTTCCATGTTGTAAATATGCCATGGAACGTTTCTACCTTCGTCAGGTGTGATTGTTGACTGGATGTCAGCTCTAGTTAGCTTTGAAATCATCATGTTTAGAACATGAGTTACTGTAGCTTCTCTAGCTGATGAGTCGATGTATTTAGTGTTCTGCTGAGCTCTCATCTTATATCTGTCACAAATTTCTCTTAATGCTACTGCATATGGTAAGTCCATGTAAACACATGGTGCAGGTGTAGCTGTTGGAGGTACTGTTGATAGACAGATGTTTTCTGGCTTAATACCAACTTTTTCTGAGAATCTTGAGTTGATAGCATGCTGAACGATAAGTTCAGGCATTACTTTCCAAGCTTCTCTAGCTGTAGCGTTAGCATTGTGAGCACCGTCAATCTGAGCGATGTCAGCCCATGCCATAATCTTCTTAGATTCGCAAGCGTCTACAAATGATCTTACGCAGTTGATATTTCTGTATAGTACGTTGTACTGTGGGTCCTGGTGAGCACCGTTGATACCTTCTTCTGCAAACATTACTGCAACGTCAGGACCAGCAACACCTGATACGTATGAATGGTAGTTAATTGGACGACCAACTTCATCTTCGATCATATCGATTGCTTTTCTCTGTGCTCTAACCTGTTTTCTTGTAATAGGAACACCACCGATACCCTGAGGTGTACCTTCAATTAGACCGTCCATATGAGACTGTCCAGCAGTTCTGATAACCATTAGATGGTCAGAACCATGCCAAGCACCCATTCTCATTCTTCTGATATCGTCTTCAAATCTACCTGAAGCGATTTCAGTAGTGATTGTTTCCTTTGGCTGTGGGTCAATATTGTCAAAGTACTTAGCAGGTGGCAATGGAACACTGTTCTTTAAAGGTTTTGATGCATCTTTATAAGTGAAAGGTCCCATCTTTAGTCCTGGAACATGTTCTCTCCAAGTCCAACCTCTTCTTCTAGGCTCATATTTATCAAGGTCTTTTAAGATATTCTCAATATCAAGCTTTTCGTTGTGCTTTAGTTCTGTCATCTTATTTACCTCCCTTGAATAATGCTACAGCCTCGTCCCATCCTTTGCCTTCTGCAAGCATGCTAGCTGCTTCTTTAATTGTAATATCTTTAGCCTTAGCTAATTTGTAAACTACGTGACCAGCACCTTTACCCATTAGACCTCTGTCCATGCATCCTTCAACGATAGGCTTAGTTTCAAGAGAAGATACTCCCATTCTTAATAAAACAGCTCTTTCTACTGAAGGAGTTGTATTTTTTCTTCCTAGTTCTAATAAAGGATCTACTACCTGATCAGTTAGTTCCCAAAATCTGTCATATAGTTCTTTGTCTGACAAATCTGCAATATGTTTTCTGCGTTCTGCAAAATCGTCCGCTCTTTTCATCGTGATTTTCCTTTCCTGATTATATTTGTACTAGCCATTAATTTCTGCAAGTGCAGCTTTAACGAATGCTTCATCTGTGTTAGTTTCTTCAACTAAGTAAGCGATGTCAGCATCTGTCGGCTCTGTAACTCCAGAATTCTTTAATGCTTTTTTGATTAATGATCTTCTGAAGCGGTTAATATCAGCTTCCTGGTGCTTAATTAAACCTGGGTTAGCAGGTAGGATAATATTTTCACCTGGTTTGTCTTCTTCTGCTGGGTTACCAAATCTAATTTCGATACCGTTGTCTCTAGCAAAGTCTAACTGTGGCTGAATATGCTTACCAGCACCAGTGTATTCAGTTTCACTAATTACTAAGATTGCATCTTCAGGAAGTTCCTGAGCTAATGAGAATGCAGCAGCTAAAGCAGTGTTTCCAGCAGGTCCTCTTTCGATACCTTCTAGGTTAGCTAAAGCTTCTGTCATGTACATTACTTCACCCTGCTTAACTGTTACATAACGGTCCATGTAACGAAGTGGTCTTGCAGCACTTCTTGGTACATCAGAATGGTCAGGATCTGTTGCATATGGTACACCAAATCCAGTATGTCCTGTTGTACATGACTTCTTGTTGAACTGTCCGTCTGAAGCCATATGTAGACCTGTTAGGTCGATTGATGCAGCTACCATCTGAGTATCTACGCAGCCAGCTTTAATAAGACCTCTTGCAGTACCTGTTAGCATTCCGCCACCAGCGTTTGTGCATACTACCATATCTGGGTCTTTTCCTACTAGTTCACGACACTGCATAGCAATTTCGTAACCTAATGTTTCAACACCTGCGATACCAAATGGTGAATATAGTGATGCATTGAAGTATCCTGTATCTTCTAGTACTGATAGGAATGTGTAGAATAATTCTGGTCCTACAGTTAGCTGGATAACTTCTGCGCCATAAGCTTCACATTTTCTAGCTTTTTCAACGATTTCAGGCTGTCCGATTCCCTTTGAGTCGTAACATTCCTGAACGATGATACATTCTAGTCCCTGCATTGCTGCCTGAGATGCTACTGCAGCACCGTAGTTACCTGAAGTAGCAGCGATAACGCCCTTATATCCTAATTTTTTAGCATGAGCTACTGCGCAAGCTGCTCTTCTAGCTTTAAAGCTTCCTGATGCGTTTGCAGCTTCATCCTTAGCGAAAATTCTAGCACCATATCCTGGTTTAGCATATTTTCTGCTTAAAGCTGATAAATTTCTTAGCTCGATAAGAGGAGTGTTACCTACAGCTGTCTTGTTCTGAATTTTTGCAACTTCTTCAAGAGTATATCCTGTAGATTTCATTAATGCTTCATAATCAAAAGCTACTGAACCTGATTCAAATTCGTTATAGTCAAGACCTAAAGCCTTCTTCATAATTTCATTTGATCTGCCCATTACTGAATTATAATCTTTTGCTAATGCCATTATTTGTCACCTCCAAACATAATTTCTCTTAGCTGTTTGTCAATCTCTACGATTTCTGGAACAAATTTGCCATAGCTATGAGTGTAATATGGTCCAACTTCGATTAATGTTCCTTTTTCTACACGATTAGCAGCAGTAATTACTGTTACTTCATCACCGATTTCTGCGTCTTCTTGTAAAAATCCTTTTGTCCACATTTCTAGGTCGCACTTCTGAGTATCATCAGGAATCTTAGCAGTTCTTTCGTCTGCCTTTAATACTACAGAGTGGATACGAACCCAATCTCCTTTTTTAGCCATTTTTCTATTCTCCTTTAGATATAAACGCTGGGCATGACAAAATTGCCAGCCCTGCGTCAGTGTTTCTTAAAAAATATTTTTTAAATTTACCTTACTTAATCTTATTTAACGATTTTCTTTTCAGGCTTAATTCTGTCTCTTAGGTCTCCCATTAAAGCTCTTGGAATTGGTAGGTCGATCATAGTTACTAGACCTGGGTCAGCATTGATAACCTGAGGAATCATGTTAGCGCACATAGCGATTGTTCCTAGACCACCTTCGATTTCAGGGCTGTTTACCATGTTACATGAAGGAGTACCCTTGATGATTACATAGTCACCAGTCTGAACGCCAACCTGTTCTGGTTCAATCTGCTGTGGATGTTCCATTCTTACTTCCATACCATTACTTAATGTAGCGTCAGCTGACATTGCAACACCTGCACATGATCCCTTAGCAGCAAATCCGTATGGAGATTTTCTGTCAACGTCAGTTGTGATAGGTTCCATATCCTGAGCAAACTTGTCAACTTTTAGTCCTAGACCTTCAGCGATCATGCCTACTGATTCAGCGAATCCAACGTGTCCAGCCATAGTTCCGTTAGCTTTTCTTTCTTTGAATTCGTCTACAGAGATACCGATACCCTGTTCTTCCATTACAGCAGGTCCAAATGGAGATAGAGAGTTAACTCTCTTTGATAGGATATGTTCTACGTCTGTCATACATCCAGTCATAACTAATACAAGAAGGTCCATGATGTGTCCTGGGTTGATACCTGTACCTAGAACTGATACTCCATTTTCCTTAGCGATCTTATCTAGTTCTTCTGCTAGATCTGGATTCTGAGCAGCTGGGTAAGCCATTTCTTCAGCTGATGTAATAACGTTGATTCCCTGTTCCATGATGAACTTTAATCTTGGGAATGCATTCTTTGTAAATGAATCTGTGCAAAGAATTACGATATCAGCAGCACCTGGTTTGATTACATCTTCAGCAGCCTGAATTAAAACGTCTTCTCTGTCGCCTTTTTCAGTCTTGATGTAGTCGTACATTGAAGTTCCGATTTTCTTACCTCTACCAGCAACTCCAACAATATCTACACCTTTTTTAGTTAGTAGCATATCAGCTACACCACCGCCCATAGCGCCTAGGCCCCAAATAATTACTTTTACATTTTCCATAATCTTTTTCTCCTTTTCAATTATGATAATTATAAGATGATAAAATTTTAGTAACAAAATTTATTCACATTGTCACTTAATATATATGCAAGTTCCATGCCAAGTATAAATATTCACTTAGCGGTATATTTTATAGGATTTTATGCATAAATTTTAATATTATTCTTCTTGCTTCTAATTATACGCAAAAAAGTTTGCATTTTCTATGCAAAGATTTTTGCGCTTAGCTATTTTTTGTATTTTTCTACAAAATATATCCAAACTTTTTTAGTTTATGTTGCAAAGTTTGCCTCTTAATACCTAATTCTTCTGCCGTTCTAGAGATATTATTATCCTTTGAGGTCATAACTTTTTCGATAATTGCTTTTTCTGTCCTATACATAAACTCATCTAACGTCTCTTCCTGAGAGTTATAATTGATACAACCGTTATCATCACTAACTTTTAACTCATTTATAATTATATCCTCCTCATCTAAAAACGATTTTTCTTCAGATAAGGATACCGCGGACATTATAATATTTTCAAGCTCTCTTACATTACCTGGATATGCATAATCTTTCAGCTTTATCAAAGCATCTTTAGTAAACCCTTCTATATTCTTTCCAATTTCTTTACTCTTCTTATTTAAAATACCCTTAGCTATAGTTTCAATATCATCTGCACGTTCCCTAAGAGGAGGAATATTTAAGTTGATTACACTAAGTCTGTAGTAAAGGTCCTTTCGCAAATCTCCCCTTGCAATTAGCTGTTCTGGTGGTTCGTTTACAGTAGCAATTATCCTTACATCCACAGGAATGTCCTTGCTGCCTCCCACACGTCTTATGTAGTGCTCTTGCAACACTCTCAGCAATTTACTTTGAAGCTCATAAGGCATAGCACTTATTTCATCTAAAAGAAGAGTTCCACCATTGGCCTGCTCAAATAAACCAGCTCTGTCTTCTGCACCTGTAAATCCACCTTTTGAAGTTCCAAATAAAATACCTTCAAGCAAGCTTTCAGGCAAAGCCGCACAGTTTTGCGCTAAAAATGGCCCTTTTCCTCTAACTGCCGAATAATGAACGCTTTGGGCAAACAGCTCCTTACCTGTACCAGTCTCTCCGTAAATAAAAACTGTAGCATCAGATGCAGCCGCTTTTTTAGCAATAGCAATTTGCTTTTTTATCTTTTCAGTCTCGCCGATAATATTATCAAAGGTGTATTTTCTTATGCCCGGCTCCTTTTTATCTACTAAATTTGCACCACCTCTAAGATCTAGTATGGTGTTACTCATAGATTTTAAGTCTGTAATATCATTGGCAATTTCCATAGCCGCAATAACTTTATTTCCCATAACTATAGGAATAGTTGAGTTTACTGTAGTTATTTCCTTACCGTATTGATTTAAGTAGGTCTGTTCCTTATTTAATGTAGCCTTTTTCTCATATAGCGCCATAGCCATGGTACTTTCACCTTGAGGAATCCTTGAAAAAACCTCTTCAAAGGATTTACCTATTACATCTTCTCTTCTTGTAAGCTCAAGTTCTGCCATTACAGAGCTATATACTATAGTTTTGCCGTCTGCATCAACTATATGAACCCCTTCATCTATGGCATTTACCAACTCATTTATAACTTTTTCAAATTCTTTAATCTTCATTAATTCACCTCTATTAAGCTATTATCTAAATTTTATCACAATAAAAAAACGAGTGCAAATAATTTTGCACTCGCCGATTTTGATTTTTGTTATAAAACACAATTAGATTTATTCAACTTCTTTGTAGCCTTGGTTTACATATATGATCATAGCAAACTGCATCACTAATCCAGCAGCTATAAAAATAAGGGCTAGTATAAACTTAATAACTACAGGAAATACATATGAAAATGGCGTTAATACCATAGATGCTAAAACAACTCCTATGCCCAGTCTAGATAATTTAAGACTGTTTTTCCCAAGAGCGCCATTGCCTGACTTAGCTACAAGCTGCCCCATACCTCTGACTAACAAAAAGTATACGCTAAGCATAGCAATATCTGCCAAATAAGATGCAAACATAACGTATATATCTATGAATGCCGTTTCACCTAAGCCATCTTTATACTGTAAAAATGCAAGCCCTCCGCTTATGACTAGCATAATCGTTCCAAGTATGGCCACTATAAAACCCTTTGAAAACTCATTTCTAATTCCTCTTATGCAGTATAAACCTACTACCACCATAATCCATCCAACAAAATGAACTGCAATATCAGCCCAGTTTAAAAGACTTATATGTTTAAATAAAAATACAACTTCAATAATTGCAGTAGACAAAGCCATCAATGCCAAGCCTGCAAGAATATATTTTAGACCGCCTAGGTCTTTTTTCTTATTTCTCACTTCGCACCTCCAATATGGGAACATTATCACATAAAATGAAAACTTTTTCAATAGTATTGACTTATTTGCAAAAGAGTTGTATCGTTAATAAGCGATACTATAAGGAGGGTTTTTATGTCAAACATACTTAGAAGTTCTACAAAGCTTGCCATGTCCATTGTCAAAAACTACATAAAAAAAGACACTGTAGCTGTCGATGCCACTTGCGGCAACGGCCATGACACATTGGCTTTAATCGAGAATGGCTGCTCTGTTGTTTATGCTTTTGATATTCAGCCGGAGGCTATTTCTTCTGCAAAGAATCTACTTATGGCAAACCACATACCTAAAGAGGCCCAGGCCAAATTTATCTTGGCAAACCACAGAGACATTCCTCTATATGTAAATGAAGCAAATGTGATTATATTCAATCTAGGTTACTTACCTTGCGGAGACAAAACCATTACAACTAAAAGAGACAACACCGTATCCGCTGTTAAAAACTCCTTAGATATACTAGCAGTAGACGGGATAATCTCCATAGCCATGTACAGCGGTCATAAAGAAGGCAAGGAAGAAAAGAAGGCTCTCTTAGATTTTGCCAAGACCCTAGATAAAAGAATTTTTCACGTAGCATATATAAATTTATTAAATCAACCTAACAATCCACCTGAAATTTTACTTATAACAAGAAAGGAAAAATAATTATGAGAATCCGAAGAGATAATGATAATTTAGTTAATGAGGATATTTTGATTTTAGCCAAAGTATCTGATGCTTTAGCTCATCCAGTACGTATTTTAATTTTTCAATTTATAATGAGGGAAAACAAGTTAGCTCACACTGTGTGCAATAAAGATGTTGTTGCTAACTTTGATTATGCACAAGCAACTATTTCCCAGCACATTAAGACTCTTATTAAATCAGGACTTATAGAAGTAATTAAAAAGGATAAATACTCATACTATACTGTAAATATTGGGATGTATGGACGATATATAGATGTCGTTAAGAAATTCATCAGACAGGGATTATAATAAAAAGCCGTATTAAGTAGCTATTTTCTACTAATACGGCTTTTCAATTGATTAAAATTACTAAAACAGCTATTCTTTTATCTATTTATGGTACAGCTGTTTTTACATAATAATTATTGTTTTGTCAAAATCCTAAAGAACGAAGGGCTCTGGTCTCTGTCGCACTAAAATTACCCAAATATAAAATATTAATGACTATATAATTATCAGGCCGCACTAATTCACTTACTTTGCTACATATTAGTACTGTACGTATAAGCTGCTAATTTGCTTTGCCATATGTATCGGCACTAAAGTTGCCTGTTTTAAGAAATCTCATGATTCCCATCTACGGCTACAGTACTAATTATGCTAGACTTTGTAACAATCGTACGCATTCTTTAAAGAAAAAAAGTTAAAAGTTGAAACAGACGCACTATTTTTCTATTTACCAAACTCTTAGTACTTTTAGCTAGATCTAGGAGCACAAAATCATATATTTGAGCCTAGATTGGTGCGGCTAATACAAACTTGATATATTTATTCATCTATTTATGATACGGCTCGTGTTTTATAATCTTAAAGCTCCTATATATCTGCTCTAAAAGAAATACTCTTATCATTTGATGTGGAAATGTCATAGCAGAAAATGACAAAGCAAAATTAGATCTATCCATAACTTCTTGAGATAATCCCTCTGAGCCACCTATAACAAAAGTAACATCGCTTTTGCCTTCTATTGCCAAATCCTCTATTTTCTTAGCTAGTTTTTCACTTGTAAGAGATTTACCTTTTATTTCTAAAGTAATAACATATTCACTTTTATCTATCTTTGCAAGTATTGCCTCACCCTCTGCATTAATATTGTCTCTCGGGCTTTCCTTAAGTTCTACAATATCAAGCTTACAGTAGCTTTTTAAACGTTTGCTGTATTCCTCAATAGCTAAAGTCCAATACTTTTCCTTTAGCTTTCCTATACATACTACTTTTATGTTCATTTTTACACCACCTATACAGTATAAAGCGCACTTTGTTCATCTTGAGTTATAACTTCTAGGTTCACTTTTTCTGACGAAAGAAGACCATTTTCTTCTAAAAGATTCTTCATGGCTAGCTTTGCCATTCCGGGAGTATTGTTTTCCTTACTTAAGTGAGCAAGAAGAACAGTTTTACACTCATGGCAATCCTCTTTTAAAATGCTGCACAGACACTCAGCCGCAGCCACATTTGACAAGTGGCCATGGTCGCCTAATATACGCATTTTTGTCTGATATGGATAGCTACACATTTTAAGAATATTCACCTCGTGGTTTGACTCTAACACCAAAAGGTTTGCGTCTTTTATTTCATTATATATATCCTCACTTATGTGGCCTGTATCTGTTACTATGCTAAGCTTTCTCCCTTTATATACTATTGAATATCCCACAGGCTCTACTGCATCATGATGTATCTTAAAGGGCATAATTTCTATATCTCTAATAGAAAATTTCTCTCCGCTGTTAAACACACGATGGCGATCTTTAAACTTTTCGTCAACAAATTGTTCCCATGTAGCCTGATTGGCATATACGTATGCCTTATCGCTTTTTTTACATACCATTTTTATGCCTTTTACATGGTCGCTATGTTCATGGGTTACAAGAACTCCATCTACTTCCTCTGGTCTTACTCCTGCAGCAAGAAGCCCTTCAAATATTTTTTTGCCACTTATACCTGCATCTACTAACAGTACCGTATCCTCTGTTTTTACTAGATAACAGTTCCCCTTACTGCCACTTGAAATTGAGCAAAATTGTAAACTCATATATATTTTCCTTTCCTATCTATACTCATGTATATTAGGATACCACAAAACAGCCTCTTCTATCAGTGTAAATCTTTAGAATTCTTTAGAATTTAGGTTATTGTTTTTAAATTCAATCTATGCTTTAATATAGTAAATTTAATATATCTATAAAAAGGAGTGTATCTTATGGAAAAGGTTATTGTATTTCTTGTAATAACAATAAACGCATTAATTTATATTTCATTACTAATAAAAAATAAAAGAAAGAATCAAGCATTTAAAATTATTGACAGTCCCATCTTATTTGAAGGCATAATTTTTTCTGCATTGATGTATGTAAACTTCGTTTTTTATTTAGTATTTACAAATTTCACCTACTTTATATTGGGCATCGCTTTATGCTGGCTTATTGCTCACCTAATATATAAATTTAAAGCTCATGTTGATTGAATTTCATCTACGTGATGATGTATAATGCAAAATAGCTATATTCATAGCACTATCTATGGAGGAAAATATGACTATTTTAAAAATATATACTGACGGCGGTTGCTCAGGCAATCAAAATGACAAAAATATAGGCGGCTGGGGAGCTATACTTGAATTTGGTGCTCATCAAAAAGAGCTTTATGGCGGCGAAATCAACACTACAAACAATCGTATGGAGATGACTGCTCTCCTAGAAGCTTTCAAAGCCATCAAAAAGCCCAATCAAATTATCGAAGTATATTCCGATAGCGGTTACCTTATGGACTGTTTTCGTGATAAATGGTATTTGAAATGGATAAAAAATGGTTGGCAAACTACTTCAAAAAAACCTGTTGAAAACAAAGATCTTTGGGAGCAATTATTACCATATATAAATGAACATAAAATTACATTTAATAGAGTTAAGGGTCACGTAAATTTAAATCATCCATCAACGAATGTAGATAAACACTATGCTAAATTTATAGAATGGAATGGCGCTCAACGTTCCTTTGAGGAGTTTTCTCATGCTACAGATATGAATAATAGAGCAGATGCCCTTGCAAATATAGCAATGGATGAAATTCGCCAAAACTTAAAACTCCTTTAAATTTTTTCAGAATTTTTAAAACTTACTATGTTTACAATTAAAAACCTTTATGTTAAAATCTCAATATACATAAACAAAAATATTAATTTTTAGGAAGGTAAAAACATGTCTAAGTTATCTTATGCGGCAACTTTATACTACTACGGATCTTTACTTTTGAATACAAAGTAGAGCGAGTTTTGCTGCATATGAAGATAAAGACAAGGATATATAAAACCTGAAACAGTATCTCCACAGTGAAATTCATCGTGGAGATTTTTTTATACACATATAGGAGGATTAGGTATGATTATCGTATTAAAAAAGAATCCAGATCCTAGAGAACTTAGCAATCTTAGAAATTGGCTAAGAGATATGGATTTTGAAATTCATTACAGTCATGGTACTTCAACAACACTAATGGGTTTAATAGGAGATACATCCTCACTTGATATTGATATGATTCGTTCATTAGATGTAGTTGAAAAAGCTATCCGTATTCAGGAACCATACAAAAGAGCTAATCGTAAAATACATCCAAATAACACTATTGTAGATGTTTCTGGTATGAAATTTGGTGATGGCAATTTCCAGATAATAGCTGGACCTTGCTCCGTTGAATCAAAAGAACAAATATGCTACATTGCCGAAGATGTAAAACTTTCTGGAGCTACACTTCTAAGAGGTGGTGCATTTAAGCCTCGTACATCCCCTTATTCATTTCAGGGTATGAGGGAAGAAGGTATAAAGCTTCTAATGGAAGCTAAAAAACAAACAGGACTTCCAGTAGTAACTGAAATCACAGATATCGCACATCTTGATTTATTTGAAGATGTTGACTTAATTCAAGTTGGGGCACGTAATATGCAAAACTTCGAGCTTCTAAAAGAACTTGGCAAAATAAATAAACCTATTCTTTTAAAACGTGGACCTGCTTCTACTCTTGAAGAATTACTTATGAGTGCCGAATATATCATAAACGGAGGTAACGAAAATGTCATCCTTTGTGAAAGAGGTATTAGAACTTTTGAAAATGCAACTAAAAATACTTTAGATTTAAGCGCTATTCCATACTTGAAAAGTAAAACCCATCTCCCTGTTATCGTAGATCCAAGCCATGGCACTGGTAATTCTTCACTGGTAATACCAATGGCTATGGCAGCTACAGTAGCTGGTGCCGATGGTCTTATGATAGAAGTTCACAATATGCCACAGCAAGCACTTTGTGACGGTCCGCAGGCACTAAAATGTGAAGAATTTGAAAAACTTGTAAAAAATATTAAAAAGATTAGACCTTACAGCTATGTTAATAAATATTAATACACAACAACCATATACTATAGAGATAAAAAAATATCTTTTAGATGAAATCGGTGTTAAGCTCTTAAGTTTCAAGAGCCTATCCAAAGTATGTATTATTACAGATATAAATGTTCATAAACTATATACTCACCACCTTGTTCAAAGCCTAACAAATACTGGATTTGAAGTTCATAAAATAGTATTTGATAATGGTGAGAACACTAAATCCTTTGAACATCTAGAACAAATTATAAATTATCTTGCAGATGAAAAATTTACCCGCTCAGACTTATTAATTGCTCTAGGTGGTGGAGTTATTGGTGATTTAACAGGCTTTGCTGCTTCCATCTATCAAAGAGGTATGGACTATATACAGATTCCTACTACTCTTTTGGCTGCAGTAGATAGCTCAGTTGGTGGTAAAACGGCTATTAACCTTCATGCAGGTAAAAATCTTGTAGGTACCTTTTGGCAACCTAAAGCAGTGTATCTAGATACAGCTCTTTTGGAAACATTGCCTAAAAAAGAACTTCAAAATGGCCTTAGTGAAATTATAAAATCTGGAGTTATCTTAGATAAAAGTATTTTACAAAAGTTGGATAGCCATGAGCCTTCAGAGCTTGGCATGATAATAGAAGATTTAATAATCTCAGCTATAAATGTAAAAAAACAAATTATTGAAATAGATGAAAGAGACTCTGGCTTACGACAAATATTAAACTTAGGACATACCATAGGGCACAGCATTGAAAAATGTAGTAACTTTACCATTCCTCATGGAATGGCCGTAGCTATCGGTCTTATGGCTATCGTTAAAATATCAGAGAAAAAAGGCACTGCCAAAAAGCATATGTCTCTATTTCTTTCACAGTTATACGAAAAATACTCTTTTGATTTATCTTGTAAATTTACAGCAGCGCAACTTGCCAAAGCAGCAATTTCCGATAAAAAGCGTCATGGTGATGCTATTACCATCGCTGTACCTCAAGAATTTGGTAAATGCACTCTTCAAGATGTAAATATAAATCAGTTAGAAGAACTTTTTGAAATTGGACTTGGTGAATAATCATGGATATTCAAATTACACCATCAAAATTACGTGGTAGTATCAACAATTTACAAAGTAAGTCTTATGCTCACCGATTAATCATTGCTTCTGCCTTATCTAACGATCTGGATTTTGAGAATATCGATTTATCCTCAGATGACGTTAAAGCAACAGCAAATGGCCTTAAGAAGCTACTATCTAAAAACCATAAAGATATTACTTTGATAAATGCTTGCGACAGTGGAACTACTCTTCGTATGCTTTTACCTGTTATGGCAGTATTGAAAAATCGCGGTAGTATTGTCTTAAGCCATCAGCTTAATAAAAGACCTATAGATTGTCTTATTGATACTTTAAAAGTTAATGGATGCGACATTAATAAAAGTGAAAACAAAATAGATATCTATAGCAAAGTTAGTGGAAACAATTTTACCTTGCCTGGAGATATAAGCTCTCAATTTATATCAGGCTTGCTATTTGCACTCCCTCTTGCTAATTATGACTCTATTTTGCAAATAACTACTAAGATACAATCAAGACCTTATGTTGATATGAGTCTAAAGATTTTAAAAGATTTCAATATTAAAATAAAGGAAACTTCTAATAATAACTTTACTATCTTTAAAATTTATGGCAATCAAAACTATATTAAACCAAAAAAAACTATAGTCGAAACTGATTGGTCTAACAGTGCATTTTGGATAGTTGCAAACTTTATTGGTAGTAATATAAAAATAGATAATCTTAATTATAATTCACTTCAAGGTGATAAAGCTATTGTAGATATTATTAAAAAATTTAAAACCTCAAATACTGTCAATGTAAACTTATCAGATATCCCTGATTTACTTCCTATATTGACCGTTTGTGCCTCATATAGAAAGTCTGGAGCTATCACTAGATTTAATAATATTAAAAGACTTCGAATCAAAGAAAGTGATAGAATTTTATCTAGTTATCAAATGATTAAAAACCTAGGTGGAAATATAAATATAGAAAAAGATGAAATTATAATAAAATCAAATGGCTTTTTAAAAGGCGGTATTGTTGATAGTTTAAATGATCATCGAATAGCTATGGCAGCTGCCATAGCAGCTACAGGTGCTTTAGACAATATAATAATAAAAAATGCTCAAGCAGTAAAAAAATCTTATATTAGATTTTTTGAAGACTATGAAAAATTAGGAGGAGAAATTGTTAAGCTCTAGTTTCGGAAAAAATTTTAAAATCACTATTTCGGGCGGAAGTCACGAACCTCAAATGAATCTTGAAATTACTGGCTTACCCTCCGGAAAACTAATAGATATGAATAAACTGCAGTCATTTTTACATAGAAGAAGACCAGGCCAAAGCTCTATTACAACTTCTCGAATTGAAAGTGACTTGATATATATAAATATAGATGATGATTATGTTCATCCAAATGAATTTTACACTAGTTCAGATAAAATGAGCTTTATAATAAAAAATGAAAATTACAATAAAAAGGAATATAATTTAACTCTTCCAAGGCCAGGTCATGCTGACTTACCAGCGTACCTAAAGTATGGTGATAAGGTAAATATGTCTGGCGGCGGTCCATTTAGCGGTCGCATGACTGCTATGATGTGTATTGCAGGTGGTATAGCAATACAACTTTTAGAAGAATTTAATATTAAAATAGATTCACAAGCTTTATCCATAGGATCTGCAAAAAACAGACCAGTTGATCTTGTAGCTCCAGTTTCTTTGCCTATTACTGATATGATGATAGATGAAATAAAATATGCTAGAGAGCAAGAAAACTCTGTCGGTGGTATTATTGAAGTTTTTGCAACCGGTGTAAAAAGCGGTCTTGGGGGGCCTTTAAGCCAAGGAGGCGAAAGCGTACTAAGCCCGATATTTTATGCCATTCCTGGGGTAAAAGGAGTAGAGTTTGGCAATGGATTTACAGCTACAACACTCATGGGTTCAGAAAACAATGATGATTTTTTCTCTTTAACTAGCGATGGTAATATCGTAACAGCAACAAACAATCATGGTGGTTTTTTAGGTGGTATAACTACAGGTATGCCAATAATAGCACGCCTAGCATTTAAGCCCACACCATCTATCGGCAAGGCCCAATACACTATAAACCTAAATACTGGTAAACCTGAAAAATTTAAAATCCAAGGTCGTCATGATCCATGTATCGTGCCTCGTGCTACTGCAGTATGTGAGGCTGCTATGGCTATAGGTATTCTAGATATGATGCTAGAACCTAAACCTTTAAAAGTATGTAATGCTAATTTGAAAGAACTTAGCACACTTAGAAACTCAATAGATGAAATAGATAATCAGCTTATTGACCTATTAAACAAGCGAATAGAAATCTCAAAAGCAGTTGCCAAATGCAAAATAGATAATAATTTTCCAATAGAACATACTGCTAGAGAAACTGAAATTTTAAATAAAGTAGGTCCTAAGTTTGAAAAAATATATAAAGAAATTTTCAAAACTAGTAAAGACATTCAAAAAAAAGTAATCCAACATGGAGGAAAGGAGAGTGGCAGTAAATGAGTTTTGGTCTTTTAGGAGAACATCTCTCTCACAGTTATTCACAAATAATTCATAACATGTTAGGTGCATACAGCTACGATCTATACGAAATATCACCTAATGATTTAGAAAACTTCATAAATGAAGGACAGTTTAGCGGACTAAATGTAACCTTTCCGTATAAAGAAAAGGTCATGTCTCTTGTAAAAACTGACCCAGTTGCAAGAAAATTAGGCGCTGTTAATACTATATATTACAAGGATGGTGTTTTAAGAGGTACAAACACTGACTATTTTGGATTTATGTATCTTTTATCTTTAGCCCAAATTAATCTAAGTGGTAAAAAGATTTTGATTTTAGGTACTGGTGGTGCAAGTAAAATTGTTTATGCCATTGCTCAGGCATGCGAAGCTAAAAAGATTTTTGTTGCTAGCAGACAAAAATCTAAAGAATACGTTTCATATAACTCTCTTCCTGTAGATGTTGATATTATAATAAACGCTACGCCAATTGGCACTTATCCAAATACTGATGCACGAATCATAGATCTTGCTCCATTTACCAAATGTGAGGCCGTTATTGATTTAATTTACAACCCTGCTAAAACAGATTTGCTTTTACAAGCTGAAAAAAAAGGAATTAAGCATATCAATGGTTTACCAATGTTAGTAGCACAGGCAACTAAAGCTGCACAATACTTTATAGGAATGGATTTTTTACAGTACAACAAGCCTATTCTCACTAACCTAAAATCTCTTACACTTAACATTACCCTTGTAGGTATGCCTGGTGTAGGTAAAACTGTTATTGGTTCTGAAATTGCAAAACTTACAGGCCGTAAATTCGTTGACATAGATAAAGAAGTTGAGACTATAGCAGGAATGTCCGTTTCGCGTATTTTCAATGAATACAGTGAAGAATACTTCAGAGACTTAGAAACACAAGTTCTAAAAAAATATGCAAAAGAAACTAGCCTAGTTATAGCAACTGGAGGCGGAAGTGTTTTAAAAGAAGAAAATCGCGATGCTATTAGAGCAAATAGCTTTGTGGTTGAACTAAAAAGACCTTTTGATCTTCTTGAAAAATCAGAAAGACCCTTATCCATTAAGGCAACTTCTATGGAAGATTTATATAAAGAACGTAAGTCAGCTTATGATTTAACAAAAGATATAACAATAGAAAACAACGATACAATAGAAAATATCGCAAATATTATTTTAGACAAGGTAGGAGAACATTATGAGAATGAAAATAACAACAACTAATGCTCCTGCAGCATTAGGTCCATATTCACAAGCAATTTTGGCAGGAGATCATATTTATATTTCAGGTCAGCTAGGTATTGATCCTGCCACAGGTGAGTTTGCAGGTGATACTGCAGCACTTCAGGCTAGACAGGCATTTGCTAATATCGATGCAATACTAAATCAAGCCGGCTGCTCAATGAATAACATTGTAAAAACAACTTGCTTCCTAAGTAACATGGACGATTTTGCAGCTGTTAACGAAGTATATGAAGAATTTTTAGAAGAACCATACCCAGCAAGATCTGCATTTGAAGTAGCTAAGCTTCCAAAAGGTGGACTTGTGGAAATAGAAACAATAGCAATTATTAAGTAAGACCAGGAGGAAAAAAATGAAAAATGTAATTAGAGATGATGTAAGCAAGCACACTAATGTGTTTGATGTTTTAAAGGAAAGAGGATTTATTGAACAGTGTACTCACGAAGATGAAATCAGAGAGCTTTTAGGAAAAGAAAAAATTAAATTCTACATCGGATTTGACCCTACAGCTGACTGTCTACATATTGGCCACTTCATGCAGATTATCATCATGATGTACATGCAAAAGTTTGGACATACTCCTGTAGTTTTAATCGGTGGCGGTACTGGTATGGTTGGAGACCCATCAGGCAGACAGGACATGCGTAAATTCATGACTCGTGAAACTGTTGAAGAAAACTGTAATGCTTTCAAAAAACTATTTGATAAGTTTATCGAATTTGATAATGATTTTCATTACTTTGGTGGAACTTACGGCGAAAAAAATGATTACAATAAAGAACCTGAAGAAGGCAAGGCTATCTGCCTAAATAACGCAACATGGCTAATGGATGTAAACTACATCCAGTTTATGAGAGATATAGGTAAGCACTTCTCAGTAAACACTATGCTAAGAGCTGATTGCTACAAGCAAAGACTTGAAGATGGTCTAACATTTTTAGAAATGAACTACATGCTAATGCAGTCATACGACTTTATGGTTTTAGCTAGAGACCTTGATGTTAAAATGCAGTTTGGTGGAAACGACCAATGGTCAAACTTAATTGGTGGCGTTGAACTAACTAAAAAAGAATTAGATAAACAGGTATACGCTATGACATTTACTTTACTTACAACAAGTGAAGGTAAGAAAATGGGTAAAACACAGGCAGGAGCTTTATGGCTAGACGGCGATAGAACTTCTCCTTACGAATTTTTCCAATACTGGAGAAATGTTAATGATGCTGATGTTGAAAAATGCCTAAAAATGTTAACATTTTTACCTCTTGATGAAATCGCCTCACTTGTAAATGTTGAAGGTGCTGAGATCAACAAAGCTAAAGAAGTATTAGCATTTGAAATCACTAAACTAGTTCATGGAGAAGAAGAAGCTAAAAAAGCCCTTGATGGTTCAAGAGCTGCATTTGCAGGCAAAGGAAATATGGACAATATACCTCATACTAAGCTTGATGCTTCATTATTTGAAGGAGAAGGCATGGGTGTTGTTAACTTAATCAAAGAAATAGGTCTAGTGCCTTCTAACTCTGAAGGTTTTAGAACTATAAAACAAGGTGGACTAACTGTAGCTGAAGAAAAAGTAACTGATTCTAAAATGATGATTACTAAAGATATGTTTAAAGATGGTAAACTTCTAATACAAAAAGGTAAAAAGAAGTTCCACATGGTAGAGATTTAAAATTCATAAAAACACCAGAACAATTTTAAAAGTTCTGGTGTTTTTTACTATTATTATTTTATTTTTTGCCATTCTTCACGAAGCATCGAATACATATTAATATCTCTAACTGTACCATCAAAGTCTACTGAAGACTTTCTCCTAAATCCTTCATATGTAAAGCCTACCTTTTCAATTACCTTTTGAGATGCTTTATTAACGATATTAGTTTGTATAGATAGCACATCTAGACCTAATTCATCAAATGCATAATCTATCATAGCCTTTACTGCTTCTGTCATATAACCATTATTCCAATAAGATTCATCAAGTGCATATCCCATTTCCATTGATGATGTACCTTCACGATGTACATCTGGTTCAAACCCTATATTACCTATAACCTGTTTTTTATCCTTTAGTATTATTTTAAAAGCTCCAACAGGTATAAATATATTTTTTATAATATTCATAGACTCTTCTATGCTTTCATGTGGTTTCCAACCAGCTTTAGGACCAACATTAGGATTTTTTGCCCAATTATAAAGGGCCTCTGCATCCCTTGTAGTATTCTCCCAAGGCACAATTATCAAACGATCAGTTTCAATTTTCATATAAAATACCTCAAATAAATATTACTCTGTAGTACTTAAAATTTCCTTTTCTTTTTCTACCTGACTTACTTTCATATCTTTTACGGCATCGTTATCGACTTCTTCATTTAAAGCCAAAATAGTTGGACCTAAATAAACAGTGTCTAATATCTTTCCATTTAAATTTACCTTACTGTACTCAGTGAAATTGTTACCCTTAATATAGTATTTAGACCCAATTTTTACAATACGATCAATTGAAATTTCCTTAACCCCCATCTTCATTTTCGTAGGTTTCCAAGGATTTTTACCATCATAAATATACTTATCCCCATAAAGCATATCGTACTGTAAATCGTGAAGTTCTTTTTTATAATTTTTATCATCCTTATGATTTTGATGGAACGTAACTAAAGTACCGTTTCTAATTCCAAGTCTTTCTAATAGTTCAGCTCCAATCTGATAACAATATAAATCTTTTTTTACTGTATCCATCTTAAAGTTACTCCAAATAAAGTAGTCCGTTTGATAAGTATTTCTACCATACTTAAGATTTTCATCTGTTAAATTATCCATAGCAGGCAAATGATCGCCATACATAACTACTACTACCTCTTCATCGTATTTTTTCATTTCAGAAATAAAAGTCTTAACAAACTGGTCCATTTCATAAATTTGATTTACATAGTATTCATACTGCCATTTTAATGCCTCTGTAGGTGCTTTCGTAACTTTAATTTCAGGATTTTCAATAACCTGCTCTGTAGGATATTTGCCATGTCCTTGAACTGAAATAGTATAAATATAGTCTGGCGTTTTAGTTGACTTCATAGCATCTTTAATTTGGTCAACAAGGATATTATCTTTAGCCCAATTTTTAGGTGTTTTACCTACATTATTCATATATTCAAGAGAAGTAAAAGTATCAAATCCTAAGTTAGGAAATACCTTATTTCTTCCATAAAATACACCTCTATGATTATGTATAGCATGAGTTGAGTAACCAAGCTGCTTTAAGTTATATGGAATAGATTCACAAGTTGACTCTAGCATAATATTTTTGTATGGATATTCTCCTGGTCCAAAAAACTTTACACTCATGCCAGTCATACTTTCAAATTCTGTATTTGCAGTACCCGCTCCTACTGATGGTACAGTAATCTTTCCTGATGATGTATTTTTATATAAGCTTCTTAAATAAGGAATAGGATCTTTATTAAACTCAAGACCCTTAACTGTAAGAGGATCCATTAGTGATTCAAGTTGCACAAAAACTATATTAGGTCTCTTCTTGCCACTTATTCCTTGTGTCTTACCCACAGTAGTTTTAAGTTCTTCTTTTGTAAAAATACCCTTAATTTTATCTTTTGAATAGTCTTTAGACTTACTTACACCAGTATTAAGCCAAGTGTTTATAAAGCAATACGGAACGCCATTGTCTCTATATCCATAAGCTAAATTTGGAAAATAAGTGTCTATAACACCCATCTTAATAAGTAAGCCAGATGCACCAAATGTCATAACCATTACACATATAAGTGCTACAATAGCCTTTTTAAAATGTACCCCTTCTTCCTTTTTAGGAGCTTTACGCCATAAGAAAACAATTCCTATTATAAGAAGGATTATACCTATAATACCTAAAATAATTTGAACCTTAGACATATAGTTTGTTACAATAGATAAACCATCCTTAAGAGACTGCATATCATATATTGTAAATGGTGTCATACGATTTGAAAGAATAATACCATTTGTGATACCAAGCGCTAACCAAAGTATGCTAACAATAGTTAGAAAAAACATTCTCCTTCTAAATAGACTAGCTATAGATAATGTTGCAAATATAATCAATGAATTATATAAGAATACCAATGGACTTTGTACTAAAAATAGTATGCCTCCAAACACATTTTGTCTAGCCAAGGTCTCTATTATTAAATTTAATCCAAGTGCAAGCACCACACATAAAGCTATTGGGTGCTCACTTATTTTTTTTATAATCTTTTTAGCTTTACTCACTTTATTACTCCTTAGTTACATTGATACATTTGATTTGCTATTTTAGCAAATTCATCTATGGACAATGTTTCTGCTCTTCTAGATGGCTCAATACCTGCACCTTTTAAAATTTCTTTTACTTGGTCCTTATCAAAGCCTGAATTAGAAGAAAGAGAATTTAAAAGAGTCTTTCTTCTCTGACCAAATCCACACTTCACAGCTCTGAAAAACAATTTATCATCCATTAACTCAACAGGTTTTTGCTTACGTACGTCAAGTCTTAAAACAGTTGAATCAACCTTAGGTACAGGTACAAACACTTCTTTTGGTACATCTGCTACCTTCAAGACTTCACAATAGTATTGAACTGCAACAGATAAAGCGCCTCTAGCTTTTGTGCCTTCTTTTGCCTTAATTCTATCAGCAACTTCCTTTTGCATCATGATAGTTATGCTGTCAGCCTCAACTCCATCTTCTAAAATCTTCATGATAATAGGCGTAGTAATATAATAAGGTAAATTACCTATAATTTTAACACCTTCGATTTTACCGATTTTTTCCCTTGTATCCTCTATTAATTTATTTAAATCAGTCTTTAAAATATCTTGATTAACAACTTCAACATTATCTAAGTCACCTAAAGTTCTTCCCAAAATAGGTATTAAATTTTTATCTATTTCAACTGCGATTACATGCTTTGCATATGCAGCAGCTTCTCTTGTAATAACACCTATGCCCGGTCCAATTTCTATTACAAGTTCATTTTCACCTATGTTTGAATCTATAATTATCTTGTCGATTATATTTTTATCAGTTAAAAAATTTTGTCCTAAGCTCTTAGACAGCTTAAAACTATGAATTTCTTTGATTTCTTTAATAGTTGAAGGTGAATATAATTTCATTTAAATTTCCTCTCTTATCTTTTCTACTGCCTTTTCAAAAGCTTCTCTTGTTATACCAAAGGAATTAAGCTTCTTTAAAAGGCTATTACTATTACCATAACCAATACCAAGCTCTTTTCCTATTTTTTGTCTTAACTCCTTACTATTTTCAAGTCCAGTTAAGCCTGCCCTTTGAAGGTCTTTTGCTGTAAACTCATCTCTTTTACAAGTCATGTGAGCCTTAGCTTTTAAAAGAGCATCTATAATAGATTTATCATCAGCATTTTCAATACCTATATCGCTTCCTTTTTTAGCATCACTTCTGCTTAAATAAGCATGCTTTGCTTCTGGAAACTCTGCTGATAATCTCCTTCTAATTTCCTCTCCTGAGTAATCTGGATCTGTAAACACTATTAAACCACGTTCATTGTAAGCTTTTTTTAATAGATTCCATGTTTCTTTTTTTATACCAAAACCATGAGTCTCAATAGTATCACAATCTATGGCTCTTGTTACTGCAGTCGTATCATCTCTACCTTCTACAACTATTATTTCCTTAACCTTCATTACTACTTTTTATCCTCACTTTCAGGTAAGACATATAATATCTCTCCAGGAAGTACTAGATGCAATTGTTTTCTAGCCTGCTGCTCTATATAATCCAAGCTCTTTACATTTTTAGCTTCTTCCTTTAGTTCGTCTCTTTCCTTTTTTAGTTCTTCTTGCTCTATTTGTAAACGATTTTTTTCAAGCTTCAAAGTTATAATTTTATATGATGAAAAACCAATAGTCATAATCAAAAGAATAATTACTAAAACAGTAGTAATAATTCTTCTATTTCTTTGTTTTCTTCTTCTAGGAGACAATGGCTCCTTCTTTTTAGACTTGTTTTTGACTTTTTTATTTTCATGTTTTGAAGGATTTCGTTTACTTCTGGCCGCCTGTATATCTATGACCTTTTTATCTGTCATCAACCCATTCCTTCCTTAATTTGCAATGCAAAATTTCATCATATATTATATCATAAATGACTGTGAAATCTATAAATGTTACATTATTCTCACTAAAATAATAGAAAATAGGAGCAAATATAACCTTGCTCCTATCATGATAAAAAATGTTCCTAAAACATGTATTCCTTTAATATTTTAGCTGGATCATCTTCATTTAATTTACTAACTTCGTAAATCATAACTACAATCATGACAGCAGTTACACAAACTACACTTATAAATATACTTTTTACCGGTATAATATATCCTGTTACAACACTTATACTTACTGTCTTAAATACTATAAATAAACCTATTAATGCTAGTGGAATACCATAAAGTAGTGTTTTTGATGCTATTATTAAGCACTCATAATACACCATACGTTTAAACTCTTTATTAGTCATCCCAAGGGCCTTAAGGGTTGCAAACTCCATTTTTCTCATATCGACATTAGACGATATTGTATTGAATACATTTGCTATAGAAATAAGTGACATCAAAAGGATAAAACCAAATGAAAATATTTTTATTATTGTAAGTATACTTGCCGCCTCATCTCTAGCCTTTTGCATATTTGAAAGATTATCTTGAGGATATCCATTATCCCTACAGATAGTTTCCATAGCTGTATAAGTCTGTGAAATATTTTGTGCTTTGAAAAGAGCTCTTCCAGAAAATGCTTCACTTCCTACATTTTTCATAAGATTTTTGCTGGCTGTTTTAGACATTACTACCGTTGGCATATTTACCGTTGAAAAAATCTCATTTGGCATTTTGTCGACATATGTTCCTATGTTAATATTAACATAAGTTCCTCCAATAACACCTTTAAGAGAATAGTCTCTTGCATTTTCCTTAAATATTTCCTTTTGCTCTATTCTATTTTTGTTTGCATTGTAAACTAATACGTTTGAAATTCCTATAGCTTTAGGATTATCTTCATCAAAATAGTCCGATACTATTATATTAAATTGTCTTAAATATTCCTTAAATGTATCGTCATCTATGATAAATATATTATAGCTATACGGAGTTTTCCCGATTTGTGCACTTAAATAGCCTTGCGTTACAAAAGCCTGCTTTGTAACTCCTTCAACATTTGCTAAAGTATAATATGCTTCTTCAGCTTCTGTTGAGTTTTCTTCTGAATATAGTATATCGTAATCATCTTCGACCCCCATCATAGTATCTATACCATTTTGTGCATAGATAGTAAGTCCACTAGCAGATACAAATAATACAATGCTCATAACTAAAGAAACAATTGTAGATCTATACTGTCTCATGTTTCGCTTAAAATTCTTACTTGCTAAAAGTCCTTCACCACCAAATAGTCTATACATGATTCTAGACTGCTTAACAACATTTTTCTGTGCTTTTCTACTAAGTACCTCATAATCATACTCAGCTATAGCTTTGGTTTTTCCCTCCTTATATGCTGGAACTATAATAGATAGTTGTAAAACAATTGCAGAAATAACTATGGCTATTAACAAAATTCCAGGAGACATAGTCATCTCTATTGTTGCACTTGTATTTGATGCTAACAAATCCGCCGTTTTATCACCAAATACTAAAATTATTATATATGTACCTATAGCTCCTAAAATAATACCTATAGGAATACCCGTAAATCCAAAAAAGAATCCTTCATAGAGTGCAGTTCTTCTAAGTTGCTTTTCGGTTGCTCCGACCGATACCATAATTTCATACTGCTTTTTACTCTCTCTATTTGAAATAGCAAAAGTATTATACAAAAGCATACATGCACCTACTGATACTAAAAATAGCATAATAGTTGCTAAAGCATATAGATGCTTATTTCCTGATAAACCACCAATATCTCCTTTTATTGATAATAGTTCACTATTATATCTTATATCTTTTTTATCAAAATAGTATTTATCAACAAGCTTATTGGTTTTTTGATAATCATCATCACTAAAAAATGTAGTAATTTCATCCATCACAGGCTTTACATTATAAGTAATAGCAGTATATCCAGGCGCTAGGTATGGCTCTATAGCCATTCTCTTGCAAATTCCCACCACCCTAAATTTCATAGTAGTATCTGAAATAAATACCTCATCTTGAGCTGAGTATTGAATTATTTGGTTTAAGTCATTGCCTGATTTTATACCAACTCTCATTCCTACATCCATGGTTATAACATCACCAATTTTATGAGTAACGCCTCCATTAGTGCTAAGATGCTCCGGTAAAACTATTTCCTTATCGTTTCTTGGCATCCTTCCCTCAACTATGTCTAGATTGCTTATATCTTCCATATTTTGATCTATATTTACTAAGTACAAAAATGGTTTTTGAGGATTTACTCCTTCATGTAAATAACTATAGCCTACTGCTTGAGATTTTCCATAAACTAGCTTTTTACGATTAGCATCATCTAACATCCTTTGATCTATATTTTTAACAGCTATACCCCAGTTTCCAAAGCTATCCTTTGTAGCTTCTACAAGAAAATTATGAATACTATAAGTTCCAAGTATTATTGCTGTAATCATGGCAACAGAAATAATAACACCAATTAGTGTAACTGCAGCTCTAATTTTATTTTGCTTCAATGTACGTTTTGAAGTTTCATAAAATACATTTCTCATAGAGTTTCCTCATCTCTAACAATCTTACCATCATCTATAGTTATTATTCTATCTGCCTGCAAAGCTATTTCCTCATCATGAGTAATTACAATAAGAGTCTGCTTATATTTTCTATTTGAAAGCTTAAATAACTCTAATATATCCTGTGAGTTTTTACTATCTAAATTTCCTGTAGGCTCATCGGCTAAGACGATTGCAGGTGCATTTATAAGCGCTCTACCTATGGATACTCGCTGTTTTTGACCTCCACTTAACTGACCTGGTAAGAAGTTTGCTCTATGTGATAGGTTTAACATCTTAAGCATTTCTTCTATACGTATTTCATTTAATTCACGTCCATCTAAAACTAATGGTAAACTTATATTTTCAACAACATTTAACACCGGAATTAGATTATAAAACTGATATACCAAACCTATTTGACGTCTTCTAAAAATCGCAAGCTCCTCATCTGTCATGCTATAAATATCTATACCGTCAATAAACACCTTCCCTGATGTTGGCCGCTCGACACCTCCTATAATATGTAAAAGTGTAGATTTGCCTGATCCTGATGGACCCATAATTGCCACAAATTCACCACGCTTTACAGATATACTAATATCTTTAATAGCCTCTACTTGGTTTTCGCCTGTTCCATATATTTTATTTAATTTCTCCGTTCTTAATACTTCCATCGATTTCTCCCTTATAGAACTTGATAGTAAATTTTGAACCGCCTTCTTTACGATTTTGAACTTTTATGCTACCATTTTGATTTTGAATTATCATCCTTGAAAGGGCTAATCCTATACCAACACTCGAATCTGCACTACCTTTTCCTCTGTAAAATCTTTCAAAAATATGAGGTAAATCCTCTGTATTTATTCCTGATCCTGTATCACTTATTTCTATAGATGTATAAAGTGTATTTTCCCTTGCTTCAACTGAAATATGGCCTCCGTTTGGTGTATGTTCCATACAATTTTTTATAATATTTGAAATAGCCTCAACAGTCCAATTTAAATCTCCTTTAAATGTTTCGTTACCCATAGAAATATAATCAAATAGCTGTTCTCTAATTTCTAGTGGAATCATAATAGACTCGGCTGCTTTAGCTATTACTTTAGCTACAGGTACTCTTTCTTTTTTCATAATAGCAGTTCCCGCATCGATTTTTGATATTTTAAGTAAAGAAGATATAAGCCAATCAATCCTCTTTAAATGGGCATTTATTTCAGCCACATATTTAATTCTATCTTCATTGGATAATTCTCTTTTTTGTAGAAATGACATCAAAAGATTAATAGTCGTTAGAGGAGTTCTAAGCTGATGAGAAATATCAGCAATAGAATCTGTAAGGTATATTTTTTCCTTTTGAAGTAAATATGCACCTTCACGTATTCTTACAGTCATCTTTCTTATTTCACTTTCAAGGATTGCAAATTCACCCTCTTCATTATCTGAAAGCACAACAAATTCATCACTATGTAAAATTAAATCTACAGTTTCTGTCAGCTTTGAAATTTTTTCATATCTTCTTTTATCTACATACATAACTATCACAGTTAATATAGCAACAGTTACAATAATCAATAACCCAGTAATACAATTGACATAAAAGCCAATGGCACTCATAATAAGTGCCACTAAAATATATGCCAATAATATAAACCTAACGTCCTTATTTCTAAAAAAGTTCACTTAGTCACCTACTTTATAACCTAAACCTCTTACAGTTTTAATAATCTGAGGCTTTTGAGGATCATCTTCTATCTTTTCTCTAAGTCTCTTAATATATACTGTAAGTGTATTATCATTTACAAATTCACCTGCTATATCCCATATTTCTTCAAGCAATTTGTTTCTTGATAAAACTACACCTTTATTATTTAAAAATACAAGAAGAAGTCTGTATTCAAGTACTGACAAGAAAATTTCCTCATCACCCTTATGTACTGTTCCTTTTAAGCTGTCCACCTTAAGATCTGCTATTTCTATTATAGACTTAGTCTTATCATTTCTTCTTAAAATATTTTTAATTCTAGACACTAATTCTCTAGGTCTAAAAGGTTTAGTGATATAATCCTCTGCCCCCATATCAAGCCCTGTTACAGCACTTGCTTCATCATCATAAGCTGTGATAAAAATAATAGGTACATCTTTATTCTTATTATCGATTGTAGCTGCCTTAGCTGCAGAGCAAATCGCATAACCACTGCCATCAGGCAATGAAATATCTAAAAGTATTAAATCAAATTTTTCTTCATCAAGCAAATCTAGTGCTTGAGATTGTCTCATAGCTGTCACAACCTCAAAACCCTCATTTTTCAATAATTCTTTAAGGTTTTCTATAATGTTTACATCATCTTCAACCAACAATATTTTAGTCATGATAGCATCTCCTTTCACATTTCAACTTTATAACTTGTCGTTTCGTATTTCTTAATTATAACAGTGTAAAATTGACTTTTCAACATTTAAAGCCTATAATAGCTTAGTTAGGAGGTGGCTAAATGTACGAAGTAATTAATTCAGACGGTACTTTTACTAAAAAATTTGACGTTACTTATGACAATATCGACTATAATTTATTATTAAAGCCACAGACAGCAACTCAAATGTGTCAAAACACAGCCGTATGTCATAGTGATGCAGCAGGTTATACTTTAGATTATTTTAGAGAAACAAACAGCGGTTGGGTATTAACAGGTTGGCATGTAATCTTTAAAAATATGCCAAAAGAAAACGATACTTTTAATATTTGTACATGGACTAAGCCGTATAAAAGACTTCAAGCTGATAGAAACTTTATGGCAAAAGATAGTGATGGCAATGAATTATTTAGAGCTACAAGCCGTTGGTTCTTAATGGATACACAAAAGCGTAAACCATTGAGACTTCCAAAAGGATTTTTTGATAAGTATGTTCCATCATCATATGAAAATGCTATTTTAAATGAAGACTTTAAACATCCAGAACTTGATAAGTATAAAAAGCATTCTTCAAGAGAATTTAAAGTTACTAGAAGAGATATTGACTCAAATAATCATACGAACAATGTAGCTTATCTTGACTGGGCTATTGACGATTTAACAGATGATATTTATCTAAACTACAAAATTACGGAACTTAGAGCAGATTACAGTAAAGAAGCTATTTTAGGAGATACTATTCGTAGCGATTTTTATATAAGAGATATTGATAAAAATACTGTAGAAGCAACTAGCATATTTATCAACACCCATGACGATAGTCATATTTTGTGTCGTATAACCACAAAATGGACCAAAAATTAAAATAAAACTGTGAGATACATAATTATTTCTCACAGTTTTTTATTAACGTTTTTCCCAACTAGCTGCTTCCTCAGCTCTTTTAATATAACAACTACACTGACTACCATCATCAAGCATACCTGTATCGTTACATAAAGGACATTTGTAATGAACTTCCATATAATCTGATGGAACACCACCTGCAATAAGGGTCCTTTGCATTTCTTTATTTAGATTATCATTTTCCTTCCTAAGCATAGATATCTTTTCTTGCTTGTCTGCACCACCTGAAAAAGCAAGCTTAGTAATTTCAACATAATTAGCCTTAATCTTATCATCGATTTGAGCAATTTTAGGCATACCTGCATACACCTCTTCACGTCTAATCTTAGCATCAGCCTCGGCCTTTTCACGGATATATTCATAATAGTCCATAACATGCTTACGTGAAACCTGTCCATTTTCATCTTTACCAGTTTTGTCTTTGTTCTTATTCATAAGAACACTATTTACATAATTTATATTTGGATTTGATATACCACTAGTCTTACTACAAGCATCTAAAATCATTTCCATTGAAAAATTAAACTCATCTGCCCATCTATCAATAATCCTTTTTTCTTCTTCTGAAGGATTTCGAGTAAAACCAAGTGCCTTCATAATCCTCTTATAAACATAATGACGTTGATCATTTTCATGTAGGAACTTTTCTACCTGAGGAATGGTTGTAAAGCCTCTACCAGTCCAGCCTTCTACTACTTTTCCTATATATTTTACATTTTCTTTTTTTCGACTCACACAATAGCTATATGCAAAAGCTATAATCTCTGGTGTTGCGCCAATAATATCTATCCATTCTAAAATAGTATCAGTCTCAACACCATTAAGAGGTCTTGAAAGTATTCTCTCAATTTCTCCAAATAACTCTTTGAGAAGACTATTATCTAGTACATGAAGAGCATTTTGATCTACAGTAACCTTACGAGTTTCTTCTGGTGTAGATTTGCCATAAAGCCCTTCCTTAAGCTGAGGAAATACAATTTCACCTCTTACTTTTCTAACGACTCCTAACTCAGTCCAATATTTCCATGCTCTTTTTACTTCCTCTACCTCTAGACCTAAATTCTTAGCTAATCCATCATCATCTATTTCTTTATTTAAATCTGCATACATTAAAGCAACCAGGTAAACTTTAATAAAATTACCTGGTGCAGAAATCATATATTCATTAATAAAAATGTTTTCCACCTTAGTGTCAAACATATACTCATTTTGAATTTTTTCTCGTTTCATTTATTTCAAAATTTCCTTATTAATATCTTCCAATAATTTCTCTAAATCAATACTGTGACCAGAAGCTGCCTGCTCAATAGTTTCCATAGTTGCCCCTGGACATCCTACACATGTCAATCCGTGCTGTTCTAAAACATCCTCAAGCTGCGGGTACTTATCTAATAATTCATAAATATTAATATCTTTCGTAATTCCCATAACCTTATTTCCTCTCTACTATCTTTGCAAATTAACAAATCTGGTAAATTTACTCTGCCATCCAACATCTACTGTACCAATAGGTCCATTTCTGTGCTTTGCTACGATAACTTCGCAAACACCAGGTTTTTCAGTATCCTCATGATACACCTCATCTCTATATAAGAATAATACCACATCTGCGTCCTGCTCGATAGCCCCAGATTCTCTTAGATCAGATAAAACTGGTCTATGGTTTTCTCTTTGGTCAGGTGCACGTGATAGCTGAGATAAAACAATTATAGGACAATCCATTTCTCTTGCAAGAAGCTTCATACCTCTTGATAGTCCTGTTATTTCTTGTTGTCTATTATCTGAGCGCTTTTCACCTTCCATTAACTGTAAATAGTCTAAAATAATCATATCAAGACCATTTTCTGCTTTCATCCTACGGCATTTATTTTTTATTTCCATCATCTTAATACCTGGAGTATCGTCGATAACTATATCTGCCTTATCAAGTGAATCAAGAGCTGTTGCAATTTTATCCCAATCTGCTGTATCTACATCACCTGTACTCATTTTCTGAGATTCTACCCTTGATTCCATAGATAAAATTCTCTGGCTAAGCTGCTCCTTAGACATTTCCAAACTAAAAATCAAAACCTTAGCATTGCCCTTTAATGCAGCATTTAACGCAACATTTAATGCAAATGCAGTCTTACCCATAGATGGTCTTGCTGCAAGTACTATCATATCGGATTTCTGAAAGCCACTCAATTTTTTATCTAGGTCAATAAGACCACTTGTAACACCTGTTACGCCTCCCTTATGCGCCATACGAGCTGTTATCTCATTTAAGTTTGTCATAAGTATTTCAGAAATAGGAGCCATATCTTTATGTTGCTTACTTTGAGCAATTTCAAAAATTCCCTTTTCTGCGTATTCGAGTATATCAAGTGTGTCTTCTTTACCCTCATATCCCTTACTTGCAATACCGTCCGCTGTCTGTATAAGGCTACGAAGAATGGCCTTTTCTGCTACTATCTTTGCATAATCCTTAGCATTTGCCAATGAAGGAACTTCTGAAGATAAAGTAGCTACATAAACACGACCACCTACCACCTCTAGAGTATTTCTTCTTTTCAATTCCTCTGCAACAGTCAACACATCAACCGGTATATTTCTTCTTTGTAAATCTGTAATAACTAAGAAAATTTCCTTATGAGCCTTACTATAAAAATCATCTGCCTTTACTTCTTCTAAAACATCAAATAAGGCATCCTTACTTAACATAGCTGCACCAATTACGGATTTTTCTGCATCCAGATTATGTGGAGGTATTCTTTCCATCTTTACTACCTATATTATGCTATTTTGCAATTACTTCTACTTTTAATTTAGCTGAAATTTCTGGATATAGTTTTACGCTTATTTCGCTTGAACCAGACTGTTTAATAGGTGAGCCTAAATTTATTTTTTTCTTATCAATATCAAATCCAAACTGCTCTTTACATGCTGCTGCAATATCTGCAGAAGTTATTGAACCAAATAGTTTACCGTTTTCTCCAGCCTTAGTTTCAATCTTAACTGTAACCTTTTCTATTTCAGCTGCTAGTTTAGTAGCTTCTTCCTTTTTAGCTGCTTCCTCTGCGGCTTTTTCAGCCTTCTGTCTTTCTAACTGTTTAAGGTTTCCTGAAGTTGCTTCTTTTGCTAAACCCTTTGGAAATAGCATATTTCTTGCAAATCCATCACTTACCTTAATTACATCTCCAGCCTTACCTTTACCTTTTACATCTGCCAATAATATTACTTTCATTAGTCTTCCTCCACTATTTCCTTTATCTTAGCAATAACTTCGTTAGGAGCCATTTCTATCTGAGCTCCTGCTGCATTCAAATGACCGCCACCATTAAACTTTTCCATGATTGTTTGTACATTTACTTCTCCAATAGACCTTGCACTAATTATAGTTTTTCCTTTATCAGTTACACCTAAAGCAAATACCATGCACATTCCTCTAATAGTTAAAAGTTCATCTGCTACAAGAGAACAAATCATTTGTAAATTAGGAGTTTTTCCTTCGCATATCGCAAAAGCTACACCATCATCTTCAAATACTGCATTAGATACACCTTTGGCTCTACTCATAAATAGCTCTCTATCTACCTGAAATAGTCCTTTAACATTTGATAAGTCTGCACCAACTCTTCTAAGCCAAGCTGCCGCTTCAAAAGTACGAACACCTGTCTTTACAGAAAAATGATCAGTATCTACAAATATACCTGCTAAAAGTCCTTCAGCTTCAAGCTTTGTTATATCACGCTTTTCAATAGTATACTGAAGTATTTCTGTAACAAGCTCAGATGTAGATGAAGCATATGGCTCTGTGTAAACCAATGTTGGATTTTCTACAAACTCTGCACCCTTTCTATGATGGTCTATAACAACTCTCTTACATGGAAACTCAAGAATCTCTGGACATTCTGTAATGCTTGGTTTATGTGTGTCTACCACTATTATAAGTGATTTTTCATCTATTGTATCAAGAGCCTTTTGCTTTGTGATTATATTATAATTTTCTGATGCCTTTGCCTCTTTGTATAAAAGATCTAAAGCTTCTCCATACTTTTCTAAAATAATAAATGGCTCTTTATTTAACTGTACTGCTAATCTATTTATACCCATTGCTGCACCAAAAGCATCCATATCTGGATTTTTGTGCCCCATAATAAATACCTTTGATGATGCCTGAATAAGTCTTTTTAGAGCATGCCCAATTACTCTGGATTTACCTTTATTGTTTTTTTCAACTGTTTGAGCTTTACCACCAAAATAGTATATATCATCTCCATCTTTAACTACAGCCTGATCTCCTCCTCTACCAAGTGCAAGATCTAAAGCCTGCTGAGCCAATTCATCATTTGACTCATTAGTCTGACCATTAATACCTATGCCTATAGATAATGTAACAGGAAAATCTGCAGTAGTTTCAATTGCTCTTACAGTATCTAAAATAGGAAACTTAAGTTCCATCTGCTGAGTACATTTTATTTTACTTATTATTATAATATATGTATTTTCTTTTTTCTTAATTACTGATCCAGACAAACCAGATGCCCATTTTCTAATAGTGCCATCTATATCTGAAGCTAATTTCATGTGATCTTCAATAGAAGTACTTGAACTTAATTCATCGTAATTATCTATATTTATAATACCTATACAGGTTTTTTCATCCTCATATTTTTCTTCAGCTTCAAGTAATTTAGTGATGTCCATAAAATAGATATACATTATGCTATTATCATAGCTATCTACCATAGTAGCAACCAAATTAAACACTCTATCATTTCTGTTTAAATGTATATCTGTTTCATTATCTACAGAATTTTTAAGTGTCTCGTATTTTATACCTGTTAAGGCAAAAATATCTGATCCTGCTATCTCGTCATATAAAAATACATCACCAATTAGAGAATTTGCACTTAATACCTTTCCCTCACTGTCTACAACACACATAGGTACTGGAACAAACTCCTCAAATTGTAAAGCTTCATTAACCTCATTCATATAATAACCTCTCTAATTATACAAGCCTTCCTCTCAAATTTAGTAATAAATCAATTAAGCCTAATGTAAATAAAACCGTTTTACCAATAGGTATCATCCACATAAAGATAACTAATATTACTGGTATTGCTCTCATCATCCTCTTAGTATGACAGAATAAGAATACTAATGATATACCCTGTAATGCTATTATTGATTCAACTAAAATATTTATGTTCATAACAGCTGCATTTGCTACAGCAAGGCCTGCGAATTTTAATAGATATGCTCCAAAATAAATTATGAACCAACCCATTACATCATTGCTCTTTAATGAAAAATTTCTTATATAAGCTAATGGCTTAAAACCTTTTATCTTGCGATATCTTATACGTACTAAAATATTATATTCAATATATGATACTATCGCTGCAAATATCATTAATACTGCTGGAAGCATGGATGCAACAGTACTATACATCTGTGTTAAAGTTGAAATAGCTTTAGCTTTACCAACTGAAGCCATTCCTAACATTTCTAAAGCTTCTTTGTTACTAACTATCATATTTACTGTTGACTCTATACCCTTATCTACAATTGCTCCTAGGCTATTTCCTGATAAATATGCTATTAAAAATACTAAAACTGCTCCCACTGTAGCAAACATAATCCCTGTACCTATTGCTTGGTAAGGTCTTTTTTTGTTCATAATTTCTTTATATATAGCCGAAATTGGCATGGCTATAATAACAAGTAACATTAATTCAATATACATAATTTCTCCTTATTTCACGTTATCGAATTATTATACCATATAGTACTAAAAATTAAAATCCTATATATAAAAAAGACTGTCTCACTATGATGAAACAGTCTCTATTATCATTTTTATTTCAGACTAGTCAGCCTGGTATGGTAGTAAAGCAACGATTCTAGCTCTCTTGATAGCTCTTGTTACTTCTCTCTGATGTACAGCGCAAGTACCTGTAACTCTCTTAGGTAAAATCTTACCTCTTTCAGTTACATACTTCTTTAATGTATCTACATCTTTGTAATCAATTGTCTTATTTTTGTCGGCACAGAACTGACAAACCTTTTTCTTTCTGAAGCCGCCACGTCTCTTATCCATCATGACCTTTTCTCCTTTCCTTTAGAATGGAATATCTTCGTCATCGTCGATAGCCTCAAAACCTTCTGGTACTCCTGGTGCAGCACTGCTTGATACCTGGCCACCAGTTGCTGGTCTATCTCCCCATTCTAAAAATTCTACTCTATCAGCAACTACATCTGTTGTATAAACTTTGTTGCCATCCTTATTTGTGTAACTTCCTGTCTGGATGTGACCCTGAATACATACTTGTCTTCCTTTAGTCAAGAATCTTTCACAGTTTTCAGCCTGTTTACCAAATACTACGATATTTGGAAAATCAGCACCTCTATCCTGTCCATCTCTTCCTGGAACTCTGTTAATTGCAATTGAAAACCTTGCAACAGCAAGCTGCGCTTCAGTGTATCTTACTTCAGGATCTCTAGTTAGTCTTCCTATAAGAACTACATTATTCATCGAGAATCCTCCTAGTCTTCCTTATTGATAATCATGTGTCTGATTACGTTATCAGAAATCTTAAGTCTTCTGTCTAGTTCTTTTGGAAGTTCTGCAGGTGCCTTAAATTCAACAACTACATAGTACCCTTCGTTTTTCTTCTGGATAGGGTAAGCAAGTTTTCTAACTCCCCAGATGTCTACGTTAGTAACTTCTCCTTCAGCAGCAATAATACCTTTAACAGTTTCGATTGTTGCTTCTTTCTGAGCGTCTTCTAGAGCAGCATCAATGATGAACATAACTTCATAATTAATCATATTTTCACCTCCCTGTGGACTAAATGGCATCAGCCTTATTGCTGATGCAGAGATCATACGATTTAGTCGTACTCATATATTATACATTAAACTTCATAAAATACAAGTTTAAATTTTATAAAAATAAAAAAAATATGGTCAAGATGTAATATTGTGTACGAATAAGTTATTACATGCTTAGCCATATATTTAAAAGAAATTTATGTATGGTATTTATTATTTTCTTTTTCCTTGACTTAATTATAATACTGTTTTATCATTGAGTAAATTTACATATTATCAAGTTATATTTGATTTTTTATCAAAGATAGGAGTTTGCTATGGATATAGAAAAATATAAAGTACTTTTAGAAACTATACATTTAGGAAGTATTTCAGCGGCTTCAAATAAATTGGGATATACTCCCTCTGGAATAAGTCGTCTCATAAATAGTCTCGAAGATGAAAATGGTTTTTCACTACTTATAAGAAATAAATCTGGAGTTATTCCTACTAAAGAATGCCTTGCTATTATGCCAACAATAGAGCATCTGCTTCAAAGTGCTGAAAATTTATCACAGCATTCTGCACAGATTTGCGGTATCGAATCTGGTACCATAACAGTAGGATCATCATATAATATCTATTACCAATGGCTATCTAAAGTTATATATAAGTTTAATCAGCTTCATCCCAATATAAACTTCACCATAGTAGAAGGTACAAGCAGTACTCTAAGTGCTATGATTGCCAATGGTCAAGCCGATTTTTGCATTATAAGTAAAAGAAATGGTAATTTTGATTGGATACCACTGTGCGAAGATGAGCTTGTAGTTTGGGTCCCAGAAAATCACCATTCCATAAAAGATGGCTACTATAAGCTTGAAGACCTTGAAAAAGAAACATTTATTCAGCTTTATCCTGGCAAGGAGACTGATAATTCCATGTTTTTGAGCCATAAAAATATTTCTCCTACCATTAACTTTGCAACCTCTGATGTTTATGCAGCCTACTCTATGGTCGAAGCCGGCTTAGGTGTTTCGCTTACAAATAAACTTCTTGCAGAAAATATTCAAGGAATGGCAGATGCAGTTCCCCTTAAACCTTCTCAATCTATAGATATAGGTATTGCAATTCCTGAAGCAGAGATAATCTCTCCTGCAACAAAAACCTTTGTAAAATTTGCAAAACAATATATAAACGAACTTGATATATAAAAAAACAGCCATTGAAATGCTATAACTAAGCTATTCAATGGCTTTTTAACATATTTAATAAATCAAAACTTATCTCCAAAGTACATCTGGATATAATCCCTTATCTTTTAATGACTGAAGGGCATCCATTACACCTTGTTTATCTTCCTTGTAAGTTACTCCATACCATCTATCTGTAGAAGTTAAAACTTTGCAAGTTGCCTTGCCTTCTTTAATTAGATCATCTGTAACCTTAGGAATTAAATACTCAGCTTTTTCTGGATTATTTTCTAAAGCTTCATCTAAAAACTCAGGAAATCTAGCTACAAGTTCATCCATCATACCCTTTGTATAACCCCAAAAATTCATTGAAACCAACGTTTCTTCATCTAAAGGAGTCCAATTTTCTTCATCCTCTGTATATGCTATTTTTCCTTCGACTCTCATTATTTTAGTTCTCTCTACAATATCTGCAAGATAACCTTTTTCATCTACACTACAAACACCTCTTGCCACATGACCATTTTCAGTAATTGTATTTTTAAGATGATATGAAACCATTGTAAACTGGCCTTCATTTTCAACATTTGCAAGAAAATCATAAATAGATTGAAATGCACCAGGGCCATAATAATCATCAGCATTTATAACTGCAAAAGGACCATCAACATAGTTTCTTGCAGTCATTATTGCATGACCTGTACCCCAAGGTTTAACTCTACTATCTGGAACTTCATAACCTTTTGGAAGATCATCTAACTTTTGAAAAGCATAAGTAACATCCATGTGTTTTCCTGCTTTATCATCTATAAGCGCTTTAAATGCATCTAAATTTTCTTCTTTAATTACAAATACAACCTTTTTGAAACCAGCCATCATAGCATCATATAAAGAAAAATCTAAAATTATTTCTCCTTTATCTGTAACTGGGTCAATCTGTTTTAATCCGCCATATCTTGATCCCATACCGGCTGCTATTATAACTAATGTAGGTTCTTTCATTTATCAAATCCTCCCTCTTATTTCTATTGATATTTTACCTTATTTGGAAAGTTTTTTCAAATATGTGTTATAATTATCAAAAAACAGGAGGTAGTTTTATGATAATAGATAGTTATGATGCTGAAAAACAAGCTGCTTTAGATGTTGCAAATCTCATGGCTGCTGCAGCAAGAACAGCTCCTAAAGCTTGTGGTGATGATAGTATCATCGTAAAAATTGTAAAAGGAGAAGATTTAAATAAACTTGGAGATTTAACTTCTAAGATAGGTGAAAAAAATAACATAAATTATTTTATAAGAGATGGTAAGACGATGCACCACTGTCATTGTGCTGTGTTAATTGGTCTTGAAGATTCACCTCTTGGACTTGGATCTTGTGGTTATTGTGGTTTTAATGATTGTGGTGAATGTTTCAGTAACGGCTCTCACTGCACGCTAAAAGTTACAGATTTAGGCATTGCAGTAGGTTCTGCAGCTTCTGTTGCTATGGATCACAAAATTGATAACAGAGTTTTATATTCTGTAGGTAAGGCAGCAGTAAAAATGGGAATTTTTGATAATCAAAATGTCAAAATAGCTTATGCTATCCCACTTGCCGTAGATGGTAAAAACATTTTTTTTGATAAAGAATCAATACAAGAAAAATAAGAAAAGCCCACACTTTTACATGTGGACTTTGTCTACAGTCTGAATGGAGTTTAATAATATTTATTAAACTCCATTTAATTGTATATTTAGATAATTACATAAATAAACTTAAAATGAAAATTTCAACAATACCTACTGCCCATGCAATAGTAGAAGTTACTGACCAAACTAATAGCTGATTTTTAGCTTCTGAAACTCCTAAAGTTCTATTTACTACCCAGAAATAACTGTCATTGAAATATCCAAAGAATAGTGAACCTACACAACATGCAGCTGCTCCTAAAATAGGATTTACACCTGCTGCTAATAAAATAGGTGCTGAAATACTAGCTGCTGTAGTCATAGCTACTGTACCAGATCCCTGAATAAATCTCATTGCTGTTGCAATAACTAAAGGTAGAACAATAATAGGAATTGATGTCTGTGCTAAACCTTCAGCCATATATGAACCTAAACCAGAGTCTTTAATAATTTGACCTAAAGCACCGCCACCACCTGTTACTAACATAATAATACCAGCTGATGCCATACCTTTTTCCATTTCAGAAATAAGCTGCTGTCTATCAAATTTTCTACCTAGTGTAAAGATTGCTACTAATAAACCTAAGCCTACTGCAACAATTGGCTGTCCTAAGAAAATTAAAATTGACATAATTCCTTCAGTTTTTCCTAACGCTGTTGCAATTGTATTAACTAAAATTAATACGATAGGAATAAATAGTGGTGCAAATGATACAAATGCATTTGGTACATCTTTCATATCCATGCTAAATGCAGCATCATAATTAGGTTCCTGATATTCAGATTGAACAATAGTACCATCTTCCTGAGGAATGCAGTAAAGTTTCTTTGATAAATATAGTCTTGAATAAGCAATTGTTGCTATTGTCATTGGTATAGCTAATATAATTGCAATTAAAATAAATTTACCTACATCTACACCAAAGATACCGCAAACACCCAAAGGACCTGGTGTTGGTGGAACCAATGAGTGAGTAATTACAAGACCTGCTGCTAATGCTGCACCTAATCCGATTACAGACTTTTTAGTTGTTTTTGATAATGCCTTTGCAATAGGTGCTAAAACAATAAATCCTGAATCACAAAAGATAGGAATTGATACTAAAAAACCAGTTAGAGCTAATGCTTCTTCTTCTCTACCTTTACCAAAAGCCTTTAAAAAAGTATAAGCCATTCTCTTTGCAGCTCCTGATACTTCAAAGATTTGTCCCATCATTACACCGAAACCAATTATGATACCGATGCTACCTAAAACTCCTCCAAATCCTGTTGTAATAGAGTTAAGAATACCAAAGGTTTTTTCTACCCCATCTACCTCAATAGTAACATTACTTAGCGGCATTCCTCCAATTACACCTACTAAAATTGTAGTACAAATTAAAGCTAAAAATGCCTGCACTTTTGTTTTCAGAACCAAGAAAATTAACACTGCGATACCAATAGCTAACGCGATTAACATTCTCTGGCCGTCTAAACCATAAACCATTAAACTAACCTCCTAAAAATACATCAATAAAATATATTAAAACAACACATTTCGTTTAACTATTTTTTAATTAAATTTACTGTACTGTTTTATGCATAATTTTTATTTTCCCGAAAAGAATGGTGCATACTTAGCAGCTAATCTAATAGCCTCTTTCATACTAATTGCACCTGCAATACCTTTGCCTGCAATATCAAATGCAGTACCATGATCAACAGAAGTACGCAAAATAGGCATGCCGTTAGTAACAGAAATTGTTCTGTCAAAATCCAATGTTTTAGTAGCGATATGTCCTTGGTCATGATATAAAGACAATACACTATTATATCTTCCTTGAGCTACCTGATGAAATACTGAATCTGCCGGAATAGGACCTGCTACATCATAGCCTTCCTTTTTTAATTCCTCTACTGCTGGCATGATTTCTTCTACTTCTTCATATCCAAATAATCCATGCTCTCCACAATGAGGATTTAATCCTGCTACTGCCATAGTTCCTTCTGTAACACCTAATTTTTCAAGAGCATCTGTACATCTTTTTACATAGTCAATAATTCTATCCTTTTTAATATCATCTAACATATCTCTAAGTGACTTATGACGAGTTAAGAAGAAAACTCTCATACCATTTGTTTCAAACATTGTTAGAGGATCTTCAGTATCTGTTAAAGCTCCAAAGATTTCTGTGTGTCCGATAAAATTAACTTCTGCTGCATGTAAAGACTCCTTGTTAATAGGAGTTGTTGCAACTGCATCTGCTTCTCCATTCATAGCTAATGAAATACTCTTTTCAATATATTCATAAGCTGCACGTCCACACATAGCACTAATTTTTCCAAACTCAAACTTATCCATATCGATATTATCTAAATCAAATAGATTCATAATGCCTTCTTCAAAAACACACTGTTTAACATCAGAAACTACATTTATTTTTAAATCTGCATTAACAATTTCAATTGCATTTTCCATGACTTTTTTATCGCCTACAACTATGCAATTTGCACTTTTAAATAAATCCCTATCATCAATAGATTTTGCAACAATCTCAGGACCAATACCTGCAGGATCACCAATAGGTACTGCAATTAAAGGTTTTTTCATACGTATACTCCCTTCTTAAATATATAACTTTTCTTTTAAATATGTAATACAACGATTGATAGCATCAGAACCACCCTGGCTACCACCTTTTGTTATAATATCTACGCCATCAAATTCACCACCTAAGAATTTACCACAAGCAGCTAATGGCAATACTTCATCATGAAGACTTAAACCAACAGCACCAAATTTCTTACAAACAGAAACTGTAACATCTCCTCCACTAGTGTACATAGCTTTAAAATCCGGTTCTGCCTTAAATATTCTGTAAGCGATTTCTGCCATTGATGAGTTAATAATATCAGTAACTTCATCCATAGTCGCATTTAACTTATCCATATATGGCGTAAAATCAATTCTGTTTTCAGGGTAAATTCCATCGCCTGTAACAGTAAACACCTGATATTTGCTGCGAACAAATAGAACTTCTTTTACAACTCTGTCTATTTCATGTTCTCTAGTTGCTTCGCTTTCTAAAAATCTTTTAGTTTCTACAATAACGCTATGGTTTCTTTGAGATAACCATAGATTTTCCATCTGCACCTTTGCATTAGGATGAACGCTTCCTACGATGGCTAAAATTTTGCTTTTTTCTCTCTTTTCTGATGGAGTAATTAGCTTTCTAGCCAATGTAGCTGTAAATACACCCGGGTCAACTGCTACAATTTTTCTTTTGCTAGAAACAATAGAATCAGCAATTAAATCTAAATCTTCCTGAGTAATACAATCAATAGAAATAATTCTATTTCCTTCAGCTACTAAACGATCTATAACATCACTTAAATAATGCTTACCATGCATTAAATCATTAATATGAATTGATGCTACACCATATTTACTCTGTGCTCTGAATAGTTCCGCTACATCAGAAATTTTTACAGGAGTTTTCGGATCAATAGCAATTTCTGTCTTATGCAATGGCTGTCCTTCTACCATCATGTATCCGCCACAAACTACTCTGTCTGTCGCAGGAAAACAAGGTGCCACAATAGCAATATATTCATCTCCTAAAAAATCTAACATAGCATCTGTTTCACTACCTAGATTCCCTCTTAAAGTACTATCTATTCTATGAGAGTACACTTTTGCATCATCACTAGCTAAAGCTTCACAAGCTTTATATATTCTATCATATGCTATTTCAGCTGATACACCTCTACTATTTGTTGGGTATACAACACAATCGCATTTATCCATTATTTCTGACTGAATTTCTTTTAAATTTAGCACTGTGTAAACCTCATAGTTCATCTTTTTTAACAGAACTCCTGTGGCATTACCACCAGTCAAATCATCAGCAATTACTATACATTCTGACATATTATAATCCTTTCTAATCTATTTAAACTTTATCTATACTTTTTATTATCAAAAATATCTTTAACTTTATAATATACTTCGTCAAATGAAGCTTGTCTTTTATCCCCTTTTAAAGTAGTGGCAATCTCCCATCTATTATTTTCTTTATCTGTTAAAAACAAAGTTTTTTTCTTATCTCCTGCTATACCAACTTCAAATTTTTTCATATCTTTTAAAACAAATATATTTAATCCATGAAGTTCTGATACAACATACTGATCACAAAGATACAATGAAAACTCCGGCATATTCATCAAACTATTTTTCATAGATTTATCAAAACTAGATGGATCTTTTATCTTTCCTATTTCAAGTTTTCTTTTTTCATAATTTTTTTTTGTTACAGTAAGCATGCAAACTCCCATAACTGTTAATAAAATAGTTGTTATAAATCGTACTTTAATAGATATAATGCCTACGATGATTAATACTAATCCAATTAGACAATTTAAATTATACTGTTTTTTATATTTGTTATTTAATTTTTCATAATTCATTTTTTTCTCCTAATAAATTAAATTAGACATAAACATTGTTATTATAACATAAGTGAAATATTTATGAAAAGATAAATTTTTAATTAACGATAAATAAACCTTAAATTTTCTTTGAATTATTTAATTTATCTATTTTTTTCTAGTGGATGGAGACTGCAATAGAATTTGCTTTTGCAATAATATCTTTTCAAAAAAAGCAATAACTTCTTTATAGTAACTAGCAAGATTCTTATTTTACTACACACTAAACCAAATATTACCAATTAGAAATAATTCTTATCACCACAACATATGGTCAAGCACAATCAACTCACATCTAATCGAGTAGGAGGGGAATTTAACTAAATTTCCCGACCTCTCACACCACCGTGC
>CALCFD010000034.1 GCA_937900695.1 uncultured Eubacterium sp. | reverse complement strand
GTTCGGGACTTACACCCGTTAGAGCGCGCCCATGGCGCGCAAACTAAAAAAAGAAAGTGCACAAAACACTTTCTTTAATTTCAATTTTAGATTATTACTAGTCTATTACTTCTGCTTTAACTTCTTCTAAAGCATCTCTTTTAGCTTTTTTCTTTGCCTTCCATTTTTCCTTTTCTCTCTTATGAGGATAAAATATTAAAGCAACTAAACAAAATACAGCTAGTCCTAAGAAAAATCCTCCAAATACATCAGATGCATAATGAACACCTAAATATATTCTTGATAGCCCTATTAATAAAGCTAAAACAACTAAGAAAAATGCTGCTATTCTTGCTTTCCACTTGTTGTCCATATTTTTACATAACAGATAAGCTATTAGGAAGAATACAGCTACAGCAGTTACGGTATGACCACTTGCATAAGAAAATCCGTCCTGCTCTATTAGCATATTTGCTGCATCAGGTCTTGGTCTTGCCATCTGTACCTTTACAATCTTATTTATTACAGTTGATAAGATAGCTGAAATTGTAACTGGAATACCATAAGTTTTTCTAGTTTTTTCAAAAGCTAAAAGAAGTAAGCATATAACTACAATAGATTGCCAATTTCCTATATATGTAATAAGCTCTGCTACTGTATTTAGTCCATCTGTTCTTAAACCCTGAATAAGTCCACCATAATAAGTATCAAAAAATGTAGTATTCCCATAAAATACAAGAGCTGTTACAGCTATAAATGTTATGATACCTGCCTCAAGGCCCCATAATTTATAATTGAACATAAAAAAATACACTCCGTTTCTCAAATTAATTTTATCTAACCATGTCATTATACCCTTTTATGTAGAAGTTCTCAACATAAATATGCTATAATCATATTATCATTTTATGTGAGGTGAAATTAATGAAAATTATAAGAAATATACCTGCAGCATTTACAATTTATTCAAATCTAAGATATTTAAACAAATATAAAAAAGAAATTGAAGATGCAAAACTTAAAAGTGACATTGAAAAAGAAAAAGAAAATATTCTTCTAGCTACAAGTACTTGGGGTAAAAAATTAGCAGAAAATGCAGGTATGAAAGTTACAGTATATGGTAGAGAAAATCTTCCTACAAAAGGTCCAATCGTATATATGGCAAATCATCAAGGATATGCTGATATAGTAGCTTTATGTGCTGCACTTGACACAGTTCAATTTGGTTATGTTGCTAAAAACAACCTAGAAAAAGTACCACTATATGGTAAATGGATTGATCGTATAAGAAGTGTTTTAATTGATAGAGGCCATCCTAGAGAAGCACTAAAAGCAATTTCTAAGGGAGTTTCATTAATAAAAGAAGGATACTCACTTCTTATATTTCCTGAAGGAACTAGAAGTCAAAGTAGTCAAATGGGAGAATTTAAACCTGGTGCTATGAAGCTTGCTACAAAACCTAAAGTACCTATTATCCCAATATCACTTGATGGCACATGGAAAATTTTCGAAGAGCATGGATGTTTAAAAAAGGGCGAAGTAAAAGTTATGGTCCATCCTGCTATAGAAACTAAAGATTTAACAAAAGAAGAAGAACGCCATCTAAGTAATAAAGTTTATCAAATTATTGAAGATGGAGTAAAAAAATTGAGAGCGCTATAAAACGCTCTCTTTTTTAATAAAAATTAATTAGTATCCAAGTCCTAAATTATTTTTAGTTCTCTTAACTACTTCTTTAGCAATGGTATCAGCCTTTTTAGCACCTTCATCTAAAATTTTAATAAGCTCATCAGAATATCTTATTTCTTCAAATCTTGCTTTAATAGGTGCAAGTCCATCTATAACAACCTGAACTAAATCCTTTTTAAAAGCCCCATATCCGCAGCCTTCATATTTCTTTTCAATATCTTCAATAGAAAGGTCAGAAAAAGCAGTATATATATTCATAAGATTACTGATGCCAGGCTTATTTTCCATATCAAATTTAACTACCCCATCAGAATCTGTAGTAGCCTTCATAATAGCTTTTTTAATCTTAGCTTCATCATCAAGCAAAGAAATACGGCTAAGTTCATTTTCAGCACTTTTGCTCATCTTCTTTGTAGGATCATCAAGAGCCATTATTTTAGCACCTTCTTTTAGATATCTACCTTCAGGCAATACAAAAGTTTTCCCATATTTGTTATTTATTCTATTACATAAATCTCTTGTCAATTCAATATGCTGTTTCTGGTCTATACCAACTGGAACAATATTTGTATCATATAGCAAAATATCTGCAGCCATTAAAACTGGATACATGAATAAACCTGTAGGTACAGATTCTTTACCCTTACCTTTATCCTTAAATTGAGTCATTCTTGAAAGTTCTCCTGTATATGAAGAACAAGTAAGAAGCCATGAAAGTTCAGCATGTCCTGGTACTTCAGACTGTACAAATACTATACTCTCTTCAGGATCTACACCAACTGCAAGATATAATGCAGCAACATCTAAAATATGACTTTTCAATTCTTCTGGATCTTGTGCTACTGTAATCGCATGCATATCAACAATACAGTAAATACATTCATTATCTTTCTGCAATTCTACAAACTGCTTCAATGCGCCTAAGTAATTTCCCAAATGAATGTTTCCTGTTGGCTGTACGCCAGAAAAAACTCTACCCATTTTGTTCCTCCTTAAAATTATATTGCTGCTTCTTCAGCAAATTTTTCAATTATCTTCTTTTCAGCTCTTGAAATAGTCATTTGAGACACACCAAGTGCCTTAGCTATTTCACTTTGGGATTTTTCTTCAACAAAACGTTTTTTGAAAATGTATCTGTTTGTACCTGTTAATTTTCTTAAAACATTTTCTATAATCTCATAATTTTCAACATCTTCAAAGCCTTTTTCATCTTTAGCAGTATACTTTTCAAACATAGATGATGCACCATCATCTCCATTTTCATCAAAAGTTTGATTTAATGACAATGCACCATAAGCTGCACTGCTTTCAATAGCTCTTAAAATAGTTTCTTCCTTTTCACCCATTCTTTCTGCAATTTCAGCCACAGTTGGCTTACGATTTAATTCTGTCATCAAATCATCTTTTACCTTAGGAATGGCAGATGAAAGCTCCTTCATATGTCTTGGCACCTTCACACTCCAACCTTTATCCCTAAAGTATTTTTTTATTTCTCCAAGTATTGTAGGTGTAGCAAAACTGCTAAATTCAAATCCTTTTTCAGGATTAAATCTTTCAACAGCATAAATCAAAGCCATCGCACCAACCTGATATAAATCATCATAATCAACACCTTTTCCTAGATACTTCTTAATCAAAATATCAACCATATATAAATGATCTTCTACCAGCTTATTTCTTAAATCAATGTCTTTACTTTCATAGTATTTTTCAAACATTTCTTTATTTAACATAAATTTTTCACCATAATTATTTTCTTAGTGCCATCATTTTCTTTTTCAATTTCAACTTGGTCCATAATACTTTTTATTATGGCTATGCCTAAATCTCCTTCACTTGGACAATCTAGGCAAATATGCTGTCCACATTTTTCAATACTATGTTCTCCTGTTGAAACTAAAGTTATTTTAAATTTATCTTTTAAAAATTCAATATTCATTTCATATGATGTACACCAACAATCATGGCCATGACACGTAATACTTTTACAAGCTTCAAAAACTGCTATTCCTATTTCGTCTACAGTATCAATATCAAATTTTGACAAATTAGCAGCAGCTATTGCAGCACTTTTACAAACCTGTATAAACTCCGGCCTTCCCGGAACAGTCATTTTTAATAAATTTGACATTCTCTCTCCTTATTTTTCTTCATGTATCACTTTAGCCATAGAAATGATGTTTGCATCTTCAGAAACTTTCATAATCTTTACACCTTGAGTTGCACGACTTAGCTCTGAAACATCTTTTGCGGCTATTCTAATTATAATACCGTCAGAATTTATTAATAAAATTTCATCATCTTCTTCAACTGTCATAGCTCCAATTAGCTCACCAGTCTTTGCAAATTTCTTTTTATCATATGTAAGTACGCCTTTGCCACCTCTATCTTGAACCTTGTATTCCTTAATAGGTGTTCTTTTACCAAACCCATTTTGAGTTACAACTAGAAGTTCATCTTCATCTTTAACTAGTGACATAGCTACTACTTCATCATCATCTTCAAGCTTGATGGCTCTAACTCCTCCAGCAGCTCTTCCCATAGGTCTTACATCTTTTTCATTAAATCTAATGCACTTGCCCTGCTTTGTAACTATTATTAGATCATCGTTTCCTGATGTCTGTTTAATATCGATTAGCTCATCTCCATCCTTAAGTTTGACAGCTATAATACCATTTTTTCTATTAGTATCAAACTGAGATAAAGCAGTCTTTTTAATAGTACCCTTTTTAGTAACACCCATCAAGAATCTATCTTCCTTAAATTCCTTAATCGGTATCACAGCATTAATTCTCTCTCTTTGTAGTAAATTCAAGAAGTTAACGGCTGGAGTACCTTTAGCTGTTCTTGTAGCCTCAGGAATTTCATAAGCCTTTATCTTATGAGCTTTACCAAAGTTTGTAAAGAACATTAAATAATCATGAGTTGATGTCATAATAAGGTCTTTTACAAAATCATTTTCGCGAGTTGTAAGTCCTGCAATACCCTTACCGCCTCTTTTTTGAGTCTTATATGTATCTGCAGGAATTCTCTTTAAATACCCTAGATGAGTAAGTGTAACAGCAACATTTTCCTCTTCGATTAAGTCTTCATCATCAAGCTCATCTACTGCTGCTATAATGCTAGTTCTTCTTTCATCTGCATACTTTTCTTTTATTTCAACAAGCTCGTCTTTAACAACACCCATAAGCATTTTTTCATCTGCAAGAAGTGAATTGTAATAAGCTATTTTTTCCATAAGCTCGTTATATTCATTTTCAAGTTTTTCTCTTTCTAGTCCTTGTAGTCTAGCAAGCCTCATATCTAATATAGCCTGAGATTGAATTTCAGAAAGATTAAATCTTTCCATAAGTTTGCCCTTAGCATCATTGTATGAAGATCTAATAATCTTAATAATTTCATCAATATTATCAAGAGCAATTCTTAAACCTTCTACAATATGAGCTCTAGCCTCAGCTTTATTTAAATCAAACTGAGTTCTTCTTGTCATAACATCCTTTTGATGTTTTAAGTACTCATATAAAATATCGTATAAATTTAATACTTTCGGCTCACCATTTACAAGAGCAATCATAATCATGCTATAAGTATCTTGAAGCTGAGTATGTTTATATAATCTATTTAATGTAATCTGAGGATTTGCGTCTTTTTTAAGTTCTATTACAATACGCATACCATGTCTACTAGATTCATCCCTTATAGTTGAAATACCATCAATTTTCTTTTCTTTAACAAGCATAGCAATCTTTTCAATAAGTCTTGCCTTATTTACTTGGAATGGTATTTCAGTTACAACTATTTGCATTCTTCCGCGCTTTGTTTCTTCAATTTCAGTTTTTGAACGCACTGTAACTCTGCCTTGTCCAGTTCTATAAGCTTCTTTTGCTCCTGATTTTCCTAAAATCATAGCGCCTGTAGGAAAGTCAGGTCCCTTTACAATATTTATTAAATCTTCAACATCACAATCTTCATTGTCTATCATATAACAAGCAGCATCAATAACTTCTCCTAAATTATGAGGAGGAATTGATGTAGCCATACCTACAGCAATACCATTTGATCCATTTACTAATAAATTTGGAATTTTAGCAGGTAACACTGATGGTTCTTTTTCTTCTTCATCAAAGTTTGGCACAAAGTCTACAGTTTCTTTTTCTATGTCTCTTAACATCTGAAGTGCAAATGGCGTCATACGAGCTTCTGTATAACGCATAGCAGCAGCTCCATCACCATCTATAGAACCAAAGTTACCATGGCCATCTACCATCATATATCTTGTAGAAAAACTCTGAGCCATTCTTACCATGGCATCATAAATAGCTGAGTCACCATGTGGATGATATTTACCCATTACATCACCGACAATACGCGCTGATTTTTTATAAGGTTTATCAGGCGTAACGCCAAGCTGACTCATTCCGTATAAAATTCTTCTATGTACTGGCTTAAGTCCGTCTCTTACATCAGGAAGAGCTCTTCCAACAATAACACTCATGGCATAATCTATATATGATTTTTTCATTTCGCCATGAATCTCATGCTGTATCATTTTACTATCTTCTTTTAAAATATTTTGATCTGACATCTACAAAGCCCTCCTTTCTTAAATATCTAAGTTTTTAACGTACTTAGCGTTTTCTTCAATAAATTTCTTTCTTGGTGGAACTTTATCACCCATTAGCGTAGTGAATATTTCATCAGCTGCTGCCACATCATCTAAAGTAATCTGAATTAAAGTTCTATTATTGTAATCCATTGTTGTTTCCCAAAGCTGATTCTCATCCATTTCACCAAGACCCTTGTATCTTTGAATTGTAACTTTGCCTGGCTTATCAGCTAGCTTTGCAAGAAGCTTTTCCTGCTCTCTATCTGAGTAAGTATAATAGATTTCATTACCCTTTTTAACCTGAAATAGTGGCGGCTGAGCAGCATAAACATAGCCTCCTTCAATAAGAGGACGCATATATCTATAGAAAAATGTAAGTAGCAATGTTCTAATATGTGCTCCATCTACATCGGCATCGGTCATAATTATAATTTTATGATATCTCAATTTTGAAATATCAAAATCATCTCCGATATTACATCCAAAAGCAGTAATCATATTTTTTATTTCTTCACTATTTAAAATCTTATCTAGTCTTGCTTTTTCAACGTTTAATATTTTACCTCTAAGTGGCAAGATAGCTTGTCTTTTTCTATCTCTTCCGTTCTTAGCTGATCCACCCGCTGAATCCCCTTCGACTAGGAATATTTCTGATAATGATGGATCTTTTTCCTGACAGTCAGCTAGCTTACCTGGAAGTGAAAATCCTTCTAAGATATTATTTTTTCTAGTCATATCTCTAGCTTTTCTTGCAGCTTCTCTAGCTCTTGCTGCCTGAAGAGCTTTATTCATAATAATCTTAGCCTGAGTAGGATTTTCCTGTAAAAAAGCTGTGAAATACTCGTTTGTCTTTGATTCAACAAATCCCTTCATTTCACTATTTCCAAGCTTACCTTTAGTCTGACCTTCAAACTGCGGATTAGTTAATTTTACTGAAACTATTGCAGTTAATCCTTCTCTAACATCATCACCTGAAAGAGGTGCATCGTTTTCTTTTAAGAATTTATTTTTCTTAGCATAATCGTTAAATACTCTTGTCAATGCTGACTTAAATCCAGATAAATGATATCCACCATCAACTGTATTTATATTATTTGCATATGACATAATTAGCTCTGTATATCTATCTGTATACTGGAATGCCACTTCGACTTCCATATCGCCTTTTCCAGTCTTATCTTTTCCCTGTGCTTCAAAATAGATTATCTCATCATGAATAGTTTCTTTATTTTTATTCATAAACTCTACAAATTGTTTAATACCACCTTCAAAATGAAAATCTCTTTTAATTGGCTCTTCTAGTCTTTGGTCTGTTAATGTTATTCTAATACCCTTATTTAAAAATGCCATTTCTCTTAATCTATGTTCTAGGGTACTAAAATCAAATACAGTTTCTTCAAAAATATCTGGATCTGGCCAAAATATTGTTCTTGAACCTGTATCTGTTGCTGTTCCTATTTCGTGCATCTTTTCAACTGTCTTACCTTTTTCAAAAGCAAGAGCATAAATTTTACCATTTCTCTTAACCTGTACTTCCATGCGAGTTGAAAGAGCATTTACTACAGATGCACCTACACCATGAAGACCACCAGATACTTTGTATCCGCCGCCTCCAAACTTACCACCTGCATGAAGCACTGTATGAATAACTTCAACAGCTGGTATTTTTTCTTTTGGATGAATATCTACAGGCATACCTCTACCATCATCTTCTACCATGATAGAATTATCCTTCTGAATAGTTACATGTATATTTTTACAGTATCCAGCTAATGCTTCATCCACACTATTGTCTACTATTTCGTAAACTAAATGATGAAGACCTTTTTCTCCTGTTGAACCTATATACATACCAGGTCTTTTTCTAACAGGATCTAACCCTTCTAAAACTTGTATCTGTTCAGCACCATATTGCTGTTGATTTTTATTTTCATTTGCCATTGAAATACCACCTTTGTTTTGCAATAAAATACATTTTAGTATACCATAATACGCTCATTTTGTCTATTTAATGAGCGTACTTGATGTTTCCTATGTTATTTTACCTTTTTTTATATTTATTATTTTTCCATGAGGCATATTTTCTCTTACATCATCATTTAATTCGGTAGTTGTAAGAAAAATTTGCACATTTTTTAAAGAATTAACGAGAAATTTTTGTCTTTCATTATCTAGCTCACTCATAACATCATCAAGAAGCAAAATTGGACTTTCTTCTTTTTCTTCGATAATTAAATTTATTTCAGCAAGCTTAAGAGCAAGTGCTGCAGTTCGTTGCTGACCTTGTGATCCAAATTTTCTTGCATCAACTTTATTTATAATAACTTTTAAATCATCCTTATGAGGACCTCTTGATGTAGTTCTAAGGTGAATATCTTTTCCTTCACACTTTTTAAGAGCATTTAAAAAGTTTTCACAAATAGCTGAAACATCTTCCTCAACTGGTATATCTGAAACATATTTTATTTCTATTTCTTCCTTACCATTAGTTATTTTATTATGTATTTCTTGACTGATTAAATTTAATTTTTTAATAAAATTTACTCTTTCTTTTATTATATGAGAACCATAATTAGCTAACTGCATATTAAAAACTTCAAGCATTTTATTATCTATATTATTTTCTTTAAGATACGAATTTCGCTGAGACAATGTTTTTTTATAATTACTTAAATTATTATAATAACTTATTTTTAGCTGACACAATTCTCTATCAATAAAAGATCTTCTCTTTGAAGGATCTTCTTTTATAATTTTTAAATCCTCTGGTGAAAAAATTACAGTTAAAATATTTTCCATAAGCTGTGATATTTTTTTAATATTAACCCCGTCTACCTTAACGGCTTTTTTTCCCTCTTTACTTATGGCTATTTCAACATTCTTATCTTCTTCGTATTTATAATAATCGGTTTTAATTCTGCACAAATCTGCATCAAATTTTATAGTTTCTTTATCTTTTGAAGTTCTAAAAGATTTCCCCATAGAAGAAATATATATTGATTCAATAAGATTTGTTTTGCCTTGAGCATTTTCACCTAAAATTATATTTACATTTCTATCAAATTCAACGTCTAATTCTTTATAATTTCTATAATTTTCAAGTTTTACTTTTTTTATATACATGTTCCTTATTAGTTTGATGTAATTCTTACTGGTAGTACTAAATATTCGTAATTATTTCCTTCAATAGGCTTTATTAAGCATGGTGTAACTGCAGTTTTAAATTCAAGCACTATTTCATCATCTTCAATTACCTTTAAAGCTTCAAGTAAATATTTAGAGTTAAAACCAATTTCTAAATCTTCTCCAACTTTTTCCATAATAATTTCTTCCTTAACAGTTCCTTCTTCAGATCTAGAAGTTATTGTAAGTAGATTTTCCTTAATTACACATTTTATAAGATTATTTTTACCTTCTTTAGCTAAAAGTGAAGCTCTTTCTATACCAGTTAATAAATCACTTCTGTCTATAATTACTCTAGTAGTATTATCAGATGCAAGAATCTCCTTATATTTAATAAATGCTCCATCTATTAATCTAACAACTATTTTAGTATTTTCAATTAATACTATAGCTTTTTTATTTCCTAATATAATCTCTACATCTTCATCACTTGAAGTTTCTAGCAAAATATTTCTAATATCTGAAAGTATTTTTCCTGGAATTATAATATTTCCAGATTTTTCATTTTTCATTTGTTCTCTACAAATAGCCATACGGAATCCATCTAAAGCAACCATATTAAAATTATTTTCTTCTAATTCTAATAATACACCTACAATAACTCCTTTATTTTCATCTGTAGCTGCAGAAAATGCAGTCTTTTTAATCATTGAAGTGAATATTTCTTTATTAAATGAAAGTCTTGACTGTACATCTTCTATAGTAGCTATATTTGGAAATTCATCAGCTGGCTGACCAACAATAGTAAATTCACTAGTAGCTGTCTTTATATTTAATGTAGTTTCATCTTTTAACTCCATAAAAATAGTTTCATTTGGTAGCCTTCTAATAATATCGTTAAATAGTTTTGAAGAAACTACTATACTTCCAGGTTCATCAACTACTGCATCTATAGTTTTTTCTATACTTATATCTAAGTCTGATGCACTAAAAGTTAATTTGTCATCTTGTGCCTGTATGAGAATGCCTTTTAATATTGGCATAGTTGTTCTCACTGTTACGGCTCTTGAAACTATCGCTAAGGTTTTAGATAGTACTTGCTGATTGCAATTAAATTTCATAAAACTTCCTCCGCTTTTGAGTAAAGGCTTTGCCTGCTAAAAATCCTCTTATTCTTAATATTATAAATAGTAGTATTAGTAGTAGGCGTTGTGAATTTGTGGAAAACTTATTAAAAGGTTTAAAAATACACAACCAAGCCTGTTGATAACTTGTGAATAACTCTATTTAGATTTTCCACAAAAGTGTGGATAAATTGCCTATAATTTAATTCTGTCTGTTATATCTTTAACAAAGGTTTTTGTACTTTCATTTGTTTTAAGTTCTTCTGATATTTTATCATAGGCATGTAAAACTGTAGTATGATCTTTACCTCCAAAAGCTTTACCTATCTTTGGTAGGGATAAATCTGTCATCTCTCTTGTAAGATACATAGCTATCTGTCTAGGATGAGCTATTTCTCTAGATCTTTTTTTACTTTCCAAATCTTTTATAGTTACATCAAAATATTTACAAACAGCTCTCTTAATAGCTTCTACATTGATGTTTTTTTCTTCTTCTGTAAAAATGTTTTTTAAGGTTTCCTTTGCAAATGCTGGTGTAATTTCCTTATTTAACATACGTGACATACTTACAAGGTTTGTAAATGCTCCTTCTAAGTCTCTAACATTAGATTGTACACGCTCTGCTATCATATTTAGTACTGCATCTAAGTTTTCATCTATAAATAGATGTTCGTGTTCAGCTTTGTTATACAAGATAGCCATTCTCGTTTCATAAGTAGGTCTTTTAATATCAGCTATGATGTTCCATCCAAACCTAGATCTTAGACGATCATCTAGACCAGTAAGTTCTTTTGGTGGTCTATCACTTGATATTACAATTTGCTTATTATTGTCATATAAAGAATTAAATGTATTAAATAATTCTTCCTGAATCTGATCTTTACCTTGAAAGAACTGAACGTCGTCTATTAAAAGAATATCTGCCTGTCTATATTTATCTCTAAAGTTATGAGTATTACGCGTTCTAATAGCTGTAATAATCTCATTTGTAAACATTTCGCTTGTTACATATAAAACTTTTTTTCCTACGTTATTATTTAATATATAACTACAAATAGCATGCATAAGATGTGTTTTACCTAAACCAGACTCCCCATATAAATATAGTGGATTGTATTTTGTTGCTGGATTTTCGGCAACTGACATAGATGCAGCGTGTGCATATTCATTATTAGGACCAACTACAAAGTTTTCAAAAGTATATGTGGGATTAATAATTAGCTCACTATCAAAATCCTCATTTATAGTAGATGTGGTGGAAACTTCTTGAGCTTTACCGGTAAATGAAAAATTATTATTAATCCCACCATTTAAATGAGTGTTACTAGTATTTCCTGTATGATTATTGATATTATTACCAATTGAAGGAGAATTAAAGCCACTATTAAATGGTATATTATTTTGAGCTGGTTCATTAAAATTACTTTGAGAAGTTGCTTTAGGCTTATCTATGTCATCTGCCAAAATTAAATTGATTTTATATGGCTTTTGCATGATAGCTTCAGTACATCCTTCTAGAAGATGCATATATCTGCTTGTTATTAGGTTAATTACGAATTGTTGGTCACACAATATATTGAGTATACCTGCATTTTCATCACAAGATATAAATTTTAAGGGTTTAAACCATGTTTTAAATGTGATGTCTGTGACCTCGGGTTCTAGTAATTGCAATATTGTTTGCCATTTTTGTTCGTACTCATTCATGATTATTATTCCTATCTCCTTTATAATAACTATATATATAATATCAACAAAGTTATCCACAGGCAAGTGGAAAAATTTATAGCATTTTTTAATAAATACACAGCTTTATCCACAGGCTGTTGATAAAGTTGTTAATAGTATTAACAGCAATACAAGATATAGGACTTTTTTGTTGAAAAAAATTTTTTTTACACAACTTAATAAAAATATAATTGATTTACTTTTGAAATTTATTGACTTTTGACTGTCAAAATATTATAATCATTAGGCATATGTACTCAAATTGAAATTTAGATTGAGACAAAAAACAATAATTTAAGGAGGTGTTTTATTATGAAGATGACTTATCAGCCAAAAACAAGACAGAGAAAAAAAGAACATGGTTTCAGAAAAAGAATGAAGACTAAGAGCGGTAGAAACATTCTTAAGAAGAGAAGAGCTAGAGGCAGAAAATCTCTAACAGCTTAAGGTAGTTATGCTTAAAGAAAATGTATTAAGCGGAAAACGCAATTTTGATATTGTCTATAAAAAAGGTAAATCAGTAGGACATAAATATGTTGTTGTTTTCTACAAAAAAAACAATCTTTCTCATAATAGGATTGGCTTTTTAGCAAGTAAAAAAGTTGGAAATGCTGTTATGAGAAATAGGGCAAGAAGATTAATGAAGGAAAGTGTCAGATTAATCGGTGATTTGGGATTTATTGGTTATGATATCATTTTTATTGCCCGAAATACAATTAATAATACTAAATGTGCCGATGTACAAAAATCAATTAAAGGCGCACTTAGAAAAACTGCAATGCTAAAAAATAGAAGGTGATAGTTTTGAAAAAAATAGCAATTCTATTGATAAGGGGATATCAGAAATTTATATCTCCGTTTTTACCAAAGAGCTGCAGATTTTATCCTACCTGTTCCCAATATTTTATTCAGGCACTTGAAAAATATGGGTTTTTTGAAGGTAGTTATTTGGGAATCAAAAGGATTTTAAGGTGTCATCCTTTTAATCCAGGAGGATATGATCCCGTACCTTAAACTAATCGGAGGAATTAATGAATACAATTATAGGAATATTTGCGAAGCCTCTTGCTTACTTATTGCTTGCTATCTATAATATCATTGGTAACTACGGTGTAACTCTAATTTTAGTAACAATACTTGTAAAGTGTTGCTTATATCCACTTTATATTAAGCAGATGAAATCTACTATTACTTCTGCTGGTATGCAGCAAAAAATGAGACAGCTGCAGCAAAAGTATGCTAATGATAGAGAAACTCTAAATATAAAACTAGCAGAGCTATACAAAGAAGAAGGATTTAATCCAGCAGGTGGATGTTTGCCTATGATCATCCAGATGCCTATTATCTTTGCATTGTTTGCGTTGCTAAGAAATCCAATGGCTTATATTTCAGAAGCCAATATGAATAATATGCTTTGGGCAGTTCATGAATCATTTTTATGGATTCCAGATCTAAGTCAGCCAGACAAATGGATCTTGCCTATTTTAGCGGGTGTAGCTACATTTATTGCGTTTACAATTTCACAGCAGAGCACAGCTGAAGCAGCTGGTGATATGGGTGGAATGATGAACATGATGAAGTATTTTTACCCTGTTATGATTGTACTAATGGGTAGAACATTCCCATCAGGACTAGCATTATATTGGTTCTTCGGTCAGTTCTTACAGATTTTCTTCAACTTACATATGAGAACTTTAAGAAGAAAATTAAGAGACGATAAGAAGAAGGGCAAAGCAAAGGGAGGTAAGAAATAATGGACTTTTCAGAAAAATGGGGAAAAGACGTTAAAACTGCCACTGAACTTGCTTTAAAAGATTTAAAATGTTCAATTGATGATGTAACAGTTACTGTTTTAGAAGAACCTTCTAAGGGTTTTTTAGGCATCGGATCAAAACTTGCTTTAGTAAGAGTTGAAAAGAAAATAGAGCCTAAAGAAAAAAATGCAGAAGAGTTAAAAACAGAAATAATCATCGAAAAAACTACTAATACAGATAGTAATTCATCTAAAAAAGTTAAATTTGACAGACCAGATGATCTTGTTGAAGTTAAGGAACATGCTGCAATTGACTTTTTAAGAGAAACTACAGAAAAGATGGGTTTAAAACTAAGCTTTAAAGCTTATGAAAATGATTCTAATGTATATGTAGATATTGAAGGTAAGGATGCTGGAACTATTATAGGAAAAAGAGGACAGACTCTTGATGCTATTCAGTATCTAACAAGTCTAGTTGTAAACAAGAAAAAGGAAGGCTACGTTAGGGTAGTTTTAGACGCAGAAAATTATAGAGCAAAAAGAGAAAAAACTTTAGAACAGTTAGCTAATCGTCTTGCAGATAAAGTTGTAAAAACTAGGAAAAATGTAAGACTAGAGCCTATGAATCCATATGAAAGAATGGTTATTCATGCTACACTTCAGAAGAACTCTAAGGTTACTACAAGAAGTGAAGGAGAAGAACCTTACAGAAGGGTTGTTATTGAACTAAAGTAATAATTTATGATGCCCGTGTATTCACGGGCATTTATTATATAAATGGTAGGTGATACTGATGGAATCAACAATTGCTGCTATTTCAACTGCTTATGGTGAAGGCGGTATTGGAATAATTAGAATTAGCGGAGAAAAATCAGAAGAAATATTAAATAAAATATTTAAATCTTCTTTTAATATAGAAAATAGAAAAATGACATACGGTAATATCATAGATCCTGATAATGGTGAAGTGATAGATGAAGTTTTAGTTGTTTTAATGAAGGCTCCACATACTTATACAAGAGAAGATGTGGTTGAAATTAATTGTCATGGTAGCATAGTATCTTTGAGAAAAACGCTAGATTTAGTGCTTCGTATGGGAGCTAGACTTGCTGAAAATGGTGAGTTCACAAAAAGGGCATTTCTTAATGGTAGATTAGATTTATCTCAGGCAGAAGCAGTTATAGATATTATAAGAGCTAAAACGGATAAATCTTTTAATGTTGCAATGGATCAGCTTGAGGGCAAGCTTAGCAAGGCGATTAAGGAAATTAGAAAGAAAATTTTAGATATATTGGTAAATATAACTGTAAATATAGATTATCCAGATGAGGATATCGAAGAGGTTATGTATGATGATTTAAATAAAGAATTATCGTCTATTAACGATGAAATCGAAATGATGATTTCATCTAGTAATACAGGAAAAATTTTAAACGAAGGACTAAAGGTTTCTATAATAGGTAAGCCAAATGTAGGCAAAAGTAGCCTTATGAATCAGCTTTTAAACGAAAATAGAGCTATTGTTACGGCTATTCCAGGCACTACTAGAGACACTATTGAGGAAAAAATAAGCATTAGAAATATTCCTATAGTGTTAACTGATACAGCTGGTATTAGAGAAACTGACGACCAGATTGAAAAAATAGGTATTGAAAAGAGTAAAGAAAGCTTTAATAAGGCTGATTTGGTTATTTTCGTTGTGGATATGTCTAAGGCTATAGAAGATGAAGATATTGAAATTGCTTCATATATTGGCGATCGTAAGACTATAGTTTTAGCCAATAAAATAGATTTAGAAAATAAAGTTACTATTGAGGAATTAAATAAATTAGTTCCAGGTGGTATAATTATAAAAACTTCTATGCAAGAGGGAATAGGAATAAAAGAGATTGAAAATGAAATTGAAAAACTTGTATATCAAGGGGATGTTAAGCAGGGCGAAAGTTTAATTGTAAATAATATTCGTCATCTTGATCTTCTTCGCAATACTAATCAGTCTCTAAAAGATGCTATAAATATGGTAAATCTTAATGAAGCTCTTGAGTTTATAGAGGTGGATGTTAATAAAGCCTATGAGGTTTTAGGTGAAATTATAGGTGAAACTGTAAATGATGATATTTTAAATGAAGTTTTTGCAAGATTTTGTTTGGGGAAATAGATAATGAGTTATAAAATGGGAAATTATGATGTCATAGTTGTAGGCGCAGGTCATGCTGGCTGTGAAGCTGCTCTTGCTTCTGCGAGAATGGGGAAAAGCACCGCACTTTTTGCTATTAATCTTGAGTCTATTGCTATGATGCCGTGTAATCCTTCTATTGGAGGAACTGGAAAGGGTCATCTAGTTAGAGAAATAGATGCTCTTGGCGGCGAAATGGGAATAAATATCGATAAGGCTTTTATTCAAAGTAAAATGCTTAACACTAGAAAAGGACCGGCTGTTCATTCTCTTAGATGTCAGGCAGATAAAGAGCTTTATCATAGAGAAATGAAAAAGACTCTTGAAAATACTAAAAATCTAGATATTAAGCAGGCTGAAATCGTAGACCTTATTATTGAAGATGGTAAAGTAACTGGCGTTGTTACTATGACTGGTGCTATTTATGAGGCTCAGGCAGTTATTTTAGCTACTGGTACTTTTTTAAGAGGTAAGATTTTTATAGGTGAGTCTTCATTTATGAGTGGTCCTAATGGACTTGCTCCATCAATTGCTCTTGCTGATAATTTAAAAAAATACGGTCTTACAACTAGAAGATTTAAGACTGGTACTCCTGCGAGAGTTTTAGCATCTTCGCTAAACTACGATGCTATGAAAGAAGAAAAGGGCGATGAAAAAATAGTGCCATTTTCCTTTATGAATGAAAATCTTAAAAAGGATCAGGTGTCTTGCTGGTTAACTTATACCAATGAAGAAACTCATGAGGTAATTAGAGAAAACTTTGGAAGATCAGCTTTATTTGGAGGAGAGATTGAGGGTATAGGTCCTAGATACTGTCCTTCTATTGAAGATAAGGTTAACAGATTTGCTGATAAAAAGAGACATCAGACATTTATTGAGCCAGAAGGTCTTGATACTGATGAAATGTATGTGCAGGGAATGAGTTCATCTTTACCAGAAGATGTGCAGTTAGCATTTTATAAAACTATTCCTGGCCTTGAAAATTTAAAAATTACAAGACCTGCTTATGCTATTGAATATGACTCTATAGATCCATTAACTCTTAAGATGAATCTTGAATCTAGAGTTATAGAAAATCTATTTTGTGCGGGACAGTTTAATGGAAGTTCAGGGTATGAAGAAGCGGCTGCTCAGGGATTAATGGCTGGAATAAATGCTGTTTTGAAAATTGATAAAAAAAATCCTTTTATTTTAGACAGAAGTGAGGCTTATATTGGCGTTCTAATCGACGATTTAGTGGTTAAAGGTACTAATGAGCCTTACAGAATTATGACCAGCAGAGCTGAATATAGACTGGTTTTAAGACAAGACAATGCAGATTTGCGTTTAACAGAGAAATCATATCAATTAGGATTGGCAACATCTGAAAGATATAACAAATATTTACAAAAAAAGAAGAGTGTTGAAGATGAAGTTAAACGTATGGAGGAAACTTTAGTTTATCCTAAGGATGTAAGTGATTTCTTAAATAAATATAACAGTACTCCTTTAAAAAACAGAACTACTTTAGCAGAACTTTTAAAGAGACCTGAAATCACATATGAAGCTTTAGCTGAAATTGATACTGATAGACCTTTTTTAAGTGAGCATGCTATTACTCAGTTAGAAGTACAGATTAAATATGAAGGTTATATAGGCAAACAGTTAGCCCAAATAGAGAAATTTAAAAAACTTGAAAATAAAAAGTTATCTCAGGATATTAATTATAGTCAAATTGATGGTCTTCGTATAGAAGCTCAGCAGAAACTAGATGAGCTAAAACCTGTTTCAGTTGGTCAAGCTTCTCGTATATCTGGAGTTTCTCCAGCAGATCTAAATGTACTTTTAATACATTTAGAAAAAAATAGGAGAAATATGAAAAATGATTAATTTAGATAGATTAGAGGATGCTTTAGAAAAATTAAATATCAATAGAAAAGTTGATTATGATAAATTCGAAAAATATATGATTGGAATATTAGAGTGGAATGAAAAAGTTAATTTAACTAATATTACTGATCATGATGAATTTATAGAAAAGCATTATATAGATAGTATAGTAATTGCTAATCAAGATGAATTTATAGAAGCTGATAAAATTATTGATGTGGGAACTGGTGGAGGATTTCCTGGAGTTCCTTTAGCAATATTATTTCCTGAAAAAAATTTTATATTACTTGATTCTTTAAATAAAAGACTGAAAATAATTAACCAGCTTACTAATGAAATTGGAATTAACAATGTAACTACTATTCATGGAAGAGCAGAAGAACTTGCAAAGAAACCTGAATTAAGAGAATCTTTTGATATGTGTTTATCAAGAGCTGTTGCTAACTTAACTAGTTTATCAGAACTTTGTATACCATTTGTAAAAAAGAATGGTACATTTATAGCATATAAAGGACCGGGAATTAATGAAGAATTAGAAAATGCCCAAAAGGCTATAGAAATATTAGGTGGAAGTATTTCTAAAATTGAAGATGTTAATATAAATAATAATATGGAACATAAATTATTGTTTATAAATAAAATAAAAAATACACCAAAAAAATATCCACGCAAACCAGGTGAACCCATTAGAAATCCAATAAAATAAGCTATATTAAAAAAGAGATGTTTCACGTGAAACATCTCTTTTTTTTTATTTGTTACTAGAAATTGTAATTATATTAGTGTATAATTTTTGAAGTGACATGTGGATAGAATGAAAGAATAATTAGGAGGTTAATCCATGGGAAAGTCAATAGCAATTTTTAATCAAAAAGGTGGCGTAGGTAAAACTACTACAAATATTAATTTAGCAGCTTGTTTGGCTATTAAAGGAAAAAAAGTTTTAGTTCTAGATATAGATCCTCAGGGCAATACTACAAGTGGTCTTGGGATAGATAAGAGAAATCTTGAATATTCCACTTATGATCTTTTAACTGAGGATGATATAGATACAAAAAAAGCAATATTAAATACTTCAACTAAAGGGTTAGATATTATACCTGCAAGTGTAAGTTTAGCTGGAGCTGAAGTGGAGTTAGTTAGTGTAAAGGGCAGAGAAAAGAAATTAAAAAATGCTTTAGCAAAAGTCAAAAAAGATTATGATTATATCTTTATTGATTGCCCACCATCACTTGGATTATTAACAATTAACTCACTTACTGCAGTTGACTCTGTTCTTATTCCAATCCAATGTGAATTTTATGCACTAGAAGGTGTAGCGCAGCTTATGAGTACTATTGATATAGTTAAGAAAAATTTAAACAGTAAGCTTAAAATTGAAGGTGTAATTTTAAGTATGTTTGATGGTAGAACTAACTTATCAATTCAGGTAGTTGAAGAAGTTAAAAAGTATTTTAAAGAAAAAGTATATACTACTGTAATCCCTAGAAATGTGAGATTAGCAGAGGCACCAAGCTATGGACTACCTATTGCAGAATACGATCCAAAGTCATCAGGAGCAGAAGCATATAGAGAATTTGCAGAAGAATTTCTAAATAACGAGGGAGAAAAATAATGGCAACACGTAAAAAAGGATTAGGTAGAGGATTAGATTCATTAATTATTAATACTGATGTATCCATAGAAGAAACTAAGGAAGATAAGAGTATAGAAGGCCTTACAAGGCTAAATATCAATAATATAAAGCCTAATGAAAATCAGCCTCGAAAGACTTTTGATCCAGAAAAAATAGAAGATCTTGCAAATTCAATTAGAGAGCATGGAGTTATTCAACCTATTGTAGTTCGTAAGGTTAAGGATGGCTATGAGATTGTTGCTGGGGAAAGAAGATGGAGAGCTGCAAGAAAAGCTGAACTTACTGAAGTACCATGTATTGTCAGAGAACTTACTGATGAACAAAACATGCTATTTGCTATTATTGAAAATATGCAGAGAGAAGATTTAAATCCTATTGAAGAAGCAGAAGGCTTGGAAAAAATGATTACATCATTTGGTATGACTCAGGCGGATATTTCTAAAAGTGTAGGCAAAAGTAGACCTTATATTACTAATTCTCTGAGATTGCTTAAACTTCCTGAAGAAATTAAAAGTATGATGTCAGATGGCCTTCTTACAACAGGTCATGGTAGGGCACTTATTAATGTAGAAGATGAAGAAAAGCAAATAGAAATTGCTAAGAAGGTTATAAAAGAGGGTTTATCTGTAAGAAAAATTGAAGAATTAGCAAATGAAAAGAAAAAAAAGAAAAGGGGTAAACCAGCAAAGAGAGCACCTAAAAGCCCTGATTTATTATTGATTGAAAGAGAATTAAAAGGAATTTTTGGAACTAAAGTAAATCTTAATATGACAGGTGATAAGGGAACTATAGAAATAGAATGCTATAGTAAAGACGAAGCTGAAAGAATTATAGAAATGCTAAAAAGCTTGTAAATAAGCCATTATTAAAGGAGTTTCATGTGAAACAATTTCAAAAAAGATTAAATAATTTATTAAATGAAGTAATTATTGAAGCTAATTCAATAGATATACCTATATCTAACAATATTAATCCTTTAGTATTTATTAATAAGAGGGCTAAGAGCAGGTTTGGTGCATGTAAAAGTGAAAATATAAATAATAAAAAGCACTTCAAAATTGAAATTAGAAGTGCTTTATATATTTGTGATGATTTTAAAATAAAGGAAGTATTAGCTCATGAAGTACTCCATACATGCAAAGGGTGCCAAAATCACGGTAATACCTGGAAAAAATATGCTAAAATGATGAATAATAAGTATGGATATAATATAAAAAGAGTAGCAAATAATAGTTACTATGATTTAGATAATACTAATATTGCTTATAAGTATAAAATAGTATGTAATAGTTGTGGTAATGAAATATATAGACAAAAAAAGAGTAAAGTTATTGCAAATATAAAAAATTATAGATGTAAATGTGGTGGAACTTTAAGAGTTGAAATTTTATAGAGGTGAATAATGAAAATTGTAGATATGAAGATAAAAGAATATATGGATATTCTTAAAACCGATGAACCAGCACCAGGTGGTGGTAGTGTAAGTGGTGTAACTGCAGCTCAAGGAATAGCATTGACTTTGATGGTTTTAGAACTGACAATAGGCAAAGAAAAGTATAAAGAATATGAGGAAAAAAATATTGAAATTAGAGGAGAATGTATAAAGCTATATAATGAGTTGTTAAATGCTGCAGATGCAGATAAAGAAGCTTTTATTAAATTATCTAAAGGATATAAACTTCCTAAAAGTACTGATGAAGAAAAACAAAATAGAAAAGAAGTTATAGGGAAACTGTCACTTGCAGCTACAAAGGCACCGTTTGAAGTAATTATAAAATCATATGATGCCTTAAAATTAACTGAAAAAATTGTTGGAAAATCAAATAAAATGGCATCTAGTGACCTAGGTGTTGCAGCAGCTTGTTTAGAAGCAGCAGCTAAAAGTGCATGGTTAAATGTGAAGATAAACTTACCTTATTTGATAGATGAAGATTATAAAACAAGATTTGAAAAAGAAGGTAAAGATACATTAGATAAGATAAAAAAACTATCAAAACAGATTTATGAGGAAGTACAAGGAGCATTATGATGGCAAAGATAATCGAAAGTATCCCTAATATAAGTGAAGGAAGAAACTTAGCAATAGTTGAGCAAATAGTAGATCAGGTTAGAAATACACCTGGGTGCATACTAATGGACTATAGTTCTGATGAAAATCACAATAGATCAGTAATTACATATATGGGTAGTCCTGATGCTGTAGAAGAAGCAAGTGTTAAAATAGCTGTTAAAGCAGCCCAATTAATAAACTTAAATGATCATAAAGGTGAACATCCGAGAATGGGTGCTGTAGACGTTATGCCATTTGTGCCTTTAGTTGATACTGATATGGAAGAGTGCATAGAATTATCAAAAAGAGTAGGGGAAAAAGTAGCAAAGGAAGCAAAAATACCAGTATTTTTATATGAAAAATCAGCGACAAAAGAAAACTGCAAAAACCTTGCAAATATAAGAAAAGGTGGATTTGAAGGTATGCAGTTAAAAATTGATAGTGGTGAGTTTACTCCTGATTTTGGAGGTAAAAAAATAAATAAAAATGCAGGTGTAGTTGCAATTGGGGCTAGAAAACCGCTAATTGCATATAACGTTCAGTTAGACACATCAAACGTTGAAATTGCAAAGAAAATTAGCAGTGTAATAAGGGAATCTAATGGTGGTTTGCCTTGCGTTAAAGCTATTGGAATAATGCTTGAAAGTAAAAATATAGCACAGGTTTCTATGAATTTAACAGACTACACTGTAACACCTCCTCATGTTGCAGTTGAAAAAATAAAAGAAGAAGCAGCTAAATTAGGAGTTAAAGTTATAGGAACAGAATTAATAGGATTGATGCCAATGAGAGCTTTAATAAAAGCAGGGGCATATTATCTTAAGATAGATGATTTTGATGAAAAGACAAAAGTAATAGAAGAGTATTTATTATAGTTTAAAAGTAGTTATAAGCTCTTTGTTGAATAAAAATAGTAAAAGTGTTATCATATAAAGGTAACATGCCTCCGTAGCTCAGGGGATAGAGCGTCGGTTTCCTAAACCGTGCGACGGATGTTCGAATCATCTCGGGGGTACCATATAAAAAACCGCTAAATCCTTGGATTTTCAAGGACTAGGCGGTTTTTTAATTACATGATATTATTAACAATAATGTAAATATATGTTATTTTATCTCGCTATTTCCGCTAGTTATGGTTGCACCCTTTAGCTTTTGAGCAGCAGAAATAATATCATCATTTTGTATATGAGTGTATATATTTGCAATGAAATTTTAAAATGATAATATTAATGAAATAAAAAAAATTGTAACCTAATATGATTTCAAGTGTTATATAAGTAGGGAGGAGGAAAAATGAATAGCGAACTATTAAAGCAAATATATATTCTTTATAATAGAGAAATATATTTATATATTGTAAGTATTTGTAAATCAAAAGAAATTGCACAAGACTTAATGCAAGAAACATTTGTAAAAGCAATTTTATCTTTAACTGATAGCCACAAAAATATCAGAGCTTGGCTTTATATCGTTGCAAGAAATCTAACCTATAATTACTTGAGAAAACATAAAAAAGAAATAGTAGATTATGAAATAGTAGTTGAAGATTATTTTGAACCTATGGAAGCAATAATAGAAAATGAAAATAAAAGAATTTTGTATAAATGTTTGTCAAAAATTAATAGAAAAACAAGAGAAGTATTGACATTACAGTACTTAAATGGGCTATCAATAAGTGAAATATCAGATATTTTAGAATTGAGCCAACAAAATGTAAAAGTTATTTCACACAGAGGTAGAAGAAAAATAAGAAAGATGATGGAGGAAGAAGGTTATGAAATATAGAGAATTATTGAGGCTTTATAAAACGGGGCAAATATCAGATGATATAAAGAAAGAAGTAGAAAGAGAAATTGAAAAACATGAAGCTATAGATGAATATTTATGTGATAAAGATGATATAATAGATGAAATTGTGAGTTTTAATGAACCGCAATTAGATGATAATATAAAAGAAAATGATAAAGACTTGTCTATAGAAATAAATAAGTCAATAAAAAAAGCATTTAGAAAAATGGGTATAATAGTGGCAGTAACCGTTTTAGTAATATTATTAATTATAGAAACAGTATTGCCACGAGCAACAAATATTTTTTGGTATAATCCGTCAAAAAATATAAACAATGATGGTAGAGAAAAAATATCTTTAGATATGAGCATTTATACAGATTTATGTATGCCAAATAATTTATATAATGATGGCTATGCAAAGGCTGAAGGATATGGCAAATATACATTTACATTAGTGAAAAATATATTTGATGAAGATAAATCACAACAGATAGCAGGAGAAATTATAAGAAATAAGCTTATTTTATATAATCCTCAACAATTCAAATTACCAATTGGTAATGCATTTGCATGGAGATACTATACAGGGCTAAATAAAAATAAATCTTTAAATGAACAAATAAAAATAATAAAAGATGATATATGTATGGATGAAAACTTAGAATCTTTAAAAGATGAAGAAAAATATAGGGCATATGTATCATTTAATAAAATACTTGGATATAAACAAGCATATAAATTTGCAAAGAAAAATGTAAAAGATGGAGAAGTTTGGTTAGCTATTGATTGTGGAGATGATTTTTATATAGATAATCTTACTAATATAGGAATGTCACTTGCTTTTGCAGGTAGTGTAGAATATGGAGAAATCAAAGGCTATCCAATGCTTACCGGTGAAACAAAAGATAAACCAAATAAAGAGGAAAATCTTAAAGATGAAAAGTTTGCAAAAGGACATTTTTTAAGTATGATGAAATATATTAAAGATCAAAAGAAATTTAGAACAGCTTTAGGATCATATGGAAGAATTCATGATATAAGTGATAAAAATTTCGATGAAGGAATAAAATATATAGATAAAAATGGTTTAAAATCATATGGTATGAGTATATATACAACAAAGGAAAAATTGATAGAGTTATCAAAAAATAATATGATATTTAATATAATGATAGAATATTAATTATAGAAAGTTTAAATAATATAAATTGTGGTATAATAAAGTAACTTAGTAAAAAAATTCATATAAATACATATGAATAAGGAGGAACAAAATGGCTATTAATATTACAAAAGATAACTTCGAATTAGAAGTTTTAAAATCAGATAAACCTGTTTTAGTGGACTTTTGGGCAGCTTGGTGTGGACCATGCAAAATGCTATCACCAGTTATCGATGAAATATCATCAGAAAGAGAAGATTTAAAAGTTTGCAAAATCAATATTGATGAGCAACCTGAACTAGCACAGCAGTTTGCAGTAATGAGCATTCCTACATTGCTAGTATTCAAAAATGGTGAAGTTACTAATAAGACAATAGGATTGCAGTCAAAAGATGCAATTTTATCCCTATTATAAAGAGGTACAAAAAAGATGGCAAAGAATACTTTGTTAATTAATGGAAAATTCTATACTAAGGAATCTGTTTTTACAGGTTCCTTGTTTTGCTGTGATGGCATAATAGAAGCAATAGTAAATGAAATTGAAAGTGAAAAGTATAAAGAAAAAGCCGATGAAATAATTGATCTAAAGGGAAGATTTGGATATCCTGATTTTTCAGGCTTTATAGAAGAAATAGAATATGATTGCACAGAAGGCGGCGATGAAATGCTAAATATATATGATAAAAAAATGGCTAAAAAAGTACTTAGTGAAGAATATGATATGTACTTAGAAAAGGGCCATAAAGCAAACATCGCATTATATGATATTGATCTTATAAAAAATACTGATATACAAAAGAGTCCACCAGCTAGAGCTTTGATTGTAAATGGTGAGTTATTTTATGATGAAGATGAATATGCTGAAGAACAGTATTTTTGGTTAATGTCAGCACAGCAATTTTAAAATTAATAAAAAAAATGACCTTTTGTACCGACCCCTAAAAGTTAGACCAAAAAAATCTAACGATTAGGAGGTCGGTA
>CALCFD010000033.1 GCA_937900695.1 uncultured Eubacterium sp. | reverse complement strand
TGGCATTAATATTAATCATTTCTCTTTCCATGTTGTACCTCCTAAATTTAAAAAACGATTGATGTTTAATTATCAATCGCATAATAGGTTTTAATATTTAATTTTTAAGTAGGACTTCGTATCCTATACATTTTAACAGCTCCTTTCTATGTATGAAAAAAGACGATAGTTTATAATTTCTATCGTCTTTGTCACTAACTATATTTAATTTAACAAACTGGGATTTACTTAACAATATGTGCCGTGATAATTGTATAACTATATGAATTGATAGTGATTTTGATATTTTCAACTTCACAATACCAATTTTTGCCTTGTTTGTATATGTTGCAATTTTTATCCAACATCTTATTTTTGCAATACTCAACAACATCTACTGTATCTATTTTTAGATTTCTTTTTATTCTATCAACTCCCATTTCAGTTGTATGAATTTTGGCAATATTATCAAGTAATATCTTTTTATCTTCCATCCTTTTTTCTCCTCAAATTCTAATTTGTAACTCCATTACATTCTATATGGCAAATTATATCAAAAATACTTACTGCTATAAAGCGTTTAGATAATATGTCATAATCTTGTAATCACGCTGTTTTTATTTAACTTTGCTTTACCTTTTCGGCTTATATAATCTTCGATATCAAAAGCATTCTTCTTATCAAAATCTTCCAGTAGCTTATAATTCTTATGCTTAGTAATATCAAACTTCTCAGATAGAAATGGTCTTACTCCTCTTAACTGAAAGATACATTTACTTCCATCCATAACTGTGATTTCATCTTGGCTCATCAAGTCCTTACCTGTCTTTTGATAATTCAATCCATAACTATTGGCATTAGATCTTGTTTCAGAAGTGTTATATAAATCAATTGTTTCTTTCCCAAGTGTTTCTGATAATTCTTTAAGTGTAGTTTTTTCTTTGCCACCTAAAAACAATGTACTATCGCAGTTACCAACAATTGTATCTGCATTATCTTTGTAAATTGCTTTTAATTGGGATTGTGCTTGTAAGATAATGCTTGCTGATATTTCTCTTGAACGAATGGTTGCAATCAATTTTTCAAACTTTGGAATCAAACCAATGTTAGCAAACTCATCTAATAGAAATCTTACATGGATTGGTAATCTTCCACCATACTTATCATCTGCTTTATCACATAAAAGATTAAACAACTGCGAATACATAATTGAAACAACAAAGTTAAATGTATCATCCGTATCAGAGATAATAACAAATAAAGCAGTTTTTCTATCTCCTAAGGTATCTAAATCAAGTTCATCTTCTTTCATCAGTTCTCTTAGTTCTTCAATATCAAAAGGAGCAAGTCTTGCACCACAAGAAATAAGAATAGATTTAGCAGTTTTTCCAGCAGCTAATTTATATTTTTTATATTGCTTTACTGCAAAATGCGACGGATTTTTCTTTTCAAGTGCTTCGAATAATCTATCTACAGGATTCATAAAATTTTCATCATCTTCTCTAACTTCTGAAGCATCTATCATTTCTAAAAGTGTTGCGAAGTTCTTTTCTTCTTTTGGAGCTTCGTAGTAGATGTAACCAATTAGAGCAGTATAATAAAGCTTTTCAGCTTTAACCCAGAAATCTTCTCCTGCTTTTTCTCCTTCACCTTTTGTATTTGCGATAATTGTTTGGACTAGTTTTAATATATCTTTTTCGCTTTTTATGTAAGCAAACGGATTATATTTCATACTCTTTTTAAAGTTTATCGTATTAAGGATTTTAATCTCATAACCGTTATCTTCAAGCATTTTTCCACACTCGATAACGATTGTGCCTTTTGGATCAGTAACACAATAGCTAGAATGCATTTGCATTAAATTAGGTTTGACATAAAATCTAGTCTTACCAGAACCACTTCCACCTATAACAAGAACATTTTTATTTCTAGCATACTTAGGATTAGGTGGTCTACCATTCATAGTAAGCCTTTCTGTCTTGGTAAATAGAATATTGTTTTCAAATTTATCATCAACATATGGTTCAATATCTTTTGCATTACCCCATCTTGCAGATCCATATTCTTTACCTTGTCTAAACTTCTTAGCATTTTTACCTTTGAAATAAATAATAGATTTTACAAGTGCTGAAATGCTTATACCAACAGCAATATCAACCAAATGTAAACTAGGAATTAAACTCAAAGTATTGATTTCTAATAATCCTTGAAATATTTTATCTATGATATCTCCACCAACATACGATCTTATGTGATGAGAAAAAATATTTCCAACATAGAAAAATGCAAGATATGGAATGTTCTCTAATACGAAACACTTCTTATCTTGCACTTTAAATAAATCTTTTATGTCCTTGATTATTTTATCAATCATAGGCTTTGTTCCTTTTGCTTGTTTTTGACTTTATCCTTTGAAATGCTATTTTTAGCCATCTCTTTAAACTTCTCAATATTTTTATGAATCGATTCCTTAGTTTTTTCTTTCTTTTCAATATTGCTAAGTACATTTTTAAAAGCCTGATCCATTACTTTCGTATCTTTTGCTTGAAAAAACACCGAATGAACACCACTCTCCTTATCTCTCATTATTGAGAAATTAACACCACATCGATTTAATTCTTTTTTAAGTTCTTTTAGTTCACCATCTTTTACATTGATTTCTTCAAGCTGACCTTTCTTTACCATATCTTTAAGCTTCATTTCTTTTCCTTCGTGTTTAATCAAGTTATCAAGTCCACCATGTTGTTTTGCCTTTGCACGCAACCTTTGTATTTGCTTAAGAATTTCTTTTAAAGTTGCTTTAGCAACATGGACTTCGATATTAGCTGCTCTATTAGAAATTTCATCATTTATCATCAATATCCATCCTCCCTCATGTCATAATTAACCTGTGCTGTATAATAAGCATCCATATCGCTTGGTGTGTTATATGCAACAGTTAAGATAAACGCTCGTACATTTCTTATTTTCGATTCGTTATTTCTTAAAGTTTCAACGATATAGTCCATATGAAATGAATTAAGTTTTGTAAATCTTTCTTGAACAATATATGCAGGTAGCTTTACTTGATTAATCGTTACCGTATCATCAGGATTCAACATCATTACATCAGCTAATACTCTAATAATTTCATCATAGCTTCTAGCAATATCTCTATTGCCTATATGGTAGTGTTCATTGTAACCAGTACTTTCCCTAAGTTCTTCTAAACAAGATTGATAGGTTTTTATTTTTTTATTCCCGTCCACCATTCCTTCCATATCTAAGTCATCGCTAATCTCATAGAAGGATGGATAGATGGAAGTATTAGATGAAATATCTGAAGTAATCTCTGTAGAATTCTTTGTAGTAATCTCTGGTAATGGTTGGGGCATATTGCTATATTGCATTGGTGCATTTTCATCTAGTGCATTAGTGCAATCTGCATTTTTGCATTGGTGCATTTTGCCCTTTTCCATTGGTGCATTTTGCACTAATGCATTGGGCATAGCATTATGAGTAGCTTCTTCACGAATTTCTCTTTCTTGATTTAGCTTTTTTTCTCTCATTTCATAGTATAATTCTTCTAGTTTTTTATCGTTAATGGAATACCATTTTGTTTTATCTCTAGGATCTTTATTAAAGTTACCAACAATCAAATATCCCATCTTCTCAAGCTTGGAGAAAGTTCTTTTGACAGTATCAATACTCATATAATCAAAATCATTTTCATGCCATGCTCGAATAGAATTGTATGTCCAATATCGTCCTTCAAAATAATTATTTCCAGACCTTTTATTAATTTCTATCCAGTAATTTATTTGTTGAAGAACTAAAGCTTCATTTAAGCCTATTTCTCTTGCGAGCGTTTTATTTGCAAGTATTGGCTGCTCGTCAAACAAATACATACTCATTACTTCTTCCTCCTTTGCATTTTGTGTAAAGAAAAAGACGATAGTT
>CALCFD010000032.1 GCA_937900695.1 uncultured Eubacterium sp. | reverse complement strand
GTTCGGGACTTACACCCGTTAGAGCGCGCCCATGGCGCGCAAACTAAAAAAAGAACTACTATTTCTGTAGTTCTTTTTTATTATCTTACTTTATTGAATTTTTTACGATTAATAAAATATATCAACACAGCTAAAGGTGCTGTAATCATTAATACTGGATAAAACTGAGAAACAGGAATATGTCCATAAATAAAACCTCCTATAATAGGTCCAAAAGCCATTCCCATATCTAAATCTAAGTAATATGTACTATTGGCCAATCCTCTTTTTTTCTTTTCAACCATAATAAAGGCATTAGCCTGTGCTACAGAGCACATAAGTCCATATCCACCTGCAGTAAATATAGCTCCTGCAAGCATAATCAAATTGCCATTTATTATCCACAAACTTATCATCCCTAACAAAGCTGATATTGAACATATCACAACAAAATACTTAAATGGTAGTTTATCAAAGTACTTGCGTAGAGTTATGCGCAGTGTAAATACAGCTATTGCATAAATTGGAAAGAACATTCCAACTGATACATTTATATCTCTGTCAGCAACATAAGCTACGATAAATGTCTGAGTTGCAAAATAAGGTATAGCAAATAATGTTATAATAATACCTAATGGTACCACTTTTCTTTCGACAAGATGAAAATCCGACTTACACTCAGCTTTTTCTTTTGCCGTATATGTCACCTCGCCTCTATATGTTGTAAATTGAATGATTATAATTAGAACTGTCACAAATCCAGTTGCTACCCAAAAAGTTGCTCTATAGCCAAAGTATTGTGTAATCTTAATTCCTATAAAAGGTGCAATACCCATACTTATTGCATTTATAGTGCCATAAACACCCATTCCAGAGCCAATTTTACTTGGTGGAAGCATACAAGCAATCCAAGTAGACATAGTTACTGAACAAAGCGAAAAGCCTAATCCGTGTATGACTCTTGCAATCAAAATAATATGTATGCTTGATGAAGTAGCATACATAATGCAAGCTGTAGCCATTATAATGCCACCAATAAATGCTAATCTATATTTGCTCTGCAAATCTGCCAAGTTGCCCGCAAAAGGCCTACAAATCATGGAACATACATTCATCAAACCTTCCGCTAGTCCCATTATTGCACCACCTGCACCCATGGTTTTTGCAAAGCCGGTGATAAGAGGTGTTGTCATCATCGGACATGCCATAAAACAAAAGCTTGCTACCATTACTAATTTTACAAGTTTATCTAAATCTTTAGGAGAAACTTTTTCATATAATTCGTTTAAAGTATCTTCATCAACAGCTTTTTCAATTATATAAATTCCAAGAGACTTATTTGCCTTGTTTGCTTCTTCTACATCATTTTTATCTACCTTTAGATAGACTGTATCATATTTAGAAATCATATTTTTTTACGATATATAGATAACCCTGTTTGTATAAGTCTATATGTTATTCCCATAATTATTGACATCGCCAATGTAAATAACAAACTACAAACTAAAATTCTCTAGAAGGTCCGCTATTTAGTAACGCTGTTAAAAATGTATTTGTTAGTTAGTTCTTTCATTTCTATTCCTCTTTTCTATTCTATAATTAATTAATAATAAAATTCTTTTAATAATCCTCTTGAAGTTCCAAACTTACTAGGAGGTTTTCTTGATAAATCACATTATTTTAAAATATCTTGTATTTCTTTAAATTTTAAACCTCCTCTCTTCCTTTCACTACATAATACGAATATTGATTTAAGTTTCGGTACCTTTTTGATAAAAAAATCAAAAAAAAAAAATAATGGGTGACATCCAACAGTATATTACCGTTGAGTGACATCCATTATTTAAAATACTTATATACTAAAACAGGAAAATTTTATTTTACTGTCTATATTTACAGAAGTTCTGAAATTTCCTTGCCTATAAAAACCTCTAATTGTCTTATATATTCAATAAAGTTGTTAGCTGCCTTATTTAGATCTTGTCTTTTTTCTTCACCGAATTTTTTCAAAGCCTTGGAAGTAATATATGCCATCCTCTTTTCAGGGCCCACATATCTGTCTTCTAAGACTAGTCTATCGGCAATACAAAGAATATCCTCTTCATTAATATCTAGATCTCTATGATCAATTTTATGGAAAGTATGATTACATATCACTTTTGCCACATCTTCTAGGCCAATAGATGTAAGATACTCTGCACCTACTAGGTCATGTTTGCTGTGAACTCTAGCTATATCATGCAAATAGCCAGCCGAAATCACAAGGGATATATCTAAATTAGCTCCTAAACGATTAAGCTCAGTTGCAACAGCCTCAGCAACTTGTGCTACTTTGATACAATGACGCCTTACATTTTCTGGCGTACCATATTTTTCTAATAAAACCAGGCACTCTTCTTTGGAAGGGTACCTATTCTCATTAGTCGTTTTCAATATAGCTTTCCACTTCACAGACAATTAGCTGATCTGGTTCTTCTGGATTATATAAGTCAACAGTTGTAGTTCCGCACATATGACTGTCCTTTTTACAATACTCACTTATAGTTTCTTTAATCCATTCCACAGGCCACGGATTTACTATTTCACCTTCTAAGATGTTTCCATCAACATCTAAAGTTAAACTTTGCTTTTTAAGCTCACACGGGATGCTATCTACGTCTACAATAGTAACCTTATAAAATCTCTTAGCAACTACCTTCTTTGTATCCTCTTCAGGTATAATATATGAAACTTCACTTCCCATATTTGCTGCTAGTTTTCTACTACAGCTAGTTTTACATCCTGTAGAGCAACTTTTACACATTTCGCTTTGACCAACTGGATCAAAACGTCTGTAATTTTTATCTACTATATGTTTACCCAAAATAATCCTCTCCATCTTCTTCTACTTCAGCACTGAAATAGATACACTGCCATCTTCCTTTAGTATAATCTCCGGATTTTTCAAACAGCTCATCAAGAGTGTCAAACTGGTGTATATCTCCACTTGAATACATATTTATCTTATTGATTTCCATGAACCACTTATCACTTTCTTCATTAAACCAAACAAGAGTATCGTCGGCCTTGTTGAAGAACTGGGTTATGCCATGGTCAAATTCCTTTTTAAAATCCTCTGCTGTAGGATCTGTTAGCGGTAAAAAGATTCTGTTAATCTCAAGGTCGAAGGTTCTTCCGTTGTCTGTTCTTGTAGCAATAAGTCTCTTGTACTTTTCTCCTACTTCCAGTTTGTCACCTGCTATCTTAAGCATATGGCCTACCGCATCAACAACTAAGATAAATATTTTGTCGCCTTCTTCTTCAAATCTTCCTTCAATCTCAAACATATCATCTTCAAGATAAAAGTCTACTGATTTACCGTTAATATTTTCACAATTATATTTATCTTTTAAATTTAACATTACAATCCTCTCTTACTCAACATTAAAATCCAGTAATTCAGGATTTTCATAAATATTTCCTAAAAGTTCAAATGTATCTGACATATATGGACCACCCATTGCAATAGATCCATCATTTCCAACTAACATAAATCCTGCAATTTCTTCGCTCCACATAATCTGATAAACGCCATTATCGTCTTTAACAACATCACCTTCAAAGATTTCAGTTTGATTATTATCATACCAACCTGTACTCTGAAGTGGGAACAACTCTGTTGGTTCTGCTGGATTACTAAAATCATATATGATAAGACTTCCGTATGACAAATATCCATAAATTGTCTTCTCTAAATCATTAGCTTCCTCCTGTTCTAACTGTTCAGGAGTATACATTTTCTTCTTTACATCATCCCATGCTCTAAATCTTAAATCACGCATATTCTATCCTCTTTTTCTCAATATGGCATGGGTGCTGCCAAAAGACAACACCCATACCTTAAATTGTTATATTATACTTTTTTTCTTTTGGCTTAAAATACGCCTTTTGCTTTCTGTTCTTTAATTGCATTAAGAACCTTTTCAGGTGTTAATGGCATTTCTGTAAATCTTACGCCGATAGCATCGTATACAGCATTGAAAATAGCTGGAATTGTAGGCTGAATTGGGCCTTCACCAGATTCCTTAGCACCGTATGGAGCTGAAGGGTCATATGCATCAACGATATTAGCATCGATGTCTGGAACATCTAAAGCTGTAGGCATCTTATAGTCATGTAATGATGGGTTTAAGAATCTTCCATCTGGAGCAACCTTCATTTCTTCGTATAGTGCCTGTCCTAGACCCATACCAACAGATCCGTGAACCTGACCTTCTACACTCTGAGGGTTGATAGCTACACCGCAGTCTCCTGCTTCTGTAATCTTAACAACATTAACTTTACCTGTATCTAGATCTACATCAACTTCAGCGATCTGAGCACTGAATCCGAATGTTGGTGAGTGACCGATGTTACCACCCTGCTGGATACCTTTTCTTCTTGGAGGTGTAAACTGTCCAGTCTTTGATAGAGGTCCGTTTGACTGGATGTATGCTGATACAACTTCCTTCCAAGGAACTCTCTTATGAGGTTTGTAAATGTTGTAGAATTCTCTATCCTTCACTTCTACTTCTTCGCCTCTGATACCTAAAATATGAGCTGCTACTGGTTTTAGTTCTGCGTTAATCTGTTCAGCAGCCTGTCTAATAGCCCAACCTGTAGCAAATGTTAAACGGCTGGCAAATGTACCTAAGTCAAATGTTGAAATCTTAGTATCTCTTGGGATAACAGTAACGTCTTCAGTCTTAACACCTAAAGTTTCTGCTGCCATCTGAGCCATTACCATATCAACACCCTGACCGATATCAGTAGCACCACAGTAAACTGTTACGCCGTTTTCTTCATCAACTTTGATAGTTGCAACAGTGTGTGGCTTGTATGATAGGTATAATGTGTATGATGTACCTGAAATGTAATATCCACCAGATAGACCAATACCCTTACCAAATGGTAGTTTACCATGCTTTTCTTTGTATCCTGATTTTTCAACACACTCAGTTAAGCACTTCTTGTATTCTGAATGAGGAACGTACATTTTACTTTCAGCTGTATATCCTGATTCGATTGCGTTAAGCATTCTGATTTCATATGGGTCCATGCCGAAGTGAGCAGCTGCCTGGTCAAGCATCTGTTCCATTGCGAATCTAGGCTGAACACCACCAAGACCTCTGAACGCTCCACAAGTAGGTTTGTTTGTATAAACTCTCTTACCATCGAATTTTACATTTGGAATTTTGTATGGTAGGTGTACCATTGATGCTGTGTAGAATAATACTACAATACCCCATCCAGCATATGCACCACCATCCATTAGGTTGTTGAATTCACAAGCAGTAATCTTACCGTTCTTGTCAAATCCCATCTTAACCTTCATGTAACATGGATGTCTTCCGTTGTTTGTAGCAAATACTTCACTTCTTTCGTATGTCATCTTAACTGGTCTGCCGATCTTTCTAGATAAGATTGATGCACAGAAGTCAGCCTGTGAAGCAACACCCTTACCACCAAATCCACCACCGATTAGAGGAACTGTGATTCTGATATCGCTTAGAGGCATTTCAAGAACCTTTGCTAACTGCTGATGTGTATAATGAGGAACCTGACATGTAGCATATAGGTGTAATTTACCAGTTGCTACATCGAAGTCAGCTAGAGCTGACTGAGGTTCGATAAATCCATGATTAACATATGAAGAATAGTAATCCTGTTCTAGAACATAATCAGCTTCTTCTAAAGCTTTTTCAGGATCTCCGTAAACCTGAACACCTTCGTATGAGATGTTATTTGGAGAATCTTCATGGATTCTTAGGTCATCTCTCTTGATTGCTTCTCTTGGGTCTACAATTGCTTCTAATTCTTCGTATTCAACTTCGATTAATTCTAGAGCTTTTTCGGCAATTTCTTCTGTAATAGCTGCAACTGCTGCAACTGGTTCGCCCCAGTTTCTTACTTTATCTACTGCTAAAGCATGTTCATTAGCATTGTGAGGAACGATACCGTAAGGAATCTTGCAGTCTTCTCCTGTAATAACAGCTAATACGCCATCAAGTTCCATTGCCTTACTGTAATCAATGTTAATGATTTTAGCATGTGCATGTTTACTTCTAAGGAATTTACCATATACCATTCTTGGTAATGTTAAATCGTCTGTATACTGAACAGCACCTTTTACCTTTGAAGGACCGTCAGGTCTTCTGATGCTACGTCCAACTTCTGTAAATTCTTTAGTATAATCTCTATAATTGTTGTATCTGTTGGATACTTCGTACATCTTACCCATTATTTACCCTCCTTCTCTGCAAGTGCTTTTGCATAGTCTTCTATTGCAGCTAGGATGTTTACATAACCTGTACATCTGCATGCATTTCCTGCAATAGCAGTCTTAATTTCTTCTCTTGTTGGAGTTGGATTTCTGTCGATTAGCGCCTTTGATGAAAGGATCATACCTGGTGTACAGAATCCACACTGTACTGCGCCATGATCTAAGAATGCCTCCTGTAGTGGATGAAGTGATCCATCTGGGTTAGCAATGCCTTCGATTGTTGTAATCTTCTTGCCAACAGCTGAAACAGCTAGCTTAATGCATGATAATTCTGGCTTACCATCGATAAGAACTGTACAGCTACCACAGTCTCCCTGTCCACAACCTTTTTTTGTTCCTGTAAGACCAATTTTCTTTCTGATTACGTCTACTAAAAGATCCTGTGGAGAAACAATAACTTCGTAATCCTGATCATTTATGTTTAATGTAATTACCTGGCTCATTTTTACACCTCCCTTGCAGCATCATAAGCATCTTTAACAAGTCTCTTTGCTAAAGCTCCGATTACATCTCTTCTGTATTCAGCAGATGCTCTGATATCTGAAATAGGTTTAGCTTCACTCATAGCAGCTTCGCTAACTTCTTCAATTAGTTCATCTGTAAGCTCTTTTCCGATTAGGATTTCAGGAGCTTTTTCTGAAATAAGTGGCTTTGGTGCAACTGATCCCATTGCCATCTTAACGTCTTTGATAGTTTTCTTATCATCTTCAAGAATAATTCTAACTGACATAATTGCACAGTCAATTTCCATAGCGTTTCTTAGACCAATATGTCCATATTCTGCTCTTGAATGAGCTGGCTGAGCAGGAAGGAAGATCTTTGTGATCATTTCGTTTTCTGCTAGTACATTCATACGGTTACCTAGAATAAAGTCTTCAAGCTTTACTCTTCTTTCTCCATCAACGCTTTCGATTACAACTTCTGCATCTAGTACAGCAAGTGGAGTATGAGTTTCACCAGCAGGTAGAGAGTGAGCAACGTTTCCTCCGATTGTTGCCATTGTTCTTACCTGGTATGAACCAATCTGATCTGCTGCAAAGCATAGTGCATGATAATCCTTGTCTAATTCTTTAGAAGCGCCGATGTCAGCAATCTTTGTGCAAGCTCCAATTTCAACACCGTCAGCTGTAAATTCGATACCTGCTAATTCTTCGATTTCTGATACGTTGATTACATGTTCAGGAGCAATCATCTTCTCCTTAAGCATGATTACAAGGTCTGTACCTCCAGCAAGTATTTTGGCATTGCCGCCAACTTTGTTAAGTAGTTCTAAAACCTCTGCTTTAGTTTCGGGTGCATGATATTCATAATTACATAAAATATTCATTTAAGCACTCCCCCTTTCAAAAAATAAGTATAATAATCAATAATAATCGAATTTTAATACAATGAATAGTTACCTCCTTCCTATTTTCATTGTATCTTCAGTTGGATAAATTTTTTATTTTTTTAGTTAGATAAATAATTTTTTTTTTGTAATTCTTCTACAATTTTACAATAATAAATTTTTAATTGCAAGGAAATTGTGAAAATTATAACCTACTTAGTTTTTTTATAGAATTGTATGCATATTTACACTTTATTATTTCTAAACATAAAAAGGTGTTTAGAGCTTACAATTTCAGCTCTAAACACCTTTAAATCATCATACTTGTTTTAATTATCTAACTTTCTTATTTCCTATATATTTTTTACACCTCTTATTTTTTGTTTAGATTTTCTTTAATTTATATTATATGTATAATCGCTATTTGAATATATATTCATCAAAAGTTTTACTTATTTTTACTATTTTCTGAAAAATATAACTATTTTATAAATTTTCTTCAAAATAGATTAACTTATCAAAATCTATTTTTAATTTTGACGGTAGTCCTTTTGATTCATATATTTTTCTATCCAAAATAAATTTGTATATAGCATGCGCTTCAACTTTACCTGATACATTGAAAAATATTTTTATTTGATCCATAGTTTCATATGTATTAACTATTTTTATATCGATTATATTTATATCTTCATAATCTTCTTCCCATATTGGAGTAAATCCATCGTCTCTAATACCAATATTTGAAATACTTTTTACATCTTTTCTTAAGACTTGCATAGACAAATCCCAATTTAAAAGCTTAATAGTATTTTTTTCAAGTGTTTTTACTTTTAATATATTATTTACACCAAGCAATCTAGCCGCTTTTACCGTTTTAGGACTATGAAACAACTCTTGTTTACTTCCTTTTTCCACAATTTTACCATTGCTTACAACCATAAGCTCTCGGCTAAATTTGTAAAGCTCATCCATACTATGGGAAACCATTATTACTTTACCACCATAGTCTTTTAACATATTTTCTAATTCAAGTTGGAGAATTTCTTTTAAACCTTGATCTAAAGCTGAAAATGGTTCATCTAATAAAATTACTGCCGGCTCATATGCCAATACTCTTGCCAAAGCAACCCTCTGTTGTTGTCCACCTGACAACTCTCCTGGCTTTCGTTCTGAAAGTTCTTGTATATGAAACTTTTTAAGAAGCTTATCTGCTTTTTCTTTTTTATCTTCCTTAGTTCCTTTTACTACTATTTCTATGTTTTGCCTAACAGTCATAGTAGGAAACAGAGCATAATTTTGAAACATATAAGCTATATTTCGCTCTTGAGGTTTAACATTTATCTTTTTCTCGGTACTATATAGACATTTATCGTCCAACCAAATTTCTCCCTTATCAGGATTATATATTCCTGCTAAGAATTTTAAAAGCAAGCTTTTACCTGCTCCTGATTCTCCTAAAATCCCAATCCTATCAGAATCAGTCTCAAAAGAAAACTCTGCATTAAACTTATCAAGTCTTGAATTTATATCTGCTTTAATTATCATATATGCTACTCCTTAGTAGTAAGAACATTGATGCCAAATATTATTGCAAATGATATTAACAAAACGATTAGAACCCATATTCCAGCCTTCATATAATTACCGTCATTTATAACCATAGCTATAGTCTGTGATATGGTATTGGTCTTTCCTTGAATATTTCCCGCAATCATTGAAGTTGCTCCATATTCTCCCATAGCCCTTGCAAAGCACAAAATAGATCCTGCCACTAAACCTGGTCTAGACGATGGGACCAATACCTTATAAAAAATAATTCTTTCGCTTAACCCTAATGTCCTTGCAGAATAAATTATATTTTTATCTACTTGATCAAATGCAGCTCTTGCATTTTGATACATCAATGGAAAACTTATTATCGTAGCTGCAATTATACAGCCTGCCCATGTTTGAATTATAGAAATATTTAATTCATCATTAAGCCATATTCCAAGAGGTCGATTCTTACTAAATACTATCAGCAAGATAAAACCTGCTACAGTGGGTGGTAAAACCATAGGTAGTGACATAATTCCATCAATTAGTGCTTTTTTACGACTTCTGCAAAAAAGCATTTTCCTTGCTAATTTTATTCCTAATATGAAGGATATTGCAGTTGCCACAGCTGCTGTTTTAATTGAAATATACAGTGGGCTCCAATCAAGATTCTTTAATATTTCTATTAATTCATTCAAGTAAATCAAACCCTTTCTACGAAATACTATTTAGCTATAAAGCCATATTTTTCATAAACTTTCTTTGCATCTTCTGTCTGTAAAAATTTATAAAGCTTTTCTTTCATTTCCATATGTGCTTTATCTTCATCAGCCTTTGCCTTAACTAAAGCGATTGGATAACTAATATCTCCTGTTAACTCTTTGCTTACTTTATAAACAACCTTTACGTCTTCGTTTCGATTTACATCGCTGCTATATGCAAATCCTAATTCTGCGGATTTTTCTGAAATAGCTGAAATTACTGTGCTTACATTATTTTGCTCACTTACTGTAACTCCTCCTAGCGCCTTTGAAATATCACTACCTGGTATCTCAGCAACAACTTTTTCCTTTTTAGCCTCACCTTTTAAAATACCATAATTGATGAAAGCTTTTCTTGTGTATAATCCAGCAGGTACGCTTCCGTAAGGGATTGCTAAGCTTTCAGCATTTTTAACATCTATAAGCTTTTCAATTTGCTTATCATAATCCTTATTAGCAATAACTGCTAACTGATTTTCAAGAACTACACTCGTATTATCTTTACTTTCAATAAACTTACCTTCAATTAATTCGTCTACCTGCTTAGTAGCAGCACTAAAGAAAATGTCGCAGTCAAATCCTTCTTCTATTTGAGTTTTTAATTTTCCTGAGCTATCTGCATTAACGACAACTTTTACTCCTGGGTTTTCTTTTTCAAAATCTTTTACTAATTCATTGATTGAATCAGTTAGACTAGCTGCAATAAATAAATTAATTTCATCTTTTTTAGCGTTATCATCTGCAGTCTTCTTATCTTCGCTTACACAACTTGTTACTGTAAGCATAGTTGTAAATGTCATAGCCACTACTAATAAAGCTGTAATAAGGTTTCTAAACTTAAGGCTATATTTCATTGTTATACATCCTTTCTTGCACACTCAGATGCAGTTCCTCTTAAAATATCTAAGCCATGTTTAACATTATCTAATAAAAATCCCAATGATTCTCTAATAGCTTTTGGACTACCAGGTAGATTAACAATTAAACTTTCTTTTCTAATTCCACTTGTAGCTCTGCTTAGCATTGCTCTTGAAGTGTACTGCATTGAATTAGCTCTAATAGCTTCTGCTATTCCTTCTGCCATTTTGTCACAAACCGCTTTAGTTGCTTCTGGTGTCACATCTCTCATAGCAAAACCTGTTCCACCTGTTGTCAAAATCAAGTTGATTTTTCTCTGATCTGCTAATCTTGAAAGCTGCTGTTGGATTAGTGGCTGATTATCTGGAATAATCATTGTTTCTTTTACGTCATATCCCTGTTTTTTTAGCATTTCAACTATGATAGGACCACTTTCATCATCTCTTAGACCAGCTGATCCTTTATCACTTACTGTAATTACTGCTGCTGTTAAAGGTCTGTTTGGATCAGCTTCAATAATTTTAACAGCATCACCAACCTTAATATTTCCACCTTTTATAACTTCTGTAAAAACACCTTCTCTTGGCATAATACAGTCACCAACTGCATGATATATTGCACAGTGAGAATGGCACTCCTTGCCTATCTGTGTAAGTTCCAAAAGAGCATCACCAATTTCAAAACGTGTTCCAATAGGCAATGTTCTAAAATCGATTTCATCAATTACAATATTTTCGCCAAAAGCTCCAAAATCAACGTCTACACCTTTTGCTCTAAAATCTTCTATCTTTTCAAAGTTTAAAAGACTAACCTGTCTGTGCCATTTTCCTGCATGGGCATCATTTTCAATACCATAATCTGGTACTAATGTAACTTCTTTTACATCATGCTTTTGAGTTCCCTTTTCCTCACTGATACAAACAGCTATAACTTTTGCCATTTTCCTTTTATCCTCCTCTTTATCCTCCAATTTGAATCATATTTTTTCTTTCTGTAATATTCTCCAAATCACCAAAACAGTGTTCTTCTGGTTTTTCATTTATACTATCCTTAAGAAGCCTGTTTATTTCTTTGCTATCTTTATTTTTAATCGCATCTTTAAGACTAATCCCATTATCAAAACAAAGACAAGATTTTATCTCTCCTAATGATGTAAGTCTTATACGGTTACAATTTCTGCAAAATTTTCCATGTATTGCGCTTATAAAGCCAATACTTCCATTAAACCCGGGAATCTTATAATATACCGCAGGTCCATTTCCCTTTATGTCATCATCAGGCTCAACACCTTTATATGTTTCATTTAGTTCTTTCATTAAAGTTTCGTTAGAGACCAGGTATGCATCTGCTCCATAACCTATAGGCATCATTTCTATGAACCTAACATCTAAAGGTTTGTCCTTCGCCAACTCTACAAGTTCTTTAAAATCCTTTTGATATCCTCTATCATGCATTACGGCATTTATTTTTACTTTCATGCCTGCATCCATGGCAGCCTTTATTGAATCTAATACTTGATTTATTTTATCAAATCCTGTTACCATTAAATACTTTTCTCGATCGAGTGTATCCAAACTAATATTTATGTTCTTTAATCCAGCTTCTTTTAGTTCAGCTAACTGATCTTTAAGTAGCACACCGTTTGTCGTTAACGTTACCTGTTCTACTCCTGGAATCTCATAAATATTTTTAATGAGACAAGCGCAATCTTTTCTTACAAGAGGTTCTCCTCCTGTAATTTTAAACTTTACAATTCCTAAACTTACCGCTTCTTTACATACTAAAAGTATTTCATCATATGTTAATATATCCTCGTGAGAACAAAGTTGTACTCCGTCAGGCATGCAGTATTCGCATCTTAGGTTGCAACGATCAGTTATTGACACTCTCATATAATCGATTGTTCTATCGAATGTATCCTTCATTGTGTTCGTTCCTCTCCCAAGTTCCGCTTTTTCCGCCAGTCTTCTTCATAAGCTTAATATCGCTAATAATCATACCTTTGTCGATTGCCTTGCACATATCATAAATTGTAAGGAGAGTTACATTAACTCCCGTTAAAGCTTCCATCTCAACTCCAGTCTTTCCTACTGTTTTAGCAAGACATTTGGCAGTTATCGTAAAGTTTTCATCATTCAACTCAAATTCAACTGTTACCTTTGTCAAATTTAATATGTGACAAAGAGGAACCAATTCTGATGTCTTCTTTGCTCCCATAATACCTGCTGTTCTAGCTATACCTAAAACATCACCTTTCTTCATGTCTCCACTTTTAACCTTTAAATAACATTCTTCTGAAAGGCTTATTGTTCCTGTGGCAATTGCTTCTCTTACAGTGTCCTTTTTATCACTGACATCTACCATTATTGCATTTCCTTCATGATCAAAATGTGTAAATTCACTCATATATTCCACCTTCTACATTCTTGCCATAGCGTAGCCGTCACTATTACCAAGCATACCGCCTTCGCCTAGATTTACTATATCTTCTAATGTGATTAAGTCATCTGCCATCGCTCTTGGAAGTACCAAGTCAAATACAGAATTTTTAGCAAACATTACTCCACCAGGAAGCCCCATTACAGGAACGGCTGGTTTATCATCGCCTCTGCTGCAATATGCTAGTAAAAACATTGCTCCAGGTAATATAGGTGAACCGTGGCATACAATTTCAGCTCCTGTATTTTTTATTGCAAGTGGTGTTTTATCATCTGGGTCAACACTCATGCCTCCCGTACAGATTACCATGTCTGCACCTTGTTCCACATATTTTAAAATGTTTTCTGTCAATTGTTTATCATCATCACCTAAAATAATTTGATCAAATACCTCTGCATAAAACTGTGAAATTTTATCTATAATTACAGGAGTAAAAGTGTCCTTAATTCTTCCATAAAAAACTTCATTTCCTGTTGCAATAATCGCAACCTTTTTAGGTTTAAATGCTTTTATTTCAAATATAGGTTTCCCATCTGTTATATCCTCAACCTGCTTTTGAATTTTTTCCATCTTTTCCTTTTCAATCGCTAATGGAATAATTCTTGTAGCTGCTATCATATCTCCTTTTTTTACTGGAATATCTCCAAATTTACTTGATATCATAAGCTGTCCAAATGAGTTTACAGCTTTCATAGCTTCTCTGTTGATTTTTAAAATTCCATCACAGGCTGCAAAGAAATTAATTTTTCCCTCTTTAACTTCTGATCTAGTAAGGTTGTTACCCATACACATATCGCATAAAATTTCTGCACCATCATTTTCATGAATAAGATTCTCATCGTCTTCCCATATATATATATGATCCTTACCTACGCTTAACAAAACTGGAATATCTTCTTTGGTGATAACATGACCTTTTCTAAAAACTGTATCTTTTACAACACCTTTAATAATTTGAGTAATATCATGACATAACACCATACCTTCGGCTTCGGTTGTCTTTATAACCTTCATAATTAAACTTTCCTCTCGTATTTTTATTTACTCTTTGCTCTTTCATAAATTAACTGTCCTGCTATGCTGACAGCGATTTCTGCTGGTGTTTCTGCTAAGATTTCTAAGCCAATTGGAGTAGTTATTCTTGCTATATCATCATCTGTGTATCCAGCTTCTCTTAATTTTGCATTTACACCTGCAATTTTTCTTCTACTACCGATTACACCTATATATCTTGCCTCTGTCTTAAGTACATGTTTTTCAACCTCTAAGTCATTAGCATGTCCTCTTGTCATTACGCATACATAATCATTTGCTGTAATTTCCTTACAAACGCTTTCAAGATCGTTCATATCAATTGTTCTTGTTTCAGTAACACCTTCAAATAATTCTCTCTTTGTAAATTCTTCTCTATCATCTATTACGATACAACTAAACTTAACTCTTGCTAATGCAGGAACTAACTCTTGAGCAACATGTCCACCACCAAAAATGTATACTTTTTGACTGTTATTTATCTGTTCTGCACAAAGGTTTTTTCCCTTGTATTCAACATTGATAGCTTCATCAGTAAGAGAAGTTAAAAATTCTTCATCTACATCCATACCCTTAACTCCTGTCTCCCTACAATAAACTGCAAGACCTGATTCGGCATCATCTGTTACATCAGTAATAATCCAAATATCCACACCTTTATCAAATAGTTCTAAAGCGTAGTCAACAGCCTCTCTTATCTGACTATCTTCTGATGATATGTACTGAAAATGACAAGAAACATCTCCTCCACATATCATACCTAAATCCTGTATTTCATTTTTTCTTAGCATGTAGCTATGATTATATGACTTTTTATTTTCAAGTACTTCTAATGCCTTATGTTCGCAAGTATACTCAACAGCACCACCACCTATAGTTCCATAGATACGCCCTTCTTTACCAACAATCATTCTTGCTCCTGAACCTCTAGGTGTAGATCCTGAAGTTGCTGTTACACTTACCATTGTAAGGTCATTACCTGCCTTAAGCTCTTTGTCCATAATTTCAAACAATTTTTTCATTTTTTCACTCTCCTACGCTATTTGGGAAGACATCCGACTTCAACTGCTATAAAATTTTCTCCATCAAATTCAAACTTATTATAGCATCCGCACGGTTGTCTTATCGCCCTTGATGTTTTTATATCTTTTCCTATAGTTTTGGCTATAAAAGCACAATTTACTCCAGCATGCGCAACACATATTATATCGCCAGATGTGTTTTTCATTATTTCTTTTAAAGCACCTTCAAATCTTACTAAAGCATCAACTCTCTTCTCACCATATATTGGCTCATCTCCAAGTTGCTTTTTTATTTGCTTTAAAGGAATGCCTTCCCAGTGTCCCATATATATCTCTTCAAGGCCATTTTTTACTTTTACTTCTAGTTTTCCGTCAGCTATGATTTCTGCAGTGTGAATACATCTTATCAGCGGACTAGCATATATAGCTTCTATATTGCATTTTTTAAAGCAATCACGCAAATTCTTTGCTTCTATCTTGCCAACTTGACCTATATCTATTTCTGTTTTCCCAATACATTGTTTTATTCCCTTTGGAAAATCTGGTGTTCCATGTCTTATAAGGTATAAGTTTCTCATAATTCATCAGCCACCCTTATGCCTGCTGCAAAATACTTTCGATAGAGTTTTTCAGCTTCCTTCTTTACATCTTTTGTAAACTTTTCATAGTTTTCAATAAGCTTCTCTCCTTCTTTTGTAACAGTGCTGCCTCCACCGGCACTTCCTCCAGTCCATTTTTCAACCACAGAAAAGCCAAGTTCCCATTCCATATCCTTTATAATACGGCTACCTTTTGAATAGGAAATACCTGTAGTTGAACAAGCCTTTTGAAGACTTCTATGCTCTCTTATATTTTTTAATAATTCACAACATTCACTGTCAAAGAAAACCGCTTTAGTTTTAAGCTCTACATTTATCTTTGGGCTAATTGGGTAGCCCTTACCTCTTTCATAATTCCACTCTATAAGATTATGGTATTCATCTGGAGTATCCATATCGATTTCTACAGCAGCATCATCAACTTCAATATTAGTTATTAAGATATCACTGCACTCCATGGCTCCCCTTAAACCGCCTTCTCCCTTATAGTCTTTAAGTGTACCTGCAAAGCCGCTATCTATTACAATAGGATGCCCTGGCCTACCCTTATATGTAGTTCTTATCATACCCGCATCTACACGCAAAACCTTCTCTAAAGTTGACATAAGAATAGCTGGCACATCCATTGGCATTATAAGGATGCGATCACACATATTCTTAATATCTTCCACTCCTAAGATTACCGAATCGAACATTTCTGTAGAATTATAATCTTCATTTTTTACATATCTAATGCCTTCATAGTATATGCAACCCATCAACTCATCAGCATTATGTCCTGTAACTATAGTTATAGGGTCAATTCCCACTTTTAATAATTTAGTTACAATATAATTGGCTACATTGGAGTCTCCAAAAGGAAGAGCTGGTTTAAAAGCCTTCATCCTAGAAGATAACCCTGCAGCAACAATTACAGCACCAGTTTTTCTCATATCATACACCTTAACCTATCTATAATATTAACCGAACGTTGTTTTTATCATCACATACTAGTAATATACCGTTCCGTTTTTTGATACCTAACATATAAACATTATATATTGCTGCTATCGTCAGTGTCAATAATATTGCAATAAAAAAGCTTAAGGAGAAGAAGCTCCTTAAGCTTTATATTTTAATGACACTTGCTCCAGCCGCAATTTTTACATATATTACAACCCTCTTCAAAAACGATAGGCTCTCCACATTCTGGGCAATATACTTTATTTGATTCAACCTTAACAGCCTTAGGTTTAGGCAAATTCACTGGTTCTTCAGTCCCACTTGCACGTTTTGCTGCTAGCTCTGCCTGCATTTCCTCATACATATCCATAAGAGCATTGCCTACAGCCATAGGACAACATGCACCTTTACTTGTATCTTTTTTAGTAACCCTTCTAGCAGTATATGATGGACATGATCCACTAGAGTTTAATTGATCTACGATAGTTTCAATATCGATACCACCCCTAGCCGAAATTGAAATCATTCTTGATAAGCCTACCATAAAGTTATTACATCCACCAGTTGAGCCCTTACTTAAATAAGTCTCAAGAAGAGCTCCTGTATGAGGATCAAATAATGCAATACAATGTAAACTTCCACAACCAGTTATAAGCTTTCTCTTTTTACCTACTACATCATCCGTTACAAGTAGTATTTCTCCTCTCTGAAGACCATCTCCTGCAGTTACAGGCTTAGCTTTAGTTTCCTCTACTGATAAAATACCACTTCTTGCACAACCGTCTCTATAAATTGTTATACCCTTTAATCCTTTTTCATAAGCATACATATATAGCTTTTCAGTTTCTTCTACTGTAAAACTCTGAGGAACATTTACTGTTGAACTTATTGAAGCATCAATATGCTGCTGCCAAATTGACTGCATGTTTATTCTTTGGTCATAGTCTAAAGTCATAGCTGTTACAAAATAATCTGGAATATCCTTTTCATCTTCTATGCCAAATCTCTGCATGTAGTCTTCTACAATCTTAGTGTACACTTTATAGTAAACATCTGTACCATGTAGCGATTCTGTTTTTCGTTCATAATAGTTTGCATAAACAGGCTCAATTCCACCTGAAATGCCCAACATAGTTGAAATTGTACCTGTAGGTGCGATTGTCAAAAGTTGTGAATTACGCAAACCATAATTTCTAACTAACTCTCGTGTATGTTCTGTAGTGTTTACTAAGAAAAATTCTGTTGACATTACTTCTTCTTTATTAAAGCCTGGATATGCCCCCTGCTCCTTAGCTAACTTTGCTGATGCACTAATAGCAGCATCAGCCATAGCAAATCCTATTTTATCACAAAGTTTTATAGCATCATCTTCGCCATATGTCACTCCTAGTTTAATCATAGCATCTGCAAGTCCCATGATACCTAATCCTATTTGTCTCCATTTTTTAACACTTTCTCTTTGCTCCTGCAATGGATGCAATGGCAAACCTTCATCTAAAACTTCATTTAAAGCCTTCACTGATGCCGCTACACATTTTCTAAATCCATCAAAATCAAATTCTGCATTCTCAGTAAATTCATCTTCTACAAACTGAGAAAGGTTAATACTTCCTAATAGACAACTACCACCTGCTGGAAGAGGCTCTTCTGCACATGGATTTACTCCTGCATATTTAAATTCCTTTGTGTTACTTAGTAGATTCCAGTTTTCTACTCTATTCCAAAATAACGCCCCTGGCTCTGCATAATCCCAATTTGTCTCAGCAATCTTTCTAAATAATTCTCTTGCATTAACAGTTTTTTCAATTACTTCGCCAGTTACATCTCTAACATATTGAAGTTTATATTCTTCGTTGTTTTTTACAGCCTCCATAAAATCGTCTCTTATACGAATAGATATGTTAGCTTTTGTAACTTTTTCTAAGTCTGTCTTAAGATCTATAAACTCCATTAAATCTGGATGAGTACAGTCTATGGAAATCATAAGAGCTCCTCTTCTTCCGTTTTGTCCAATTAGACCTGTTACCATTGAGTATAATTCCATAAATGACACAGCACCGCTAGTTTCTTTAGCAGCATTATTTATCTTAGCGCCTCTTGGTGCTAGTCCTGAAATATCGATGCCACAACCGCCACCATAACTATATGTGCGAGCAAGCTTTTTAGCACATTCAAATATACTTTCAATATTGTCCTGTGGTGGCTCAATAACATAGCAATTTGAATATGTTACCTTGCGACCATCTTTATTTAATCCTCTATTTGATAAAATACGTCCACCAAAAAGGAATTTTTTCTCTTTAATGTACTGTCCAATTTCTTCATTGCCACCACTTATACGGTTAACCCAACTTTCAAAATCTTCGCCTTCATAACAATATTTTTTCTGCCAAATATCTATGCCAAGCTGATTTTCTTCACCAAGCCACTCTCTTTCCAACATTTATATACTCCTCCCAAAATTTTATCATTAATATATTTAAACATTTTTGTTCTTTCTATTCTCCTCTATAGTCTAATCAATATATTGGAGATGATTTATGTACTACTACAATATATGTGCTATCAAGTCTTGACAAACTTATTATACCCTTTTTTTAATGTCAAAAACACTATTGTATAATAAACTATTAATAGTACCAAAACATCTAAAATTTGCTTATTACATAAAAAAGAGCATCAAAGGGTACACTAACTAAATTTTTATCTATTTCCACACATAATAGCAATTGCTTCAAATAAGTTCTTATGAATTATATCACGAGGTTCAAAATGTAAAAGTTTACAAACAAGCTGTAACGCCATACCCATACCAAAAGTTGCAAGAATAGTACCAATACCTATCGGGCCTCCTAGTGCTATACCAGCAACAAAAACTACACATAAAATCATAGTATTAACAACCCCAATAGGCAGTTTCTTAAATCTCTTGCCCAGGCCTATTAATAAAGTATCTCGAGGTCCACAGCCTTGACCTGAACCCATATAAAAATACTGCCCCAAAGCCATAATCAACATACCAACAATAAAAATTCCTACACCTACAAGAACTGATGATGGTGTTTTTACAATTTTAAGCATCGTAAAAACATCTACAAACACTCCTACAAAAAGTGCATCAAAAATCGTTCCAAAACCGATTTTTTCCTTCATAATGCACACTACAATCAATACCGCTATTCCACTCAATACAAGAGCATTACCATACGTCATGTTAGTATTATATGAAATACCCATAGCCAAAACATCCCATGGTGCTAAACCAATTTGTGCGATAATAGTCATATATAAACCAAAACTATAGACAAATAAACCAAAAATGCATTTTAATAATTGAAAATATATATTATCTTTTTTCATAATAAGCCCTATACCATCTAATTACCGGCTTTTGACAAACAGCGATAACTCTACCGGTAAAAAGCATCGCACATACCGTACCAATATAAATACCAACTAGCCTACCAACACAAACCATACCTAAAATAGCACTAAATGATAGGCATAAAAAATCTAAAGTATTCTTGCCAAATCCAAAATCTTTTTTTAAAAATTCACCTATAGCATCAGCAAAGCCATCTGCTGGATTTGGAACAAGATCCATAGTAACCGAAAGTACTGACCCAAAACCAGTACAAAATATCGCAATAGCTAAAACCAAAAGCTTAATCGGCATACCTGCTGTTACAACAGGTATAATGTTATCAAAAATCCCGACTATAAAACTTGTTATAACGCTTACAATAAGCTGAAACCATTGGTGAATTTTAAAATTACTGCGAAGAATTATCCATTGCATAATAACGCAAAACACATAAAATAAAAATAATACTATGCTTAAGCTTACACCGCTAATTTGCGATATACTATATGGTGCTGAAATTATAGCAGATACCCCTAATTGTGTCTTAGTATTTAAAGTTATCCCTAATGATAAAATTAAAGTACCCACAAGATAAATAACATATCTCATAGCTCTATGCCTCTCCTAATAAATCATCTTTAAGTAATCTATTAGCCATCTGCTTAGTTCCAATTAGCCAAATCAAATCGCCTGGTTGAATGATCGTTAAAATGCTCGGATGTGTAATAGGTAGATTATCACGTTCAATGCCTATTACACTGCCTTTATATTTCTCACGAATTCCTGAATTTTTAATTTGTTTTCTAGTAAAGGGATATCCTTCTTTAGCAACAATAGGTACACAGATAATTTGTTTTTCTGCTGGAATATGGTTAAATGTCTGTCCATAAATATAATTTTTCAAAGTTTCCTTCGGATAGTCAACTTTTTCTATATATTCAAGTTTTTCTAATAACAATAATGATGCTTCTATTTCCTCTGGTGTTCCCATAGTATGCAGAATATCTCCCTTTTTCAATGCAAATGTACCCTTTGGCATATTATAATGCTGTCCATCTCTTATCACCTTAATTACACCTACATGTACATGTGGATTTCTACCGATATCTTTAACAGTCTTATGTTTTATGTCTGAAACTATTTCAAATCTTGCAACTTGCCAAGATTCATCCATCCAAACATGCTTACCTCTAAATCCCTTTTCTTTCTTTTCTTTTGCAAGTGTACTTTCATAAAAATTAGCAACAAAGCTCATCTCCATACTCTTAGTCATACCTCTTATATAGTCTGATTTTACGACTATTGATGCAGGAATAATCGCCGCAAGGACAACTACTACAAACGGGAATCCAAGAAGCTTGTTTAATGCAAGGCCTATAAATGTAGAAGCTAATAAAATTCGCAAAAATTTCAGTGTAAGAAGTGGTAGCTTATTAGCATTGTGCTTTAACCACAGTTTAGTGTATAAGACCTTATTTGTTCCATGCATTAAAGCTGTTGGAGGAATCATAAGTATAATTACAGCAATCGCTGTTATCCACTGAGCTTTTACATTACCAATAACATCATCTAACCCTGGTTTTAAATATGTAACACCAACCCAATATATTACAAACATAGCCGTTGCACATATAAATGTCCTCATACCTATTTTCTTTAGATATAATTTCCAATCCATATCTTTATCATCAATAGATTGACGTTCTGAAGTATTCTTACGTAAAAACAATCTAACATTTCTAGGCATCTTTTTATCTATAAACTCATATACTTTCTTTGAATTTTTAATAAACAATGGTGTAGTAAATGAAGTTATAACTGATACACAAACTACCACTGGATATAAAAAGTTACTAATAACACCAAGATTCATTCCAAGGGATGCAACAATAAATGAAAACTCTCCAATCTGCACCATACTAAAACCACCTCTGATAGCAGTTCTAAGAGACTGACCTGAAAGAAGCATACCTAAAGTTGCAAATGTCATCTGTCCCACAATTGTCACAATTGTAATTATTATAATTGGTACAATATATTTAATAAGTAAATCAGGTTCGATTAGCATACCTACAGAAATAAAAAATACAGCTCCAAATAAATCTTTTATAGGCTTAACAAGCTGCTCTATTCTTCCGGCTTTAACTGTTCCAGCAAGGATTGAGCCTGCCATAAATGCTCCTAAAGCACTTGAAAATCCAATAAAGTTTGCAATCATTACCATAGCCATACAAATTCCAAGAGAAATTATAATTAAAAGTTCCTCATTTAAAAGCTTATCAATTTTCTTTAAAAATGTAGGTATCAAATATATTCCAACTACTAACCATACGACTAAAAGTACAAGAAGCATGCCTATTTCTGAAACAAGAGCCACTCCTGATACATTTTTACTAACAGAAATAGTCGTAAGTATAATTATCATAAAAATCCCAGCTATATCTTCAAGGACTAAAGTGCCTAAAACTAACTGTGCAAATTTTTCTTTTTTTAAATGATATTCTTCGTATGCTTTTAAGATAATCATGGTAGATGACATGGATAACATCCCTCCAAGGAATATGCAATCCATAGTAGCCCATCCCATAAGCTGACCTACACCAAAACCTATTAACATCATTGCTGACATTACTGTAAAAGCTGTAACAAATGCACTGCCGCCTACATTTGCTATTTTCTTAAAACTAAACTCAAGACCTAAAGCAAACATCAAAAATATTATCCCAACTTCAGCCCAAGAAGTTATAGTGCCACCCTTTATAATATTAAGAAAATATTCAAAATTAGGGCTTATTATAAATCCTGCTATAATATACCCAAGTACCATAGGTTGCTTTAGCTTCTTCATAACAAGAGTAGCCACACTTGCTACTATTAAAACCAAAGACAAATCTATTATCAAATAATCTAAATGCATATAATTATTAACCCTCCATCTATATTTTAAGCCAAAATATTATATCACAACAATCTACTCATCTCAACGATTAGAAAATTTCCATAACAGCAAAAAAATTTGGATCCGCAAAAGCGAATCCAAATTTGTATAATCATTAAAATATCAATTTAGAATATTAAATGAGCTATTGGACATACAATTAGTAAACTTATAATTGTTCTTTCTAAGAAGATAACAAATAGTTCCCATAATTTAACTGGTAACTTTGAGCCTAATATTAATCCTCCTACTTCTGATAAATAAATAAGCTGAGTAACAGAAACTACTGCTACGATAAATCTTGTCATCTCACTTGCAATACTTTCAGCTGCAATAATTGTTGGTGTGAACATATCTGTAAAACCAACTACCATAGTCTTAGATGCCTCTACTGCTTCAGGCACTTGTAATACTTCTAAAAGCGGTAAAAACGGCTTACCTAAGATTTCAAATATAGGTGTGTTGTTTGCTAGTAATAACGCAATAGTACCTATAGCCATAACTGTAGGTAACACTCCAAACCACATACCAACAGCATTTTTTAATCCATTTTGAATAAACTGTCCAACACCTTTGTGTTCTGAGACTCTTGTTAACGCAAGATCCATACCATATTCAAAGTTTGAGCTATACTGCTCAGGAATGTCTTCTGCCATCGCCTTGCCTTCTACCATATAAGTATCTTTTTTTCTAGATAAAGGTGGTATTCTAGGTGAAATAATTGCACAGACAATACCTATTAAACAAATGACAAGATAATATAATCCAAAATACTGCATCATATCAACCTGTGCTAATACTACAATACTAAATGTTATAGATACGGCTGAAAATGTTGTTGCTATAATTGAAGCTTCTCTAGCTGAATAGTAACCACCTTCATACTGATTACAAGTTAGCATCACTCCAAGAGTTCCATCACCAATCCAAGATGTAAAGCAATCAACTGCAGCTCTTCCCGGAATCTTAAACAGTGGCCTCATAATCTTTGTAAGCATAGCACCTACAAACTCAAGTAAACCAAAATCTAAAAGTAGTGGTAGTAATAAACCTGCAATTGCAAAAATAATTACCAATACAGTAAGAAGATCTGATAGTACAAATCCACCAGCCCCACCTTCTGTAATCATATACATAAAGCTTCCTTCGGATTTGCTGCCCACACCTAAAAATGTAAGCCATACGAAAATAGCTCCAATTACTCTTACTAAAACCCATACAGGAGATACTGAAAAAGTATCTTTTAACACTGGATGTTCTGTTATAAATTTTGGCTTAGCAAGTGATATTACTGATAATACAGCTGAAACTGTAATAATTGATACGCATAAAATCGGCAATACATTTGCAAGAGCTGTACCTATTATATCTGCAACAATCTTAACACATATTGTCCATTCACCTTGATATTTTACAGGAATCATAAATAATAAAATACCAATAATTGATGGAATTAGGAACATTGGCAGATATTTTTTCTTTTCATTGTTTTTGTTTCCCATCTCTACTCCCTTTTTATTTAATAACTCATGATGTTTGTTAGTATAACACTTGCAATAGTGTTTCTCAAGTATATTTTACAAAATTATGTATAAAAAAACACTTTTCCACATATGAAAAAGCGTTTTTTTAACGTAATCACATAATTTCGCCGTACTATATGTAATATTATACACGCTATATGCATTTACAATTTGAGAATTATGCGCCGATTCTCAAGAAATATTATATTCTTTTTTTAACTTATCAACCATAACAAGATAGTTTATTAAATATGATTTGCGACCTCAAAAGCATCCCAAATTCCATACATTATATTTGAAACCTTCTTTGCATCTCCTAAAAGATAAATCTCAGGCACTTCAAACTCTAACTGATGATATAAATCGTTTTCTTCTTTATAACCAATAGCTAAAACTACACTATCACAATCAATCTTTTTAAAGTCACCTTCTCTAGTTTCATAAGTTAGCTTACCATCTTTAAAGCTTGTTACCTTAGCTCCTGTAACAACATCAACTCCATTATATGGTACAAGTTTTTCAAGCATATCCTTGTTAGCATGGCATAGAGGTCCGTTTATTGCAAGTAAGCTGTCTAACGCTTCTATTAATGTGACTTTTTTACCCTGCTGTGATAGCCACAATGCAGTTTCACAGCCAACTAGGCCTCCACCTATTACAGCAGTAGTATCCCCTGGATTTTCCTTTTCTAGCAGTACATCAGCTGCAGTATAAACTCTATTATCATCTCCTAAGGCAAATACCTTTGGCTTAGAGCCTGTGGCAATAATAACTGTATCATATTTACTTTCTAAAATATCTTTAGCACTAACTTCTGTATTTAAATTCACTTCAACGCCTAAAATTTCAAGCTGTCTTGTATACCATTTTGCAAGTGCAATATCATCTTCCTTAAAATCAGGTGCTCCTCCAGGAATTAAATTACCGCCTAACTTATCACCTTTTTCAAATAATACTGCTTTATGGCCTCTAACAGCTAAAACTCTAGCTGCTTCACAGCCGGCAACACCTCCACCTACAATAAGAACCTTTTTTTCCTTAAGGATTGGTTCATAATGCATAGCTCTCTCTCTTGCTGCTTGTGGATTTACAGCACAGTTAATCATAGAGTATTCTTGTATTCTTCCCATGCAACCTTCCTGACAAGAGATACAAGGACGTACTTCATCATATCTATTTGAACGCAATTTATTTACATAGTCAGGATCTGCTAATAAAGGTCTACCTAGGCTTACGATGTCACAAGCTCCAGTTTCTACTGCTTCTTGAGCCATCTCTGGCACGTCCATACGGCCTGCACATAAAACGGGAACATCTACCACTTCTTTAACCATTCTACAATATTCCCTAAATAGACCCTTTTCCTGATACATTGGCGGATGATTCCACCACCAAGCATCGTATGTACCAACATCTGTATCAAGAGCGTCATATCCATATTCAACTAACAGTTTTGCTGCTTCTAAACCTTCTTGAATATCCCTTCCCTTTTCTTCAAATTCTTCTCCAGGTAGAGCACCTTCTCTCCAATCTTTAATCATGCTCTTAACACTAAATCTTAATGCTACTGGGAAATCTTGTCCGCAACGTTGCTTAATCTCTTCTACTACTTCCTTAGCAAATCTCAATCTATTTTCTAGTGATCCACCATATTCATCATTTCTTAAATTGAACATAGAAATAGCAAATTGATCTAATAAATATCCTTCATGAACAGCATGAATTTCAACACCATCAAATCCGGCACGCTTCGCATTATATGCACCGTCACCAAATGACTTAACAATACTTTTAATTTCTTCCTTTGTCAAAGGTCTGCACATCTTATCAAGCCATCTATGAGGAATCTCTGATGGTGCAACTGGTGGAAATTCTCCAAGATTAGTAGGAATAGTTACTCTACCAAATCCTGCAGACATCATTAAAAAAATCTTACTGCCATATGCATGAACTCTTTCAGTCATCTCTCTACTAGTTCTTACAAAGTGAACTGGATTATATGTTGAGTTTGGACAGTTTGGCATACTCTGAGTTTCTACTTCACAGTCAGAAAAAGTAACTCCAGTTATAATAAGTCCAGTACCTCCCTTTGCTCTTTCTGTATAGTAGTCTATACCTCTCTGGTTAAAACCACCCTCTGCATCGGCTAGTCCTAAAGGCCCCATAGGCGCCATAGCAAAGCGGTTTTTAATTTCACAATTTCCGATTTTTATCGGTGTAAATAAACTTTTGTACTTCATTATTATCTCCTTTTATCCATAATAGTATTAGTAAGAGTGCCTATAGCCTCAATCTGACATGTTACCACATCACCTGGCTTAAGAAACTTTGGAGGCTCAAAACCCATGCCAACACCAGCAGGTGTGCCTGTAGAAATAATTGTGGCAGGCAAAAGAGTCATTCCGCGGCTAAGCTCAGTGATAATATAATCGATGTTATTAATCAAAAGTTCAGTGTTGCTGTCCTGGCGAAGCTGACCGTTGACATATGACTTGATGGCAAGTTTAGGCGGATATGAAATCTCGTCAGCAGTTACAATACAAGGGCCAATAGGCGTAAAATCGTCTAAGCTTTTACCAAAATACCACTGCTTGTGGCGAGTCTGAATTTCGCGAGCGCTTATGTCGTTAACAATAGTGTATCCGAAAATGTAGTCTTTAACCGTTTTGGGTGTAGCTTTTTTACAGTTTCCGCAAGTAACTACTGCAAGCTCGCATTCGTAATCAAGATTTTCTAGCATATCAACATGAGCATCAATAGACTCACCGTCAGCTACAGCGCGATTTACCCTCTTAGAAAAATAAATCGGATATACCTTTTCCCTATCAAAAGCCTCCTTTTTATAACGAGCTGACTCCTCTGCATGAGCAAGATAATTAATACCAAGACAAATAATATCCTGCTTTGGACATGGAATAGGAGCACACAATGATACATCTTTACGGTCAATACTTTCTTCTAAAATGTCCACCTTTGATTCGTTTATTTCCACAATCTTCAAAAGTTCATTTAAGGGATATCTTTCAATAAGTTCATTTACCGAGTCACACAAAATACCAACCTTAGCAAAAGGTAACACCCTCTGCTCATGGTCTACCAAATAACCAATTTGTTCACGGCTCTCATAACTAAAAGTCACTATCTTCATATAAATAACTCACTTTCTTTACGGATTTCAAAAAGTTTACCCATCTTCTTAGAAGCTGCTTTAAGAACAAGTGAACTCACTTTACGAGCATTTTTAGAACATATAAAAACGCACTTCATACATGAAATACACTGTTTAGCATCAGTCTTACGTGGAGTTTTAGAATTAATTGCACCTACAGGACATTCCCTTGCGCAAAGACCACAGTTGCTACATTTTATACTTCCTTTTGGTACCATAGGAATGTCAGCATACTTTATATATGGCCTATTACCAGGCACCGTCGCTTTTATATCAACACAATCACTTTCAAATTTTGCCTTAATTTTAACAGCAAATTTTTCTAAGGTATGCATATCATCAGCATCAGGTCTACCAGTAGCAAACTGCCTCATAATAGAGTGTTCCGCAATCGCAGCTTCTGCAGCAAATACATTAAAATTTGCTTCGCTACAAATATCTACAAGCTCTAACAAAGTATCATCATAAGCTCTATTACCATAAACACAAATGCACACAGCCTTAGCACCATTTCCATTTATCATCTTTATACGGTCCCTTGCAATTTGGGGAACTCTACCACCAAAAGACGGAACAGCAAAAATGCATATATCCTCAGATTTAACATCAAAATCCAAAGGCTCGAAATAAGGCTTAGTCAAATCTACATATTCTCTGTTAGAATTGAAAATATCTCCCAAGATATCTGCGATTTTCTTAGTTCCACCAGTAGGACTAAATACTATTTCATAACATTTCATAATACACTTGCTCCCTTCTTTACATTATTCACATTTATATAGTATTATATCACTAGAATTAGAATAATAATAGAAAGGAAGTTAAGAATATGGCAAAGGAAAATCTTTGGACAACTTATGATCAAGAAACTTTAAAAAAAGTACATAATTTTTCAGAAGGTTACAAGGAATTTATAACAAAAGGTAAAACAGAACGTCACTGCGTTAAGCTAGCAACAAAACTGGCTGAAGCAAACGGTTTTAAAAATCTAAATGAATTTATTAAAAATAATACACCTCTAAAAACTGGAGATAAAATCTATAGCACATGTATGGGCAAAGCCTTTATGGCGTTTGTCATCGGTAAAGCACCAATAAGCCAAGGTATGAACATCTTAGGTGCACATATAGATTCTCCTCGTATGGATATAAAACAAAATCCACTTTATGAAGCAAATGAACTTGCATATTTAGACACTCATTATTATGGCGGTATCAAAAAATATCAATGGGTTACATTGCCTCTTGCAATTCACGGAGTAGTAGCTAAAAAGGATGGCACTATAGTAGAGATTTCTATTGGCGAAGAAGCAAGTGATCCCGTGTTTTGTGTAACTGATTTGCTTGTGCATCTAGCAGGTGAACAGTTAAATAAAAAAGCTGCAACAGTAATCGAAGGCGAAAACCTAGATATCCTATTTGGAAGCACTCCTCTAAAAGAAACTGACGAGGAAAAGAAAACAGATTTAGTTAAAGCAAACATACTAAAACTTCTAAAAAACAAATACGATATCACAGAAGATGATTTCCTATCTGCTGAGCTTGAAGTGGTTCCAGCTGGTGCAGCTCGTGACTGTGGCCTTGATAGAAGTATGGTTATAGGATACGGTCAAGACGATAGAGTATGTGCATATCCATCACTAATGGCTATTTTAGATGCAAACAATTTAGATCGTAGCGGTGTATGTCTTCTTGTAGATAAAGAAGAAATCGGAAGTGTAGGAGCTACAGGCATGGAATCAAGATTTTTTGAAAATACAGTTGCTGAAATTATGAATCTAACAGGAGATTATTCTGAACTAAAACTTCGCCGTGCACTAGCTAACTCATTTATGCTTTCATCAGATGTAAGTGCTGCATATGACCCTACATACCAAGGAGCTTTTGATAGTAAAAATGCGGCATATTTTGGTAAGGGTCTTGTCTTTAACAAGTACACTGGTGCTCGTGGTAAGTCTGGCTCAAACGACGCAAACGCTGAATACATAGCAGCTTTAAGAAAGGTATTAGACGATGCTAATGTAGGTTTTCAGACTGCTGAACTTGGTAAAGTTGACAAAGGAGGCGGCGGTACTATCGCATATATTCTTGCAAACTATGGTATGAATGTAATTGATAGTGGTATAGCAGTTTTAAATATGCATGCTCCTTGGGAAGTATCAAGTAAATCAGATATCTACGAAGGCTACAAAGGTTACATAGCATTTTTAAAAAATATGAAATAAAAAAAAGAAGCAGGTTCTGATAACTGCTTCTTTTTTTTTGCAAAGGTAACCGGTATTTTATGAGGCTTAAAATACCGGTAGGGGGGGGTCTTTAACACTTTGTCAACATCTCACCAAATCAATTGATATCTTTTATGTCTTCATCCAAATAATTTACAAAGTAGTTTCACATTTCATATACCGACAAAAGTGTTAACATATGTCGCGTTTTTTAAACGCAATTTCATTATAACGTAACTACAGTAATTTTTTCATTTCAATATTGTAACATTGCTTTATATTACAGTTTTGTTATTTTAAGTATTTCTTTCCACTTTTCTTCTAGTTTTTCTATACTGTATGCTGCATTTGCTGGACTTGTAGAAGGCAACTTTATAATTTCTATACCTGTAGATTTCTTTACATATTTATCATAGAGTTGGCAGGCTTTAGCTCCATTACCATATATAGCGATAATATCTGTATTCTTCAACATAGTTTTAATATCTGCTGCAACTACATTTTTTATAGAGCTATCGCTTGAACCTTTAATATCACATTTGCTTACTACATCCCAAATTGCAATATGATGTTTTAAAAGCATATTCTTTTTTTCTTCAATAGTATGTGGAACATCTTCACTTGTAAGCTTTGCAATTAGTTTCCAAAACCTATTTTGCTTATGTCCATAATAAAAGTTTTGTTCTCTTGATTTAACTGACGGAAATGTTCCAAGTATTAATACTTTTGAATTGCTATCATATACTGGCTCAAATTCGTGCTTAACGTGTGTATATTGCATAACATCTTCTCCTTTATATATATTTTAACACAAAAAATATTGTAATCTGGTATAATCAAAAATAAGATCATTTGAAAGGATATATTTATGGAAAAAAAGGTTTCTCAAATAGAGGCAGGTATTCAAACTGCTTTCATAGATTACAATATAAATTCTGATCCCGATTTTAAACCTCAGTTTATTTCAAACGACTATAAAGAAGGACGCAAAGTCGTTTCTGCCATCGAGCAGGAGCTAAGAAATTGTGACGAGTTTTTTATTAGCGTTGCTTTTATTACTGAAGGAGGTATTGCACCTCTTTTACAAACACTAAAAGAACTTGAAGCAAAGGGAATTAAAGGACGTATTTTAACTACTGACTATTTAACTTTTAGTGAGCCTAAGGCATTGCGCAAATTAAATGAGCTTTCTAATGTGGAAGTTCGCATGTATTGTGTAGGCACTGAAAATCAAGGTTTTCACACTAAAGGATACATGTTTAGAGAAGGTGAAATCTACAAGATTATCGTAGGTAGCTCTAATCTAACCGCAAAAGCCTTAACTATCAATAAAGAATGGAATACTAAGATAGTTGCTACTACTCAAGGTGAATATTTAAGGGAAATGCGTATTGAGTTTAATTATTTATGGGATAAGGCTAGATCTCTTGATGGATGGATTGACACTTATACACAAATCTACGAAGAACAAAAGGCTATAACACGCCAAACTGCCATTCCTTCCCTTGATCAGTACAAACTTGAACCTAACTCCATGCAAGTTTCTTTCATAGATAATTTAAATCAGCTTATAGCAAATAATCAAAATCGCGCCTTGCTAGTTTCTGCTACTGGTACTGGTAAAACTTACGCCTCTGCTTTTGCTTTAAGACAGATGAAACCAAAGCGAGCTTTATTTTTAGTACATAGAGAGCAAATTGCAAAGCAAGCTTTAAGTAGTTATCAAAAAGTATTTGGAGACACTAAAGGCTACGGCCTTATTTCTGGTTCTTCAAAGGATATGGATAAAGAACTTTTATTTGCAACTGTCCAGACTATGGCTAAAGATGAGGTTTTAAGTAGCTTTGATAAAAAGGCTTTTGATGTAATCGTAATTGACGAAGTACATCGTGCCGGCGCTATGCAGCACCAAAAGGTTATGGAATATTTCGAACCTAATTTTTATTTAGGCATGACTGCAAGTCCTGAGCGTACTGATGGGTTTGATATTTTCAAGCTTTTTGATCACAATATCGCCTATGAAATCCGTTTAAAAGATGCTCTTTCTGAGAATTTGCTATGTCCATTTCACTATTTTGGTATAAGCGATTTGGAAATTAACGGTGAAGTTTTTAATGATTCTACAGGTTTAAAAAACTTCACTTATTTAGTTTGTGACGATAGAGTCGATTATATAATAGAAAAAATCAACTATTACGGCTATAGCGGAAACCGAGTAAAAGGCCTTTTTTTTTGTAGCTCTAAAAGGGAATCAAAAGAGCTTTCAAACAAGTTTAATGAGAGAGGCTATAAAGCTGTTGATCTTTCAGGAGAAGATAGCCAGACTGCAAGGGAAGATGCTATAGATAGACTTGTAAGCGATACTAGAGATGATTACTTAGACTATATTTTCACTGTTGATATTTTCAACGAAGGTGTAGATATTCCTGAAGTAAATCAAATTATCATGCTTAGACCTACTCAGTCTCCTATAGTTTTTGTTCAGCAGCTTGGGAGAGGCCTGCGTAAAAGCGATGGAAAAGAGTTTGTAATTATCTTGGATTTTATAGGTAATTATACTAATAACTTTATGATTCCTATTGCTCTTTCTGGAGACAGAAGCTATAACAAGGATACTATGAGAAGATACGTTTCTTCAGGAACTAGAGTAATACCTGGCAGTTCTAGTATTCATTTTGATGAAATTTCAAGAAAACGTATTTACAACTCCATCGATACTGCCAAAACTAATAATACTAAATTATTAACTGAAGCATATAAAAACTTAAAATATAGATTAGGCCACATTCCATCGATTATGGATTTTGACAATCACGGCTCAATTGACCCAACAAAGATATTTGATAAATTTGGATGTTACCATAACTTTCTTGCAAAATACGATAAGGAAGATTATCATACAGTTTTATCAGATACACAGGAGCAAATTCTAACTTATGTTTCAACTAAATTTGCTAAAGGCAAACGTATTCATGAGCTAGTATTACTATCTATTCTTGTAAATGATGGTGATGAAAACTTAATGGAAAAGTTCAAATCTACTATGAAAGCCATTTACAATATAGATGTTTCCCTTGAGGAAGAAGAATCTGTTTTAGATAATCTTAATTTTAGCTTTTTAAATTCTACAGATAGAAAAAAATTCAGTTGCAGCTTTATAAATGAAAATTCATTATCTATAACTGATGAATTTAAACAAATGCTAAATAATAATGATTTTAAAACTCAGCTTCTTGAGGTTATCAGTTTTGGTATTTCTAGATATATGATAAATTACTCAGATAGATACAATAACAGCAATCTACAGCTTTATCAAAAGTACAATTACGAAGATGTCTGCCGTCTTCTTAACTGGAAACAGAATTTAACAGCTCTAAATATTGGGGGATATTTTTACGATAAAAAAACTAAAACTCTTCCAGTATTTATCAACTACGAAAAAGCTCACGATGCCATAGCTTATGAAGATAGATTCATTTCAAACAAAGAACTTATAGCTTTTTCAAAGCATCCAAGAGACATTAATTCGCCAGATGCTGATCATATATATAAAAGAACTTTAGAAGACAAAGACAATAAAATATATCTATTTGTAAGAAAAAATAAGGATGACAAGGAAGCAAAAGAATTCTATTTCTTAGGTGAAATAAATGCCGTTGGTACTCCTAAAAAAGTTTTATTAAAAAAATCCAATGACAACGCCTTTGAGATCACTTACAATCTTGAGCATCCAGTGAGAGAAGATATTTACGAATACATAGTAGGAGAATAAAATGAAATCAATAAAAGTAGTAGCAGCAATTATAAAAAAAGATGATAAAATCTTTGCCACAAAACGAGGCTACGGTGAGTTTAAAGGTGGCTGGGAATTTCCTGGAGGTAAAATCGAAGAAGGTGAGTCCAAAGAACAAGCCTTAATTCGCGAAATAAAAGAAGAACTAGATGCTGCCATTCTCGTAGAAGAACTATTTGACACAGTTGAATACGACTACCCAACATTTCACCTGACCATGTACTGCTATATTTGCGCGCCATTATCAGATGAGTTTGTCCTAAAAGAACACGACGATGCCACATGGCTAACAGCTAAAACCTTAGACTCAGTCCCATGGCTTCCTGCAGACTTAGGACTCATCGAAAAATTAAAGAAAATCTTATAAACCATGTACAAGTATTTGCAATCATCAGCAAATTTTGTTATCATAAACATATAAACAAAATTTCTTCTAAAATGAGTCATTTACTCTACTGGCGGTATAGCCCGCGAGCGCAAGCTAATTCGTTTAAATCACGAAGCCAACAGTGAAGTCTGGATGAGAGAAGAAAGCGTATATACTTTATATTTAGATGCTTTCTTTTTTCATATGTAAAATATAAAACTTCAAGAAACATCTAATATAAATGGATGTTTCTTTTTTATTAGGAGGTTTAGTATGGATACTTCTAAAAAACAAATAGGTGGACTTGGTATCGCCGCTATTATGCTTATGAGCAGCTTAACTGTTATGGTAGGTAACGCTATTACACCTGCCTTGCCTGAAATCGGCAAAGTTTACGGCTTAGGCAACTTTGCTTCTTGGCTTGTAACTGCCCCAGCCCTTGGCGTTGTAGTGACGGCCATATTTTTCGGCAAACTAATCGATAAAACAGGTCCATATAAAATTGCTTTAGGCGGACTTTTACTTTACGCAATCTTTGGCGTAGCTGGCGCATTTATGCCATCTACAATTTTATTATTTATCGATAGATTCTTGCTTGGCGCTGCAACTGCAGCAATTATGAGCTCAAGCATGACTCTTATCGCTAGCTTCTTTGAAGGCGAAAAACAACTTAAAATCATAGCTATGCAAGGAATGTCTATGGAGTTTGGCGGAGTTATCTTCTTAGGTGTAAGTGGATTTTTAGCCAACATTTCTTGGAAAAGTCCTTTCTTCATTTACGGTATAGGTTTTCTTGCATTACTTATGATGGTTTTATTTATTCCTAAAATAGGGCCCATAGCTCAATCTAATCAAGAAGAAGATCAAGCAGAAGAGGTAAATAAGGGGGTCCCTCTTCCACTAGTGCTTTTAACAGCATTTTTAGGCATGCTTATGTTCTTCACTGCAATGGTTTCTTTGCCACTGTACTTGCAAAATGATTTGGGCTATAGTCCAGCTTTTACAGGCTACTACCTTGCTGCACTTGACTTAATTGCCGTTTTAGCGGCAGGATGTATGCCTAAAATTGTAGCAAAAATTCAGGCCAAAGGCTGCCTAGCTGTAGCATTTTTATGTTACTCAATAGCATACCTGCTATACTTTATTTCATCATCACCTGTGATCCTAGGTATAGCTATCGTCTTTATGGGTCTAGGCTTTGGAATGTCCACTCCGCTTTTCAACAGTCTTGTTGTCAACAAGAGCACTCCGGCCCGCAAAGGCTTAAATGCTAGCTTCTGCACCATGGCAATGTTTGGAGGGCAGTTTTTATCTGCTATGCTAGTTTCTCTACTATCAGGCACTTCATTATTTATAACTGCTTCTATCATCGCCATCGTTATAAGCCTATGCATTTTACCTATCGCAAACCACTACAACAAATACTAATAATATACCAATAAAAAACGTTTACTAACATTTCTCTTTTATTGTTAGTAAACGTTTTACTTTTTAACTTCTTCTGGTGTTAAACCAGTGACTTTTAAAATCTCTTCAATTGGATAAACCATTGATTTCAGGCTCTTTGCAATTTCATATTTGCCTAATTCAATTCCTTTAGCTAAAGCTTCTTCTTTCTCTAATGCTATTTTTTCATCTAGTCTCATGATTTGTCCTTCATTCTCCATCTTCACGATTTAAAATGGATATTTCATTTTCTAGTTCTATCAAAAAACTATCACTTTCATCAATCTGACTATCTATCATATACGTAAATAGACTTGTTAATTCTTTTGAAATACCATTTTCTTTACTCGTTGAATTTACGCATATTGTAAACCTTCCGTCGTTTAATTGCAATTGATGTTTTTTTATCATAAGTCTCAAATTCATACACGCTATATCCTTCTCCAAAGGGATCAAAAGTATATAAAAAAATAACAAAGCTGTCTTTTAATTTGGTATAACTATCGCCCTTTTAAAACTGCTCTAGATCTAATTGAGAGCTGTAGCACCTTGCTCTTTGAGGAAGGTATGGCTTATTGATACACTGCATCTCAATATTGTAGATTGTATCGTTGTCCTCGAAAGCCACATCAAGCCTTACACCTTTTGCTAAAATATCTACACTAATAGTATGCTGGGTTGACACAGATCCTTTTTCAGATAAATTTTACTCATAATCTTTCGCCTTCTTTCTCATGTATTTTTACCATATTTTACCATTCGCTCCACTAGATAGTCATATACAAATGGCAATAAATTACATTTATATCTGATTAATATCTGATTGTTAGACATGCTATGAAGTTCCCACAGAAAACCAAAAGTTACTGTACAAATGTCCAGCAACTAAGCCATTAATTCTTTACATCAAATATCTCCTATGATACAGTACAAAGAGAAATAAACAAAAGGAATTATTATTATGAATTTATCTAAACTATATGCAAGAACTAAAAAAGCAGTTGAAGAATATAAAATGATAGAGCCTGGTGATAAAATAGCAGTTGGTATTTCTGGCGGCAAAGATAGCTTGACTCTTCTTTATGCCCTTCACGGACTTTCTAAATTTAAAGATGCTGATTTTACCATAGAGGCCGTAATGGTAGATATGGGCTTTGAAGGATTTGATCCATCACCTATAAAAGCTTTATGTGACAAGCTTAATATCCCATTTACACGGATAAAAACTAGGCTAGGCCAAGTTATATTTGAAGAGCGAAATGAGCAAAATCCATGCTCTATGTGTTCTAAGATGAGAAAAGGTATATTAAATAAAGAGATTTTAAAACTAGGTTGTAATAAACTAGCCTACGGTCATCACCGAGATGATTTTCTAGATACATTTATCTTAAGCCTATTTTATGAAGGACGTTTTCATACTATGGAGCCTAAGTATAATATGTCAGAAACAGGTTTGACCATGATAAGACCACTTCTTTACGTACCTGAAGCAGATATAATTAAATTTCAACAGCTTATGAAATTGCCTGTTGTCAAAAACCCTTGTCCTGCAGATAAAACTACTGCACGCACCACAGCTTCAAATACTTTAAATCAAATTCAAGATACCTTTCCAGATTGCAGAGAAAAACTATTTGGCGTTCTCAAATCTGTAAATTATTTCAAATAAAAAGTCAAAACTCTTTATTTTACTAAAGTAAATCTAAAGAATTCTAAAGATTTTGTTAATATATTGACTTATGCACTTTCATTTTGTTTTAATTAGATAAAGTTATTTTTAAACAAAATAGGAGGAACTGTATAATGAATTCAAATCATTTATGTGCTTTTTTAATATCCACATTATTTTTCTTTTTCAAATTAATTGAGAACGGAGCAGAATATAATCTTTTATTATTTTTAAGTTTTGCAGCAATCCCATTTTGGATATCTTTAATAGCAGTAGTAATTATAGCTATTAATTTAATGTCTTCAAAAAACAAAAGTTAACTCATAAAAAAATATTGTTAATCAAAAAACAAGAAGTCTGACCATTTAGCCAGTACTTCTTGTTTTAGATTTTAAATGTATTTATGAAAATAAAACTTTTACTTAATTCTTTATATTTTTTGAGGGGGATTTATATTATTTATCCATAAATATTATTCAACTTGATCAATTTCTTTACTTGGAACTAAGCATCCAATAATCATCAAAATTAATGTAGGAACTACCCAGTTAAATCCATAGCTGTCAAGAGGCATGCTCTTAACAAAATCAAATGCTGCAACCTTGATTCCAAAGAATCCGCCGTTTGCTGCTGCAAGTACTGATAATAAGCTTGTTACAAATGCACCAATTGATCCAAGTACATATGCACTTTTCTTACGTAACCATTTTCTAAATAATGATGCGATTAGTAAGAACACTACTAGAGGATATACTAAGCCTAAAATTGGAGCTGCGATTGCTAAAATCTGAGCTAAACCTAGGTTAGCAAGTAGTCCTGAAACTACGCATACAAGTACACAAACGATTTTGTAAGTTTTTTCTCTGTTTTCTTCTTTTGCAAAACCTGAGAAATAGTCAGCTGCTGATGATGTTAAACCAATAGCAGTTGTTAGACATGCTAGTAATACTGCAATACCTAAGATAACTGTTCCTGGGTATCCCATTAGGTTATCAATAATATTTGTTACTAATCCAGCCTGATCGATAGTTCCAGCAGCAACATCTGCCTTCCATAAAGTACCTGTTGTAGCTCCTAAGTAAGCTAGACCACCGTAAACGATGAATAGTAAAGCTCCAGCTACGATACTTGATTTTAAGACTTCTCTAGTAACAACCTTTTTATCTGTATGACCATTGCCACGAATAGCCATGATAATAATAATTCCAAAGAATAATGATGCCATACCATCCATTGTCTGATATCCTTGGTTGATACCATATTTAACAACTTCTGCGGCATTAAATCCATCGATAGGATCCTGAACGCTTCCGCCAGGATTTACAAATCCCATGATGATTAGCACTAGTAATGCAATTACTAGGAACGGTGTTAAGAATTTACCAACAATGTCAACAACCTTTGAAGGCTTGATTGTTAATGCTAATACAACAACAAAGAAAATTACTGAGTAAACAGCTAGTGGTAATCCATCTGGTGCTAAGTGGAATACTGGAGCTGCACCAAGTCCATAAGAAACTGTAGCAGTTCTTGGAATAGCTACCCCAGGTCCAATACAAAGTATTACTACTGTATTAAGGATTACTGCTGCTTTTTTACCAATTGTTCCTGTAACATTGTTGATATCACCATCAACTTTACCCATTGCAATAACGCCAAGTACTGCAAGACCAGCATCAGCAATTAGGAAACAAAGGAAACCAATAAACCACATTGGACCAGATTTTACACCAAGTTCAGGTGGGAAAATAAGGTTACCAGCTCCGAAAAACATTGCAAATAACGCAAGTCCAACGAATATGAAATCTATTCCGCCTTTTTTCTTATCCATAATTAAATTTCTCCTTTATCTCTCTTCTTGATATTCTTAAACCCTAAGATCCAAATTGGTACAATTAAGAATATCCAACTGAAAATTCCAAGGTATTTGTAAGCTACCTGAATTACCCACATTAAACCTAACTGAGAAATACCATAGCATACTAATAGACAAACGATTGTAATAATTGCTTTTTTAGCTACTTGATTTTTCATGTTCTTAAGAATATGTGGACTCAATCTTTCTACCATTCCAAACACTAGTCCTACGGCTGTAGTAATAAGTGCTAGGAATAAAAGCAATGGATATATTACATTTAATAAAGGCACATCTATTTTATTTACCATATATATTGTTGGAAGTAATCTTGCCTCTTCATTAGTGAAAATTTCAGGCATACCTGAAAAGATTAGCATACATACACCAACAAGCATCAATGTATTTAAAACTATACCTATTCCAATTGCTCCCTTACTTTCTTTCTTAGATATAGCTCCCTTAAATGATGTTGCTATACCTCCAATTGCTGCAAACTGGAATCCAACATAAGTTAACGCCCAAATCAATGCATTAAAGAATGATCCTTTTTGACTTCCAGCAGAGCCAGTCACACTCCAAGTAGGTGCTTCTGGATTAACGTAACCTTCTGAAAATAGTTTTGCTATGTTTGGACCAAATTTAACTAATCCTAAAATTAAAATGATTGACAATATACTGATAATCAATATAGTCATAATAATAGCATTGTTTCTTACTACCTTTTCGCCAAATATACATAAAAGAGTAATAATTGCAAACATTATTACTGATCCCAAAAATATTGGTAATCCAAAGGTCTGATGAATTAAGTTAGCTCCTGATGCTATAGATGCAGCAGATGCTGAAACGGTTACAACTAGTGCTCCTATTTCCATGCAAAATGAAAAGAACTTACCATATGGTTCAAAAGCTAGTTTTGACCAACCATCATAATTGTATGTCTTAGTTTGTCTAGCTGTTTCAAGGCAAATATAATAAGTTATACCAAGTATAATCATCGAAATAATTGGCATTAATGGGCCAAACCATCCATGATTTGCAAAATACTGCAACTCTTGTGTACCAGATGCGAATCCTGCACCACAGTGTGTAGAAAACCATACTGCTGCAGTTCCAAGACTCACAGATGTCAAATACTTGCCTGTCTTATCTTTTTCTTGCATTGTCCTTCTCCCTATATAATTGTTTTAGTATAAAAATATCAAGCAGCCATCAGTTATTAATAATTTGAGGTCGTTGTTTGTTTTGAGGACTATTACAAACTTATTACATATCTGTAGACATTTTGATTAGACGTACATCTTCCCAACGACTGCTTGTTATTTATACAATATTGAGTTTTAATTATTTAATTATTTAATTCCAAAGCTGATAGAGCAGCGCCAATTGCTCCTGTTAGCTGTGCATTTGGAGGTACTGTTATTTCTTTTTCTAAAGCGTCCTGCATTGCTCTTACAACGCCACCATTTCTAGCAACGCCACCAACCATCACTACTTTGTCTGCAATTCCTACTCTTTTTGCTAAACTTGCAACTCTCTTTGCTACTGAGTTATGGATGCCTGCTACAATATCTTCAACGCTTGCATTTGCAGAAAGATGGGATATTACTTCTGATTCTGCAAATACAGTGCATGTACTACTTATAGATACGGCGCTGTTAGAAGCCTTATCAAGTTTTTCTAGATTGCTTATGTTAGTTTCCAAAACATTGGCCATTACATCCAAGAAACGTCCCGTACCGGCGGCACACTTATCATTCATGACAAAGTTTTGCATTTTACCTTTTTTATCAACTTTTATAGCCTTAGCGTCCTGGCCTCCTATATCAATTATAGTTCTTACATTTGGAACTAAAAATGCTACGCCTCTTGTGTGACATGTAAGTTCGCTGATTTGCTTGTCAGCTTCTTCATACTGCATTCTTCCATATCCAGTTGCTACGATTTTATCAAAATCTTCAGAAGTCAAGCCGCACTGACTCTGAATTTCTTCAAGTAGTTTTGATGGTCCAGTAGTACCTGTACCTGATGGGATAATACCACTTGCTATGATTTCTTTATTTTCGTTTAGAACTACACCTTTACAAGCTGTTGATCCAATATCTATGCCTAATACATACACTGTTATAACTTCCTCCTTATGATTCTCTTAATTTTTACAATTCTGAGCTTGACCAGTCTCAATTTGAGATTTGATGTTATCAAGAGAAGTTGAAACTAAAGCTTCTACTGCAGATTCAGTAAAAAACGCAAAATGACCTGTTAATCTTACATTTTCCAATTCCATTAATTTAGGAATATAAGTATCTTTTATCTTATCTGTGTCAATTCTCTGATTTACATATAAAGTTTCAATTTCAAGTACATCTAGGCCAGCTGACAATTTTCCTTCTTCTAAATATGGTAATAACGCATCCATATCAATTAATGCTCCACGACCAGTGTTAATGATGATAGCACCTTCCTTTAGTAGTGGAAGATTCTTTTCATTAAGTAGATGATATGTTGAATCAACTAGTGGAAGATGTAGTGAAATGATATCTGATTCTTTTAAAAGCTCATCTAAATCTTCTCTATATTCTAGTACACCTTCAGCATCAGGATTTTTATATACATCGTATCCAATTACATTTACACCTAGAGCTTTAAACAATTTTGCTGCTGTTAGCCCTATAAACCCTGTACCAACAATACCTACTGTACAACTTTCGATGGTTTTAGAAATTACATCTTGATTCCATGAGAAATCTCCCTTTTTCATTGCGCTTTCAATACGCTTAACATTTCTTAATAAAGACATAGCATGAGTTAATGCTAATTCAGCAATCGAAGTAGGAGAATATCTTGGCACATTTGTGATTGTTACATCATAATCACGCGCAAGATCTAAATCAAACATATCTACTCCAGCTGTTCTTGATGAAATCTGCTTTATTCCATACTCCTTTAATTTCTTATAGATTTCTTCATCTTTTACAGGAGGAACTTGCTGCGTACTAATTCCATCAAATCCCTTAGCTTTTTCAACTGTTTCTGGTGTAATTAAATTTCTTTCCCAAACTACTTCAACATTGTTTTCTTTAGCCCATTTTTCGAAAGCTTTCTCCTCGTACCCCTGGACATTATAAGCAATAATTCTCATTATTTTTTCTCCCTTTAATATGACTTTTCAAATCAAAATACTATCTGTTAGTTATTATTTATACAGATTTCCCGCGATAACTATCTGCTGAACCTGAGATGTACCTTCATAGATTGATAGGATTCTTGCATCTCTGTAGATTCTTTCAATACGGTAGTCTTTTACATAACCATATCCACCGTGTAACTGTAGTGCCTTGTATGCAACTTCATTAGCAACCTCTGCAGCATAATATTTAGCCATAGAAGATTCGATAGCAGGAGATCCGCCATGATCTTTTACCTGTGCAGCATGATGTACTAATAGTCTAGCTGCCTGAATTTTAGTAGCCATTTCAGCAACTGTAAATTGAGTATTCTGGAACTTAGATAATGATTTTCCAAACTGTTTTCTAGCCTTAGTATATTCAATAGCTTCATCTAAAGCACTCTGAGCAACACCTACAGCCTGAGCAGCTACACCAATTCTTCCTGATTCAAGTGTTTTCATCATAACCTTAAATCCTTGGTTTAAATCACCTAATAAGTTTTCTTTTGGCACTCTTAGATCTTCAAATATCAGGTCAGATGTTCTTGTTCCTCTGATCCCCATTTTGTTTTCATGAGCACCATGTGAGAATCCGTCCCACTTAGTTTCAATGATAAATGTTGATATACCTTTTGTGCCCTTGCCTTTTTCTGTTACAGCAGTGATTACCGCAAAATCGCAGAATGGTCCGTTTGTAATCCAACATTTTCTACCGTTAATAACCCATTCATCACCATCTAAAACTGCTGTTGTAGCTGTAGCACCAGCATCAGAACCTGCACCAGGTTCAGTTAAACCGAATGCACCAACTAATTTGCCTTCTGCAAGTGGCTTAAGATATTTCTGTTTCTGTTCTTCTGTACCAAAATATAGAAGTGGTAGTGCTACTAATGAAGCACCTGCTGTTAGGTAAGTACCTGTTGAACAATCAGCTCTTGATAATTCTTCCATTATAATTGCATATGATACATAGTCAGCACCTGCTCCACCATATTCCTTCGGAACTAAAGGTGAGCTAAACTTATATTTAGCTAATCTATCTAGCATATCTTTAGGCATTTCCATGTCTTCCTGGTCCATTTTTTCTGGAATGTCTGTATCGTATAGTTCACGTTTACAAAAATCTCTTATTGCCTTCTGTACCAGTTCATGTTCTTTTGTTAAAATCATGTGTTTTTTTCCTCCATTATTTATTAGCTTAACATTTCAACGAAAGTCTGTACTCTTGTTCTAATCTGCTCAGCATTTGATGATTCCTGTTCAACTTCGATATATAAGTTTGGAATATCAGCTGCATCAAAATCATCCTTTACTACTGGATAATCGTATTCTTCTGGATCGCAGAATTTCATTAATGCATAAATAATACCATCTAGGCCAAGTCTCTTAACATCATTAACTATCATTGAACCACGTTTCTTTTCTGGATCATATGCAAGCGTACAACCTTCTAAATCAGACCACTGTCTTGCTAATCTTTCAATTGCACTGTCGCCTCTTTCAGGTACTAGTGTCATAAACTGTCTTGACTCCTGAGCAACATTGTCATATGCAATAGCAATATTGTTTTCTTCTAAAACTTCTAAGATATCTTTGTTATCTAGGATAATACCTGTAACAAGAACCTTTTTACCTTCAAATTTTTCTTCTGGCATAGCCTTTAGAAGTTCATTTAGTTCCTTAACTAATGCAGTATGCTCTTCTTTTAGCATGAAGTGTCTACTCTTAATTACAACATTTCTAATTGTTGGTGTAATTGTATTTAAATGAGTTGGAACTAATTCAACAAATTCCTGCATAGCTTTTCTGTTTTCATTGTAAACATCAATACTCTTTAACATCGCTTCTTCAGAAATTTCATGTCCACAAATCTTTTCTAGTTCATCCTTTACATGATTGTATTCAGTCATAAGGTATGTAACTCCACCTTCAATTTTTCTATTCTGTGGATGTACAAATGGAATCATAGGAATATCTTTAATTCCTGATTTCCAGTTCTGAGTAGTACAAATCAATGTATCACACATACAAGGAATAATCACACCAGAAAGTCCTTTGTAGCTTCCCCTTAGTCCTAACTCTGCAATTGACTGTATGATTGAGCAAGCAAATGCTGGATAATACTGTTTAGCCTTGTCTATTTCAACCTGGCCACCCCATAATCCCATAGGAACCATGCCTGCTGCATGTACGATTTCTTCAGGAGTATAAACAGGGAATGCACCGATAACCTTTTTACCTGCTTTAAGGTATCCTTCCATCATTTCCTTTGGATGGTTGGAAGAATATTCAAATTTTGAAATTAATTCATTAAGTTTCATTTATTTGTCCTCCTCGTTACATCTTTCTTCCATTACTTCAACCAAGCCCTGGATTCTTGTTTCAAATTGTGCTTCGGCAAAGTTTCTAGGGTCTGCCTGGTCTCCGTCAAAGCCTGCATAAGGAATGCCTGTTTCATCTGCAACTCTTCTTGCCATTTCATACTGAATGAAACTCATTAGTTTACAGCTTCTGTTCATATGGTAAAATGCACCTACACAATCTCCTTCTTTCATACAGTCAACTCTGTATTTAGTCATCCTTTCGATATTTACATTATTAAACATTGAGCTGTATGCTCTAGCCATACCATCAAGATCGTTAATTTCATACTGAAGTGCCCAAGCGTGTGGGTAAACACTACCAGTCATGTTAACTCCATATTTAGCAAGAGTTTTCATCTTATATCCTATATATGGCCAGCACGGAATACCTTCCATCATAATTCTGTATTTTTCTTCACCTCTAAATGTTGTTGCTCCCTTAGCAGCATTATCTTCTAGATATTCAACAAGTAGCTTAAATGCTTCTGTAGTTTCCTTCTTACCTCTAGCACATACAATAACTGCCATATATGTAAATAAGTCAAAACCGTTCATTGGTGATGGATAATTTCCTGATGGAAGACTCATTGAGTATTTCCATAGTTTACCGTTTTCTGAAGAAATCTTCATAACTTCTTCTAGTCTCTTTGGATCAAATGGTTTACCTGAGATTTTTGATAACTGATCAATAGCTTCTTCAAACTGAGCTCTTAGATACTGAATTCTACTTTCTGATACTTCATCTTCATAGTTGTATGTAGTATCAATCATGATTAATGGAATATTTCTTTCCTTAGCAATATTTTCATACCATTTGATTACCTGGTTACAAATATTATTACAACAACATAGGAAATCAGGTTCTGGCATTGGTAAAGTATCAGAATGACCTTTAATCAATAAGCCATAGTTTGTTCTTGCATATGCACAAAGATCGTTTGAATATCCTTTATCTTCAGCAAGTTCACAAAGCTCAAGTGATTCTCTCTTTGCTGCAACACCTGCAGCATGGTTTTCAGGATAACATAGGTTTAAGTCAAATATTTCTGCTAGTTCCTGTGGGAAAACTGATGTTGCCCAACCAACTGGTCTACCTTCTTCTTTAGCCTTAAAAGCATTTGCATACTGCTCGGCAAGTAAATCGTTAATGACCTGTCTTGCATCTTTCTTTTCTTCCATTTTTCCTTCTCCTATCTTAGTGAACTATTTAATAATTCCGTCTGCCTTTAGTTTTTCAATTTCAGCATCAGCGATTCCTAATTCTTTCATAACTTCATCTGTATGTTCTCCCATATATGGAGCTCTTACATAATCGCCTCTCTTATTTTCTGTAAACATTACTGGAGTATTGTAAATTACGCCTTCATGTCCATTGTCATACTTATGTCTAATTAGATAATCATTTTCCCAACACTGAGCGTCATTTAATACATCATATGTACTAGCAACTTTTTCGTATGGAATTCCAGCTTTCTGAAGTCTTTCTGCCCATTCTGCAAAAGGTCTCTTGATGAATTCTTTTTCCATCATTAGTACAAATTCCTTTGCATTTACAACTGCATTCTTCATATTGTTATATCTTTCATCGTCTTTTAGATCTGGTCTTTCAATTACGATATCGCAAAATCCAGGGAACCATTTGTTGTACTGGAAAAATGCAAGCTGTACCCATTCACCATCTGCACATTCATATGTTGTATTTAGAGGGTTAGGTGGTTCCTGACGTGAAATAGGCATTTCATAGTCATAGTCTGCTGCTGAAACCATGATACCCATTCCAAATACTGCAGTATGGAATAGTGATACTGTAACTCTTTCACCTTCACCTGTCTGTCTCTGCTTCATAAGTGCTGCTAATAAACCAGCTGCTAAGCTCATTCCTGCGGAATGGTCTCCTAATCCTGCAACTGGGTTACAAGGAGAAGTTCCTTTTTCCATTAAGCTCTTTGCAACACCACCTCTTGCAAAATATGCTGTATAGTCAAATGCTGGGTTATCTTTAGCTGGACCCTTATCCCCATATCCTAATAAATGTCCATAGATAATATGAGGAGCTCTCTTCTTCATTGATTCATAATCTAAACCAGCTTTATCTAATGCTCTCTGTCTTGTATTAGTTAGGAAGATATCCGCATCTTCTAATAGTTTGTAAACTAGCTCTACACCTTCTTTTGTAGTAGTATCTACAAGAATACCCCTCTTGCCTGAGTTTTCCATTTCAAATAATGGATTTTCTTCTGCATCGATAGGGAAATTCCACTGCATACCTACATAACGCATTGAATCTCCTGAAATAGGTTCAATCTTAATTACTTCTGCACCCCAGTCAGCAAGTAGTCGTCCTGTTACAGGAGCTGCAACGTAATTAGCATATTCAATTACTTTAACGCCTTCCAAAGGTAATCCGCTTTTAGCCATTTTATTAACCTCCTAATATTATAAAATATTTAATCAAATGATTATTTAATTCTTGTACCAACTTAATAAAGCAAGTACCATGCCAACTTTGATATTTTATTAACATATTTTTTTATTTTTTTATTTTTATGTTTCAGCCATAATTTTCTGACTGTTTGTTTTGTTCAAAATTCTTAATTATCTTAATCTTATATAAAATTCTGCTGTATTGCCGAAATTTCAACATTTGCATTTTGCAAATGCTTTGCATTATGCAACGATTTTTTATATGTTTTTTGCATTTTGCAAATTATTTTCTATAAATTAATTGTAATTTTTTTAACAAATCATCAATTATCTATTGAAAATAACAAATAATTATCTTAAATAAAAAAAGCAGTTCAAAATGAACTACTTTTTTATATATCAGCTAGTGTAAGTTTACCATTTTTAATCTTTCTATATACAGTAGATGGATTTATGCCAACTGCTTGAGCCGCTTTAGTTACATTGCCGTATTTGCTAATGGCCTTATTTAAAATAAATTCTTCTACTAAGCGATAAGCATCTTCAATATTCATAATATCATTTATTACTACATTATCTTCTTCAGAGGCATAATTCATTTTTACTGTAGAAATTTTTGTACCATCTATGTTACCCATAGTTCCAAGACCTAAAGTTCTTCTCATTTGCTCTGCAGATATCTTTTCATATGGTGATAAAACAATAATCCTTTCAACAATATTCTTAAGCTCTCTAATATTACCTGGCCACTTATATCCCTCAAGTACTTTTAAAGCTTCATCCATAAGTTGAACCTTTCGTCCATACTTATGATTGAAAAAATCCATATAATACTGACATATAGGACCTACATCCTCAATTCGCTCTCTTAGTGGCGGTACCGACAAAGGTATGACACTAAGTCTATAGTAAAGATCAAGTCTAAATATTTCTGGATTTTGAATTTCCTCCATAGTTTTATTAGTAGCACTTATAAATCTTACATCAACCTTTTTAGGCTTAAGACCTCCAATTCGCTGAACACTTTTTTCTTGCAATACTCTCAATAACTTTTTTTGAGTTTCAAGTGGCATTTCTCCAATTTCATCAAGAAACATCGTGCCTCCATCAGCTGATTCAATTAGTCCCACTTTGCCCTCTGCATTTGCTCCTGTAAATGCGCCTTTTTCATATCCAAATAATTCTGACTCAATTAACTCACTTGGAATAGCCGCACAGTTAACTTCAACAAATGGCATGTCACGTCTTTTACTTTGCTTCCAAATACTTCTTGTGAGAATTTCCTTACCTACACCTGATTCTCCCATAATGAATACAGATGTATCAGATGGAGCAATTCTTGCTATAACATTTTTGATTTCCTCTATTTCTTTGTTTACACTTATATATTCGACACTATCAGAATTATCACTTTCAAGATTCTTAGCTAAGTTAATAATACGTGAAATGTCACGACCAGTTAAAACTCCACCCTTAAAATTACCAGTAGAGCCAAATAACGGAATTGCAGTATATGAAATAATCTTACCATTAGGATATACTATATCCTTGTATATTTTTTCCTTCATTTCAATAAGTCTATCAATAATTGGTTCTTCCACTAGTCCCATTTCTACTAGCTTTGATATAGGTTTACCAATTACATCCTTACGGTCAAAAGGCAATATTTGATCACATATACTATTCATCCTCTGCAAAATACCATCTTGATTAAATATAACTACAATTTCATCGATATGCTCAATTACATTTTCAATAAGATTACTCTTAACAATATCATTATCAAATATGAAAATCGAAATTTTTTCGCCATCACTTGCTACTACATAATACATAAATCCTGCAAGCTCACTATTTGTTACATGAAATCTCCACGAACAGTCATCTAGTCTATCATCAAAGGTTATATCCATTTCATCAAAATGATATAGTTCAGTTTTATTTAACCTTTGACGAATATAACTCATATATCGATTTTTATAAAGTACCTCTCCATTTTCTCCTAAAGCAAAAGCAGGAGAACCTAGATTATTAATTAATACCCTCAACGTGCTTTTATCCATTTTTATTCCTCTTACATCTTCTAATCAAATATCAAAATCAAGTATTTTAATCTTACCACAAATAAAAAGTAAAATACACGTAATTAATACAATAGTTGCTCACGGCGTGTTAAAATATAACAATTTTAGAGAACTATTTTAAGATATTCTTCATCTGGCATTTTAGATTTATTTATAGCATTTTTTATAGCTTCTCCCATAGCACGTGCTGCTAAAGTTCCTACTGCATTTATATCAGCTTTTACATTGCCTGTTGAAACTGCATAAATTGTATCTCCATCAGCAGTTGTTGCTACAGGTTTGATACATTTTGAATAAGCATTAGTCGCCATCCTTGCAACTTTATTCATATCTGCCTTAGAAAAATCACCATTAGTAATTATAGCTCCAATAGTTGTATTGTTTGAGTAACCTTGCTCCATATTAATTTGCAGCTTATACATGTTCTCTTCACAGTCATCATAAGCTGTTCTATCATCAGTTAACATACCCGCAATTTTTTCACCTGTATCATAATCAAAAATATCGCCAAGAGCATTAACTACTACTATCGCTGCTACCTTAAGTTCTCCTAACTTAAATGCGCAAATACCTAAGCCAGAGTTCATAGAATTAGACATATTCTTTAACTTACCTACTGTAGCACCTATACCAGCGCCAACATTTCCCATTTCGCTATTTACAAATATAGACTCAAATGCATTTTTACAAGCTTCATAACCCATCTTAACGTCCGGTCTTATCTTACTGCTACCAATAGACAGATCATAAATACATGACTGACATACTAATGGAACTTTAGCATATCCAGTTTCAAATCCTATACCTTGCTCTTCTAAATATCTACAAGCACCTGCTCCTGCCTCAAGACCAAAAGCTGATCCTCCTGATAAAACAAGACAATTAATGTTTTCACATGCCATTTTAGGATCTAGTAGTGGAGTTTCTCTTGATGCTGGACCGCCTCCACTAATATCTACTCCACATCTAGCTTGTTCATCAAAAATAATAGCAGTTACTCCTGTCATAGCTTCTTTGTTTTCAGCATGTCCAATTTTAAATCCGCTCATTTCCTCTATAGATATTTCTTCGATTATATTTTCAAACATAATTTTTCCTTCCTTATTAATGCAAGTTTTTATACTTGATTTTATCATATACTACAGCCTCAGTGAACAAAATATGTTATACTAATCTTTGCTTAAAAAATGAGGAGAGATTTAAAATATGAATACATTTAAACGTTTTTTGAAATTTTATAAACCGTATAGAGCAATTTTCTTTTTAGACCTTATATGCGCTACAGTTATTAGTTTAGTGGATCTTGCCTACCCGCAGATTTTACGAGTTGCTAATACCGGGTTATTTACTCAACCCAAAGATGTTATATTAAAAGCTTTGATTCCTATTTCTATAGGAATGTTTCTTATGTATATCATACAGTGTCTTTGTAAATACTATGTCAGCTATCAAGGACATATGATGGGTGCTTATATGGAGCGTGATATGCGCCAACAACTCTTTGACCATTATGAAAAACTATCTTTTTCATATTATGATAAAAATAATTCAGGGCAAATGATGAGTAAACTAGTTTCTGATTTATTTGATATTGCAGAATTTGCACATCACGGACCTGAAAACTTTTTTATCTCACTAATAAAAATTGTAGGCTCATTTATTTTTCTATTTATGATCAACTGGATGCTTGCAATTCCTTTAGCTATACTAGTTATTTGTATGTTTTTCTTTTCACTTAGCCAAAATAAACGTATGCAAGCTACATTTATGGAAAATAGACGTAAGATTGGTGATGTCAATGTATCGTTACAAGATACCCTTGCAGGTATTAGAGTCGTACAATCTTTTGCCAATGAAGATATTGAAAGAGAAAAATTTAGAAAAAGTAATCACAACTTCTTGCTTTCTAAAAACGATAATTACAAATGTATGGGTAGTTTTATGACTGGTAACTTATTTTTCCAAGGCATGATGTATCTTGTTACTTTCTCAGTTGGTGGATTTCTTATAGCCAAAGGACATATGACTGCTGTTGACCTTGCTATGTATGCTATTTATATTGGCATCTTTGTAAGCCCTATTCAAATTTTAGTTGAGCTTACTGAGATGATTCAAAAAGGCATGTCAGGATTTAGACGTTTTGCAGAGGTGATGGACACTGATCCAGAAATTACAGATAGCCTAAATGCAAAGCCACTTACAAAGGTAAAAGGTGATGTCTGCTATGATCATGTCTCATTTCGCTACGATGAGGATGATACTGATGTTATAAACGATATTAGCTTTACAATAAATGCTGGTAAATCGGTAGCGTTAGTTGGTCCTTCTGGTAGTGGTAAAACTACTATTTGTTCACTCTTACCGAGATTTTATGATGTTACAGATGGCCAAATAACTATTGATGGACACAATATAAAAGACTTAACTCTAAAATCCCTTAGAGATCAAATAGGTATTGTACAGCAAGATGTTTATATGTTCTTTGGAACTATAAAAGAAAATATCGCTTATGGTAAACCAGATGCTACAATGGATGAAATCATCACAGCTGCTAAGCGTGCTAATATTCATAATTTTATCCAAGATCTACCTGATGGCTACGATACTTTTGTAGGAGAAAGAGGCACTAGATTATCTGGTGGCCAAAAGCAAAGAATAAGTATTGCTAGAGTATTTTTAAAAAATCCTCCAATTCTTATTTTAGATGAAGCCACTAGTGCCCTTGATAACGAAAGTGAACGACATATACAGCAAAGCTTAGAAGCTCTTGCTAAAAATCGTACTACTATTACTATTGCCCACAGATTATCTACGGTACGCAATGCTGATGAAATCATAGTTATGACCGAAGAAGGTATAAAAGAGCGTGGCTCTCATAACACTCTTCTTAAAGCAGATGGTCTTTATGCATATTACTATAAAATGCAGTTTGAAGGACTTGATATGGATTTTGATATTTAAAAAAGACTGCCATCAGGCAGTCTTTTTTATTTATTGATATTTTCTATAAATCTGATATAACTCAGTTAACTGATCATCACTTAATTTTTCTTTAGCATATTCCTTTAAACCATTAATATCTCGATTTGTTACATATTCGGTAATCTTAGGAATTGAAGTTACACCAAATTCTTCATTAAATATTTTTTCTACTTTTTGCTTATCTTCTTCTGATACAGAATCAATAATCTGCTTAACTCTCTGTGAATCTACCGGAAGGCCATCTTTTTGAAGCACTTGCTCAATTAAGTTTTCTGATACCTTATCTATAGCTTTTTCTTTTAAATTATCATATACAAAAAACTTAAACAAAATACCTACTATAGCGATGATAATAATTGCTATAATAAGAACCTTTGCCATTCCTGAACCTTTCTTTTTATCTTTTACTCTAGCCATAAAAAACACCTCCTAGTGTTAAATGCCAAGACCCTTTGTTACATTCATAAGAAAATCCTGAACGTTAGTAACTATTCCTTTTGCTGATAAACTTCCTCTATCTCCAAGCTTATTTGCTGCAAACTCCGATGTATCTACCATATAAAAGTAAAGAGGTCGTATAGTTCCATCTTCTAATACTCTGTACGTAGGTGTCATATTACCTGTTGCAATAGTATGAAGAACTGTTGCCATTCCTATTATAGTTGTAGCTTTACGCACATGAGATCGAATAGTATCTTGTCCCTGATATGTATGCTCATATACCTCAGGTAAAGGTCCATCGTCTCGGATTGAACCATTAAGTACAAATGGTACGTTATTTTTTACACAAGCATGGATTACACCATCCTTAATGCCTTCCTTTTCAATAAATGTTTTAATAGAACCATGAGTATTAATAGCATTTATAGTATCTAAATGATTATAATGTCCATCATCATGAGGCAGCTGAGTTACGATGTCTGTACCAAGTGCTGTACCCTTAAATCCACCCTCAAGATCGTGAGTTGCAAGTGCATTGCCAGCAAGAAGAGCACTTACATAGCCTTCACTCACTAATTTTGCCATGTTATTTCTAGCCTCTACATCAAATGAACATGCAGGTCCTAATACCCAAACCACATAACCATTATGCTCTTTTTCATATTTTAAAAGATCTACAAGTCCCTTATAATCATTACTGAAGCCAGTTTCTCTACTTCTACTCTGACGAAATGCAAATGTCGCTACCTTAGTGGCTTCTTCCTTCTCAAAGCAATTGTTATGAACATAAATACCCTCTTCACAGTTTTCTGTTCTACCAACTACCACCAAATCGCCTTTTTTAAGATTTCTAAATTCCCTTACTAGTATTTTACCCTCTTCAAATACTGGAACACAATCCATACGGCTATCCTCTGCAAGAAGCCATTTTCCATCTATTTTGAAATATTCTGGATAAATAGAAGTGGCATGAAAATTCTTTGGTGCTGCTTTATTAACAGGTGCTTCTTTTAAAACAGCATTTGGTGCATTTTTAAATCTATCTTCTGCAAAATTTGGTGTTATATATTTAGGTAATTTAAACATTTTCTTTCTCTCCTATCTTTTTACATTTTATTATGCCTTCAAAATAAGTGCTACCATTTCTAAATCTTTCTCACCATCATTTACTAGGCCATGCTTATCACCATCTTTACAAAATGTAACATCTCCAGCATTAACTCTAATTTCTTTGCCATTATCACTGTAAATCCCACTGCCACTTAAAATATAGTATGTTTCTGTGTCTCCTACATGTTTATGATAGCCAACTTCACATCCTGGCTTAAGAGTAATTTGTGCAAACATTTTGCAATTATCACCTAACTGGATAGCATCCATAAGTGTATCTTTTAAAATATATCCAGCACCACCCTGTACATTTTCAACTTTAACTATGTTTCTTTCTTCTCTTTTACTCATAATTTCCTCCAACCTACAATGGCATCCATGTACCTGAACTTGTAGCAATTAGCTTACCACTTCCAACATCATACATTTCGCCTCGTATTCTTATGGCTCTTCTACCAGGCTTTACAATATAATTTTTAATTTCAACTTCAGCACCTAGAGGAAGAGTTCTAATAAATGATACTGTAAAATCAACTGTCGTAGATTCATTTTCACCTGCAATAAAATTAGCAACTGTTCCCATCGAAGTGTCAAACATACCTGCAATAACACCTCCATGAATTTCTCCTCTTTCATTTATCTGCCAATTTTGAGTCTTAAAACCGTATACTATTGTCTTTTCCTCGTAATTGCAACTTTTAAACCAGCCCTTCATATGCTCATCAAATCCACCATCTCCAAGATTTAAATAATGATTTGATCTTTCCTCTGCTAATTTCATCCAAGCTTCTTTATTATCTAGCATAATTAGTACTCCTTATTTATTATATTTTTCAACTTCATAGCTTAATATATCAGTTAAAATATATGATCTATAGTATTCGCATACGCTCTCTACACTATCCTTTAAACATCTTGCAACACCATCAATTTCCAACAATGGCTTATTTTTTATATTTTCAAGAAGTCCATTTATATTACTATCTCCCACTACTGCAGTAATAGTTTGTCTAACCCTCGTAAATGAAATATTATAAAAACTTTTTAATATCTCATAAAGAGATTTATCATTAAAATCGAAATACTCTAGTTTTGTAAATATCGAAGCTGGCAACGCTGATATATTTACACAATAAGGCACGTCATCTGCTAAATAAAGACACTTTAAAATATAAACATCTTCACCTTGTTCAATTTCTAAATTATTGGCTATTTCTTCATCTGCTGGCTTTTTCTCAAAAGAAATCTGCTTTTTTGTCGGAGTTTTACCACAATGTTTAATAGCCTCAGTAAAACTGTATATATTTTTAAGCCCATCTGATGCTTGTTGACATACAAAACATCCTTTACCTTTAATTCGATATAAAACGCGATCTTTAACAAGCTCATCTAAAGCTCTTCTTACTGTAATCCTACTTACATCATAGTATTCACATAAATCACTTTCTGATGGAATAACTTGATTAGACTTCCAATCTTGTTTTTCTATTTTATCTAATATATCTTTCTTAATTTTTTCATATTTCGTCATTTTATTACCTCATTACAAACACGCCTATATTCTTATATTATATTACTATCCATCTTGTTATTTCAAGTTATATCTTTTTCTTACATTATTAAAATAAATATACCGGCACAACTTAAGTTATACCGGTATTAGAAATTTATTATTAATATATATAATTTAAGCTATTTCATGATTTTCTACTTTTTTAGCAATCTTTTTCCAGTTCCAATATCCATATGATGAGTTACATAGATTTACAACTTTCATGATAATAATAAGGATTGCACTCTTATCTCCTGACATAAGAACCATAATCCACATTACAATTGATAATGCATTTACAATAACCCACATTAGCCACTGCTCTGAGTAACGCAATAGATACAACATACTAGCAATTACAGATACTACAGTTGTAAGTGAATCCATAAATGCGAAATTGCCTCCCATCCATTTTAGTAACTGAGAATAAGCAAAAATAGCAATAATTGTTACAACTAATGTTCCAATTATAAAGTTCTTAGACATAGTACGGAATTTAACTTCACCATCACTTGCAGTATTTTTCTTCCATAGATAAATTGCTGATGCACTTACTGGGATACTGTATAGTATGTTATACATAATTTCCCCATATAGTGGAATTGCTAAACAGCTATATGCATACATAGCACTATTAATAATAGCAAAATATAAACCGGCTACTTTACCTTTAGCACCAAGTACAAGATTTAAACTAGATGTTAACGTCATGATTAACATAAAAGCAGATTCTTTATTTATAATCCAAGCTACAGTCTGAAATGTTAACACAAAAGCTAACCATAATTTTTCTTTAAAACTCCAATCACTAAAAAAATTGTTTATTCGTTCCATTTTACCTCTCCAAATTTCTCAACAAAATCTTCTCTATTTATAACAGGTCCCTTAACACCAACGACTAGTGCTGCAACCTGATTGGCAAGTTTTATGGCGCTATCAATTGACATTCCTTGGCTAAGTCCACTTAAAACACCGCCGATGTGACTGTCACCAGCTCCTATAGTATCTACTACTTCACCTTTAACTCCATCAATGTGTTTAATATTTAAGCCGTCAAAATATGTTGCTCCATCAGCGCCTTGTGTTACTATAACTAAATTATCAGTTATATCATTTAAAGACTTAAGTCCCTCATCTATAGTTTTTTCTTTAGTAAAATCAAGTAGTTCCTTATCATTTAAATGAACGATTGGTTTCATAGCTAATATAGCGTCTATTACATCTTTATCGATTTGGCAAATTACAGGACCTGGCGCAAATACAATCTGCTGATTTAGATTTTTTAACCATTCTATTAATACTTTTCCCGCTTCACCAAAAGCTTGATATCCTGCTATATATACCTTATCATATTGGTTCATATCTATATTTTCAAACCAATCCATCTTAAATGCACCTTCAATACCTTGTGCTGTAATAAATGTTCTTTCACCCTCTGCATCAACAAGGCAAAGACAATATCCATTATCCATTGAAGGATCTTCAATTAAAAGTTTATATCCTTTTTTATCAAGTTCCTTTTTAATGATATCAGCATACATTCCTTTTCCTACAGGCACACATAAATCATGTTCACATTGAAGGTTTTTCATAGTAGAAGCAACATTATATGCACAACCACCTACTAGCGTTTTATTGTCACTGCATAAAACATCTCCCCCACTTTCTGGAAGCTTATCTATTACCATAATCATATCGATAACTGCAGCACCAACTACTAAAGTTTTCATTTTAACTGTTCCCTTCCTTTTAAAAGAATATCAATATAGTTATCAAAATTAACATCATTTTGCTCATCTAATGTTTTTCTATACTCTTCATTTATTTTAGATGCACCGGTAAATGCACCACAGATAGCAGTTGCCATAGCTCCAATAGTATCTGTATCTCCACCAAGGTTTGCGCAAAGAATACTACATAAATTAGGTTCTTTAGCATAATAAGCTATACCTACAGCAGCAGGAACTGATTCAATAATTCCCACTCCTGAACCTACAACATCGTACATTTCCTTTAAAAATCTATCATTATCTCCTTTAAATTTATCAGCAATGTGAAGTGCTATCTCACATCTAGCCTTAAGGCGAGGGCTAAATGTCTCATAGCCTCTCGCATATCCTAAAGGTTCGATTTTCATAATATCATCTATCACATTATTAAAGGAGTTGTTAACAAGAGCTGAGCTTACACCTACTGCAATCATAGCAGCTCCTGCTATTGTCACATCACTTGTATGTGTAGCTTTTGAAACTTCATATACATAATCTACTATTTCTTGCTTTCTATCAGGTGTAAATAAACATCCAATTGGTGCAATTCTCATAGCGCTGCCATTTGAAAGCGCTTTGTTTGTAATAGCAGAACTGTCAACACCATCCCTAAAATTTGCAAGTGCCACTTTTGATGTTGGTCCTAATATATTATTTTCAAAAGCATTTTCCTTTTCTGCCCATTGTAGCATCCTTATTGCAATATCTCTGCTATCAGGACTATAACCTGTAGCTGCAATAGAATCTAATAAAACTAATGCCTGACCAGTATCATCTGTAAACTGTCCTCTTTTATAATTAAATGCCACTTCATTTTCGGCAGGTCCATCTAATAACTCATCAATTGGTTTACCAAAAAACTTCTTAGTATGTTCTTTTCCCCAAAGTTCTGCTGGCATACCCATGGCATCTCCCAAAGCCATACCATAAATTGCTCCTGCAATTTTATCACGCATGTTAATATTCCTCTCTTTTATCTTTACTGAATCGGTACAAATTATCATTTATTGTTATAACAACTTGTATCATGCATTGCCCATTCTATAATTTTTATATATCTTTGTCAAGAAAAATTTATATAATAAATTTTTCTTTAATACATCTAAAAAAAAGAGCGTATCTTTTGATACGCTCAATATAAAGAATTTTCTCCTGCTATAAATACGCCCCCTCAACACAAGCATCTTGCCCCTTTCAAGAAACTTGTTAGTATTTTGGCAAACTTTTATTTAATCTTTTACAAAATGTTTGTATTAAGTTAAGACCTTATCAATACGAATGGTGAATATTTTGTCGTTTTTTATGCCACGCAAGAAAAAATCAATATCTCTTTTATTTACAATTATATTTTACCATCTCTCTTGTGGAAAAAAATGGACTTTACTTTTCTCTTTAAAATTATAGCAAACCATAGGGAAAATAATTATTGTAATTTAATGCTATTACCTATATAAACTGAATCATCCAAACCTAACGCTAATAAAAATTGGAACCGTCAACTGACGATTCCAATTTTAAATAAAATGTAAAACTACACTATAATCTTAGCACTACTTCCACCAGATATTTCTTTCTTTACAATGATTTGTTTTTCAATGCGAGTCTTAAGCTCTCCAACATGAGAAATAATACCAATTAACCTATCACCTTCTGAAAGCTCAATAAGAGTATTGATAGCTTGATTTAAGGATTCTTCATCTAAAGAACCAAAACCTTCATCAATAAACATAGTATCAAGCTTAATGCCACCAGCAGAGCTTTGTATTTCATCCGATAAACCTAAAGCCAATGCCAAAGACGCCTTAAAAGATTCGCCTCCAGAAAGCGATTTAACACTTCGCTCACTTCCATTATAATGATCTATAACATCTAGTTCTAATCCACTTTGAGCTGATTTACTTTGATTGTCTACACGTCTCTTAAGCTCATATTGACCACCTGTCATAGCCATAAATCTTACATTGGCTCTACTTATAATGCGATCAAAATACTGCATCTGTACAAAAGTTTCAAGCTTAACCTTTTCTTTACCAGACATCTTGCCATTTAAAGTAGCGTCTAATGCACTTAGCCATGTCCACTTTTCTTCAAGATCATTAAGAGTCGTACTTTTAGATTGAGCACCTAAAATAGCCTGTTTATTTCTATCAATACTTCTATCTAGCTTGCTTTTTTCAAATTCTAAATCAGCATTATTATTTGATATTATACTTTTTTCATTCTTAAGATCATCAAGTTTTTCAGTTGTATCATTTCCTTTAAGCTGAGCTTTAACCGCAGTTAATTGCCCCTTTAAACCTTCAACTTTATTTCTCAAAACTTCTTCATATTTGATGGCCTTATCTAAAGATTCTTTTAGAATTTCCATCTCATCTATGAGTTTTTTTATAGCTAACTCAGCCGCTCTTTTATTTTCATATTTCAGCTCTGATGAAGCTCTATCTATACTAATCTTAAGATGATTTATTTCAGCATCAAGAGCAGTCTTTTTATTGACGCTATCAGAAATTTTTAATTGATAGTCCTTGATTTTATCTTCCTTTTCAGGAATAATCTTTTCCAGATACTCAAGTTTATCTACATTTTTCTTTGCCAAAGCACATTTATTTTTTGCATCAAGAACCTGTGCCTCACTTAATGATTCGGCTTTTTTTAATAATGATAAAACATCCTCCTTTGTATCTATGCCTAAAATTTCAACAGCTTGATTATAAAACATTATTATGCGCTCCTCATTTTGAGCTTTCAATTTTGATAGTTCTTCACTTGCTTTTTCCCAAAGTTTTTGAGCTTTTTCGTAACTCAATTGATAGTTTTTAAGTTCCTCTGAAGTTGGCGCTCCTTCTGCTACCATAGCTATCTTAGGATGTTCTAAAGACCCGCAAACAGGACAAGGTACACCCTCTAAAAGTAGCATTCCTAAGACACCTGCTTGTTCATCTAAAAATAGCTGCAGCTTCTGATCGTAAGTTTCTTTCTTTATTTTATAATCTTCACTTAAAGATAGGTACTCTTTTTCCTTTGTCTTAATATTATGCTTTGCAACAGTTAGCTCATCCCACTTACCTAGTAGCTCTGTGATTTCATCCTTTCTTTTAGTTACACTCTCAAGTAACTGTAAAGCTTCATTTTGCTCCACTCTTGCACCTTTTATGGATTGCATAAATGCCTTATCTTCTTCAAGTTCCTTTATTAAGATTTTGTTACCATTTTCTAAAACACTTATTGTCCTTGACGCACTTTCAAATTCTTTTTCCTTTTCATTTAAAATTCTTATAAGATTTGATTGTTCATCGTATTTAGGCAATTTGTCTTTTTCTAATAAAATTCTTTCAGACAAATAGTTTATTTTAGATTCATTTTCATTTTCTTTAGTTAGATTTTCTTTAGCCCTATCGTAATTTACAGTTTCTAACTGCAGTTTTAAAATAAGATCGTTTACTTGCATTTTGGCTTTGTTAATTTCAGAAACCTTTCCTATTTTTTTATTAATAGCATCTAACTTTTCATCATTTTTTGATATTTGCTGTTCAATATTCTTAAAGCTTTTTTCATCATCACTTAAGATTTCTTTAATAAGATTTATTGCTTCTGAAATAAGTAGTTGTCCATCTAATAACTTTTCAAACTCACTATATTTAGGATGCTCTTTACTACATACTGCACCATTTATATACTGATTTACCGAATTTCTAAGTTCTTCACACTGCTTATTTACCTCAGAAAATTCTTTTTTTATCTCATCTTGCAATTTGTTGTAACCAGCAGTTTCAAAAATTTCTCTAAAAATCTCTTGTCTGCTTGTTGTATCAGCATGAATAAGTCTTCTAAAATCTCCTTGAGCAATCATAGCAATCTGCATAAATTGATCTCTATCAATACCTAATATTTCATTAACTGCAGCAGCAACCTCACTTTTCCTAGTCAAAATTATACCACTTGGCAGATATAGTTCAACGTTTGCAGACTCCTTAGTCATACCTGTGCCTCTTTTACTTGGTCTTTCGTATTCGGGATTTCTTTTAATTTTGTAAAGCTCTCCGTTATATACAAATTCAAGTTCCACAAAGGTTTTTACCTCTGGGCTTGCATACTTACTTCTAAGCATGGATTTTTCCCTACCATTGCCACTTGCCGTATCATAAAGAGCAAATACAATCCCATCAAAAATAGTTGTCTTGCCAGCTCCTGTATCTCCGGTTATTAAGTAGATTCCTTTTTTACCTAGAATCTCAAAATCAAAAACCTCTTCACCTGCATAAGGTCCAAAGGCTGAAATTGTCAATTTTATTGGTCTCATATTACTTTTCCCACACCTTTTTAATAATATCTTCTAAAAATACAATCTGTTCTTCTGAAAGCTCTTTATTGTTTTGCAATTTATAAAACTCGGATACCCACTGGATTGGAGTCTTTGCTCTATTTTCTTTGATAACTTCAATACGCTTATTTTCTCTTGTTCTCGCATTGTCATAATCAAGCTTCATAATATTTTTATAGACTGTTCTTAGCTTATTTAATGCATCAGGAATGTCCTCTTCATCTGTTAGAGTTATATGAAAATAATCTTCAGTATCTAACTTGTCATAATACTCCTTAAGCATTATATCCATATAATTACCCTTAATTTCCACCATATCATGAATTGGATCTAGTGGAACAGTTTCAATTTCTATTATACCTTTTTCTTTAACATCAACTATAACTACAGATTTATCATATTTTGCTTCAGAAAAAGAATACTTTAGAGGAGATCCACTGTATCTCATAGTTTCTCTTCCTATTTTTTGTGGTTTATGAATATGTCCTAAAGCAACATAATCAAACTTATTAAAAACTTCAATTGGTATACTATCTGTGCCACCAACAGACATTTCTTCGGATTCACTTCTCTCTGACCCTGCTACAAACTGATGAGTAATCAGTATGTTTCTTTCCAAGCTATCTACATTACTAGATGCAATTGCCATGGCAACGGCATCTTCGTAATTTTCAATTTTATTATCTGGAAATACTGCTCGTGCATGAATCGGTTTTATAAATGGCAGCATATATACATTTAATAGTCCATACTCATCTTTTACAGTTACCTTCGTAGCCTCTCCATCAAATACAGGCGACATATACACATCTTTAGCATTCATAATACGACTGCCAAAAGCTATACGTTCAGCCGAATCATGATTGCCGCTTATAGCAAAAATTTTTAAATTGCGAGCTACTAGTTGAACTAAAAAACTATCAAATATCTTAACTGCCTCTGCAGAAGGAACTGTTTTATCATAAATATCTCCAGCAATAATAATCCCATCTAGAGTTTTTTTATCAATAATATTAAGAATCTCTTTTAAAATATATTTCTGATCTTCTAACATCGAAAACCCATTTACTTGTTTTCCGATATGCAAATCGCCACAATGTAAAAACCTCATCTATGCCTCCATCTATTTGTTATAAAAAGCGATAGCTAAATCCGCCACTTTATCTGGAGATTTTAAATTGTCACATATACTGTGCCCTTCTCCTTTTATTACATTCATAGTAAATCCAAATCTATTCTTAAATTCCATAGTATTTTTGATATCTACAACTGAATCATTTTCACCATGAACTAATTCTATTTCTGTTAAGCCATATTTTTTATTATCAAAAATCTCAAATAAGTTATTATCCCTTAATTCCTTTAAAAATCCTTTTGGTATTTTAATAGTTTCTCCAAGTCCTAAATCTGGTCTTATATATCCATATTCTTCTAGCTCTTTTGATATATCCAAGCACCACGCCTCTTTAAGTGGTTCTAAAATTAATTGAGGCATATTTACTGCAGCTGAACGTAAAAATGCCTTATTACCCTTATGTTTATTTGTAGAAATATATAACCCCGTAATATATGCACCAAAGCTTGATGAAAAATAGTATATCTTATCCTTTGGATATATTTTTTCCACATATTCTTCAACAGTTTTGAGACTATTTATACAATTATCTATACTAAGTTCATCTAATAAAGCTTCCTCTGTTCCATGACCTGGTTGATCATAAGTTACAACACCAATGCCTACTTTTGGAAGTCTCCTAAACAAAAGCTCAGCAGTCTGGCAGCTTTTACTACTTGTAAACCCATGAACCATAATAACTATAGCTTTGTGATTTTCAGGAACTTTTCTAAGCAACGGAATCCACTTACCATTTTCTTTAACTATCTTTTCTTTTATCATATATATCACCTTTATATCATCTATTTTGATTTATTATATTATATCATGAACATGTGTTCGCTTGCAATCTTTTAGAAAAATAGAAATGTGACAATTCTTTAATAAAAAACTCATCTAATTGTCACTTATATATCGTATACTTGTAAATGTGTTAAGAAATAAGAAAGAAAGATAATAACACGTTATGAATTAACCTCTCTATATAACGACTCATTCGAAGAAAAGCGACCTCAAACTCAGGGTCGTTTTTTTATTGTTTTTTATAAAATAACAGCAAAGTGACATTTCATTTAGATAAAAATCATCATAATGTCACTTACTTATACTATACTTATAACTGTGTTAAGGATAAGAAAGACAATAACTTGTAACACAATGGATCAAAAGTACGATCCATAAATAACCTCTCTATATAACGACTCATTCAATAAAAAGCGACCTTTAAAAAGGTCGTTTTTTATTTTGCTATTCTGTTTTAAAGAAAAGTGATTCAATTAAAAAATCGCCTACACCTTTCCACTCTTTCATTAAATCCTTTGTACAATTAAAGTTAATAATTACCAGCTTTTCATTATATGCAAAAAATAAAATTTATAGTCCCATCTTTGTTTGCAAATACCATATCTGGTTAATGCATCATCTAGCATTTTACTCTTTTTATCAAGAACTTCAGTTTTTTGATTCATAAATGCTATTACTACAATACAAATAACTATAATAGCTATGCATATTGTAATGAATATTTTTTTCTTTTTCTCATTCATAAAAGGCCCTTACTATGAAGGACCCTTTTTTTACTTTCTATTTAAATCAAACAAAATTATTTTATTCATCAATATCACTCATAGCACGATCAAATAGTTTACCAACCTCTTCGTTTGGCTCTTTATCAATCAGTGTCATGATAACAGCACATGCCATTCCTGCGATAAATCCTGGGAACAGCTCATAAATACCTGTTGAAGCTGCAAAGAAATTATACCAAATAACATCTACAATTGCTCCGCCAAGTACACCTGCGATTGCTCCCTTATATGTAAATCTTCGCCAGAACAATGATAAAAGAATTACCGGTCCAAATGATGAACCAAATCCTGCCCATGCATTTTCTACCAAATTCATGATTGCCTGAGCTCCTGCACCTTTGCTTGAAGCTATAAAATAAGCAACAACTGCAACAATAATTACTACTATACGACCAACCCACATGATTTCTTTTTCTGATGCCTGTTTTCTAATAATTGGCTTGTATATATCTGAAGTAAATGAGCTTGATGCTACTAAAAGCTGTGAATCTGCAGTTGACATAGATGCCGCCATAATTGCTGCCATCAAGATTCCAGCACCAAATGCTGGGAATAATTTTCTTGCTAGTACTACAAACACCATTTTCTGTGAGCCTGTTGTTAAAAGCTCCTGTCCTATCATCATGCGTCCCATGTAAGCGATTAGACACGCACATCCTAAAGTGATAATAACCCAGCCGATGGCCATAGTTGCGCTCTTTTTAACCATTGATGGCTTTTCTATAGACATAAATCTAACTAAAATGTGTGGCATTCCAAAGTAGCCAAGGCCCCAAGCTAATCCTGATAAAATTTCCTGCCATGATGCGTCAAATATTCCGCTTCCAAATGAGCATTTGATTATTTCACCACTTACAGCATCCTGATATGAGTAAACTGTTGTCAAAGCTGTAGTATCTAAATCTTGAGTTAAAACTACAATAATTGGAACTGCTAGCAAAGCAAAAAACATCAGTAATCCTTGGAAAAAGTCTGTCCAGCAAACCGCCTTAAATCCACCGAAAAATGTAATAGCAAGCATTGCTACAGCAAAGATTAGCATAGCCTTTTGTGTTGATAGTGATGGGAATATTGTTGTAAATATTGACGCTCCCGCCACGTAAGCTGATGCTACATAGATTGTAAAGCACACGAAAAATATAATTGCGCATATTACCTGAAGAGTGTTGCTCTTAGTTAAAAATCTATTACCCAAATACTGTGGTACAGTAATGGCATCTCCTGCTGCTCTTGAAAACTTTCTTAATCTTTTTGCTACAAAAATCCAGTTAGCTGCTGTACCAAGGGCAAGTCCTATTCCTATCCACATTTGTCCAAACCCAAAAGCCATAATTGCACCAGGTAATCCCATAAGTAACCAAGCTGACATATCTGATGCCTGCGCTGACATAGCTGTTACCCAAGGTCCCATCTGTCTTCCTCCTAAAAAGAAGTTTGCTTGTGTTTCTTCTTTTCTTTCTTTAAAGAAAAAATATATTCCCACTACTATTAAAAGTATGAAATATAATGCAAATGCTAATACTTCTCCGTTCATCTTTTCACCTTCCTCATTTCATATTCCTTTTCTTAAGCATGGGCCTAGTATAACACAGACAATACAAGAATAAAATACAGAATAAATTCTGTATATTTAAGTTGATTTTTTCGCATATATTTTATATAAATATTGATTTTTCAACGTTTTAATTATAGAATATATTCTAGTCATAATATTGTACAGCAAAAAAATTTTAAGGAGAGATATAAATTATGAAGAAAAGCGCTAAAAATACTAAAGGTAAAATTGTTTCTGCCGCTTGGAGTCTTTTTTATCAGCAAGGGTATGATGATACTACTGTAGAAGAAATCGTAGAGGCTTCAGGAACATCTAGAGGATCTTTTTATCATTATTTTGAAGGCAAGGATGCTTTGCTTTCTTCTCTTTCTTATCTTTTTGATGAAAAGTATGAAGATTTGAAAAAGGAGCTAGATCCTGATCTTCCAGCTGTTGAAAAGCTTAAGTTTTTAAATCAAGAGTTATTTTTGCTTATTGAAAATACAGTTTCTGTGGAGCTACTATGTAAGCTTTTCGCCACTCAGCTTACTACATCTGGCGAAAAGCATCTATTAAATACAAACCGTACTTACTACAAACTTTTAAGACAGATTACCATTGAAGGCAAAGAAAAAGGAGTCTTTAAAGACTCCCTTTCAGTTAACGATATAACTCGCGCCTACGCTATGCTTGAGCGCGGCCTTATGTACGAATGGTGTATTTCCGGCGGCACTTACTCTTTGTGCCAGCACGCTCAGATGATGATGCCTTTATTTTTAGAAGGTCTATGTGCATAATAGCTATTTTCTGTACGCCACCTGCTTGATATCACGATGTGTCTATATAATGGTGTAAATTAGGATAACAAAAAAAGAGCCACAGTGC
>CALCFD010000031.1 GCA_937900695.1 uncultured Eubacterium sp. | reverse complement strand
ATCGATAAGCAAGACCGATTTGTTGAACTTGCAGAACAGAGCGATAAATCAAAATTTGCACTACAAGAAGCAATTAAGGATCTGGATGCCTTAAGTAAGAAAATTATAGCTGAGAATTTAATTCCAGCTGGGAAGGAGTAAACTATGTCACAGTTTAATGAAGATAATACTGTTGAGCAACTTTTTATAGAGACGCTCAAGAAGAATGGTTGGAAATATATCCCGGCAGAACAGCTTGATAGAGAACTTTCTGATGTGATGGTAGAGTCGATGGTAAAGAACGCCTTAATAAGACTTAATCCTGAAATTGAAGAGGAACCATCTAGAGCGGATGAAGTTATTTATAAACTTCGTGCCATGTTGCAGCCTTTTCCAGCAGATAATTTAGTTGCTCAAAATGAAGCTTTCAAGAAGAAAGTATTTGAAGAAAACTCGTATCCGTTTGGAAAAGACGGAAAACCAACACCAATAAAGCTATTTGGGACTCTTAAAAAAGAGGAACTTGATAAAAACGAATATGTTGTTACAAATCAGTGGGTATATCCAACTGTTGAGAATGGTAAACGTTTTGACATAGTGCTTCTTATCAATGGTTTACCAGTTGCTATTGGTGAACTTAAAACACCGGTAAGAAATGCAATATCGTGGCTTGATGGTGCACAGGATATTTCTGACTATGAAAAATCGGTGCCAGAGATGTTTGTGTCTAATGTGTTTAATTTTGCATCAGAAGGAAAGTGCTACAGGTATGGTTCTGTAAATATGCCACTTACAAAATGGGGACCTTGGCATACTCCTGACCATAAAGCAGAAGGTAGCCTTGCTGATGTAAAGATTAGTATTGCTGATATGATCACTCCTGAAAAAGTAATGGATATCATGCAGTTCTTCACAGTATTCTCTACAGATAAGAAACATCGTAAGATTAAAGTTATTTGTAGATATCAGCAGTATGAAGCAGCCAATTTGATGATTGATCGTGTTAAAGCTGGATATCCAAAACAAGGATTGATTTGGCATTTCCAGGGTTCAGGTAAATCATTACTTATGGTGTTTGCAGCACAGAAGCTCAGAATGATGCCTGAACTTCAAAATCCTACAGTAGTTATTGTCGATGACCGTATCGACTTGGAAACTCAAATCACAGGTGATTTCAACGCTTCTGATATTCCCAATTTACAGTCTTTATCAACTAAAGAAGATTTGATGAACTTCTTTGAACAGGATATGCGTAAGATTGCGATTACCACAATTTATCGATTTGGTGATGTTGAAAAGGCTCTTAACATGAGAGATAACATCATTCTTATGGTCGATGAGGCGCATAGAACACAAGAAGGTGACTACGGTGAAAAGATGCGTCTAGCTTTACCTAATGCATTCTTCTTTGGTTTAACTGGTACTCCAATTAATAGACTCGATAAGAATACATTTAAAACATTCGGTGCTATTGAAGATAAGAGTGGTTACATGAGTAAGTATTCATTCTCAGATTCCATCAGAGATAATGCCACACTACCACTTAACTTTGAACCAGTTCCGATTGATTTACATGTTGATAAAGAAAAGCTTGATCAGGCATTTGATGAAATGACAGATGGTTTATCTGACGAGGATAAAGGTGAACTTTCGAAAAATGTTACGATGAAAGCCATCATGTATGACCGTAAGCGTATCAAAAAGGTTGTAGAACATATTGTTAACCATTATAAAACAAAGATTGAGCCAAACGGATATAAAGCTCAGATTGTTGTTTATGATCGTGAATGTTGTTTGATGTATAAGGAAGAATTAGATAAGTTAGTTCCACCAGAAGCATCCACAATTGTCATGACTACAGGCGATGATAAAGCTGGACGTTACAAACAATATAAGAGAAGCCGTGATGAAGAAGCGAAGGTACTTGATCAGTTTAGAGAACCAAGTAATCCATTAAAGTTTGTAATCGTAACTAACAAGCTTTTGACCGGATTTGATGCTCCAATTTTACAGGTAATGTATTTAGATAAACCTATGAAGGATCATAACTTGCTTCAGGCTATCTGTAGAGTTAATCGTACTTACGATGAAGGCAAAACTAATGGTTTGATTGTCGATTATATAGGAATTTTTGATAATGTCGCTAAGGCTTTGAACTTTGATGAAGCGGGCATGAAAAAAGTCGTTACAAATATTGAAGAAGTTAAGAAACAGGTTCCTGCAATTATGAGGAAATGTCTCAGCTATTTTATGGGAGTAGACAGAACTGTAGAAGGCTGGGAAGGATTATTGGCCGCACAGGAATGCCTGCCAAATAACAAAATCAAAGATGAGTTTGCAGCGGATTATAGAGTTTTAAATCGTGCATGGAACGCACTATCACCAGATCCGTTCCTTGAACCATTTAAATACGATTATGTATGGCTTAGTAAGGTATACGAATCAGTGAAACCAACTGATAATAGAGGTCAGCTTGTATGGGCGGCTCTTGGAGCAAAAACACTTGAACTTGTTCATCAGCATATTGAAGTTGGAGAGGTTCATGATGATGTTGATATTCTTACACTGGATGCTGCGTTAATCGATGAGTTTATCGAGAAGCAAAAGGATATCAAGAAAACTACTATGAAGGTTGAAATCGACCTTGTTGCAAAAATTCAAAAGCATAGCCATGATCCTAAGTTCCAGAAGCTTGGTGAAAAATTGGAAGAACTCAGAGAAAAGCACGAGCAAGGGTTAGTAACTAGCATTGAGTTCCTAAAATTGCTGTTAGAGCTTGCTAAAGAAGCAGTACGTGCAGCAAAAGAAGTTGTACCTGAAGAAGAAATCGACAGAGGAAAAGCTGCTCTTACAGAGTTATTTAACGGACTTCGTAACGATAAGACGCCTGTCATTGTAGAAAGAATAGTTTCAGACATAGATGATATCGTAAAAATCGTTAGATTTGATGGATGGCAGAAAACAACAACTGGAAAGAATGAAGTTAAGAAGGCTCTTAGAAGTGTTGTTTGGATTAAATATAAAATAAAGGATAAAGATGTGTTTGATAAGGCTTACAGCTATATTGAACAGTATTATTAATATCTGCATTTCATATTAGTGGGGGAGGATGTCGGTAATGAGGAGATTACCGATATGACAAATGAACTAATAAACAAGATAAAACAAAAAATGCAAGCCTATTTGGGAGAAGAGCAGATGAGACAGTTGCATGCGGTTTTATGTGATTGTCTTTCTTCTTCTGAAGAAAAATCTGATAGTAAAGCTGTTGATTTGGTACAGCTATTTCTTGCAGCAAAAAGAGTAGAAGGATGTTCTAATAAAACAGTGCATTATTACGAATCAACTATTCGAAATGCTGTGGAAAAGATAGATAAAGATGTAGTGAAAATAACAACTGATGATTTGAGAATGTTTTTAGATGGATATCAGGAAGAAAACAATATCAGTAAAGTTACAGTGGATAATATACGAAGAATTCTGTCCAGTTTCTTTGCTTGGCTTGAAGATGAGGATTATATTGTCAAGAGCCCGGTTAGAAGGATTCATAAGGTTAAGACCTGTAAAACTGTAAAGGAGACTTATACAGACGAGGCTTTAGAAATAATGAGAGACGAATGTGATGGGTTGCGAGATCTGGCTATGATCGATCTTCTTGCATCTACTGGAATGAGAGTTGGAGAGCTTGTGAAGCTTAACCGTGATGATATTGACTTTGAAAATAGGGAATGTGTTGTTCTAGGAAAAGGTAATAAGCAGAGAAGAGTATACTTCGATGCAAGAACCAAGTTACATCTAAAAAAGTATTTGAATAGCAGAGAGGATTCTAATGAAGCATTATTCGTATCACTACAGAAACCTTACAATCGTTTGCTTATTAGCGGTGTTGAGATAAGGCTTCGAAATCTAGGAGAAAAACTGAACTTGCATAAGGTGCATCCACATAAATTCCGTAGAACATTGGCAACTACTGCTATTGATAAAGGAATGCCAATAGAACAAGTGCAACAGCTTTTAGGACATCAGAGTATTGATACGACATTGCAGTATGCAATGGTTAATCAAAATAACGTGAAGCAGTCACATAGGAAATTTATAGGGTAAACTAATCGCAATTTATCGGGCATAGAAGCGCTGAAAATATGCGTATTTTCAATATGAGGAGGTGCGCATAATGGGGATTTTTAAGTTCGATGAAATCGCGTTTAATAGTACTGAAAAGAAGAAGCCTGTTGATGAGGATAAGTACACATATCTAGGTTTGGAACATTTGGATTCAGATAGCATTTACGTCACAAGGTATGGAGCTGATGTTGCTCCTAAGGGCGACAAGCTAATCATGAAAAAAGGTGATGTGCTTTTTGGAAAAAGAAGAGCTTACCAGAAGAAAGTAGCAATCGCTCCATTTGATGGAATATTCTCTGCACATGGTATGGTGCTAAGACCAAAGGAAGATGTAATCGACAAAGATTTCTTCCCAATGTTTATAAAATCAGATTATTTCTTAGATGCAGCGATTAAGATTTCTGTTGGATCATTGTCTCTAACCATAAATTGGAGAGATTTAAAAGAATTGAAATTTGAGTTGCCATCTTTAGAAGAACAGCGTAAATTGGCTGAGGTTTTATGGGCTATTTATGACATGAAAGATAAGTATAAAAAGCTTATTTTAGCTACCGATGAGCTCGTTAAGTCGCAATTTATCGAGATGTTTGGAGATTCTAATAAATATCATAAAAAACAGATATCAGATGTAGCAGAGGTTATAGCTGGTGGAGATAGGCCAAAAGATATATCTGAAGTAATGACTGATGAATATCGTTATCCTATTTACGCAAATGGAATTGAAAATGAAGGTTTGCAGTGTTACTCAAAGGAATTTAGAGTTGATAAAACCGCTGTTACAATCTCTGCAAGAGGTACTATTGGTGCGACATTTATTAGACCTCCCTACTTTACACCTGTGGTGCGTTTAATTACTGTTATACCAAAAGCTGAATTGAATCCAGTTTTTTTGAAGTATGCGATAGATTACGCAGAATTAATAAGTAATGGATCTAGTCAACAACAATTAACCATTCCTAATGTAAAAAAAATTGAGGTAGTTATACCACCAGTTAATAAGCAAAATAATTATGCTAGCTTTGTTGTTCAGAGCGATAAATCAAAATTTTACGGGTAAATCGCAATTTATCGAGATGTTCGCTGATGATGAGCAAGGATCTTTAAAGGATATTG
>CALCFD010000030.1 GCA_937900695.1 uncultured Eubacterium sp. | reverse complement strand
TTAGAAGAACAAGTACTATCACTTATAAAAGAAAAATATGGGGAGGTTGATACAAATAAAAACGATGCAGTTAATTTAAAAGAATTAGAAAAAAGAATAACTAAACTTCAAGATAAAAAGATGGCTTATTTTGAAAAATACAAACTCGGTAAAATGACAAAAGCTAAGTTTGTAGAAAGTAAGTCAAATATTGATGAAGAAATTGAAAAACTTGAAGAAAAAATTAAAGTATCATCAACTACTCAAGAAGTAGTTAAAGGCAATGAACTTACTAGAGAAATGATGGAAAAATATATTGATTCTGTAATTTGTGAAGATAGTATAGTTCAGAAAATTATATGGAAATAAATATTCATTTAGGAACGCTTAATTATTAGGCGTTCTTTCTTATATTTTTTAGAAAGGAGCATTTTAATTATGAAAAATGTTTTAAAACGAGTATGCATGAGTTTTCTAGCATTTGCAACGCTCGTCACAACCTTACCAATAACGCAGGTTTATGCTGAGGGTAAAGAATATTGGACAGAATCTACTGGTCATGTTGGTTTTGTTGAAAAAGTAATGAATGATGGTTCGATAAGCGAAACATTTAATGAAGGTCATTTAGTGGTTGAAGGTGAAGAAGCTTTCTGTATTGATATTAATACACCTTTTATAACAGGAAATAAAACAAGATTTGATGCAGATACACGAATGAGTCAAGATCAGATAAGTGATGTTGCTTTATCCATTGAATATGTAAATCAATACATTTCAATCCATAGTGGTATTAGTAAAAATCACGCTTATCTATTAAAACAACTTGTTGTGTGGCAAAGACTAAGTGAACATCTTGGTTGGAAGTGTGATAATGTCAGAGCTTCTTATGATGAGATTTCAAAAGCTACACAAGATGAAGTTTTTAAGGGAACAAAAGACTTTGTTAAAGATAATAAAGATCGATATGAATGTGGTGGTTATATCTACACAGGAGAAGGACAAGATTTAGGACAATTTTGGGCAAGATTAAATGTTGGAAATGCTAAGCTTAAAAAGATTTCTAGTAACACTAATATTACAGATGGTAATAACAATTATTCTCTTGCCAATGCAACATATGGCGTCTTCTCAGATAAGGATTGTGAAAAACAGCTTGCAACACTGACAACTGACGAAAATGGAGATACCAATGTTGCAGAAGTGAAAGCAGGTACAGTTTACATTAAAGAACTAACTGCACCATCTGGTTATAAAGTAGATGAAACAGTATATTCCTTAAATGTGGAAGTTGGAGAAACTGCAACTTTAAAAGTATCAGACACTCCAAAATCAACTGATATTTTAATTGAACTATTTAAAATTGATATGGAAACACTAAAAGATAATCCACAAGGTAATGCTTCTTTAGAAGGAGCAGAGTTTACATGGAAATACTACGATGGATTTTATAACAAAGACAATCTTCCTAGTGAAGCTACTCGAACATGGGTAACAAAAACAATTTCTGAGGAAAGCAATGGAGAAATTCATTATGTTACAAAACTAGCTGAAGCTTATAAGGTAACAGGTGATGATTTTTATATGCAAGGTGATTCAATTGTACTTCCACTTGGAACATTAACAGTTGAAGAAACAAAAGCACCAAATGGCTATCTATTAGATGGAGCATATATGCAAGCTGGTGACAAGTCAGAACAAATTAAAGGTTTGTATGTAACTCAAATTGTAGAAGATGGTGACTTTGCAGTGCTGACTGGAAGCAATCAATTTTCTGTTTCTGATAAGGTTATTCGTGGTGGTGTTAAGATTCAAAAAAGAGATTTAGAAACAGGAGGAACAAGACCTCAAGGAAGTGCAACGCTAAAAGATGCAGCATTTGATATTATTTCGTTGAATGATCATAAGGTTCTTGTTGAAGGTAAATTATATAAGAAAAATGAAGTCGTAAAGACAATTCATACTAATATTGAGGGTATTGCAGCTACTGTTAATGATGTATTACCTTATGGAAAATATAGAATTGAAGAAAGTAAAAGTCCTAATGGTTACTTAGTTGATGGTGCAAAAGCCATTGAATTTGAAATTAAAGAAAATGGACAAATTGTTGATCTAACAGATGAAACACATTCAATTTACAATCAAGTAAAGCGTGGAGATATTGAAGGTGTGAAAATTGGTGCAGGAACGCATAAAAGATTAGCGGATATACCATTTAAGATTACAAGCAAGACAACAGGAGAAAGCCATATTGTTGTGACAGATAATAACGGACAATTCTCTACATCTTCAGATTGGGCAAGCCATAAACATAATACCAACGCAGGAAAGGCAAGTGAAGATGGTATATGGTTTGGAACATCTGAACCAGATGATAGTAAAGGTGCATTGCTTTATGATACTTACATTATTGAAGAATTAAGATGTAATAGTAATAAAGGATTTGAACTTATTCCACCTTTTGAAATTGTTGTATCAAGAAATAATCTTGTGATTGATCTAGGAACTTTGATAGATGAGTATGAAAAAGAAATTTCGATCCATACTACAGCAACAAGTAAAGATGGAGAAAAGACAATTATTGCAGGTAAAGAAGTTACAATTATTGATACTGTAAAACTAGATGGCTTAGAAAAGGGTACAAAATACATGCTTAAAGGATGGCAAATGCTTAAAGAAGATAATACTGAATTAGTTGTTGATGGTAAGCGTGTTGAAAATGATTATACTTTTATCGCTGATGATGAAGAAATGAAAGTGGAAATTTCTTATACATTTAACGGATCTTCATTAGGTGGTAAAAATCTTGTTACTTTTGAAGAATTATATGATTTAAGCAATCCTGATGAACCAGTAAAAGTTGCAGAACATAAAGATATTGATGATGATGGACAAACAGTATTGATCACAAATCGTATTATAAATATCCATACAACTGCTACTGACAAGGATGGTAAAAAAGAAATTGAAGCAGCTAAAGAAGTGACAATCATTGATAAAGTAACTTTAGAAGGTTTAGAAGTTGGCACAAAATACAAACTTGTAGGATGGCAAATGCTAAAAGAAAATAACGCTGAATTATTGATTAATGGTAAAAAGGTAGAAAATGAGTATGAATTTATTGCTGATAAAGAAAATATGGAAGTTGAAATAGCATATACATTCAATTCATCTGCTTTAGGTGGTAAAAACTTAGTAACATTTGAAGAATTATATGATATGAGTAATCCAAATGAGCCTATAAAAGTAGCTGAAC
>CALCFD010000029.1 GCA_937900695.1 uncultured Eubacterium sp. | reverse complement strand
CCGACCTCCTAATCGTTAGATTTTTTTGGTCTAACTTTTAGGGGTCGGTACATATCTCGTGTTGAGGTGCTTCTTTTTAGTTGGTTTTTGTTGATTTAGGTTGGTTGGATCAGACTGGACTTGATTGGACTTAACTGTGGCGAGAGCAAGGAGTAGCTTTACAGGACAGGCCGCTTAGACCAACTGTAGAGGCGGCCGTTGTTGTGGCATAAAAAAAACACCTCACTTGGAGATGCCTTTTTATTACATTGGAAATACAAATATATTGCTTTTCCATTGCAATAACAAAAATCTAAAATTTTTGTTGTTTTTGATGTTTATTAGTTGATGGATTTAATTTATGCCCTGAGAGTTGACCACTCGGCTATACACATATAGCGTGCTTGGCCCATGGGCTCTCTATATGGCGAATAATTAAAACTCTTTATTAGTTCGGCCATTGTCTTACTGACTAAAACTAGCTTCGTTAGCAATGACAATGTCTAATTTAACATATTTGATAAAATAATGCAACACTTGATTGTTAAAAAAATATTAATCAATATAAAGACTTAGATAAATATATTACCATCAGCAAGGATAACACCAGTGCCACCAACCTTAATTTTAAGTTGGTCATCAACTTTTTGAAGCTTGCCTAAAATGCGGCTTGGACGATTCATATCTTCACCTTGAATAAAAGAAAACTCAGCGTTATCACTTATAATCCCTTCTTGATTTAAGTAATAAGCTAAAGCTCCACTAGCAGTACCTGTAGCAGCTTCTTCATCAATACCAAATAATGGTGCAAAGTTGCGTGTGTGTGCTGTAGCATCATCAGAGCCTAAAGCAAAAGCATGAACACCTGTTACATTGTATCTTTTGCTAAGATCAGAAAGCTGAGGCATGTTAGGTGCGATAAGTGATAGTGTTTTTAGATCCATAACTGGAAGCATGATATCTGGCAGACCAGTTGATATAATCTTTGGAAAAAGTTCACCTATGATATTTTCAGTTTTTTCAACTATGACCTGTTCATGTTTAATACCCATAATAGAGTAAATCTCCTCAAGAGCTTCAGGAGTTGTAATATCACTAATATGCTCAGGTGTAGCCATTTCCATCATAATAGTTTTATCGTCTATATCGATAGTTAAATCGCCGGCAAGCGTTTTGTTCAAATATTGTTTACCAGATTCAACAAGGCCTTCTTTTATAAGAGCTGTAAAAGAAGCTATAGTTGCATGACCACAAAGATCAACTTCATCTGTCGGTGTAAAATAACGGATATTAAATGTATCGTCATCAAGTACTTTGATAAATGCAGTTTCTGAATATCTAAGCTCAGCAGCAGTTTTAATCATAGTATCCTTTTCGGGAAAATCTTGATTTTTATCAAGTATTACTATGCCAGCAGGATTGCCTCCAAAAGCTACTGAGGAAAATGCGTCTACTATATAAAATTTCATTTTTTTACCTCCATATCGCAATAGTATATCATTATGTTGATAATTTTAGCAACCACTGATAAAATAATTAGATATGGAAAACAAATTTAACCTAGTGGAGGGGGAAACAAAAGCATGTTAAAGGATATAAAAAATTTAATAGCGGGTATACTTGTGGGAGTGTCAAATGCCATTCCGGGTGTAAGTGGTGGAACTATGGCAGTAATCTTGGATATTTATGATAAGATATTAGAGGCTGTAAGTATTAAACACTGGAGAGAGCATAAAAGATTTTTGCTTGTGTTTGGTATTGGGGCAATTCTTGGAATAGTAGGGCTCAGCAATATTATAGTGCCTCTTAGAGAACATTATCCAATTGCACTTGGATTTTCATTTATGGGACTAATTATAGGTAGCCTTCCATTAATCTATAGGCATGCTATGGGAGTTGATGGCAAACCAAAGCGTTATAATATAATCTTAGCTATATTTACTTTTTTTATTATGGTGGCTATGAGCATGGTAGATAAAGGTGAAATTGCCAATAAGACTTTAGCAGACATAGGAGGAATGAACATACAGTTTGCATTTATGCTTCTTGTTACTTCTGCAATTGCGGCTATTGCAATGATTATTCCAGGTATTAGCGGCTCTTTAGTAATGCTACTTCTTGGGACATACACTATGGTTATTGAGGGCATTGCAACTATGGAGTTTTCAGTTTTAATTCCAGTTGGCATAGGTGTGCTTTTAGGACTTGGAATTGGTATAAAGGGAATAAAGCGTGCGTTAGATTTATTTCCGCAGGCAATGTACTTTGCTATTTTAGGTTTAGTTGCAGGATCACTATGGCCAGTATATCCTGGTTGGCAAGCAAATACACAAGGAATGGTAGCAATCGTTTGTCTAATAGCATTTGCGATAATTTCATATGTATCATCAAGAAGTGAAGGAAAGTAATTTATCTATATCTACACTAATTATCTATAGATATTTATAATACAGATTGCATTTGTATTGCTTATTTTAATCACATGAAGTATAATTTATACGTTGATTAGTTTATAATTTGAGTAGTACCCAAAAGGAGTACTAAGTAATATATAAAAGGAGCATTTTATTATGGAAAGATTAATCGGAACAGTATCTCGTGGTTTGAGAGCCCCTATTATTAGAGAGGGAGATGATCTAGAAAAAATTATTACTGATGTTGTACTAGAAGCAGAAAAAGCAGGCGAATTTACTATACAGGATAAGGATGTTTTGGGTATTACAGAATCAATCGTAGCAAGAGTACAGGGCAACTATGCTACTGTAGATCAGATTGCTGACGATGTTAGAGCTAAGTTTAACGGTGAAGAGGTTGGTGTAATTTTCCCAATCTTAAGCAGAAATAGATTTGCTATTTGTTTAAGAGGTATTGCAAGAGGCGTTAAGAAAGTTGTACTAATGCTAAGTTATCCAAGTGATGAAGTTGGTAACCATCTATTAGATATCGAACTACTTGATGAGGCTGGTATCAATCCATATAGCGATATCTTAAGCGAAGAGCAGTTTGAAAAAGCTTTTGGTAAGTCTAAGCATCCATTCACAGGTATGGATTATGTTTCTTACTACAAGAGTATTATCGAAGAAGAAGGTGCAGAAGCAGAAATTATTTTCGCTAACAGCCCTAAGGCAATTTTAAACTATACTAAAAATGTTTTAAGTTGTGATATTCACACTAGAGTTAGAACTAAGAAGCTTCTTAAGGAAGGCGGTGCTGAAATCGTTTTCGGTCTAGATGAAATCTTAACTGAAAGTATTAACGGTAGCGGATACAATAAGAAGTATGGTCTTCTTGGTTCAAACAAGGCTACAGAAGAAACTATCAAGTTATTCCCAAATGACTGTACTGATTTCGTTTACAAAATCCAGGAGAATGTTAAAGCTGCTACTGGCAAAACTATCGAAGTTATGGTTTACGGAGATGGTGCGTTTAAGGATCCAGTAGGAAAAATCTGGGAACTTGCTGACCCAGTTGTATCACCTGGTTATACTTCAGGTCTTGAAGGAACTCCAAATGAAGTTAAGCTAAAGTACTTAGCTGACAATGATTTTGCTGATTTAAGCGGTGATGAACTAAAAGCAGCTATCTCTGAATATATTAAAAACAAGGATGAAAACTTAGGTGACAGCATGGTTGCTCAGGGTACAACTCCAAGAAGACTAACTGACCTTATTGGATCTTTATGTGACCTAACTTCAGGTTCAGGAGACAAGGGAACACCGATTATTTATATCCAGGGATACTTTGATAACTATACTAAATAATTGATTAAATTTATATATTAAGAAAACAACTACCTTTATCTTTGCACTGCAGAGGTAAAGGTAGTTTTTCTTTTTGGCGTGCCATCAAGATGGATGGGCCACCAGCTTGGTAGTGGGGCTTTGGCTGCTACGCCGCTACGTCAGTTGCTACGTCGCTATGTCGCTAGGGCTCCGCTTGAGGCTGCTAAGCCGCTACGTCGCTAGAACTCTGCTTGGCTGCTAAGCCGCACTATTTTTATAAATATAAAAATAGTGCTACTAAAGCGTGCATAAGTCACTAAATTTATAATTATAAAAATAATTTGTCCTATAAATTTTATTGCGACAGGTTGAGGTATTAGTTGGTAGTACAAAAATTTTGAAAGCATACAGTGTTAGTGCGGTGAAATCTTTGGGAAAATACTAAAAAATGAGAAATAAGCATTTTTTGTACTGTGGCTATTGATGAAGCATATGTGAGTCTTTGGGAAATAGTACAATAAAAGAAAGAATAAGTGTTATTAGTGCGAGCAGTAATAACTAAAAGATACTAAAAAATATAAAATAGTAAAAAATAGTCCCATAGCTCCTACAGACACATATCGTAAATAGCATAAAAAATTTCTATAGAAGGAGTAAAATATTTCAAAAAAGACTGGAAATATATGTAAGAAGATGTTATAATTAATTAACGAATTACAAATTATACCATTTGAGGCAATATATGAAAGATACAATTATAACTATGAACAATGAAAGCATCAAAAAAGTTTTGTACTCTCTAAAGGAACGATATATTAATAAAAAAATAGAGTTAGAAAATGAATTAAAAGTGATGCCCAAAGAAAACTTAGAAATTTCAAATGGAAAAAATAGAATATATAGAAGTTACTATAAGGGTACGCAAAAGAAAATATGTTCTAAAAAAACTTTGATTACTAAGCTGTGTAGAAAATATAGAATAAAGGAAGAATTGAAGCATATAAATGAAATCTGTACAGCTATTAACACGATTATATTTGAGCAACAATTTGAATTTATAGAAGAAGCTAAAAAACACATGCGTAAAAATTTTCAATTGATGGAAGATGAACAATTTGAACCTAACTATAAGAAGGCTTTAGATTGGGAAAATACTAACACTAAAGAAAATGATTTTCGCGAAGCTGAACTTAAATACAAAACTAAGTATGGTGTAAGAGTGAGATCGAAATCCGAAATGATAATAGGTAATTTGTTGGAAATAAATAATATAAGATATATTTATGAACTAGAATTAAAATTAGGAGAATTATCATTTCATCCAGATTTTACAATTATGCGTAAGTATGATAATAAGCTAATATTTTGGGAACATTGTGGTATGGATACAGAAGAATATTTAAAGCGCCACGAAGAAAAGCTTAAAAAATATAAAGCTTATGGTATCTCAGAAGATTCAAATCTAATAGTTACATATGAAAAAGATTTAGCAGAAAATAATATAGAGAACATTATTAATAAGTTTTTAAAATAGGATTCATACCATCTTGTAAGATGAATGAATCATTCCTACTACGATGGTTTTACTTTATAAAACTTTTCTATTCACAGCATGGCCTGTTTAGCTTTCCAATTCTTTAGCAGGTCATGCTAACTCCCTAAAAAATCTAAATATTACTATAAAAACACTAGAATAAGGTAAAACTCTAGTGTTTTTTTTATGGGCAACTATTGCTATGCTATAACTTTTAAGATTAGGTTTAGGGTTTAGCGATACTTTTTGCAACATTAATTATTGGCTGGTTGTCGTACTAATATATAAAGAACATATTATTTTAGTGCGGCATGCGATATAAAAAGTCATCAAAAATAGAGAAAAAGATATTTTTTGTACTACAAAAAATATGAGCAAAAGAAAGAGATTGGTAGACAGTACTATAAAATGAGAAAAAAGGAAAAATAGTACGAAGAAAAACACATGAGGGGACTATAAACTGAAATAAAAGATGCTTTTGTACTATGACCGTTGTTCATGATGCTAGAGGTAGTTTTAAACCAGTACTAAAATGATCTCTATAGGAAGAAGTTGTGCGTATAACAGATGTATGGTAGTACTAAAATTTGATGTTAAGAAGAAAATAGTACCATGAGAGAAGAGCCGTTATACAACGAGAGAAACGTTGTTATACCATAAGAGAAATGTTGCTATATCATGAGAGTAGTGTTAGATTGTGCTAAGAGAGGAAGTCATTCTCGTTGCAAGCAGCAATAAACAAATAATTTGTATACACATAACAAAAAACAAGAAAATAAGCCATAAAAAACTATATTTTTTATGGCGTGAACACAAATAATGTGTTATAATTCAAATATCCGAGAGCATAAACGTGGGACTGGGCCAATTTGCTAGGGAGATAGGCAAGAATATGAGCTTGTGTAGCCATATATAACAGCCAATATCACCTAAGGTAAAGAGAGCAGATATATTCGCTGCGTTTACGCATAATAAAGAGACCATGAGGAGGTTAAAAATGAAAGATTATAAAATCGAAACAAATTGTATTCAAGCAGGATACAAAGCAGAAAGTGGACAGCCACAGGTATTACCAATCGTGCAGAACACAACTTACAGATATTATAATTGTGAAGATGTAGCACGACTATTTGATTTAGATAGTGCTGACTATATGTATTCAAGATTGGGAAATCCAACAGTTAGCGCTCTTGAAGAAAAGATGGCAGCATTAGAAGGCGGTACAGCAGGCATTGCAACATCAGCAGGCCAGGCGGCAAACTTAATTACAATGCTAAATATCTGCCAGGCAGGTGACCATATTGTAAGTGCATCAGCAATTTACGGTGGCACACACAACTTATTTAACGTAACATTAAAGAAAATGGGCATCGAAACAACATTTGTAGATCAGGATGCACCTATAGAAGAAATAAGAAAAGCATTTAAGCCAAATACAAAAGCACTATTTGCAGAGTCATTAGGAAATCCAGCACTATGCGTATTAGATTTTGAAAAATTTTCAACATTAGCAAAAGAAGCAGGTGTTCCATTAGTTGTTGATAATACACTTGCATCACCATGCTTATGTAGACCGATTGAACATGGAGCAAATATCGTAACACATAGTACTACTAAATGGGCAGATGGACATGCTACAGCAGTAGGTGGTATGGTAATCGAAGCAGGTAATTTTGATTGGAACAAATATGCGGATAAATATCCTGGTATGGTTGAGCCAGATGAAAGTTACCATGGATTAAAATTCTATGAAAAATTTGGAAATACAGCATTTTGTGTAAAACTAAGAGCACAGATGCTAAGAGACTTAGGATGCACAATGAGCCCTATGAATGCTTTTATGACATTCCAGGGTCTAGATACATTGCACCTACGTATGGAAAGACATAGTGAAAATGCATATAAGTTGGCTAAGTACTTAGAAAATCATCCTAAAGTTGACTGGGTAACTTATCCGGGACTTGAAGGCAATAAACATTATGAGTTAGCTAAAAAATATTTACCAAATGGTGCTAGTGGTGTATTGTCCTTTGGTGTTAAGGGCGGCAGAAAAGCAGGAGAAGAATTTTTAAGCAATCTAGAGTTAGCAAGCATCGTGGTACATGTAGGGGACATTCGCACAAGTGTGCTTCATCCAGCTAGTACAACTCATAGACAGTTAAGCGAAGAAGATCAGATAAAGGGTGGTATTAGACCTGAGCTAATTAGAGTATCAGTAGGTTGCGAAAACTATGAAGATATAGAAGCAGACTTCGCACAGGCATTAGAAAAAGTAAAATAACAGAAAATAGGAGGCAAAAAATGCCAGTAATTATACCAAATGGACTTCCGGCGGCCGAAAAACTGCAGGAAGAAAATATCTTCACCATGAAGGAAGGCAGGGCTATTACCCAGGATATTAGACCGTTAGAAATTGCTATTGTGAATTTGATGCCTACAAAGATTGCTACAGAAACTCAACTAGCAAGGGCTTTGTCAAACACACCGCTTCAGGTCAATCTTACATTAGTTAGAATGGAAAGCCATCAGTCACAGCACGTTTCGGGTGATCATATGGAGTCATTTTATACTACACTTGAGGATATCAAAACAAAGAGATTTGACGGCATGATCCTAACAGGAGCCCCAGTAGAATTTTTTGATTTTGAAGAGGTTGACTATTGGGATGAGCTAACTGAGCTACTTGATTACAGCAAAAAAAACGTGTATAGTCGCATGTTCATATGTTGGGGAGCTCAGGCAGGTATGTACTACAACCATGGAATTAACAAAAAAATATTAGATAAAAAAGTATTCGGAGTATATGAACAAAAGGTAGTAAGACCACACAATCCACTTATGAGAGGTTTTGATGAAGTGTTTTACGCACCGCACAGCCGTAACACAGAGGTGCCAAGAGAAGAAATCCTAAAGCACCCAGAGCTTCGTATATTAGCTGAGTCTGATGAAGTTGGCGTACATATTGTTTCAACAGAGAATGGAAGAGAGATTTATGTCATGGGCCACCATGAGTACGATAAAGATACGTTGGCGCAGGAATATTTTAGGGATGTGAATAAGGGAATCGATATTGATATTCCGGTCAATTATTTTAAGGATGATGATCCTACAAAGAAACCAGTTATGAGATGGCGCGGCCCAGGCAGCTTATTATTTAGCAACTGGCTAAACTACTACGTATACCAGAGTACACCTTATGATATAACTAAATTTTAACGAGGAATGCGAATCCTGTAGGTTCAGGGTTCGTTTTTCTTTGCCAATTTATTGTGTTTATGCTAAAGTTAAATAAACAAGAATTATGAAAGGTGAAATTTATGAAAGATAAAAAAGAGAAAAAGCAATTTATAAAAGGCATAATAGCAGGAGTACTGTTATCAACTTTAGTTGTTGTGGGATTTAAATTTGCCACAGGCGATATTTTTGGTAAAAATATAGATAAGGCTACAGCCATAAAACTTCAAAATATAGATTGCCTTATTGAAGAAAAATACCTGTACAGCGATAAAATAGATCAAAATGCTTTAAAAGAAGGAATGATTAAAGGATATATACAGGGTCTAGGTGATCCGTATTCAGCGTATTATGATAAAAAAGAATTTAAAGAATTGACAGAAAGCACTGAAGGAACATTTTATGGTATAGGAGCGCAGTTTAATACAGCAACAAATGAGGGTTTTTTAACAGTTATTAATGTGTATGAAGGCTCTCCAGCAAAAAAAGCTGGTATCAGAGCTGGCGATGTACTTACTAAAGTTGATGGCAAGGATGTAGGTGGTATGTCAGCAGAGTCAGTAGTGAGTCGTATCAAAGGTAAAAATGGTAGCAAGGTTAAGCTTACTTTTACTCGAAATAAAAAGGACACTTATACAGTTGATGTAAAGCGTGAAAAAATAGAGGTGCCGACGGTAGCATATAGGATGCAGAGAGATAATATCGGCTATATCCAAATTACCGAATTTACAGGAGAGACTGCAACGCAATTTAACGATGCATTTGTTAAACTAGAAAAACAGGGCATGGTGGGTCTTGTAATCGATCTTAGAAACAACCCCGGTGGAAGAGTTGACACTACAGGTAAAATTTTAGATAAACTTCTTGGCAAAGGTCCGCTGGTAAAAGTTAAAGATAAAAATGGCAAAGAGGAAGTGTTAATTGATTCAGATGAAAAACATAAGTGGAATAAACCTATAGTAGTTTTAATTAATGGTTATAGCGCCAGCGCATCAGAGTTATTTGCAGGAGCGATGCAGGATTATGAGGTGGCTACAATCATCGGTACAAAAAGCTACGGAAAGGGAGTAGTTCAACAGATATTTTCAATTAATGATGGCACAGGAGTAAAACTTACAATAGCAGAGTACTTTACGCCAAAAGGTCATGTGGTTAATAAAAAAGGTATAACGCCAGATATTAAAGTTGAAGAAACAAGAAAAACACCAGAAGATCCTAACGATGCACAGCTGCTTAAAGGATTTGAGGTTGTGAAGGGGAAGATTAGATAAAATTAAACAAAGCACATTTTGCTTCGAATTTTGCAAAATGTGCTTTTTATATGTTCTATTTAATTAAGCTTAGGAAATCTAATTATTTTACTTTGGCTAGATCCAAAATCTCAGATTTAGTAGGCATATAGTAATCGTCAAGTGAACTCCATAATTTCATAAATTCTTCGTATTGTTCATGGGAAATATCATTAGAAACCATAAGATTATTAACTTTACGAATTCCAAGTGTATAAGTTAAAAAATCATCTAAGATATTTTACTAAATATAAATATAGTATATATAAAAGGTAGTGGAAATGGTAGAGTTACTTTACAAAAAAAGAAAAACACTCTCATGAAAGACATACAAACTTAAGGGTGCGATTGCTAAAAGAGAAATGTTAAATAGAATTTACCTAAGGGGTAAATTTAAGAATTGACATAAGTGTCAAAAAAAGTATAATTAATTCCCATTCTTGACACTTAATTAAGGAAAAAAGCTATTTATCCATTGTAATTATATGGATTGAGAGCTTTTTATCTTTGCATAGATATGTGCTATTATTTTGGCATATATGACTGCAAATTGCCGAAGAGGTTACTGGTGGAAATCTAACACACTAGCAGTGAAGATGGTCATCACAAAAGAAAGACTGATAAGCAAAGAATATTATGATTTATCTAATACCTATAAGTCTATGCACATCAATTATTGAAACTGCCGTGTACGAGAACCGTACGCAAGGTGGAGCGAGAGGACGGAAGCTAGTCGATCCCTCCTACTCGATTCCTAGCATGGCAAATGACGTTGAATAAACAATATGCTTATGATATATTAATAATGTTGCAAGTATCTGATTGCAGCATGAGAAGTTATTTAAAAATAAGTTACAGGAGGGGAATGTAATGAAAAAAGCAAAGGTGTTTATAGCCTTAATGCTTGTAATAAGCCTTGTATTTCCAAGCACAGGAATGGCAGCAGGCAGCGTTAAGGACATCAGCGGCACTAAAGAAGTTAGTGGCAAGCCAGAGATAAAAGTCTCTTCGGTAGAGTTTGGCATTTTGGATCCATATGACGAAATGGGAGAATATTCTTATTCATCAAGTAAAAAAAGTGGCTACAGTATCTAAGAGTGGATATGTAACAATTAAGGGTATTGGTAAGACTACTATTACAATTAAGAGTGCTGCTACTTCAAAATACAACGCTTCATATAAAAAGATAACTGTACAGGTTGTTCCTAAGACTATGAAAATAAACAAGATTAGGGCTGGTAAGAAGTCAATGAAGGTTTATTGGTCAAAGGATAAATATGTAAGCGGCTATCAGGTTGTAATTGCTAAAGATAAAAAGTTTAAAAAAGGCAAGAAGAGTTACAAGATTTCAAAGAACAAATACACAAGCAAAAATATTAGTAAGCTAAGCAAGAAAAAGTATTATTATGTAAAAATGAGATCTTACAAAAAGGTTGGAAGAACTTACTACTACAGTAATTACATTAGTGTAAAGAAAATTAAAATTAAATAAGTAAGAAAATACATTATTCAAAAATCGTCACTTGTAGTAGAGTGGCGATTTTTAATTGTGAAAAAGCCAAAATTGGAAATTACAAGGCAAAATATGAGAAAAAATCTTATATTTTATAATAAAAAATTGAATATGTAAAATTGCTGGATAAGTACTAATTAAAATATATAATGCAAAAATAAAGTTTTTTTGACATAGTAACAAAAAGAGCGTATAATTCATAATGTATAAGTTTATAAAATGAGTTATAAGTATATTGACTATATAGAGGGGCGGGTTATATATGAAATCTAAAAACATGAGAAATGTTATTTTAATGTTTATAGATATGTTTGTTGTGGCTATCAGTGCGATGTTAGCCTTAGCTTTGCGTTTTGATATATTAAATATTCCTATAGGATACCTAGAAACAGCGATAAGATGTCTGCCTGCAGATATTGTTATCGCTATTATTGTGCTCAAAATTTTCCATTTGTATGGTCAAGTCCTAAAGGTGGTGTAAATTCCCTGTCATATAATTTAGTCATCCT
>CALCFD010000028.1 GCA_937900695.1 uncultured Eubacterium sp. | reverse complement strand
AAAGGATGACTAAATTATATGACAGGGAATTTACACCACCTTTAGGACTTGACCGGATTTTCGCTATCATATGTACACCTCTGAGAAAATAGGCTGTTGGCATCCTCAGGGAAGGTGGATGAAATTAACCATTTTTATATATAATATGTTCACTGTTACCCTTAGGTTTAATCTAAGAGTGTACGAGTTTACCGTTTTCGTTGTTATATAGTTCAGCGCGGAAATAAAAAGTTTTTCGTTGAAATAAGGTCACACAGAAGTGGTAGGCTTTTATTTACATCAATAAATACTACTTGACAAAATAATATATAAAACATATACTATATGCCGTAAGTTAATATAAAGAACCGAAAGGAGGACAATTATGATGAATACAAAAAATATGAAAATGAAAAACAAGTTTATAACTATACAAAGAGAACAAATTGTCCTTACTAAGTACAGTCAAGAGGCATAATTTCATATGCAATAAAATACATATTTAGACAATTTGTATCTCTATTTTGGAGGTACTTTTTTAATGCAAAAAATTAATGGAAAATACACTTCGGCTGTAATATATTCAGAGACAGCTGAAGAATATGCAAAGGCACAGGTAAAGATGATCTGTGATAGTGAGGCTGCATTAGGTAGTGAAATTTGTATGATGCCTGATGTACATCCAGGAAAAGTTGGCCCTGTTGGACTAACTATGACTGTAAAAGACAAAGTCATGCCCTCTCTTATTGGAACAGATATAGGATGTGGTGTGTCATATATTAAAATCAAAACAAAGAAAATAGAGTTTCAGCAGTTAGATAAAACAATTAAAAGAATAATTCCTTCAGGCTTTGATAGTAGAAAAGTTGCTCATACTCTTAGTGATGAATTTCCACTAGAAAAACTTTACTGTAAAAAATATATACACGAAGATAAGGCAAGAAAAAGCCTTGGAACTCTTGGAAGTGGTAATCATTTCATAGAAGTAGATAAAGATGAAGAAGGCTACCTATATGTATTTGTACATAGCGGTAGCAGATATTTAGGCAAAGCAGTTGCAGAATACTATTTGAAAGAAGGCCAAAAGGAACTTAAAAGAAATGGTGTTGAGATTCCTTTTGAAATGACTTACCTAGAAGAAAGGTTGATGGAAGAATATATTTATGATCAGGAAATAGTAACTGAATATGCCAGATTAAATAGACAAATCATACTAAATGATATTGCTAAAACTATGAAATGGAAGATTTTAGATACAGGAGAAACAATTCACAATTATATCGATAACAGCCTAATACTAAGAAAAGGCGCTGTGTCTGCAATAAAAGGTAAGGAAGTTGCTATCCCTATTAATATGAAAGATGGCATTCTCTTATGTGAAGGCCTTGGAAATCCTAAGTGGAATTATTCAGCACCTCATGGAGCAGGCAGAGTTTTTAGCAGAAGCGATGTTAAAAACAACCATACAGTATCTGAATACAAAAAAGAAATGAAAGGTGTATACACATCTATTATTGGAAAAGATACTTTAGAAGAATCTCCCTTTGCTTACAGAAGGCTCGATGAAATAAAAGAGGCTATAGGAGACACTGTAAAGATAACTAAGATCCTAAAGCCAGTGTATAGTTACAAAGCTGGTGGAAAGGAGTAAAATATGTTATTACAAATTAGTTCTGGTCAGGGGCCAGTTGAATGTGAGCTAGCTGTGGCAAAACTAGCTAAGGAATTAGAAAAAGAACTCAATGCAGAGATTATTGAAAAAAGAGATTCTAGATTTAGTGATGGATATATTTCTGTGTTAATGGAGTGTAAGGAAGATGTCTCCTTTTTAGAAGGTACAATACAATGGGTTTGTAAAAGTCCTATTAGACCTAATCATAGAAGAAAAAATTGGTTTGTAGACATCAGTATCATACCAGAAGTAGAAAGTGTGAATATGGACAAAAATATTCGCTTTGAAAGATTTCACTGTGGCGGTAATGGCGGTCAAAATGTAAACAAAGTAGAAACAGGTGTTAGGCTTATACATATTCCAACAGGTATAGCAGTGACATCAACTGCAGAAAGAAGTCAGCTTCAAAATAGAAAAGATGCTATGAAAAAGCTTATGGCAAAACTAGCCGAAAAAAATAAAAACTTGCAGGCAAAACAAACCAATGAAGCTTGGCAGCAACATACACAGTTAGTTAGAGGAAATCCGGTAAGGGTTTACAAAGGGGAAAAATTTAAAAGAGTTAAATAAATAAAAACAAAAGATTTTGCTCTCAAGTGCAAAAACTTTGAATAAATCTTGAATTGACCTTATATACTATAACTGGATCACCTTCGGGTGGTCCTTTTTTATTATAGTTATACATCTCCCCTCCTCTTTTAGATCGTAAAATTATTTAACAAGTAGATCTATAAAAAATCTTTTGTTCTTTATTCTGATGAAGTATAATATAGAAAATAATTAGAATTTAACCGGAGGTAAATTATGAACTATGATATGAATAATATTAAATACAACAAAAATTATCTTTTTAGAATTACATCAGCTATTCTAATTATCTGTTTTACACTATTTTTATTTACTTCTTGCACTGGTGCTATTAATGGCAAAAATAATAACAATAATAATGCACCAATACAAGGAACATGGGAAATAGATACTGGCTCAGGTGCTGGTTTCAAATTCGTTGAAGACAAATTTATGTGGTTAAAATCTATTGAAAATGTTAATGATAATTATTGGTATGGAGATGTTAAATACTATAACGGTGCTGAAGCAATGGAAATGGCAGGACTAACTGAAGATGAACTTCAAAGTAGCCTTCCGGGCATTAAGGCTGAAAACATTTTTCTAACTAAATTAGATCCCCAAAAAATCATTACCAACGGTGAAGATAAAACTAGTACCAATATGAATGACAAAACCTTATGGACTCGCTTATGGCTTATTCAAGAAAATAAGGATAATCTTGTTGCGATAGTAATTGATTTAGACACTTTTAAAATGGAAAAGTATACTAAACTTAAGTAAGTAAGATTGAAAGAAAGGAATGGATAAACAATGGACTTTGATGGATTAAAACTATTATTTTGTGTAGCAGCTTTTGGTTGGATTGTTTATATGGCTTTTAAACAAAAAATGCATAAAATGGATCCTGAAGCATTTAAGTTTCTTGCTTTAATATTCGGAGGTCTTTTATTAGCTTTTATATGTTTTCTTATACCAGGCGGAGCTAAATATGCATTTGTGTTAATAGGCGTTACAATAGGAGGTATGACTACAAAGATATTTTATAATAATATTAAATCTGTTAATATTTGTAATGAAGAAATTATGGGTGTTTATCAAGGCTATAATTCGTATCCAAGTAATACAGTATCTAGCTATGCTCCTATTTTTAAATATAAGTACAACAACAAAACATATGTCCGCCAGTGTTCTAACACATATAGCTTTAAGAAATTAGATAAGGATATGGTTAAAGGAAATGAATATCGTATATATGTAGACCCTAAAAATCCATCCTCTTTCGTACTTAACAAAAAAGTTGGTATCAAAAATGTACTGTGTATGATTTTTGGATTAATGTGTATTTTTGTCGGTTTATCTGCGTTGTTCGTTTAAATTTCAGTTGTTAGATTAGTATTTGAAAGAGTGCTTGATATGAAAATTAGAGAAGTGAGCGAAAATAAAAAGCAATTTATATCATTATTGTTATTAGCTGACGAACAAGAAAATATGATCGATCAATATCTTGAAAAAGGTACTATGTATGTAATTGAAGACAATAATGTAAAAGCTGAATGTGTAGTTACAGATGAAGGTAACGGAATACTTGAAATCAAAAATATTGCAGTTGATCCAAAGCATCATGGAATGGGATATGGCAAAGCTCTAATTAATTTTCTTATTAGTAAATATGCAGGTGAATATTTTGTTTTACAGGTTGGAACAGGTGATAGTCCATTGACAATACCGTTTTATGAAAAATGTGGATTTACCTGTTCTCATAGTATTCCTAATTTCTTTACTGACAATTATGATCACCCAATTTATGAGGGCGGTGTACAGTTAATAGATATGATATATTTGCAAAGGCATATATAAATTGGGAATTGTATAGGTAAATATGATATAAAAAGGCTACGAAAAGAAGATGGAAATTTAATTTATTAAGACAGATTTTCTTGAAGAACTTGATTGAACATTAATATAAATAAGAAATAGGCTGTATAGTGACGAAAAAATATTCGTTTTGATACAGCCTATTAATATGTTATTTTTTTATTAATATTAAACAAATACCTACTAAAATCATAGCTATACAACCATAAAATATTGCTGATAGAATTGATAATATCATCTCAAAAGAAAAAAGTGATGTGCTGATTTCACTTTTTTCAAATATAAGTTTTGGTATAAAAATGATGATAAAAGTTAATATCATATATTTTTTAATTTTCATAAGTACCTCCTATAATGCTGGATAATAAGATTTTGTTACATTTCCTTTAGGACTTACTTTTACTTTGCAAGAAATGCGTTTTGTATATCCTAAATTATAAATTTTTTTGTTTTATTTTTTTAATATCGTTTATATAAATGTTATTAAAATGTATTCGAAAAACAAAGAACTCAATGGTTGCATATACGCAACTATTAGTTGATATCGTAAATCTAAAGAGATTTTAATAATTTTTTCAAACTTCTACTAAAATAAAAAAAATTAAGTGGTTTGTGTACTGCTTAAAGCTGCTATTGTATAATAGTTGTTGTAAACAGTACAGTAATTATAGGGATGTAAATATGATAGTAACTATAGAACATGAAATACAGATAGATGAATATAAATATATTCCATACATGAAAATAACTAAATATTATTCCGATGTATCTAGTATAAAAAAAGCTTTAGTCATTGATTTTGAAAATGAATCACTTGAAATTCATAAAAATAAAACAGGTACTTCACTGTTTAATATAATGCCCTATGATATACCTATGGATACAATTACAAGTGGCTTAGAATTATTTAATAGAGAAAAAATTATGGAATTTGCCAAGAAAAATATCGATCAAAAATTAACATTTTGGTTACAAATAAAGTTTTATGATTTAAATGGACATAAGCATATATTCAATTTAAATCCTATGGAAAAAAATACTCCTATTATTCCTATTCTAAAATGGATAAAACAAGAATACTATGATTTCCTAGAAATCCAAGATTTTTTCAAAGATATAAAAATCTAAAAAAACTATTGACGTTGACGCGGCGTCAACTGATATGCTAGTCGTGATGAAAGGAGCAAGAAGATGGAATACAGCATCAGAGAACTGGTCCATTTGGCAGGAATCAACACAAGGACATTACGATATTACGATGAAATTGGTTTGCTAAAACCTTGCAATGTAAATGAAAACGGCATGCGTTTCTATGGACAACAAGAAGTTACCCTGCTTCAGCAAATTATGTTTTACAATAACCGGATCACCTTATGGTGGTCCTTTTTTATATTAAGCTCCCCTACTCTACTCCTTTCTGTCACAGCCGTCATTGCTGTCACAAAGGTAGCAAAACCAAAAACTCTTCTAACACTCTCTTTTGAGAATATGGTATATTATTACTATATGTTAAAAAATTTTACATAGATTTGAGGTTAATACAATGAACAAAACAGCCATTAAAAACTATGCTGTATGGGCTAGAAACGAGCTAATTGAACGTGTTACTCGTAAGGCCTACGAATACGGTGTTAAAAACAATGATATCGTTGATGATAACTGCGCTGAAATGATAAACGGCAGATTACTTTCTGAAGAAGAAAAAACTCAGCGTAAGCAGCTAATAGATGAAATAAACAAAAAAGGCTTTGATCAAGTAATCGAAGAAGTTTCATACACTTGGTTTAACAGATTTATAGCCCTTCGTTTTATGGAAGTAAATAACTATATCCCTCAAAAGGTCAGAGTTTTTACTAACTCAGAAAACGAGTTTAAGCCTGAGCTTTTAGATGAAGCTATCCACTTAGATATTGAAGGCATAGACAAGGAAACAGTATTTGAGCTTATTGATACCAACCAAAGAGATGAACTATACAAAATGCTACTTTTAGCAATTTGTAATGATATGGGAAACTACCTACCAGGGATGTTTACTACTATCTCTGATTACACTATGCTGCTGTTTCCTGATAATCTTCTTAAGGAAGATAGCGTTTTAGGTAAGCTTATTTCAGATATTGATGAAGACACTTGGCAAGATCAGGTACAGGCAATAGGTTGGATGTACCAGTACTACATCTCTGAAAAACACAATCAAGTAGTAAACATACTAAAAGGTAAGGTGAAAAAGGAAGACATCCCTGCGGCAACACAGCTATGGACTACTGACTGGGTCGTTAGATATATGGTGGATAACTCCTTATGCAGATACTGGGTTGAAAGAAATCCAAATAGCCCACTAAAGGAAAAACTTGCCTACTTAGCCACTTCAAAAGAAGGTAACTTGCCTGTGGTAAATGAGCGAGTAAATCCAGAGGACATCACATTTCTTGACCCATGTATGGGCAGCGGCCACATTTTGGTTTACGCATTTGACGTACTTATGAAAATCTACAAAGAATGCGGCTATGCCGAAAGAGATGCTGCTATGAGCATTCTTGAAAACAACTTGTACGGTCTTGATATTGACGACAGAGCTTACCAGCTATCATATTTTGCCGTTATGATGAAGGCACGAAGCTATAACCGCAGAGCTTTGACAAGAGGCATTGCCCCTAAAATCGCTTCCATTCAGGAAAGCAATAATATAGATAAGTTTGCTTACCCAGGCGTTACTGATGATGCTGATATGAACCAGATCGGCGAGTATTTAGTTGAGACTTTTAAGGATGCAAAGGAGCTTGGCGCCCTTATAAATGTTAAGGAAGCCGACTACAAGAGCTTTACTCAGTACATAGAAAAAATATACGCCCATGGCATCCCGGATTTGTCTGCTGTTAAGTGGTTTGAAAACACTTTGCCGGAAATGAAGGCTTTTGCCACTCAGGCTGAAATCCTAAGCAAGAAGTTTACAGTTGTTACTACAAATCCACCTTATATGGGCAAGATGGAAGGTCAGCTTAAAAAGTTTGTAACTAAAAATTACAAGGACTACTCTTCTGATCTTTTTGCTGTATTTATGCGCAGAAACTTTGATATGACTGCTCCTGGCGGTTATCTTGGTTTTATGACGCCATTTGTTTGGATGTTTATTAAGTCCTACGAAAAGCTAAGACAGTATATTATTGATAACAAAAACATCGCTACTTTGGTTCAGATGGAGTACTCTGCTTATGAGGAGGCCACTGTGCCTATCTGCTCTTTTGTTCTTAAAAATGCTAAGGATGACTCTCTTGGCTATTACTACAGATTGTCTGATTTTAAGGGCGGAATGGCTGTCCAGCAGGCCAAGGTTTTAGAGGCACAGCAAAACAAGGATTGCGGCTACTTCTACGAGGCTGATGAAAGAAACTTTGAAAAGATACCTGGAAGTCCGATTGCATATTGGTTAAGCGATAGCTTTATTGATATATTTAAATATGGTCAATTATTAGGTTCTATAGCTGACTCGAAACAAGGACTAGCGACAGCAGATAACGATAGGTTTTTAAGAGAATGGTACGAAGTATTTTTGTCAAACATTAAATTTGATGCAAAAGATGCTGAGGATGCATTAGCATCAAAATGTAAATGGTTCCCATATAATAAAGGAGGTCCATTTAGAAAATGGTATGGAAACAACGATTATATTGTAAACTGGGAAAATGATGGATATGAAATAAAACATATATTTGATGCAAAAGGTAAATTAAGATCTAGACCACAAAATACACAATTTTATTTTAAAGAAGCTGCTAGTTGGTCACTTGTAACATCTAGCTCCACTGCTTTTAGATATAAGCCTTTTGGTAATATTTTTGATGTAGCTGGAATGAGCTTATTTTCTAATGATCAATTACATTATTATTTAGCATTATGCAATACAAATCTTGTTAAAGAAATTTTAAAAGTAATTGCTCCTACAATTAACTATCAGTGTGGCGATATAGCAAATATACCAGTATTGTTTGATGAAAATAAAATGATAGATATAGAGAAGATAACTGAAGAAAACATCAATCTATCCAAGCAAGACTGGGACTCTTTTGAAACATCATGGGATTTCACAGTTCACCCATTAATAAAAAATCATATATCAACAGTTAGCGAAGCTTACGATTTATGGAAGGCTGAGTGCGAAGATAGATTTAGTAAGCTTAAAGCAAACGAAGAAGAACTAAACCGCATATTCATTGATATTTACGGTTTACAAGACGAGCTAACACCTGAAGTAGACGAAAAGGACGTAACAGTCTACAGAGTCTTTGACAACAAAGAAGACATTCCTGAGGAAATGGGCAAGAGCAAATATGCCCTAACAAAACAAGATGTGATTAAGTCATTTGTATCTTACGCAGTTGGATGTATGTTTGGCAGATACTCTTTAGACCAAGAAGGCTTAGTTTACGCAGGCGGAGATTGGGATCCTAGTAAATACAAAACATTTATGCCTGACGAAGATAACATCATCCCTATATGCGATGATGAATACTTTAAAGATGATATCGTAGCTAGATTCGTTGAATTTGTAAAAGTAGTTTACGGAGAAGAAACCCTTGAAGAAAACTTGCAGTTTATTGCAGATGCACTAGGCGGCAAAGGTATGCCAAAAGAAGTAATTCGAAACTACTTCTTAAACGACTTTTACAAAGATCACTGCAAAACTTACCAAAAGCGCCCTATTTACTGGATGTTTGACAGCGGTAAGAAAAACGGATTTAAGGCTATTATGTACCTGCACAGATACAAGGCTGACACAGTTGCTCGCTTTAGAACTAAGTACGTATTTGACCAGCAAACAATATACGAAGATCAGATAAATATGCTAAATAGCTACCTAAACGACGGTGTAAACCAGCGAGAAAAAACTCGCATAACAAAAGAGCTAAAGAAGCTTACGGCTCAAGCTGAGGAGCTAAGAGCTTATGAAGAGATTGTTCATCACTTTGCAGACCAGATGGTTGAAATTGACTTAGATGACGGTGTAAAAGTTAATTATGAGAAGTTCGATGGACTTCTAGCTAAAATTAAATAATTCTAATTAAACAATCGTAAAAAAAATAAGATTTTACGATTGTTTTTTATTTACTCTCTGAAAAAGAAAAGCAGCTGGCAATAATTTACATCTATGAAAGGATGTGAATATATTGCTAATTTTTTTATAGAAATTTTTAATAGCCTGCACATTTGGGGCTTTCTCAGTACCTCCCCAATAGATGAAGGATAATTGATCCTAACTTCCCTGCTGCTAATTATGGTCAGCGTAAAGTTGTTGAATCACATGCCTTAATAGAGTTCTTTTGCACAAGGCATGATAAAGAAGACGAACCTTATTGGAATGGAAAGGAGAAATAACTATAGCAGACAAGACTACTAAAACTAGAACACGAGCTGGCAACGGCAAAGGGTCATTTCGCAAGTTTAAAAGTGGAAAATATGAATACCGCATAAGCTATAAAGATGAATTTGGTGAAATAAGGCGTAAGTCATTTACAGCTGAAACAAAAGCCGAATGTTATTCTTTAGCTGATGAATTTAGAGGTGTTGAGAAAAAGAAAAAAAGAGGCGTGAAAACCGAAGAAACTATTTGTAGCATCATGCAAGAAAAACTTAAAAATGATTTAGAGAAAAACTATGTTGGAGAGCAAGGTTACTATCGAAATCTAGGAAATCTTAAGATCATAGAAAAAAGTATCCTTGGTAATAAACCTATTAGAAAAATAACATTTAAGCATATATATTTCTTTTTAAAAACTATAACTAAGTATTCTGATAGTGCTATAGGTAAGATTTATTCACAACTAAAAACAGCTTTTAGACTAGCTTATCATAAAGGTATTATTAACAATAACCTTATGCAATCTCCTGAACTTAGACAACCTAAATCAGATAAGCCTCCTAAAAAAATCTATTCACTTACTGAAGAAGAACAAAAATGTTTACTAAAATATTTAGATGACTACAAGCAGCCTTATGGCAGAAACAATTACAACCTTCAGCAGATTTCACTTTTCTTTTCTTAAACTCAAACATCAATAACACATCTCTAATATTTAGTATTTTCATATTATACCCTTTACTGCAAATATCAATAAATAATTAAATATAATTATGCCATTCCTCCTAAAAAATATGATATATTATTATTTAAACAATGTTAAAAACATTAATATTGAGAAGTTCTAATAACTTCTCGCTAAAATACAAGGAGGAAAAACATATGAAAATTGTAGTTATAAATGGTAGTGCAAGAAAAGGAAATACACTAACAGCAATAAATACTATTACAAAAGAAGCATCTAAAAAACATGAAGTTGAGATTATTGCACCTGATAAGCTAGATATAGCACCGTGCAAAGGCTGTGGAAGTTGTCAGTGTCATAAAGGATGTGTTGATAATGATGATACGAATCCTACAATTGATAAAATAGCTGCAGCCGATATGATTATTTTTGCTACACCTGTATATTGGTGGGGTATGTCCGCACAGCTAAAGCTGATTATAGATAAGTGCTACTGCCGTGGATTACAACTAAAAAATAAAAAAGTAGGTGTAATTATAGTTGGTGGATCTCCTATTGACAATATTCAGTATGAATTAATCGGTAAACAATTTGACTGTATGGCTGACTTCCTATCATGGGATTTACTTTTTAAAAAAGCATATTACGCTAACGAAAAAGACGACCTATTAAAAGATGAAACAGCAATAAAAGAACTTACAGATATTGGAGCTAAACTATAATATAAAGTTAAGAACGATTCATACAAATAGCGAGATAATTCAATTGATGTCAGAACTAACAGGTACAAAAATTGATAGTAGCTTTGCTCTATTTCCACCATTTTATACTGACTGTGGACGCAATATTCATATTGGTAAAAATGTATTTATCAATGCTGGATGTAAATTTCAAGACCAAGGAGGCATCTATATAGGTGATGGAGCTTTAATTGGACACAATGCAGTATTAGCAACTATTAATCATTTAGAAAATCCTAAACTTAGAGCTAGCATGACTTTTAATCCAATACATATTGGTAAAAATGTATGGCTTGGAGCAAATGTAACTGTACTTCCTGGGGTTACAATTGGCAATGGTAGCATTATTGCTGCTGGATCTGTTGTAACAAAGGATATCCCAGAAAATATGGTTGCTGCAGGAGTACCTGCAAAAGTAATAAGAGAAGTAAATTCATATGATAGATAACAAATAAAAACTATATAAGCACTAAACTGTAAATCTAAAGAATTCTAAAGATTTATCAAAACCTATTTACTTTACAATTCTATTGTGATTTAATTTAATAAATTTCATAGAATTATTATCAAATAAAAAGGTGGTGCTTAAAAATGAAAAGATCTTTAGCTATCATTATAGTTATAGTTTTCTCTATTACACTTATTGCTTGTGGTAACAAAAACACTAATGATGTTAAAATTGACTATGGTAAATCTTCACTCTATACAATTGACGATATGGATAAAGCAATCGATCTAATAAAAAAAGAATTCAACACATGGGATGGATGTAAAATGCATACTATCTCATATGCTGGTGATGATTTTTGTACTAAAGAAAATATTGATTGGATGAACGATTTAAATGGAAAGAATAAGTTTACACAATGCATTGCTTTTAAAAGTAATTTTCATTCACCAAAAAAACCTAGCGAAGGATTAGAGCCAGATATGGAATATACTAATTTCGAATGGTGGTTAGCTCGCAGTGACAATGGTAGCTGGAAACTTATGACTTGGGGATATTAAAAAATGTATATTATAACAAAAATACCTACTTATAACTAAGTAGGTATTTTTATTTCTAAGCTTTCTTAATATATATTCCATTACCTCATAAATACATCTCATATTAAACAAATTATATTGATTGTTTAACAAGCGACATTATTATAGGTTTTCACTTATTATAATATAAACATACGTCATTTTATAATTCTAAAGATTTCTAAAGATTTTTTAAATCTATTGCACTTAAATTCTATTTTTGTTTTACTTTAATAAATAAATACTTTACTTACATTTAGGAGAGAAGCTTATGTTCAATATAAAAAATATACTAAAGATTATCTTTGTAATAACTTTCTTTTTAGGATTAATTGCAAAATATACTCTCAAAAGCGAAATGCTATCGGATATAACCTTTGTGATAATCTCTTTACTTTTTATATATTTTATAATCAATGATAAATAACTTATAAAATTTGCTATTTAAGCAAAAAAACTCGTTGAAATTTACTGTATTATACATGGAAAAATCTATACTTACACTTTAAAATATAAATATAAAGTTAATAAATATTTAAACTCCTTTCGTTTAAAATACAATAAATTTCTCAAAGTTACCTGGGCTTATAAAAAAGCTCGGGTAATTTATTCAAAAAAATTTATTTGGAGGTGAATGAAGTGATTATTACAACAACACATAATATTGCAGGAAAAAACATTAGAGAATACAAAGGTATTGTATTTGGAGAAGTTATAACAGGTGTTAATTTCTTTAAAGATTTTGGTGCCGGCATGAGAAACATTTTCGGTGGTCGAAGTTCTGGTTATGAAGAAGAACTTACTAAAGCTAGAGAAGAAGCTTTAGCTGAAATGGAAAATAGAGCTGCTGCTTTAGGTGGCAATGCCATAATCGGTGTAGATATTGATTATGAAGTTTTAGGTCAAGGTAATATGCTAATGGTTTCAGCATCAGGAACAGCTGTAATTTTAGAAGACTAACTTATAAAAATACAAACACAATAAGGGGAGAGATTACCTAATACTCTCCCTTTATTGTGTTTATTATTTCATGCGCCATTCTTGTACTTTTTCAATCGTAATACCCGAAATTAATACAGTAACAATTGAAAACATAATACGTCTAAAAGAGATATATGACAATGACATAGCCAAAACTATGAAATCTGTAAAAATATAAGCTCTTGAAAGCTGACATTTCGTAACTTTAGAAATGCTAAGAGCAAGAGCATCATCTCCTCCACTTGATCCGCCATTTCTCACTATGATGCCTACTCCTACACCAACAAATAAACCACCCATAATTGCTGCGAGTAATGGTTGTCCTGATAAATCCAGTAACATAGGTGGAAATAACTCCCAAAACTTATAAAACATAGATACACTAAATGTTGAAATAATCGATATTTTTATAAAACGTGATCCTAATGACTTAAATGCTAAAGCATAACAAATTATATCTAATACCGGTGTTATAATCGCTGGACTAATTCCAATCCAATGCTCTATTAGTAACATTAATCCTATAACTCCACCCTCTGTAATATTAGTTCGCTGATGAATATTATGAATTCCAAAGGTACAAATAGCTGCTCCAATTAAAATAGATATGAGCATTTTTATTGTTATTCCTTCTTTAATTTTTAATAAAAAAGTATTATTTTTCATTTCTTACTAACTTCCTTTCTTTACTCATATTAGCATAGTAAAGGATATAGTAACTACATTGTCAAGGTATTTTATATAGCATTTTAATTATTGCATTTAATTAGGAGTTTTAAATGATAAATATTTTATCTGTCGGAGTTGGTGGAGCACTACTATACATGAAGTCTATATACCTTTATATTAGTCAAGTATAGTAATGCTTTACTTGGAGTTGGTTTAGCCATGGATGCTTTTTCAGTATCATTAGTAAACGATCTAAACGAACCTCATATGCACAAATCAAAGTTTATTTCTATTGCAGGTATCTTTGCTTTTTTTCAGGCGCTCATGCCTATGATTGGCTGGATTTGTGTTCACACTATACTGCAATATTAGTAACCATACTAGGTGGGATCATTTTAATAATTATTGGTATTGAAATTTTTATTACAGGTATTTCATAAAATTAAAAAGCGCTATGCTATAACATCACTAGGCTTTATTATAGCAGTAAGCGCTTTTTTATTTCTTTTATATTTTCTCCACTGTCATCTCAACAATTCGTCGTTGTATAATACTCAAAACATTAATATGCAAATTTGAAATATTAATCTCTACAGTCGCATCATCCTGTGGCATAGTTTCAAGATGTTCTAATACAACACCACCCATGGTTCGATAATGTCCGCCATTTTCAATTACAATACCGGTTTCAGCTTCAAATCTTTTTATAGGACAGTCTCCTTGAACTAACCATTTATCTTTGTCTATCACCTCTATATCATTCTTTTCTGGTAAATCATATTCATCATAAATATTGCCTACAATAACTTCAAGTAAATCTTCCATAGTTACAATACCATTTATAGTTCCGTACTCATCAATAACTATGGCCATTTGTTTGTTATCAATCTGCATTTTTTTGAATAATTCCGATGCCTTCATATTTTCAGATACAAAATATCCTGCTCTTATAAATGGCTTTATATCATATTTTCTTTCTTCTCCGGCTAAAAGATAATCCTTACTATAAAGTATACCGATAATATCATCTTCATCTTCGTCGTAAACTGGGAGACGAGAACAACCACTTTGCTTAATAATTTTTAAAATCTCATGCTCACTATCATTTATATTTATACTTTCTATTTCGCTCCTATTTGTCATTATTTCAGCAGCAACTATATCATTGAAATTAAATACATTTTTAATCCAATCACTTTCAGATGCTTCTATAGCCCCAGTCTGTCCACCTAGCTCAATCATCATCTTTATTTCCTCTTCAGTTACCTTATCCTCTTCAGTTTCAGTTTTCATACGTAAAAGCTTTAAAACCAAATTTGTTGACATAGATAAAAATGCAACTACAGGCTTCATTATAATGGCAATGATGTTTACTACCTTTGAAGTGAACTTAGCTATTTCATAAGGTTTTTGCATAGCTATTCTCTTTGGAACTAACTCGCCTAAAATTAATGTTAAATAAGATAAAATTAATGTTATTACAATAACTGAGACAACGTCTAAAGATTCTAGTGATAACCCTCTATACCCTAAGTCATAATAAATCCAATTAATTAGGTATTCTGAAAAATTATCTGCAGCAAAAGCACTTCCTAAAAATCCTGCAAGAGTTATACCTACTTGAATAGTTGATAAAAATCCTGCTGGCTGTTCAAGCATCCTTAAAAGTCTCAATGACACTTTATCGCCATTATTAGCCTCCTTACGAAGAACTGCACTATTTAAAGCTAATACTGCAATTTCAGTGGCTGCAAAAAACGCATTTAAAAATATAAGTATGACCTGTAATAAAATTTGTTGTGGTATCGAATCCATTTTTTCACTCCTTCTTTCTCACACAATTAAATTAAAATATAAAAAAGACTTTTATCCATGCTAAACATAGATAAAAGTCTCGTTTTTCAATAAATAAACCGGTTTACCCAACGTGATGACGATTATTTAACATCCCTTTAAATCCAGGATGCAAACTACTCCCTTTTATATCTCATAATATTACTGAAAAAGTATGTAATTGTCAATCCATTTCATATTTTCTTTATATTATTTTCTCATAACTTCTGCAACAGATGATGCAAAACCTGAAATATTTTGAAGTTCAGATGGAATAATAATCTTTGTAGCTTGTCCATCAGCAACCTTTTCTAAAGCTTCAAAGCTCTTTAGAGCTAAAACTTCACTTGAAGGATTTGATTCCTTAAGCATTACAATACCTTTAGCAGTAGCTTCCTGAACTAGTCTAATAGCCTCCGCTTCACCTTCAGCGATTTTAATTGCTGCCATCTTTTCAGCTTCTGCATTTAATATAGCTGCCTGTTTTTCAGCTTCTGCTTGAAGTATGGCAACTTCTTTATTACCCTCTGCAACTAATACAGATGATTTCTTTTCTCCTTCTGCCCTAAGGATTGCTTCTCTTTTTTCTCTTTCAGCCTTCATCTGTTTTTCCATGGCATCTTGTATTTCTCTTGGTGGAGTTATATTTTTAACTTCTACACGATTGATTTTGATGCCCCAAGGATCAGTAGCTTCATCTAAAACTGATCTGATATTTGAATTAATATAATCTCTACCTGTTAAAGTAGCATCTAAATCAAGTTCTCCTATAATATTTCTAAGTGTTGTAGCTGTTAAATTTTCAACAGCTGACATAGGATTATCTACACCATAAGTATATAGCTTTGGTTCTGTAATTTGAAAATATACTACTGTATCAATTTCCATTGTTACGTTATCCTTTGTAATTACTGGTTGAGGTAAAAAATCTATAACGTTTTCCTTTAAAGATACTTTTTTAGCAACCTTATCTATCAAAGGAATTTTAAAATGTATCCCTACATCCCATGTACAATTGTATGCCCCTAATCTCTCAATTACAAATGCGTTAGCCTGCGGCACAATACGTATATTAGTAACTACAAGCCATACTATAATAGCAATTAAAACTAACCATAAAAATGCCCCACCTAATTCACTTAAAAAATCTAACATAACTATTTCCCCCTATTTAATTATTTCTTAGTTACAACTAGTTTGACTCCAGAAATTTTTTGAACAATCACTAATTCATCCTCATTAATAGGTTCATCCTCTGCTACCGCTGACCACATCTGTCCATTTATTTTAACCTGACCTGTGTGACCTGGCACGATTTTTTCTATTACAACTCCGGTTTCTCCAATCAATGCATCTGCATTGGTTTTAACAATTTTTCTTGAAAAATACTTACTTACAATCGGTTTAGTTATAACTAGAGACAAAATAGACACCAGTAAAAATATTACTATCTGCACTAATATTGAATCTGTAAATACCGATGTAAGCGCTCCGCTTAAAGCTCCTAAGGCAAACCAAATGGTTGTAAGTCCTAAGGTAGCTGCCTCTATTACAGCAAACAATATGGCAAGTCCTATCCAAATTGCAGCTGGTCCTATGGTAATCCCTAATATCGTCATAATTACCTCCTAATCTATAGTCTTATTTCTCATATAATAAAACAAATACTGCTGGGCAATACCAGCTACATCACCAAAAGTTTTCTTTGCAAAAGCTTGCATACCTTTCACATCTTTTTCATCAAAACCATAAAGATAATTCATAACTTTTTTCATCCAAACATCAATAGGAAATGCATCTCTTTTTTTAAGAGCAAATAACATGATGCAATTTGCAACTTTAGGGCCAACCCCATTTAAAGACGTAATCATTTTTAAAGCTTCTGCACTTGAAACATCGTCTTTTAATAATCTTTCAAAACTATCTTTATCCTCAAGATACATCTTCGAAGTATTGACAAGATACTTTGCACGATATCCTAACTTACAGACAGCTAAATCCTCTACTGTAAGTTTTGCCATAGCTTCAGGACTTGGAAATGCATATCTAACTTTACCGCGGTATTCACCTAAGCTCACACCAAAATTTTCAGCTAAACTTTCAATACAACCTTTAATTCTTGGTATATTGTTATTAGCCGATATTATAAAAGATACTATTGTTTCCCATAGTTCTTGGTTTAAAATACGAATGCCTTCACCATCTTTTATAGCCATGCCTATTACTTTGTCTTTATCCTTTAGATTTGTTTTTATATTACCATAATCCGTATCTAAGTCCAAATAATTTTTCCAAAAAAACTCAAAAGCTTCCTCATCTGTATTATCAATAATAAGCTTATCGCCTTCAAGAGACATATTTACTGCCATATTGCCTGCAATACCAGTATAGCTTCCATCCTCTTCTTTATTCCACCTAAAACACTGACCACAATCAAATATATGGTCTAATTGAAAATCCTTTATATTTTCTACAGTTACTTTACTCATATAATTCCCCTAACATCTATGTCTAGGCTGCTGATATTAAACGCAGTCATCTCTTCTATCATATTTGCACTTTTTCTTTGTAATTCTCTTGCAATATCCACTACTCTAAATCCTTTTTTTACAACTAAAAGAACTTCTATTTCAAGAGCCTGAATATTTTGATCTGCAATTACTCTAACTACTTCTACAACTCCTTCTATCCCTTGCGCAGTACATTTTACTATATCACTTATAACTCTTTCTGAAATTATAAATTCGCCCATATAGCTATAAGTTGGCCTTACAACAGATTTTTCTGTAAAGCTTCCCTTGCCTGCACCTATGCCTTTAAATATTCTAAGAGGGCTTAAAAAGTATCCTGAAAATTGATGCTTTAACTGCATAGATGATACAGGAATGACATGTTTACCTTGCCCATTTCGTTGTTTATCTGCAATTTTTCTTTCATTTTCAGTAGTTATATCTTCGATATAAATTCTTTCGTCTATATCACCAACTTCTACTCTTTTGGCAATTTTTTCGACCATTCCATCTGAGGTTCCTATTATTAAAATGGATTCGGGAGCGCATTCTTTAATTTTTTCTGCAACCTCAGTCTTATGGGCATCATCATTAAATAGAGCAGTCTTAACTGCTCCAATCTTTGTCGCTTCTCTTTTAGCAGACTTACCTGCCATGGATTTGCCTCTGTATATGAACAGTCCATCATCTATAATGCTTTCAATTCCCTTATCTTTGCAAAGGTTGATAGCTTGATAACTTTTTCCTGTTCCACTTTTTCCAACTAATACGTATACTTTCATCTTTACATCTCCAGTTTATGATGGTATAATTCATTTATTGAGATATATCTTAAAAGGAGGATAAAAATATGGCTTACAAAATTACTGATGCTTGCATCAACTGCGGAGTATGCGCTAGCGAATGCCCTGTAGAAGCAATTTCTGAAGGCGATGGAATGCACGTTATCGATGCTGACAAATGTATCGATTGCGGAGCTTGCGCTGGAGCTTGCCCTGTTGACGCACCACAGGCTGAATAATTTATATTCGGTATAATTAATAACCGTTTCTTTTATAGAAACGGTTATTTTTTTATTCATTTTATCCTGTTGTCTTCGACATATGATAAGCTAATGAATGTAAACTGTCACTTAAGTGAACATTTTCAATTGAAACATGTAATGGCACCTCAATATCTACAGGTGCAAAGTTCCAAATGCCCTTAACTCCAGCAAAACAAAGCTTATCTGCAACTTCTTGAGCATTTTCTTTAGATGTACAAATAATGCCTATATCTATATTATTCTTTTCAACATAATCAACCATATCTTCATAGTCCATTACGTTGATGTCGTTGATTTTAAGACCTATCAATCTTGGATTTACTTCAAATATGCCATCTACTAAAAACCCTGCTTTATAGTAATAAGTGTAGTTTGCAATAGCCTGTCCAAGGTTACCAGCACCAACAATTACCATTTTATAATTTCTATCAAGTCCTAAGATACTACTAATTTCACTATATAAATCGTTTACATTATATCCATAGCCCTGCTGACCAAAACCTCCAAAGTTATTTAAATCTTGTCTGATTTGAGAGGCAGTATAACCGATGAGCCTACTAAGCTCATTGGATGAAATTTTTTCTATGCCCTTTTTCTGCAGTTCTTTTAAATATCTTCTGTATCTAGGCAATCTTTTTATAACTGCATTTGAAATCCTTGTTGGTTCTTTAGTATTTGCCATCGTCTTATTTATTCTCCTCAACGTAATTTACAAGATCAGCTACAGTCTGGAACTTTTCTGCTTCTTCATCAGGAATTTCCATGTCGTATTCATCTTCAATAGCCATGATGATTTCAACAGCATCTAATGAGTCTGCCTCTAAATCCTTCATTAGATTTGTTTCCATAGTTACTGTACTTTCATCTACATTTAACTGTTCAACAATAATTTCTTTAATCTTATCAAAAAACATTTCAATTACCTCCTTATGTATTCATAAAAATTATAATTTACACTTCATCGTATTGCAACCACTTTTCATATTTTTTTTGTAGTACATCCTTAATGGTTGTCAATTCTTCACTTAATTTAGCTAGCTTTTGATGATCAAAAACTACTTCTTCAGAACACATTTCTTCCTCTATCTCAGCTGATTTTAATTCCATCTCTTCTATCTCAGCCTCCAAAGCCTTCTTTTCTCGTTCAAGTCTTCTTCTCTTAGTTTCAGCTTCCTTTTTTATTCTTCTCTCTTCACTTGAAGAAAGAGCTGGCTTTTCTTTTTTTTCTTCGTCTCTTATTTTAGCACTTGCACCCATTTCCTCAAGATACTTTTTACCAGAAGCTATTTCTGCTCTCTTTTCCTGATAGTAATCATACTTACCTAAGTAAACATTTATACCTTTTTGAGTAAGTTCCATGATTCTGTCTGGTACCTTTGATAAAAAATATCTATCATGACTGACTATAACTGCTGTTCCAGGAAATTCCATTAAAGCATCTTCAAAAACTTCCTTAGATTCAATATCCAGATGGTTTGTAGGTTCATCAAGAACAAGTACGTTAGCTCCTGACATCATAAGTTTAAGAAGAGCTAATCTAGCTTTTTCACCACCGCTTAAAGCTCTAACTGGTAAAAAAACCATTTCATCTTTAAACATAAATCTGCCAAGTACACCTCTAATTTCAGATTCTGTATAAAGACGATATGACTGATGTACCTCTTCCATAACAGTAAGATCATCATTTAACATGCTCTGTGTCTGATCATAATATGCAATTTCAACGTTAGTACCAAGTTTAAGGTATCCTTCATTTGGTTCTAACTCCTTCATAAGAATTTTTAAAAGAGTAGTCTTGCCTACACCATTTGGTCCAAGTATACAAATCTTTTCACCTCTTTTAATATCCATATCAACTCCTGTGAAAAGTTCGGTCTTATTTGTACCATATCCAAAGCTTTTACCTAGATTTTCGGCATAGATTACATCTTTACCACTCTTAAAATTTTCTTTAAAATGAATTTTCATCCTGCCCTTTTCAGCTTCTGGATGCTCTAATATATCCATCTTTTTAAGCTGTTTTTCTCTTGACTGAGCTCTTTTAGCAAGTTTTTCAGTACCTCTTTGCTTAAATCGCCTTATCATTTCCTCTTGGCGAGCAATTTCCTTTTGCTGAGCATTATACTTTCTTAGCTCATCTTCTCTTTTAAACCTCTTCTTTTCAGCATACTGACTGTAATTTCCCTCATATACATCAAGTCTATGATGAACAACTTCGAAAATTCGATTAACTGTTTGATCTAAGAAATATCTATCATGAGATACTATCATAAGAGTTCCACTGTACGATTTCAAATATTGCTCTAGCCATTTTAAAGTCCCTATATCAAGATGGTTGGTAGGTTCATCTAAAAATAATAGATTTGGCTTTTTTAAAAGTAGACAGGCCAACGAAAGCCTAGTCCTTTCACCACCACTTAACATATCTATTTTTTTATTATAATATTCTTCTGTAAAGGCCATACTATTTAAAATACCCTTGATTTCACTTTTATAGCTATAGCCACCTTTAGTTCTATATTCTTCTTGAAGCCTATCATATGTAGATAAGAGTTCTTGCATTTTTTCACTTTCATGATCAGTATTTGAGATTTCCTCAGATATTTCAAGCATTTTAATTTCCATATCCTCTAAAAATTTGAAGATACTATTTACTTCTTCTAAAACAGTTTTATCCGAATGAAAATTATCAACCTGTCTTAAATATCCTATAGATGTATCTTGGGAAATAAAAAAGTCTCCACTATCATGACTCATCTCACCTGTCAGTATCTTTAAAAGTGTTGATTTTCCAGCCCCATTTGGTCCGACAATCCCTATTCTATCTCCTGAATTCACATGAAAGGACACATTTTCGAGTATTACATCTACACCATAGCTTTTACATATATCCTTTGCACTTAATATAATCATAATGGTAAATTTGCTTGAGCATCTAAATTCAAATCATCCATTCCACCATTTAAGTATTTATAATACGCTGCACATCCAATCATAGCAGCATTATCGGTACACAAAATTGGAGATGGATAATATAGCTCAATTCCTTTCTTTTTACATTGTTCATCTAACATCTGACGCAGTTTGCTATTGGCAGCAACTCCACCGGCTAAGACAAGCTTATCCTTGCCCATATCCTCAGCAGCTGAAACTGCCTTAGCAACAATTACATCAAGAACTGCTTGCTGAAAACTAGCTGCCACATCTGGCACACAAATTTCCCTTCCTGCTTGTTTTTCATTATTAATATAGTTTAATACACCCGTCTTAATGCCACTAAAGCTAAAATCAAGACTATCCTTTTCTAAGAACACTCTCTTAAACTGTACAGCTTCTGGATTTCCTTCTTTAGCAATCTTATCAATAAGTGGTCCGCCAGGATACCCTAAACCTAAAACTCTCGCTACTTTATCGTATGCTTCACCAGCCGCATCATCCCTAGTACCACCTAAAACTCTACAAGAATTATAATCATCAACTTCGACGATATTAGTGTGACCACCTGAAATAACTAAAGCCATAAATGGCGGTTTTAAGTCTTTATGCTCAATATAGTTTGCGCTAATATGACCCTGAATATGATGAACACCTACAATCGGCTTACCTAATGCCATCGCAAAAGCCTTTGCAGTAGCTAGTCCAATTAAAAGTGCTCCCACAAGTCCTGGACCATATGTTACCCCGATGAAATCAACCTCATCTAAAGTACATTTAGCCTCCGTAAGAGCTTCTGTAACTACATTATTTATATTATCAAGATGATGTCTTGAAGCAATTTCAGGCACCACACCACCATAAGCTTTATGTATATCAATCTGTGAAGCAATAATATTTGATAAAACTTCTCTTCCATTTAAAACCAGTGCTACTGAAGTTTCATCGCAACTTGATTCTATTGCCAAACACAATGTTTTGCCATCCTTCATATTGTTTAATCCTCCATGCGCCACATAATTATAGCGTCTTCATTGTCTTTATAATAATGAGGGCGAATACCCGCTTCCTCAAATCCAATTTTTTTGTATAAATTTTTTGCAGCAATATTTGATACTCTCACTTCCAATGTAAATGCTTTTATATCATTATTCTTTGAAAATTCTATCAAACAATTAATTATTGCTGAACCTACATGCAGTTTTCTATAATTGGGGTCTACTGCAACATTAGTAATATGCCCTTCATCACCAATATACCAAATACCCACATATCCAATTACTTGCTTTTCAAGTTCTGCCACCATATACATAGCTAGGTTGTTGTCTTCTATTTCTTCTCGTACAGCCTCCCTACTCCATGGATCTTTAAAGCAAATTTCTTCTAATCTTGCTATCGCATCTATATCTCTTGCATCAGCCTGTCTTACTATTAATTTACTCATTTATTCATCGCTAAACGCTCTTCAAGCTTTCGCTGAGCCTCAGCCTTCCTCATATAGTTTGGCTCAAATTCGTTATATTTAATAATCTGGCCATTTTTATATTTTTCTAGGGCAATCTCTGCTACAGACTCTGCATATTGGTAAACTTCTTTAACCTCTGCATCTAAGTTATGTTCTTTAGCAAATACCAATATCTCTTCCCCACAAGGTTTAATGCCATCTCCAACAAACAATATCTTTGTCGGATGTTTTTCCTTGCTAACTTTTAAAACCTCTTCTAAAAACTCCTCTAAAGTATACGGTGCACCTTTAATAACTTCTTCTTTACCCATACATCCATCAGCATAAACCTGCTTTCTTCTTGCATCTAAAACAGCACAAACTAACGTACTTTCATCAGCCTTCTGACCTTGTGAAAATGCATAAAGTGTAGGTACGCTAATACAAGGAATGTTTCTAACTTGGCTTATGGCTCTTGCTGTTGAAACACCTATTCTTATACCAGTAAATGATCCAGGCCCCTGCGAAGCACTAACTGCCTTTATCTGATTCATATCGATTTCATGTGTTTTTATTAAATCATCAATCATCGGAGTTAAAACTTTAAGATGATTTAATCTGTCTTCTGACCTAATTGAGAATATTTTACCCTCATTATCAATTAAAGCCGCACTACAATGTGGGCCTGTTGTTTCTATTGCTAAAATATACATATTTGTCCTTCTTTCATCACTATATAATATGTAGAAACTATTCTTCACTTAGATTATTCTAACATAAATTGCTACTTTGAGCGACATTCATTTGTTAAGATTGTATGAAGAAATTAAGGGTTTTGTTAAAATTATGTTAATTTTTGTTAATTTTTGTAAAAATCACTTGTTTTTTTAAAGCAAAGGTTTACAATCAATTAGTCAAAAATTTTACTACATTATAAATGAAAGGGGTGTTTACCTTGGAACAAACAATTGCAATAATAGTTTTTGTCGCTGTTATATTGCTAATCGTGTTTGAAAAATTACACGAAGCTGCTGCCGCTGTAGCTGGTGCTGCTGTGCTTTTGTTAACACACGTATTAAATGTAAAAAGTGCCGCAAGCTATATCGACTATAACACAATAGGTGTATTAGTTGGAATGATGCTCTTTGTAGCTGTAATAAAAAAATCTGGACTTTTTGAATATATTTCTATAAAAGCTGCTAAATTTGCTAAAGGTGATCCATGGAAAATTATGGTCATGTTTATTTTAGTAACTGCTGTTTTATCTGGTTTTTTAGATAATGTTACAACTGTATTATTAGTTGGTCCTATGAGCATTTCTATATCTAAAATTTTAGGTCTTAATCCTGTACCATTTTTACTTACACAAATTATGGCATCTAATATAGGTGGGACAGCAACTTTAATAGGCGATCCCCCAAACATTATGATTGGTAGTGCTGCAGGGTTAACATTTTTAGATTTTATACTAAATGCAACTCCAGTTATTATCATCATCATGATAGTATTTATCATGATGATGAAACTATTATATGGAAAGAACATGCAAGTTGATCAATCAGCTATAAATAAGGTCATGTTACTTGATGAAAATAAGGCAATTGAAGATAGTGCCTTATTAAAAAAGAGTATATTAATGATATTCTTAGTAGTACTAGGATTCATTTTTCACTCTTCACTTGGTATCGAATCAAGTGTAATTGCTATTACAGCTGCTGCTATAATGCTAATTATTGGCAAGCAAAATGTAGAAGATATTATTAGTGATATAGAATGGACAACTATAGTATTTTTCACCGCTTTATTTATTGTAGTTGGTGGTCTTGTAGAAACCGGTGTAATCGATAAGCTTGCAAATGTAATAATTAATTTAACTGCCGATAAGCCAATAATAACAATGCTTGTATTACTTTGGGCTTCCGCACTATTATCAACAGTACTAAATAATATTCCTTTTGTTGCAGCCTTAATTCCACTAATTATTGCTATGGGCAAAAGTGGCATAGATATATTTCCTTTATGGTGGGCTATTTCACTTGGTGCTTGTCTTGGTGGTAATGGTACTCTTATTGGAGCTTCAGCTAATATCGTTTTATCAAATATTAGTTCAAAGCATGGTTATCCTATTACTTTTAGTAAATTTCTAAAAATAGGTTTTCCAACTATGATTATGTCTACAGTTATTTCAACTATCTACTTAGTAATAAGATATGGTATATTCTAAAAAAATAGGTGGTATTTTACCACCTATTTTTTTAGATTCTATTAGATTTACCCTTTTAACTCTTTAGATTTTCTTTTATACACAAATTTTCTTAATCTAGCTATTGTATAAATCAAATAAATTAATGTATATATTGCTATATCTAAAATATGCTTTTCCCAATCCATTAAAAATAATACCATTACATGAAGATATATTAAATAATAAAACGGATAAGCAAGTCGCTGTAATTTCTTCCATGCTTTAGGTCTTATTTTGTTTCGAACACATCTAAAAGAAGTTATAAATAAAGGTATCATTATAACTAATAATACAATAGTTATAATCACAGCTATTAAATACGGTCCTTTTAAGCTTTCTGGATGAAATATTAAAGCAGGTAAATAAACTATACCAAATATTATATTATGCTGAAAAGCTAATAAACATCCTATTATGGAGAGTTCTCCTCTTATTTTCATAAAGCGTAATGTAAAATCATTATGTTTAATTATCGCACCTAAAAACATAACAATAATAAATGTTGCTGTTGAAAAAGCTCCTCTTTGAAACAAATCCATTATGTTTGTAGTTACCCATATAGGTACAAATTTATTAAAACCTAACATATAATATGATATTACTATCGCGTCTAACAAAAATGTTCCTACATAAAATAATACTGGATTCTTTTTTACCTGCTTTGAAAACGCTCCATAAAATAATATTGAAACTATTAAAGCTATTATTAAATTCATCCTATACCCTATCTCCTTCTTTTAATTCACAACTGGTTTTACAACATTGATCTTTATAATTTGTTTACCAATCTTACTTAAGCCATCCACCTTAAAATTTAACTCTACTTCTGTTTTTCCTATTTTACTTAAATCCGGTTTTTTAGAAATTTCGACTGTAACTCCTGATTTTGGTAAGTTTTTAATCATCGCCTTATACTCATCGATTGTTGGTGCTATTCCATTAACTTCCATAGGAACTCTACTTTTTAATACTGCATTAAATACATCCTTTTTGCTAGGAATGTCTGCTTCGTTATAATCTGCAATTCCATCCTTATCTTTATCTCTTCTTATAAATATTTTTAGCTCTTTTACTAATACTGCATCTTCTTTTGTTGCTTTTATTCTTAGTGTAAGCTCTTGGTGAAGTCCATTATAGTAATCTAGATTCCATGAATTTTCATCTACTATTGGTGCACCTGTAATTTGATGACCATCAAATGACATACCTTTTGGCAAGTTTTCAATTTCTGTCTTTAATTTTGCATCTTTATCATGAAGTGTAACTGAAATTGGATATATATCTGTTCCTTCTACTATATCTCTTTCATTATTGTAGTTTGTTGATATTACACTATCATCTACAACAATTTCAGGTAAGATTTCTGTGTTTTCTACTGGTTTTACAACATTGATCTTTATAATTTGTTTACCAATCTTACTTAAGCCATCCACCTTAAAATTTAACTCTACTTCTGTTTTTCCTATTTTACTTAAATCCGGTTTTTTAGAAATTTCGACTGTAACTCCTGATTTTGGTAAGTTTTTAATCATCGCCTTATACTCATCGATTGTTGGTGCTATTCCATTAACTTCCATAGGAACTCTACTTTTTAATACTGCATTAAATACATCCTTTTTGCTAGGAATGTCTGCTTCGTTATAATCTGCAATTCCATCCTTATCTTTATCTCTTCTTATAAATATTTTTAGCTCTTTTACTAATACTGCATCTTCTTTTGTTGCTTTTATTCTTAGTGTAAGCTCTTGGTGAAGTCCATTATAGTAATCTAGATTCCATGAATTTTCATCTACTATTGGTGCACCTGTAATTTGATGACCATCAAATGACATACCTTTTGGCAAGTTTTCAATTTCTGTCTTTAATTTTGCATCTTTATCATGAAGTGTAACTGAAATTGGATATATATCTGTTCCTTCTACTATATCCCTTTCATTATTGTAGTTTGTTGATATTACACTATCATCTACTATTATTTCTTTTGAAGGTTCTGGCTGTGGTTTCTCCGGTTTTTCTGGTTTTTCTGTAGATGAATCAGGCACTTTTATTTTGTCATCCTCTGTTCCAGAAAAAGTAAAATGTATATATAATCTATTTGGTACATTATTATTACCTTTATTATCTTCTGAAATATAAGTAATCTCATTTCCAGAACCTGCTACTCTATCACTTGTATATTGATAATAATTACCTTCCTTTGACACTACTCGAACCTTTATATTCTTATATTTGTATGAAGTCGGAGCATCTATAGTTTGATTTCTATAAGAAATATTTTCTGGATTTTTTTCATCCATTACAAGTTTTTCAACCTTGTACCAGTTTTGTCCATCTAAACTATAATGCATATCATTAATATAATCATCACTATAATTTCCGATCTGAATTACAAAATTGTCAAAGGTTATTGAATTAGTATGTCTAACAATTACTTTAATTGCTGGTTTTTCTTTAAAAATATCTAAAGACATTTTATTACTTATCTTTGTGCCAGTTTCAATTTCAAACATTTCAATACCATACTTTTTAAATTCATTTACTGGTACTTCAGTAATCTTTCCATTTTTCTTTATCAAAGTTACCTTTAATTTTGAAAGATCTAATGGCTTATTTTTGTTAGCATAAAATATTTTGTCTTTCGGACTTGAAACTATAGTTTCTTTAATATCATTATCTTTTTTAGCATCATTGACAGCCTTTTTCATTGCATCTCTTACAGACTTACCTATACCTTGAGCACTTACTGTTGCTCCGCTTACAGCATCAAACATCTCGGTAGTATTATATTTATCTCCGATATATTCTCTTACTGCTTTTGATACTGCATCAGTTCTTCTGTGAACATGATTCCAATCTGTATTTTTTAACTGTTTGGCATATTTTTTGCCTATTAATTTTTCAGCAGTTTCATACTTATTATTTGCACTATATATTTGCCCTGTATAATCACTATATAGCTGACTTACTGCTGTAATTTTTCTAGCATTTTTACCTTTTAAATATTTAGTAATATATATAGCTCTATCTCTAAATGGATCTATGTCATCACCATATTCTGGTTTTTTATTAGCAACTAAAACTTTGTAAACCTGACCATTTTTAATAGTTACTGTTGTTTTTATTCGTCCAGATGTCTGATATCCTACGCCATATCCTATATATTCCCCATCTTTCATTTCATCTTTAATATATAGATTATCTAGTTCTGGTCCAAAATTTTCATTATCATCTATAGATGGAACACTTGGCCTATTAGGCTTATTGGGTTTATTAGGTTTTATTGGTTTATTAGGTTTATGCGGTTTATTATGCGGTTTATTGTGATGTTTAGATGGCTTTATTACAGCCTTTTTTAACGCATTATTTACCGCTTCTATAATACCTCTACTTGAATATGTTGCACCCGAAATAGTATCAACTTTTGTATTTCCTTTTGCAACTATCTTGTCAATAACCTTTACTCCTTTTTCATAGTATATAAAGTCTTCATTATGATTTAATACCCTTATATTAACAATCTTATTATTTTTTACTGTAACCTCTACTTTAATATTGCCACCATATCCTCTTCCAATACCTATGTATTTGCCATTTTTTAGATTACCTTTAGGAGCAAAAATATTAGTGTTTCCTACTTGTAGAATATTTCCAGCAGCATGATTTACACTATTTGTGCTTTTACTTTTCAGATTAGTTGCTAATTTTTTATCGTCTTTTGGATTTTTTAAAGCTTTATTTAAAGCGTCATTTACTGCATTTTTTATAGCATCAGAAGTTATAGTTGCTCCTGCTATAGCATCTACATTAGTAGCATTATTTTCAACAATACTATTTATAATGCCTTCTGCTTTTTCATAATACCCTGGAGTTTCATTGTGAGAAATAATTTCTATTGATGATATCTTCTCATTAACAATAGTTACTCTAACTTTAACTAATCCTCCATAGCCTTCAGCTTGCCCCTCAAAACTTCCATCTCTATATTTGCCCTGCGAACTTTTAACATTTTCAACTACACCTTGTGTTTTTCCACTTTGATTAGATGTAATATTACTGCTTTGCATCCAATTCGAATGTACTGAATAAACAATTCCTGCAGTTGCTAAAGTGCACACAGCCACGCTAGCTATTATCCACCTCTTTTTCATTTCTTCCTCCATTTACACTTATTTCACTAGTAATAAATAATAAATTATGTTATAGTTAGTTAGCCTTTACTAACCGTATTAGTTTGATAATACTTCCTATTAACCTTTTTATCAATATAAACTTATACTATTTAGCTTAAAAGAAATTTTTATTATCTAAAAGGAGATTTTTTAAATGAATACATGTGATAACTTTCTAAATCAATTAAAAATACATAAAGAAGCATACGAAATAGAATCTCATCCTATACCTGACTTAATAGGAATAGGAACATATAAAATAATTCATATATGTCCTTATGCAAAATTGCTATTCATCAATGGTACTTTAAATAATGTTTTAAAATATACAATATTTAAAAATGATCTTTTGTGCATTAAATTTTTTAAAGAGATACAATGTAATCACAAGTGTCCTCATGTAATGGAATATATAAAACCAAACTCAATATATTCTTATAATGGCTTTGATGGCGTTTACAAGACAACTTTTAAACCAAATACAATGATTAATGGCTTGTATATTTTTTTAACACCCGAATACTATAATATAAACCTTGCCAATCGGTTTCCAAATATAAATTTTCCAATAGATGCATCTATTGCTAACTTAAATAAGGATTATAACAATCCTTATTTATTAAATATCTTTTATAACCTATGTACTTATCAATCTGCAGATGCTTCCTCTCTTTTATTTTATGAAAGCAAATTAAATGAATTTCTAGCATATGTGCTACATCAATTCTATAAAAACGAAGAGCCAAGAAAATCTAATATAAAGAAATCTGATATTGAAGCAGTAAAAAAAATAGCCTATTACATATCTACTAATATCGATAGTTTTCATAATATTGATACTCTTGCACGTATGGCTTGTATGAGTACTGCAAAACTAAAGTATATTTTTAAAGATGTATTTTCTATGTCCATAAGAGATTACAAATTAATGCTTCGTATGAATAAGGCTAAAGAATTGCTTAAAACTACCGATACAAATATTTGTGATATAGCCCATGCCGTAGGTTATAAAAGTTCTAGTAGCTTTTCTGATACATTTAAACAGCAATTTGGAATATCACCAAAGCAATATAGAAATAAAAACTGTATCTAAAAAATGGTATGTGTACTTATTACACATACCATTTTATTAATTTACAATTTTAACATTTTTAGTCTCTGATGAAAACGCATCTTCAATACCTTTTGTTATTATCAAGCTTCCATCTTCTTTAACTAAAATAACATCAAACTTTTCTTTATTAGCTTTCCAATAATCTATAGCTTTTTTTTCACCCATAACAAATAAAGATGTTGATAACCCATCTGCTAATGTTCCATCATTAGATACTATTGTTACAGACGCTAAATCACCTTCTACCGGCTTACCTGTTTTAGGATTTAAAATGTGATGGTATCTCTTTCCATCTTTTTCAAAATATCTTTCATATCCCCCTGAGGTTATAACTGCCATATCCTTAGTTTCCAATACTCCTATATAGTTTTCCACATTTTTAGGATCTTTTATTCCTATTTTCCATTTACTGCCATCTGGTTTACACCCTTTTGTGTGTACATTTCCTCCTAAATTTACAATACCGCTCTTTATCTTATATTTATCAAATATTTTCATTACTTGAGATGAAGCATATCCCTTTGCAATACCCCCAAAGTCCATTTCCATTCCATTAAGATTAAATTCTATTTCTCGTTTTTGAGGATTATTTTTTACCTTACTCATATCTGTTAGTTTTAAAAGCTTCGATATTTGCGTATTAGAAGGTACATTATATTGATCATCTATAAATCCCCATTTTTTCATCAAAGGATAAACTAGAATATTAAATGCACCATTTGTATCTTCGTATAAATTAGTAGACTTATCTATTAAATAAGAAAGATCTTCATTGTATTTACCATGACCTCTTTTATTAATTTTTCCTACTTGACTACTATCATCACTAGCTGCTAAAATTTTTTCTAATCTATATATTTCTTTTTCAGCTGCTTTGATAGCTTCTTCTGATTTTGCTCCATAAGCCGTAATCTCCATTGTCGTATCCATAGCAAACAAATTACTTTCTGCTTTTTTATCCTCATCTTGGCAAGAGACTACAAATAAACTTATACAAACACACATACATATAATAAAAAATTTTTTCATGGATTCACTCCCTTTATGCAAGTTAGTTATAACTAATCTATAAAAGAGTACCATCTATCCTTTTTCATGTCAATAAAAAAGCTAGCAATAATGCTAGCTACTTTAAATATCAAAGTTACAACGATATACGCGTTCACCTTCATTGGCTGTATACTCTATAAAAATAATCTTTGCATCTTCAGGAATAATTTCTTCAATAAGATCCGCCCATTCTACTATAGATACACCATCACCAAAGAAATATTCTTCATATCCTAATTCGTACATTTCTTCTATATCACAAATTCTATATACGTCAAAATGGTACAGTGGTAATCTGCCTTGATGATATTCCTGTACTATGGTAAATGTTGGACTTGTAATCATCTCATCTATACCAAGTCCTTTTGCAATATATTTTGTCAATGTCGTTTTACCTGTGCCAAGATCTCCTGCTAATGCAATCACATCTCCAGGTTCTAATACTTCAGCCAACTTTATACCAAATGCTTTAGTATCATGTTCATTTTTTATAATTAGTTCTCTCATGGGTATTATTCTATCACAAATATTTATTGTGTACAATTTTATTTTATGCAGTTTATATCATAAAGCTATAATGCAATAAAAAACAAGCGACTAAAAAGTCGCTTGTTTGTAACGTAAAATATTTATCTATGTAAAAATTTTGATACTCTCTTATATAAGAAAAATGTAATAATTGCATTTATGCCAGCTTTTATAAAGTTAAATCCAACAATAAATGGTAGTACAGCTGTTATGCCACTTGCTGGAACTCCCATAAAATATGGAGTGATTAAATAGTTTGCTGGCACCATGATAGCAGTCATTGCTAAAACGCCACATGATAAAGCAATAACAGCATTTTTCTTACTCTTATTATGCTTGTAAATTATACCACTTGCGATTACAAAAGTACTTGTCGCAATAACATGCATTAATATACCATATAGACCACTTTGTGCGCTTACAGTTAGACCTTGTAAAACAGATGTTACAACTGTAATCATTATACCTGCTACGGGACCAAAAGCAAAAGCTCCCATTAGAATTGGAATATCTGCAGGATCATACTCTAAAAATCCAACAGCAGGGAAAATTGGAAAATGAATAATATATACAAGTACGATTGAAATCGCAACTAACATACCCATTTTTGCCAACCTAGTAGTATTTTTGCTTCTCTGTGCTATAGCTTCATTGTTCATTTCAAATTCCTCCTTTAAAACAAGTAAAAAATATTAGATTAAGGAATCTGTATCGGTTTTTCCAAAAGAAAAAGCTCTGAAATACTAAATAGTATTTCAGAGCATTGAAAACATCTAAACAAAATATCACATAAAGCTCAATATAAATAAAAGCCCTATATAAAATGTTCTCTAGTTTCTTTCATCCGGACTATACCGTCGGTACTGGACTCACACCAGTTCGGCCATAAAAGCTCGTGGACTTATAGTTATCATTTAACTAATCACCACCGGTGAGGAATTTCACCTCGCCCTGAAACAGATTTATTAACAAAGTTAGTATAACACTTCTAAATTAAAGCGTCAACCTACCTAACAAACAAATGTGACAAAATTGTGACATTATAATTTAAGTATTGTAATTAAAATAAAATGTAGTAAAATATATTATTGCTTAAATAAATAAGCAATAAAAAACTAAATATAAAAGGAGGTAAAGCATCATGAATCAAACAATCTCTATAATTGTATTTCTTGTTGTTATTATTGCAATTATCTCAGAGAAAATCCATAGAGCAGCAGCTGCTGTTGCAGGAGCTGTAGTTTTACTTTTATTCCATGTACTAGATGTGGAAAGTGCCATAAGCTATATTGATTTTAATACTATTGGTGTACTTATAGGTATGATGATTTTTGTATCTGTAGTAAAATGTTCAGGCATATTTGAATATATTTCTATTAAAACAGCAAAAATCGCTAAAGGTAATCCGTGGAAAATCATGATGATGTTTATCATCGTAACTGCAGTATTATCTGCATTCCTTGATAACGTTACAACAGTGCTATTGATTGGTCCTATGACTATTTCAATCGCTAATATTTTAAATCTAAATCCAGTACCATTTTTATTAACTCAGATTTTGGCATCAAACATTGGTGGTACAGCAACTCTAATCGGTGACCCACCAAATATTATGATAGGTAGTGCTGCAGGACTAAGCTTTTTAGACTTTATTTTAAACACTGCACCAGTTGTTATCGTAATTATGATCGCATTTATCATAGTTGCTAAAGTTATTTATGGTAAAAAGATGTTAGTAGAAGAAGCTGCTATAAACAGAGTTATGCAACTTGATGAAAAGAAAGCAATAGAAAATCCAGCTTTACTAAAAAAGAGTATCGTAATGATTATTTTAGTTATTCTTGGATTTATGTTACACTCTGTAATTCATATTGAATCATGTGTAGTTGCTCTTACTGCCGCTACAATTATGCTTCTTATTGGTAAACAAGATGTTGACGAAATCATCGGTGAAGTTGAATGGACAACAATAGTGTTCTTCACAGGATTATTTGTTGTAGTAGGAGGAATGGTTGAAACTGGCGTTATTGATCAGCTTGCAAACCTTATCATCAACCTTACAGCTGATAAACCTATCATGACTATGTTAATTTTACTTTGGGCTTCAGCACTATTATCTTGTATTCTTGATAATATACCTTTTGTTGCAACACTTATCCCATTAATCATAGCAATGGGTAATAGCGGTATAGACGTTGCACCTCTATGGTGGGCTATTTCACTTGGCGCTTGTCTTGGTGGTAATGGTACACTTATCGGTGCTTCTGCTAATGTTGTTCTTTCAGGTATTAGTGCTAAACATGGACATCCGATTACATTTAACCAGTTCTTAAAGGTTGGTTTCCCAACTATGATAATGTCTGTAGCAATTTCTACAGTATATCTTGTTTTAAGATATGGTATACTTTAAACCCTATATTAAGGAGGTAAAAAAATGGCAAAGTCAAATATTTCTGCCGATATGCTGCATTTAGGCTTAAAGCAGCTAGGTGCTACAAAAGTAAAGATGAATTCTTCAAAGGTTTCTGTTGTTAAATTTGAGATTAATCCAGAATTAACAGTATCGTATTTCTGTCATATTAAAGATGAAGAAAAAATTTACCTTCAAAGAATTGAACCTTACCCAGTAAGAAATTATAAATTTGAAACAGTAGATAATATTTTATCTTTTATTAGAAAAGACGTTGAACAGTTCGAAAACGCTTCAAAAAGTTCTAATTTCAAAAAATTCCTTGAAATTATTGATACAAACTTTGCTGTTCGTAGAGAGCTTGAAGCACTATTCTTACTTCACAACGTACCTTGTGAATCTATTGATAAGATTTTAGAAGCTGAACGTGCTACTTTGGCTAATATTACTAATACAGAACATATTACATTAGCTGACAATCCAGGCACATATCCAGGAGAAGTTGCAGAGCTAGAAAACATCTTTGAGATGGATCAAGATTTAGCAGAATCAACACAAGCAAAACAGCTTTATGATGAAACTAAAGAACATCATGGCCCAATCTCAGATGCAATTAAAGATGCTGTAAAAGAAGTCTTATACGAAATAAAAGATGAAATAAAAGAAGATATAAAAAACGAACTGAAAAAATCTTACAAATAATTAATAAAAAATAAATGAAAGAGTGCATTGCACTCTTTCATTTTATTTACATAATTCATATATAGTTTCTGCATAAATTAATGTTGCCTTTTTAAGGCTATCGATTGAAATATATTCATTTTTTTGATGAAATAACTCTTCTTCTCCTGGGAATAATGCACCAAAAGCTACAAAATTATCTAATGCTCTAGCATAAGTTCCACCACCCATTACTAATGGTTTAGCCTCTTTATCCCCAGTGTTTTTCCTATATACATCAATCATCGTCTTAATTAGCTTATCATCTTCATCTATATAAATAGGATCCCTACTCATCTTTTTAACTACTCCTATATTATATTTCATAAGTATTTCTCCCATAGCGTCATATATGTTTTCTTCATCAAAGCTTACAGGATAACGAAGATTTACTGCTAATCTAGCTGATTTAGTGTCAAGTTCAATTACTCCAACATTTACTACAGTTTTGCCAGAAATCTCATCAGAAAATCCTATTCCTAAATTTTCACCATCTAATTGAAATGCAATTTCATTATTATAAAAGTCTATAAATTCATTTACACTTTCATTACTAAACTCTATATCTTTAACAAAATCCATTAATAAAGATATGGCATTTATTCCTTTTTCAGGTGTTGCTCCATGAGCCGAAACTCCATGTGCAGTTATTTCAAAACTTTTACCAACTCCCTTTGTTTTGATCAAAACACCATTCTCTCTTGATTTCTTAGCTTTTAACTTTAACTCCTCATACACTGAAGGATCATCACTTCTCAAAACTAATCTAGCATAATCAGGAACCATATTAGGTGCATTTCCTCCATTAAAACTTCTTAGCTCTATCCCCTTGCCTACTGCTTTAGTAAACTTCTTTGCAATATCAAAGTTTAGAATACCTTTTTCGCCATTTACTACTGGAAAATCACCATCTGGTGTAAATCCAAAATCTGCTGGTTTAGGAATCTTTGACAAGTAATAATCCATACCTTGCCAACCACTTTCTTCATCTAATCCTAAAATAAGTCTAACATTTTTATTTAAAGTAATTCCAGCATCTTTAATAGCCCTCATAGCAAAATATGCAGCAATTGTAGGTCCTTTATCATCAGAAGAACCTCTCCCATAAAGCTTGCCATTGTCAATTATTGCACCATAAGGATCAAACTCCCAACCATCTCCAGCTGGAACTACATCTAGATGAGCTAAAATCCCCATAGTTTCTGTATTGCTGCTATCTTTAGAAAGCATATCTATATGCCCGCCATAATGATCAATATTAGTAGTTAAAAAACCATCTTCTTCACCTTTTTTTAACATATAAAGAAAGGCGTCATCAACGCCTTTTCCAAAAGGTTTATCTTTTTGTGGTGTGGCAATTTCACTGTTAATCCTTACAAGTTCCTGCAAAGTTGTTATCATCTCATCATAGTTTGCAGCAATCCTATCTTTGATTAATTGTAGATTATCCACTATCTTTGCCTCCATTAAACAGATTCAACAGATGCGATATCTTCTGGGAATGCTTCCTTTAAGATCTGTTCTACTATGCCTTTTAGTGTCATCTGAGCTCCTGGACATCCTGCACAGTGTCCCTGTAGTCTTACTAGTACTACTTTGTCTTCTGTATAGTCTACAAACTCAATATCTCCACCGTCTCTCTGTAGAATTGGTCTTATCTGATCTAATACATCTTTAATTTTTGCTTCCATTATTATTACCTCCAAATTTAAATCTACAACTAATATAGTACCACAAAAAAATAAAAAAACATACTTTTTTATGTTTAAAGTGATTTAAAAAATGGTATAATACTTTTGTAATTAATTAAGACAATAAACTATTTAAGTTTTATAAAAATTTAGGAGGTAATTATTATGAAATGGATTTGCACAGTATGCGGATATGTACATGAAGGAGAAACTGCACCAGCTGAGTGCCCACAGTGCCACGTTGGACCAGAAAAGTTCCAGGCTCAGGCTGAAGGCGAAAGAGAATGGGCTGCTGAACATGTTGTAGGAGTTGCTAAGGGAGTAAGCGAAGATATTCTAGCTGACCTAAGAGCTAACTTCGAAGGAGAATGTACAGAAGTTGGTATGTACTTAGCTATGTCAAGAGTTGCTCACAGAGAAGGATATCCTGAAATCGGTCTATACTGGGAAAAGGCTGCTCTAGAAGAAGCTGAACATGCTGCTAAATTCGCAGAACTACTAGGTGAAGTTGTTACTGACAGCACTAAGAAGAACCTAGAAATGAGAGTTGAAGCTGAAAACGGAGCTACAGCTGGTAAGTTTGACCTAGCTAAGAGAGCTAAGGCTGCTAACCTAGATGCTATCCATGATACAGTTCATGAAATGGCTAGAGATGAAGCTAGACATGGTAAAGCTTTCGAAGGTCTATTAAAGAGATACTTTGGTTAATATCCAATTTGTTAATTTTATCAATCAAAAAACGGACTGCTATGCAGCCCGTTTTTTATTACAATAATATATTTAACCATGATGATGATCTACATGAACCGAATCTAAAAAAATTGCATGATCACCATAAATAAGTTCCTTTATATTTTTATGTACCATTACAGGTAATAGCTTTATTGACTCAAGATTATCAATATCAATCCATATACATTCATCTTGCATATCATCTACTTCGCATGGATCAACCCACTCCGCTTCATTATCTAAACGGCAGCGATAAATATGATACATCTTGTGAATATACCCTGGCCATTGAGTTACTATTTCCTCATCTGTACATATTTCTTCACCTATTCCAACAAACATTTCAGGAATAACTGTATATCCAGTTTCCTCTAAAACTTCTCTTATAATTGCCTCATGTAAATACTCTAAAGTTTCTTGTCCTCCTCCTGGTAGCGAATAGTATTCTCCATTGTGTTGATCATGACACTTATTTAGTAAAATCTTTCCCTCATTTAATACTATAGCCTTACAAGTGCTTCTAATGCTCATTTTTAACCTCGATTTCTGAGCAATTCAAATCGCTCTATTAAAGTTTCACTATCATTAACTTCATTTATACTACGTCTAAAAGCTGCGCTACTTGGCATACCTTTTGTATACCAACCAACATGCTTACGCATCTCATTTACAGCTGTACGTTCTCCTTTTAATGCTTTTATGTCATTAAAGTGTCTTATCATCATATTTACAATTTCATCAATCGCAGGACGTGGTGGAACAGATTTACCTTCCCATAAAGCTTTACAGTCTCGAAATATCCATGGATTTCCTAACATACCTCTACCAATCATTACTAAATCACATCCGGTATATTCCATCATAGACATAGCATCTTCTGCAGTAAATATATCTCCATTGCCTATTACCGATATACTTACATTTTCCTTAACTTCTTTGATAGCATCCCAGTTAGCTTTGCCAGAGTAATACTGCATACGTGTTCGACCATGAATGGCTACTGCTGATGCTCCAGCTTTTTCTATGATTTTTGCTACCTCTACACAGTTTATGCTATCATCATCCCAACCAATACGTATTTTAACAGTTACTGGTTTATCAGCATTCTCAACAGTTGCAGAAACCACATCGTAAATAAGCGATGGTTTTTTAAGCATTGCAGATCCTTCACCATTTTTAACGACCTTGGGAACTGGACAGCCCATATTGATATCTAATAAGGCATTTTCCCTGCCATTTAACTGCTTTGCTGTATATGCCATGACTTCTGGTTCACTACCAAAAATCTGATAAGCAACTGGTTTCTCTTCTTCATACACCTTGAGAAGATTCTCTGTGTTTTTGTTATTATACATAAGTCCCTTGCCACTTACCATTTCAGAGTAACCCATAGCAGCTCCCATAATTCTATTAATTCTTCTTGTAGGTGCATCTGTAATACCCGCAAGAGGCGCTGCCAAAAAAGGATTTTCTAGCTTAACGCCATTTATCTCTAAATTTCCTCTCCTCAATATTTCTCTTCCTTTCAAAAATAAGCACGAAAAATATCGTGCTTATTTTATATTATCTATTTTTATGCTTCTTATCTTTACGATTCTTCTCGTAAATAATTTCAAGACCTTCTAAAGTAAGCATCTTATCTACTACATCTATACACTCTACACCTTCGTCAATTAAATTAGCAAGACCACCAGTAGCAATAACCTTAATCTTTTCCTTTGGCGAACCCATTTCTGAAAGTTCTTCCTTCATATGACGAACGATAAAATCTACCATTCCCATATGCCCATAGATTAAACCTGATTGCATTGATTGAATAGTATTTTTGCAGATTACTGTATCAGGTGTTTCTAACTCTACCTTAGGTAGTTTTGAAGTCATGCTAAATAAAGCTTCACTCGCAATTTTTAAACCTGGGGCAATAGCTCCTCCTAAGTATTCTGCATTTTCTGTAACAGCACAAAATGTAGTTGCAGTTCCAAAATCAATTAAAATTAGTGGACCTCCATATTTAGCGTAAGCAGCTACCGCATTAACAATACGATCTGAACCAACCTGCTTAGGATTATCATATTTAATTAATAAACCTGTCTTAACGCCTGACTCTATTACAATAGCTTTCCTATGAAAATACTTCATAGATAAATGCTGAAGTGTATATAAAACAGAAGGCACTACAGTGGCAATAATTACATCCTTAACATCTGAGGTTTTTAGTCCAGCGTATCTAAATAACTGATTGATAACCATGCCGTACTCATCAGCACTTTTATTGGCATCGGTTTCCATTCTCCAGTTTTCTATCAATTTACCATCCTTAAATACTCCTAATACGATGTTTGTGTTTCCAACATCAAAAGCAAGTAGCATAATCGTTTCTCCTTTCAGATTTAAGCTCTTTCTAGTCTTTTTAGTGCCAGTGCTATAGTTAAGCCAGGAATAACTCTATTAGCTGTTATTTCTGCTCCTAATAGTTCACTGATTTTTTTTAGTCTGTACTGAACAGTATTTGTGTGAACATCCATAATGTCAGCTGTTTTAGCTCCATTCATACCTGCATCTAAAACAAAGGTTTCAAGTGTGTCAAGTAGCTGTCTGCCCTTGTTGCTGACATCTGCTTCAAATGGTTCAAGAAGTTTCATATAATTTCTCTTGATAAAACCACCTCGAAGCTGAATACTATTACAATTACTTATCAATAATAAATCATACTTTGAAAATGCTCGTTTAAAAGGAAAAACCTGCTGTGCTTGATTCCAAGTTTCATTAATCAGCTTGAAGGCATCACATGCACCTTCTATACCGTCAACACCTGTGACATGAAACAGTCTGGCATTCCTAGACTTTGCCTTTTCAAACAACTTAGCACAAATTGCTCTAGTGCTATCACCAATAATTATTCCAAAGGTATAATCTTCTTCGTGGATTTGAAGATTACTTAAATTATTTTTTAGACAATACTCATCAATAATTGACTGTGTATCGCTATTAGCAAAACCTGTACCTGTAAATACACTCATGATATGCTCTTCAACAATTTCAGTTTCTTCCTTAATTGCATAAGCCATGCTTATGTTGCCTCTTTTTAAAGCCTTTACAAATTCTGCTTTCTGATCTCTAGCTGGAGTATACTTCCACATGCCTATAGCCATTTGTATAATATCAGCTAACTTTACAATCTCATCCTTAGAATAAGAATCATTATTGTCAACGATAAACATATAGTAATTGCTGTCTTGAATAGTAATAGGTCCCCAATATGTTAAAACTCCATCAACATCAATTAATGTATAAACTTTAGATCTCTTTTCGATAGAGTTTTCTCTTCCCAAACGAATAGCTCTCTCAATAGTCGTCTTAAACTGATTTTCAACAGTTAAAACAGGATTAAAATCTGTGCTTAAAATTATCATCTGGAAATTATTTTTTACAGCAGCCGCCTTTACAGCGCTTTCAAAGTCACTGTACTTTTCAAAATCAAGTAGATGCATAATCGTATTTGTTATAAGGCTATTATCATAGCTTTCATCTACTCCACCATAAAATAAAGTATGTGAAACCTCTTCTATAATTTCTGACATAACCAACTTAGCATTAGTATTTAGTTTGATTAAAACAACTCCATACTTGCTACAACATTCTATTAATTGGTTATCAATAGATGGCATAATTTCACCAACTCTGTGTAATACTAGTGATACCATACCATGTTTAGCTAAAAACTCAACTATCTTGCATTGTGCATCAACATCATCACGAATACCATAAAAACCAGTAACAATCATCTGATTTTTTTCATCGTAATACTCGTTTAAATCTTCAAGTCTATTAGCTTCCAAAACTGAAATATTTTTAATTGATTTTACTACTCTGTCCTCGCAAGACAGCACTTGTGCATTTTCAAATGCCGGCAATGCAAGACAATCTTTAATCGTTATCCTCATTGTCTACCCTATTTTTTTCTTCCTCAATTTCGTCATCATCAGCCATATAATCTTCGTCATATCTAGCCAAATCCGCTTCTAAAATCTTCTTTTCCTGTTCTATAATAGCATCTGCCTGCTCAGCTTCTTTTTTGTTTTCTTCGTCAAGCTTAGCAGTTTTTGCTCTGAATTCTTCAACAAGCTGCTCAACAGTGCATTCCCCACTATATAGTTTTTCAAACTGTTCACCATCAAGAGTTTCAAGTTCCATAAGTCCGTCTGCAACAGCAAGTAACTTATCCATATGTTCATTTAAAATTTCTTGAGCCTTTTCATAACCTTCGTGAACTATTCTCTTAACCTCTTCATCAATTTCGTTAGCAGTTTCCTCTGAATAAGCCTGTTTAGCTCCAAAATCTCTACCAAGGAATACCTCATCAGAAGAGCTATAGTTAATAGGACCAAGTTTTTCACTAAATCCATATTTAGTTACCATCTCTCTTGCTATATCTGTAGCACGCTCAATATCATTGCTTGCTCCAGTTGAAATATCAGAAAGAACTAACATTTCAGCAACCCTACCGCCAAGTAGGTGTACAATCTGTTCTTCCATATCTCCCTTAGTATTATAGTATCTATCTTCCTTAGGTAAAATCATAGTAAATCCACCAGCTCTACCTCTAGGAACAATTGTAATTTGATGTACCGGATCAGTACCTGGTAATGAATGTGCAACAACCGCATGTCCAGCCTCATGAATGGCAGTCAAGCGTCTTTCTTTTTCACTGATTACTCTGCTCTTCTTTTCAGGACCTGCGATAACCTTAGTTATTGCTTCTTCAATTTCATCCATTCGTATTTTTTGACCATTTCTTCTAGCGGTTAAAAGAGCTGCTTCATTTAACATATTTTCGATATCTGCCGGTGTAAATCCAGGAGTTCTTCTAGCTAAAATTTCAGGATTTACCTCTTCATCTAAAGGTTTATTTTTACTGTGAACCTTAAAGATTTCTTCTCTACCCTTAATATCTGGAACACCTATTACGATCTGTCTATCAAATCTACCAGGTCTTAGTAACGCCGGATCTAAGATGTCAGGTCTATTTGTAGCAGCCAAAATGATAATACCTAGATTTTCTGTAAATCCATCCATTTCAACTAGTAACTGATTAAGAGTCTGCTCTCTTTCATCATGGCCACCGCCCATGCCTGCGCCTCTCTTACGACCTACAGCATCGATTTCATCAATGAAGATGATACATGGGGCATTTTTCTTAGCCTGTTCAAATAAATCCCTAACTCTAGATGCACCTACACCAACAAACATTTCTACAAATTCTGAGCCTGATAAACTGAAAAATGGTACTCCCGCTTCTCCTGCTGTAGCTTTTGAAATGTAAGTTTTACCTGTTCCCGGAGGACCTACAAGTAAAATTCCCTTAGGAATTCTAGCTCCTAAGTTATGGTATTTTCTAGGATGCTTTAGGAAGTCCACAACTTCCTGTAATTCTTCTTTTTCTTCATCTAAACCAGCAACATCTTTAAATGATAATTTTCTAGCACTTGGATCTTGCATCTTAGCTTTACTCTTACCAAAAGACATAGCCTTGCCACCGCCACCTTGCTGCCTCATGATCATTACCCAGAAGAATACTAAAACACCTATCATAATAAGTGTTGGTATCAACGATACTAACCATGACTCTTCTTCTGGCTTAGAATTTTTAATTGTAATGATGTTTTTATCACTCTGCTTGTCTAAATACTGTGAATGAAGTCTATCAACATCAAGAGAGCTGTGTGCGTATGTATGAACCTTTTTACCATTTTTTAATAATCCTGTCATCTCTAGCTCTTTGAACTGAATTTCCTTCATATCTTCATCAGCTATATAATTTACAAACTTTGAATAACTAACATTTTTAATCTCTTCCTTTGGACTCTTATCATAAAACAGCGCCATACCTAAGATTAACGCTAGAATCATAAAATATATTCCAAAGCTTTTAAATACGTTCTTCAATTCTTATTCTTCTCCTCATTATTATTTTTATTTACTAAAAAAAATATAGTCCTTTAAATGGATATTTTATCATAGAAGACTACTTAATTCAACAGTTATGACTCTTTTGCTATCTTCTGTAACTTGATAATTACCACTGTATCTACCTTTATATTTACCATCTGGTATCCATAGTATTTCATGACCTATTCCCACCATAAATACTTTGTCTCTATCTACACTCGGAATCTTCATATCCACCATCAAATCTTGAATTTTTTTCCTACCTACTACACCTTTTAGTCTGATGTAATCTCCAGGTTGTCTACTTCTAATATCTATTATCTTTTGAAGATTACTTCTGCCATATTCTTCTTCCATCAGATCCAAATCAAAAGCTGCAACGCCTTGACGTTTTTGGTATTGCTCTTTATCTAGCACATTTATTATAATCTTCGGCGGTTTCATACCATCATTAATATTTGGTTTTAATCCGCAAACTATATTTCCATATGAAACTCTTATAACATAACCTTTTGGAAAATCAACTTGTTGAGGTGTTATACCATGCATAATTAGTTCATCTGCCTGTTCCAAATGTGAACTATATATATCCTTTGGTAATCCCACACTTGCAAATGCTTTAAAAAGTATTCTATGTCTTATAGAGGAATGGTAGTTTTGTAAAACTTCTTGATTAAACCAAACCTCATGATCTTCTTTTCTTACAAGCGCTTTATCATAGTTTTTATAAACTTCACTCCATATAAAATCTCTATCTTCTTTAGCAATAGCACTTAATCTACTTATAGCTTCCACCAAATTACTGTTGTATTTTTCTTCAAGCTCAGGTATTAAGTTTAATCTAATTTTATTTCTCGCATAGATAGGTTGATTATTTGTATGATCTATACAAGGCTCTATTTTATTTATTTTACAATACTCTAAAATATCTTTTTTAGCTACATCAAGAAGCGGTCTTATAACTATATTCCCATTTTCATTAACTCTCTTGTAATCTATACCTGCAAGACCATCTGTCCCTACTCCTCTTAAAAATCTAAATAAAACCGTCTCAACTTGATCATTTAGATTTTGGGCTATAGCAATTTTTATCTTTGAAGCTTCTACTCCTTCAAACAAAAGTGATTGCGTTATTTCAAAGAAAAAATCGTATCTCGCTTTGCGACCAGCTTCTTCACTTCCTATTCCTAATTCATTGGCCAAAGCATTACAATCTACTATAGTAGACCAACAACATACACCATTGGCCTCACAAAGATTTTCAACATATAGTTGATCTTCCTCTGCTGCGCCAGGTCTAAACTGATGATTTACATGAGCCCCATGAAGTTTAAAATCCATTTCCGTCGATAAATCAAGTAATATATCAAACAGACAAACAGAGTCAGGACCACCTGACAATCCTAAGATTATCACATCACCAGGTTCTATCAGCTGATGTTTTTTTATTGTAGCTTTAACTATATCTTTAATCATAAATATATTTCCCTTACTAACTAATAAATATCAAAAAATCTTTTAGCATTTTCACAAGTAATCCTAGCAACTTCTTCATACTCCATATCCTTGATAAGTGCAATTCTCCTTACTGTATGTTCAACATAAGGAGCTTTATTTTGCTTACCTCTATGAGGTTCTGGTGTTAGGTATGGTGCATCAGTTTCAACAAGTAAATTGTCTATAGATACTGTTTCTACCACTCTTTGAGTTTTTTTATTGTTTTTATATGTAACTGGTCCTGCTATCGAAATAGTAGCACCAAGCTTTATATACTGTTCTGCTAATTCTGCACTGCCGCTATAACAATGAAGTAAGACTCTAGCATCTGCAGTACCATCTTGCTTTTTAGGAAACCAGCTTTTTCTTCTTTCTGAAAAAGCCTGTTCTTCTTTTAAGATATCCATAGTTTCTTGATCTGCTTCTCTACTATGAATCACTATAGGAAGCTTAAGTTCATTTGCAAGCTGTATCTGTTTACGAAACCATTCTCTTTGTATTTCTCTAGGAGAATAATCATAATGATAATCTAAACCTATTTCCCCTATAGCCTTGACCTTATCTTTTTTAGCTAAACTCTTAATCATAAACAATGTCATGTCATCCATAGTTTTAGCATCGTGAGGATGAACTCCTACTGCTGCATAGCACCAATCATATTTACTTGCATGATCAACTGCCATCTTTGATGTAGGAAGATCACAACCTATATCCATAACATATTCGACATCTGATTTTTCTATATCTTTTATAAGCTGATCGCGTTCTTCTGTTGTATATCCATCACTATTTATATGTGTATGAGAATCAAATAACATATATGCTACCTTCTTTCTATCTATTATCGCTCATATATTTTACCACAAAAACATTGCTTATTAAACTTGAAATTGTCATAACTTTTGCTAAACTATTAATATATGCTAATGGTTTGGAGAAGGGTGAAGTATCATGTTAAAGAAAACCAATTTATCAAAAGATGATGCCATATGGTGCGGATTAAACAGACCTACAATGGATATAATAGATGCTGATCTTGTAGTATTTGGCATACCATATAACGTAGATATAACTAATAGGTATGGCTCTAGAAGAGCTCCTGAAATTTTAAGAGAATACAGCAAAATTTCATCTCCATTTAATGAACACTTCCAATGTTTCGACTCACTTAATATCGTTGATGCTGGTGATTTTATTCCTGCTGGTGGTCTTAAAGAGTATTTCGATGGCATAGAAAAGTTTGTAAATAATCTTGTTTCTAAAAACAAATTTTTCGTCATGGTAGGTGGAGATCACAGTACAACCATTCCTGTATTGAAAGGAATAGATGATGCTCTTGATGAAGAATTTGGCATTGTATATATTGATGCCCATTTTGATTTACACGATACAGTGCGAGGTGATAAATTTTCTAACACATCTGTTGCTCGCCGAGCTTTAGAATTAAAAAATATAAGTGGTGTTGAAAATATAACATTTATAGGAGCACGTACTATTGACCGCGAAGAATACGATTTTAAAAAAACTCATGAACTAAATGTATTAAATTCTGTTTTATGCCACCGAATTGAAAGTGATCGTATCGGTAGTATAGCTACAAAACAATTAAAAAAATACGATAAAATTTATATAACTTTGGATATTGATTGTCTTGACCCTGCGTATGCTGCTGGCACTGCATCACCACAGTTTGCAGGCCTTTATGGACGTCAACTTTTAAATATTTTAGATGAGTTATTTAAAAACTTAAATATTATTGGCATGGATATCGTGGAAATTGCTCCTGATTTAGATCCATCCCTTGCATCAACTTATGCTGGTCGAAAGATTTTTCAAGAAGTATGTGGCCACTGTGCTAAAAAAGTTAATAAACTTGAAGATTAAACAAAAAAAAATCACCTGACAAATATTTTATGCCAGGTGATTTTTTGTTTTATGTTATAAAGTATAGAAAAGGTTACTAATTGAAGTGTTTTGATTTGAATTTTGTTTTTGTGAGCATAAAAGCTGCTATTGCAGATGCTGTAGGTATTGTAAGTACGATACCAAAAGTTCCACACAGCCCTTGTGCTATTTCTATGCTCATAAAATTCGAATTTAATAACTGATTAAATTGAACTTTATATGATATAAACACTAACAGTGTTATAAACGCACTGCCTGTAAAGGCTAGTATTAAAGTATTTGTCATAGTACCTATCATATCTTTGCCTATTTCAATACCTGATTTGAAAAGTTCTCTTGCACTTAGAGAAGTGTTATGACGATACACCTCATATAAAGCAGATACTATGGACATTCCTACATCCATTATAGCTCCTAGTGATGCAATTAATACACCTGCAAACAAGACATCTTTTATCTTTAAACCTGTTGCTTCTTGTATCAATACTAACCCCTCTGCCTCTGAAGAGCTAAAGCCATCTATATGAATCATCCAAGACATAACTGTAAACAATATCAATGCGAAAAATACTCCAACTGTTGTTGATATAATCGCTGCAAATGTCTTTCGGCTCTGTCCATTAAGCAGTAGTAACGTTACTGTTGTTGATAAAATAGCAGTAACTATACTCATGATGATAGGTGAATACCCTGAAAATACCGTTGGAAGAAGTATTCCTATTATTATGAAGAGCGAGTAAACAAGGCCTAATATAGACTTTATACCCTTGCCGCCTCCTATCCATATTATTGCGGCAAACAACAAAATTACACAAGCTATCATTGAAGAACTTCTATCATAATTATACACACTATAGAAAGGTTTTACAGATGTTGGTGAATCAATATTTATAATAAGGGACATATTATTTTTGGCAATTACTTGATGTACTTTTGTTATATAATTTGTTACCTCTATAGTTTTTCCTTTGCTCTCACCCTCAGTCATCTTGACTTTTAAATCTTGTGTCCCAAGATAAATTTTCAGTTCCTTATCATAGGTTATTTGCTCATCTATAACCTCCACCACTTTCCCCCTATCGTAGTGGAGGCTATCTGTTTCAAATCTATTGTAACTTTTAAAACCAAGTTGATTTATTGCTATTACTGCAATTAGACTGAGAGAAATAATGATTAGCACTATGGCATTTTCTTTTATATTTCTCTTCATAAGTTATTTCACATTTCTCTTTCTAATTTTTATTTGCATCCTTTTTCTTTTTTAGTAATGCAGCTGCAGTTGCACCTGAAGCCAATAATATCATAGCTGTTCCTGCTACATCTGTCATATCGCTTGTTTCAACACCTGCTTCTTTTTCACTATCTACTTCTTCCTTATCTTCTGCATCATCTTTTGAAGACTGCTTGTCTACATTTCCATCGTTTTCAACATTTCCACCGCCACCAATATTTTCTTCTTCAGGATCTGGTTTTTCAATAGGCTTTTTAGTTAAGCCATTAATAGCTTCATTTAACTCGTTGTAAGCTTTATCATAATCTTCCTGAACTGCATCCTTTTTTTCTAATGCTTTTTTTGCATTTTCTAATGCAATATTATATCTATTCCAACTTTCATCTGTGTAATCTTTCTCTATGAAGTTTTTACCTTCAGCTTCTTTAACAAGATTTTCTAGATTAGTTTTATCAGTTTTATGGATTGTAAATGTATCTAGCTGCTCCATATTGTCTGCAAAGTATGTTGTCATAGTATATGTACTATCAGTTACCTTAATATTTGTTACAGTTCTTCTTTTAGACTGATCCATTTTAGCTGAGAAGTCTGCATTAGGAGCTGCTATATCATAATATTTGCTTCCAGAAGCTGAGTTAGCTGTTAGGTAAATAATACCATTTGGATTAATAGCAGAGTTTTCCACTTTTTCTGTTTTCTGTGGAGTTTGACCATCCATAACATAAGTTCTAGTATAAACATGATCATGGCCCATTAATACTACATCTATATCAAGCTCTTTAAATACATTTGGAAGTTCATTTCTTCTCTGAATGATATCACCATCATCTGTATGACTAGCAGTTGAATAAACAGAATGATGGAACACTACAGTTTTCCATTTTACATTTGGGTTAGCCTTTATTGCTTCTTGCATAAATGCTTTATGTTCTGCAGTTGAACGATCATTTGAGTTGATATTCATAAATAAAGTATTATCATAAACAAACCAGTAATCAGTACCTGCAGTTGTACCCCCTTTGTCTACGCTTTCATTTGGCAAATTAAAATGCTGATTATATGCTGCTGAGCTTGAATCATGGTTACCAATAGTAGTTGCAGATGGTAAGCTTGAAAATGCTTTGTCTAAATATCCAGTATACTGACTTTCATTTGAAGCTGTATTTACTTGGTCTCCTGCTGATAGTAAAAAGTCAGATTTTAGAGTGTTTTTAATAGTATTTACTGTTGCATTCCATCCTTCTGTATCTTTTGTAGCATTGCCACTTGCACCAATCTGAGGGTCTCCTACTAAAGCAAAGCTAAATGATCCATTGTTATCATCAGATGTAAAGCTGTATGTTTTACTTACAGTATCTTCATTTACTACTCTATAAACATACTCTGTATTTGGTTTTAAGTTATCTAAAACTGCCTGATTAGAGTAAAAGTTTGAATCATTAGTAGCTATTGTGCAATCAGCCTGTTTAGTTTTATATTCCTTTGGGAATGTATCTCCATTTTTAACAGCATACTGAACTTCTCCTACCTTATCTGTGTCTGCATACCATGTCAAACCTTGGCTTGAGCTATCGCTTCCCACTGTCAAAAACACTGATTTTTGAGTAATTTTTTTTGGTGCACCTGTTTCTTCATTATAGTTTACATTTAAATTTGTAAATTCAAAATATATATCTGAACTATCGCTTCTATCATTGTGTAATTCTACAGATATTATATTATCTCCTTCTTTGATATATTTTTCAACATCTTCCTTAGACAAATTAATATCTGCCTGCTTTGGTGCTCCTGCACTTACACCTGCATAATATAGATTATTTTCCTTTTCTTCAGATGGCATATCTACAGATTTAATCACATGACCATTTAAAAATACTCTTACAGCATCATCATGAAATAGTGTTCCAGTTATTGAAGTAATATCAGCTTTATTCTTAATATTTACTTTTGTTCTAAAAAAATATGTAGGAATATCAACTTTTTCTTCATCTGCTTTGTACTGATTTAAAAGTACAGTTGGAGTAAATCCATCAAATGATACTAGCTGTCCTCTCTTAGCCCCAAACTTACCTGCTGCTTTTTTCCATGCTCCATCATTAAAATCTGCACCTGTCCAAGCTGTCTTAGATCCTAATGAAGCTGCTGGGTCTGTACCATCATCTAAATACTGCCACTGAGTATTTTCATCAATGATTTTCTTTGTTTCAGTTTGTCTTTGTTCAACAGCCTGAGGAATTTTATCAGGATTTGCATTGTTTGCTGCTAAAGCAACTGTGCTTCCTATAGTGCTAGTGCTAAACATTATAGCAAAAGCAAAAATTCCTGTCTTCTGAAGAATTTTCTTTCTGTTCATTTTCTCCTCCGTTGGTTATTTTCACAATTATTTTAGTTTGCCCTCACTTGGCGATACTATAATATCAACATAAAAAGCAGCTTACAATAGGCTTTACTGAAACTTAACTAATGTTAATTAAGACTTAACATTAAGTGTAATTTTCATATATTTTTATAAAAAAATTAACAAAATAATGAGTGATAAAATTTTTAATAGTCCTATAAAATAGCCAATTTATTAAATTTTATAATTTAAAATTTACAATAAAAAAGAGAGAATTGAATTATTCTCAATTCTCTCGCTGTCATATTGAAAAATTAGCAAACTGAGTTTCCATCTTCGGCATCAGTTGATACAAATTCTAATGTTTCTTTGCCATCAACCACATTGTCTGCAAATAAAATCATACCCTTTGATTCTAGTCCTCTTAATTTACGAGGTGCTAAATTTGCAACTACAACAACCTTTTTGCCTACACAATCTTCTGGCTTGTAGTGAGCTGCAATTCCTGAAACAATCTGTCTAGTTTCAGTACCCATCTTAACCTGGAATACTAATAACTTGTCAGCTTTTGGATGCTTTTCAGCAGATAAAATAGTACCAACTCTTAAGTCAACTTTATCAAAGTCTTCAAACTTAATAGTATCCTTTAGCTCTAATGGAATATTTTCCTCTTTTGGGCCACCTTTCATCTTTTCAAGCTCTTCTAGTTCTTTTTCAATATCCATTCTTGGGAATATAGGATCACCTTTTTTAACCTGTTCGCCTTCCATCATATCAAATACTTTTGAATCTTCCCACTGTGGCTCAGCAAACCATAGACCAGTCTGTTTTCTAATTTCGCCTGCTGTTGTATGCATAAATGGATGAATTAAAATAGATACAATACGTAATGCTTCTGCTAGGTTATGCATTACAACATCAAGCCTTGCTTTATTGCTTTCATCCTTTGCTAAGATCCAAGGTGTTGTTTCATCTATATATTTATTTGCTCTTCTTACAACTACCCATATTTCTTCAAGAGCCATATTAAACTTAAACTTATCCATTTCAGCTTCAACTTTATCAGCTGCTCCTGTAGCTACCGCCTTAAGATCAGCATCTGGACCTTCTTCCTGGCCTGCAGCTGGCACAATGCCTCCACAGTATTTTTCAATCATAGAAACTGTTCTACTTACTAGGTTACCTAAGTCGTTAGCTAAATCATAGTTTAATCTCTTTAACATAACTTCACTTGTAAAGTTTCCATCCTGACCAAATGTGTATTCTCTTAGTAAGAAGTATTTTAAAGCATCTACTCCATATCTTTCAATTAGTTTTACTGGGTCTACTACGTTGCCCTTTGATTTACTCATCTTACCACCATCAATAAGTAGCCATCCATGTCCTAATACATGTTCTGGCAATGGCAAATCTAGTGACATAAGCATTGCTGGCCAAATAATTGTGTGAAATCTTACGATTTCTTTACCTACTAAGTGGTAATTTGCTGGCCAATACTTGTCAAACAGCTCCTTGTCATCCGGATATCCTAATGTTGTAATATAGTTTGTTAAAGCATCTAGCCATACATAAATTACGTGTTTTTCATCAATTGGTACAGGGATACCCCAGTCAAACGAAGATCTAGAAATACACAAATCTTCTAGACCCTGTTCTATAAATGCAATCATTTCATTTCTTCTAGCTTCTGGCTGTAAAAATTCTGGATTGTTCTTAAATAGGTCTAAAAGACTATCTGCATATTTGCTTAGTTTAAAGAAGTAAGCTTCTTCTTTTGCATGTTCTACTGGTCTACCGCAGTCTGGGCAACATCCGTTTTCATCTAGCTGGCTTTCTGTCCAAAATGATTCGCATGGTGTGCAATATAGACCTTCGTATTCACCTTTATATATATCACCCTTTTCATATAGTTCCATAAAGATTTTCTGAACTCTTTCTACATGTCTAGGTTCTGTTGTTCTGATGAAATCGTCGTATGAGATTTCCATAGTCTTCCATAGTTCTTTAATGCCTGCTACTACGTCATCTACATACTGCTGTGGTGTAACACCTTTTTCTTCTGCTATTGTCTGGATTTTCTGACCGTGCTCATCTGTACCTGTTAAAAATCTTACATCATAGCCTGTCGCTCTCTTAAATCTTGCCATAGCATCTGCCATAACTGTGCAATATGTATGTCCTATATGTAGGTTTGCACTTGGATAATAAATAGGTGTTGTAATATAAAATTTTCCTTTGTTTTCTGCCATTTTGCTACCTTCCTTTCCCGAGCTAATGGAACTCGGCATTGTGACAATTTATATAAACTTATAAAATTTAAGTACTTTTTAGAATACCATATTTCAGTAAAAAAGTCTATATGAAAGAGGCGTTATATGCTCACTGTTAATAAAAGAATTAACAATGCCACATCGACAAATCTAAAAAATTCATCAATGTGGCATTAACTATGCTTTATATTTACTTATTAAGTTAATATTACCAAGCTTTAAGAGATAAAGTCTTGCTATATGGGCCATAATATTTCATGCCCTTTATCTGCTTATATGTTCTTACCTTAACATAATATCTCTTACCTGATTTTAATTTGCTTATAGTTCTCTTAACCTTGCTAGCACCTTTATTAGTATAGTATTTCTGTCCCTTAAATGACTTATTTGTAGCGTATACTACCTGGTAGCCTGTTGTTCCTGTAGCTTTACTCATTGTTACTTTAAGCTGCTTCTTACCAGCTCTTAAGCTCTTAATATAAGTAGATTTAGCATATCTATTTGCATATTTACCTTCGTAAGAACCGATATATTTTTTGCTACCTACTTTAATTACAGGTCTAACTTTAACCTGATAATACTTACCAGCAACAACCTTTAAGTTCATTTTATTAGCTGATACTGCTTTAACCTTAAACTTGCCATTGTTAGTTCTATAAGCTACATGGTAGTAAAGTTTTGCACCTTTATAGTTATTTTTAGCCTTAGCCCATGATAATGCTAAGTTCTTTTTACTGTATGATAATACAGACTTAACATTGTGGTTTCCAACCATTCTGTAGCTTGATGAAGAATACTTACTTCTAAATTTCTTTCCACTAACTGTCTTATTTGCACATACTCTTGTTTCAATTGTATCTCCAGCCTTAAGCTTCATCTTGTAGCTTCTCTTGCCATTAGTTGAAACGTATGTCCATTTTTTAGCTCCATTTTTCTTGTATGCTACAGTATAATTGTCAGCTTTTGCAACTGCGCTAAACTTAATTGTAAATGTCTTCTTTGAACCATTGATATAAGTTTTTATACCCTTAACTCCTGCTAATTTTGGATCTACCGGTTTAGCTGGTTTTTCTGGTTCAACTGGCTTTTCTGGCTCTACAGGAACCTTATCAGTATTTAGTCTATCCATTTCCTCAGTTACATAATAAGGAATATTTTCTGCATTTAGCTTACCTGCATTTTCTCCTAAAACATCTGCTGGTTTTCTATTTTCACCCCAGAAGTTTTTATCTAATTTAACATTGTTATCTTCAGAAACCTTACTTGCATCAACTTTACCTAAGAACTTGTTCTTTTCAATCTTAGAAGTATTATCATAAAGCTTAACAGTAGTATCTTCTGCGAATGTATTTCCTGTTACTGTTCCTGTTGCTTCAGAGATAGTAATTTTTCCATCATTTACAATATTATTATCAAATTTTTCGTTATTTCTTAATATAGCTACATATTTTACACTATCAAAAGTATTATTCTGTATAACTGTATTAGCTGCTTTACCATTTTCTTCAGTATAAATTGCATAATCCATACCTTCGAAGTGAGAATCCTTTATAGTTACTCCCTTATCTTCAGTAGGTCCAGTTATTACACCATATCTTCCACCGATAATAGTTACTTTTGATATTTCACCGCTAACTAAATCAAAACCTGAAGCATTTTTAGGAAGTTCAACTGTTAAATCTTTTACAGTAATGTTTCTTCCACTATAAATTAGATAGTTTCCATTACCATTTGATTCAAGTTTATTAATTGTAATCTTATGTCCATTACCATTGATTGTAATATCTTTTTTATCCCCTAACTGATTCCATGTATCTACTGATACATTTGAAAGAATATTTACTGTAGAGCCTGCCTTTGCTTCTTTGATAGCTTTTTCTACTGATTTATATTCTGTCTTATTGCCATCAGCATCGATTACTTCAGCGATAGCTGTTTCAGTTACCGGCTTAATTTCAACTTCCTGAGTTTTTTCTCCAACAGGTGTTACTACTGTTACAGCGCTTTGAGTAACTACTTTATCGCCATCTTCACTCTTATGAGTAATAGTTAGTAAATACTCTCCTTCTGATAATGTGTAAATTACAGTTTTACCATTTATACTGCTTGAAGATGTTGTTTCATTAAATTCAGTGACTTTAGAACCATCTTTTTTAGAAACTGTTACCTTTTCAACATCCTTACCCTTGATTTCAACCAACTTTCTATTTACTAAATTAGCTTTTTCTGTTGATCCTAAATTGATGTTTGAATCGCTAAACCAGTTTGCATGTGTTGCATAAACTTTAACTTTACCGTTAAAAGTATTACCTGTCATCTCAACATTTAGAGCTGTTTTACCTTCTGGATTTAGCTTTGAATTAGCTCCATTTAGCCAGTACTGATACTGAGCATAATCCCAGAACTGAACGTATGATGTTTCGTATGAACCTGTGTTAATAGTATTGTTCTTAACTACAAACTTTGAATCTTTAGCTACAGGTTTTCCCCAATATCCATCTAGTGGCACTTTTACATTTGTAAAAGTATTTCCTTCAAATGTAATTTTGCCCATAGCTTCATTGTCTCCACAGACATAATAAGCACGTCCAAAGTTTTCAAAAGTTGAATTTGTTACTTTGATATCTGCTGCATGGTAGTATAAAGCAGTTGTTCCTTCGCCACCACCAATTAATTTACAATTATCAATTGTTAAGTTTTCTGTCTTGCCATTTACATATACTAAAGCTGAACCTTCATATGGTTTAGGATCTGTTGGTTTAGTTCTATCAGAACTATCAATAATTAATGAGTCCAACTTAGCATCTTTACCATTTAATAAAATAGCTGTAGTATTTGTACTTTTAATAACAGTTGATTCTTCAACTGTTTTTCCGATAATACCCTTTACAGTTATACCATCTTTTAAAGTAAATGGTTTGTACTGACCTGGTTTTGTTATCTGAACAACATCACCAGACTGAGCCTCTTTAATAGCAGCATCTACTGATACATATTCTTTATCACCAATTTTAGCAACATATTTGCCAGCTACAACTGCTGTATTTCCATCAATATCTGTTCCATACTCATCAGTGACTACCTTATCGCCTATCTTAGCTACTGTTTCTAAAACAGTATTATTCTTAATCACTGAATTATTTTTATCATTTCCCTGTGTTGCTCCAGCTATAAGCCCTACTGTTGTAGCTTTAGGATCATTAGCTTTTATTGATACGTTAAGTACTTTACTATTCAAAATACTATTTCCATAATGAAGCATTCCTGAAATACCACCTACACGGTCATCTCCTGATATATCAATATTGATAACTTCACAGTTATCAATTTTCATACCACCTTCGCCTCTAAAGCCCATGATACCGCCCATATAACTACCACCATTACCTTTGATGTATGAACCATCTTTACCTATCACTGAGCAATCTTCGATAGTATTGATATATCCTTCTCCAGCTATACCTCCTGCATACCAGTAAGCATCTACCTTAATATCACCCTTAACATGACAATTTGAAATAGAGTTTCCAGTATATGGTCTACCTGCAATTACACCAACATATAGAGAACCTTGAATTCTCGCATTTTCTACAGTTACATCTTTAATTACTGCTGGTGATAAAGTATAACCAAACAAACCGACATAACTATTTGCTGCTGAGTTTGAAAAACCTCTTTCTATAAACAAATTAGAAATTGTGTTTTTTCCTCCATCAAAAGTTCCTGTAAAAGCTTTACCACTTTTACCAATAGGTGTCCACGGTTCATTGTTAAGATTAATATCTTTTGTCAATTTAACCGTTTTTTTGTTGAAGTTATTACCTTCATTTACCTGAGATGCAAAATATCTCAAACCTTCTGCGCTTGAGATTTCAACATTACCAGAGTCTAATACAACATAGCCTTCTGGTACTGTCGTATTCTCAGCTGCACTAGCAACCAACGGTGTTGAAAATAATGTAAACACCATTGCTATTGCAACTATAAAGCTACAAATTCTTTTTTGCATTAATTACCCCTCCTTTTGTAGTTAATTACTTTGTAAGTACTATATATTGATTACATTACATCATAATTCTTGTCTTTTGCATATTTTTTTACTTTTGCAAATCTATAATTTTCTAGAAAACATCAAAAAAGCACCTCTTTTTTATTTCGAGGTGCTTTTGATCTCTTTTTATACAACTTCAACTGGTGTTGATGAAGAGTCTGGTGTTGGAACAGGTGCTTGTTTCCTAGTAACACTAAAGTTTTTAGAGATAGTTCTGCCATTCTTGCATCTGTATGATACAGTTGCTACTGCATTGCCATTTGTATACTTTGTTAGAGTAACGGCAACTTTTGAACTAGTTCCAGCTATTGTTGTGCCACTATCACTAACTGATACTTTACTTCTAATTGCATTTATCATGTCTACATCAGTAGCATTATATGGCACCGTTACATTATTACCGCTAATTACTGCATCTTTATAACTTGAAATTTTAATGCTTCTTGTTGCCTGTCTATATGGCTTGTTCTTATTCTTTACATAATACTTAACATAATATGTTCCTGCTTTAGTAAACTTGTAACCTTTTGCTTTTGAATAAGTATATGTTGCATACTTACTGCTACCTGGTGCTTTTATTTTCACAGTCATATATTTTGTACGACTTGTACCGCTTCTCATCTTAGCACTAACACCCTGTACTGCATTAGTATCACCAACTCTTACATTATAATTTTTAGCTGAAATAATAGGCGCTTTTGTATCTACAATCTTTATTTTTAAATCTTTTGCAGTTGTCGCTCCAAGTGATGATTTAACATAGTATCTAATCTTATATGTTCCAACTGATTTTGTTGTAAAATTAGCCCTTCTATACTTGCCTTTGCTATATTTATATGCCTTATATGTTATCTTTTTAGTAAGGCTCTTTTTTGTTATTTGATCTTTTGCAGATACACCAGATTTAACACTATACTTCTGATTGTACTCTAAGTATTTATCTTTTTTAGATGATATGTAAATCTTCGCTTTTTTCTTACGATAAGGATTTCTTTTATCTGGATCTGTCGGATCCCAATAAGTTCTACGAGATGTAGCTACCTTAATCGCTTTAGGCTTACCTAAAGGTCCTGGTTTTTTACTGCTATAAATTGTAACCTTTGTTTTCAATTTGCAGTTATCATATATCCATTTGGCATCACCAACACTAAGTCTTATACAACCATGAGAAGCAGTTTGACCTAATCTATTAAACTCACGTGTTGACTGACTTGCTTTATTACCGTTTTTATAGTACCAAACCGAATGAAACAGTATACTTCCTGTTACTCGTGTGCAGTACTGACCATAAGAGTATGCCATCTATATTTTGATGGCGTGTAAAATGTTCCACTTGGAGTATCCTTGCCACCACAAGAAGTTAACATAGCTTTAATTGGTTTATACTTACCACCTTTAAGCTGATAAACTGTTGCCACATTTGCCTTCTTATTTACCTTAATCCAATATTTGCTTTTATTTGCTGCATCTGCCGAATCTGGACTAATAGCAAATGATGTTAAAAACATCGCAATAACTAAAAGCATCGCACAGCATCTTTTAAATTGAAATTTTATAGATTTTTTATCCATCTTATTCTCTTTTCCTTTAAAAATTTAGTTTTCATATTATTATATAGCTATATGATGAAAATGTGAAGATATGTTTTTCTTAATTATTTAAAAACACCTTAGAGTACACTTACCACCTAAAACTTTAGATTCCTATGTCTTTTAAATTACTAAGAGTCTATCACCCTAGTTCTTTTGCAGTAATCCTTAAAATAGCTTATATCCTTCAAAATCAAGAGCTGCTCTAGTCCTAAAAAATTCAAAGTTAAAAACTTGCGCACGCATAGTACTATAAAACATATAGTCCAAAAGGAGAGTGAACAAAATCACTCTCCTTTAATCTTAAACATATATTAATCTAAATTTAATGAAGGAACATTATATACTCTTGCTTTTAATTCTTCATTTAAAGCATATAGTCCCTTTGGATCAGTTCCAAATAGCTCAAACTTTTTAATTAAATCATCTGCGTTCTTTTCTTCTTCGCCTTGTTCCATTACAAACCAATCTAAGAACTGCATTGTTCTAAAGTCCTTTTTATGAAACGCCACATCATATATATCGTGAATTAATGAAGTTACATACTCTTCATGTTTTAAGCCTTCCTTAAGAACATCTAAATGTGATGAAAGCTCTACATTTGGTTTAGCAATAGCTTCTAGTTCAACATGCTGACCATTATTTTGAAGGTACTTCATAAATAAAATAGCATGATCTCTTTCTTCCTGAGCCTGTATCATATACCAATTTGCAAAACCATCAAGGCCAGCATCAGCATAATAATTTGAAAAATCCAAGTAAAGATATGCTGAGTAAAATTCTTTGTTTACCTGCTCTACAAGTAGTTCAACTAATTTCTTATCTAACATAAATTTATCTCCCCAATTATTTATTTTTTAATAATTAAACCAATATCATTTCTGTACTGCATTCCTTCAAATGAAATCTTCTTAACATTTTCAAAGGCCTTTGCTCTAGCTTCGTCATGAGTTTTACCTGTTGTTGTAACGCCTAAAACTCGTCCACCTGCAGTAGCCACATTGCCATTTTCATCATGTTTTGTTCCAGCGTGGAATACAACTACACCATCGTCAACATCATCTAAACCAGTTATTACCTCGCCCTTTTCGTAATCTCCTGGGTAGCCACCTGAAGCTAAAACTACACAAACTGCACGATCTTCTTTCCATTTGATATCGATGTCTTTTAATCTATTTTCACAAACTGCATCGAAAATTTCATATAGATCAGTATCTAATCTCATTAAAACTGACTGAGTTTCTGGATCACCAAATCTATTGTTAAATTCGATAACCTTTGGTCCATCTTCAGTTAGCATTAGACCAACAAATAATACGCCCTTAAAGTCTAATCCATCCTTTTTAAATCCTTCTAATGTTGGCAAAAGAATTTCATCCATTACTCGTTTTTCTATTTCTTCAGTAAACATTAGTGAAGGAGAGTATGTTCCCATTCCTCCTGTATTTGGACCCTTATCTCCATCGAAAATTCTCTTATAGTCCTGAGCTGATTCCATTGGAACAATAGTATTTTCATCTACAAAACATAGACAAGAAGCTTCAACACCTACTAAGCATTCTTCCACTACTACCTTATCAGCCGCTGAACCAAAGACTTTTGATCCCATCATTTCTTCAATAGCATTTTTAGCTTCCTCTGCATTTTCTGCTAAAACTACTCCTTTACCTGCAGCTAGTCCATCTGCCTTAAGAACCATTGGATAACCATAGATACCGATATCTAAAATAAGCTCATCTTTATCTGTATATTCCTTATATTTAGCTGTAGGAATGTCATGTCTTGCTAAAAAGCTCTTTGTAAATGCCTTACTTGCTTCAAGCTGAGAACACTTTTTGTTAGGTCCAAATGTCTTTACCCCTACCTTTTCAAGCTCATCTGTAATACCCATTGCTAAAGGCACTTCAGGTCCTATAACTGCCATATCAACAGCTTTTTCCTTTGCAACACTGCAAATACCTTCAATATCCTCTGCTTTTACATTTATACATTCTGCAACATCTGCAATACCAGCATTACCTGGTGCACAATAAACTTTCTCTACTTTTGGGCTTTGTGCTAACTTCCATGCAATTGCATGCTCTCTACCACCACTGCCAACTACTAATATCTTCATATTTTGTTCTCCTTATGAGATTAATGTTTAAAATGTCTGTATCCGCTAAATATCATAGCAATACCTAATTCATCTGCTTTATCTATGCTTTCCTGGTCTCTGATAGATCCACCCGGCTGAATAATTGCACTAACACCAACATTGCCTGCAGCTGTTACACAATCATCAAATGGGAAAAATGCATCTGAAGCCATTACAGCACCTTCCATATCAAAGTTTGACTGTCTAATAGCATTTTCTACTGCCCAAATACGGTTAGTCTGTCCAGGTCCAATACCTATAGTCATACCATCCTTAACAAATACAATACCGTTACTTCTTGTATGCTTAACGACTTTCATTGCAATTTCTAAATCCTTCATTTGAGCATCAGTTGGAGCTTTTTTAGTTACAACTTTTAATTCGTCAAATAAAGTATTGTCTGCATCCTGAACTAATAATCCACCGCTAACCTTTTTAAGATCGATAACATGCTTATCTGCCTGTCCTAAAATATCTGGTAATTCAAGAAGTCTAACGTTTTTCTTCTGAGTTAAGATAGCCAAAGCTTCCTGTGAAAATCCAGGTGCAATTACAATTTCAACAAAGATCTTGCTAATTTCTGTAGCAGTTGCAGCATCAACTTCTCTATTGCATGCAATAATGCCGCCAAAAATTGAAGTTGGATCACAGTCATGAGCCTTCTTATATGCTTCAACTAAAGTTTCACCAATAGCTACACCACATGGGTTTGCATGTTTTACTGCTACTACAGCTGGTTCTTCAAATTCCTTTAAGCATCCTAATGCTCCTTGAGCATCGTTTATATTATTAAATGATAACTCTTTGCCATGAAGCTGCTTTGCATTTACAAGTGCTCCTGAGAATGGCTGTATTTCTTTGTAATAGATTGCCTTCTGATGAGAATTTTCGCCATATCTTAATTCTTGAACCTTTTCAAATGTAAGTGTTAGATTATCCGGTAATTCACCATCAATCTGTTTTCTTAAATAATCTGAAATCATAGCATCATAAGCCGCTGTATGCTGAAATACCTTAAGGGCTAATCTATATTTTAGATCATAAGAAATTTCACCCGCTTTTAATTCATTAATAACCTTATCATAATCTGATGGATCACAAAGTACTGCTACATCCTTATGATTTTTAGCTGCTGATCTTAACATTGTAGGACCACCAATATCTATATTTTCAATAGCATCAGCTAAAGTTACATCAGGCTTCATGATAGTTTCCTTAAATGGATATAAGTTAATAGCAACAATATCAATTGTTTCAATACCTAGTTCTTCAAGCTGCTTCATATGTTCTGGAACATCTCTTCTAGCTAATAGTCCACCATGAACTGCTGGATGAAGAGTCTTAACTCTTCCATCTAAGCATTCTGGAAATCCTGTAACGTCTGAAATACCGATTACTTTTATTCCAGCTTCTTCTAATTTTTTATGAGTTCCACCTGTAGAAATAATTTCTACACCTAATGCTTCTAGTTCTTTAGCAAACTCAACAATACCTGTTTTATCTGAAACGCTTAGTAAAGCTCTCATTTTTACTCCTTTCCATCCCAACAATATGTACATAACTTGCTCTTATCAACGCCTGTCGCCTCAAGCAAGCTATCTAATGACTGGAATTTCAAACTATCAAATTTAAGTTGTTTTCTAATAGAATCAATCATAGCTGCATGCTCATCTGATTTTGTATCTGCATATTTATCTAATACTTCCTGCTCAATTGGCTCATCTGCTGCTAAGTTTTCTAAAGACTTAATAGTACGACGAGTTATAAGCTCCATCTCATTAATTGTTCTTGCAAAGTTTAGATATTTACATCCATACATAATAGGAGGACATGCTGATCTAACATGAATCTCTTTTGCTCCATTATCTATCAAATATGAAACTGTTTCTGATAGCTGTGTTCCTCTAACGATTGAATCATCAATAAGAACAAACTTCTTATCTTTTATAATCTGGAACACAGGGATTAATTTCATCTGTGCAACTAAAGCTCTAGCTCTCTGATTTGTAGGCATAAAGCTTCTTGACCAAGTTGGAGTATACTTAATAAGTGGTCTAGCATATGGGATTTTAGACTGATTTGCATAACCTAGTGCATGTGCAGTTCCTGAGTCAGGTACACCTGCAACATAATCAACATCTAAATCTCCATCAGCCTCTGCCATCAATGCTCCATTTCTATGACGCATTAACTCTACATTTTCACCTTCGTAAATCGATGTAGTGTAGCCGAAATATGACCATAAAAATGTACAAATTTTCATTTCATCATTAGGTTCCTTAACAGTCTTTTCTCCATCTGGAGTTAAAAAAGCAATTTCTCCAGGTCCTAATTCTCTTTCATAGTCATATCCGATATTTATAAAGGCAAAACTTTCTGAAGCTGCGCAATATGCTCCATCCTTTTTACCTAAAATCAAAGGTGTACGGCCAGCTTTATCTCTAGCAGCATACATCCCTTCTTCTGTCAAAATAATCATAGTAACAGAACCATCAACTTTATTTTGCACGATTTCAATACCATCTACAAGATTTTCACCTGTTGAAACTATTGAAGCTATAAGCTCAGTATTGTTAATATCTCCGCCACTTTTAGACATAAAGTGAGTATTTCCATCTTTTATTAGCCATTCTACAAGTTCTTCTTTATTATTAATTCTTCCAACTGTAGTTATAGCCCAATGTCCAAATTTATTTCTAACTGAAAGAGGCTGTGGGTCTCCATCTGAAATAGCACCAATACCAAAGTTACCTTTCATATTGTCTAATTCATCTTCAAATTTTCCTCTAAATGGACTGTTTGCAATGCTATGGATAGTTCTGTTAAATCCATCTTCTTGTAGCACGCACATTCCACCATTTTTAGTTCCAAGATGTGAATGGTAGTCAGTACCAAAGAAGATGTCCATTACGCAATCACTGTGTGAAACAACTCCAAATACTCCACCCATTATTGTTTACCAACCTTTCTCTCTCATAACCATTCTTACTGCTTCTGGTAAGATCTGATGTTCCTTAACAAGTACTCTTTCTCTTAATAGTTCAGGTGTATCACTAGCCTTAACTGGTACAATACCCTGAATAATAATTCTACCTGTATCTATACCTTCATCTACATAGTGAACTGTAGCACCTGATTCAGTTTCTCCAGCTGCAATAACCTTTTCATGAACCTTCATACCATAGCATTCTTTACCGCCATGTTTAGGTAGTAATGCTGGATGAACGTTGATAATTCTTTCTTCATAAGCATCAATAACCTTCTTAGGTAAAATGCTCATGTATCCTGCTAATACTACAAGGTCTGTAGATTCGCATCTTAGCATTTCTAAGATAGCATCCATTCTATCTCTAATATCTGCATAGTCATGCTTTGTAATAATATTTACAGGAATGTCATGATTTTCAGCTCTTTCGATTGCGTAAGCTGAAGCATTTGAAGATATTACCTGTACGATTTTTGCATTTTCAATTTCGCCATTTTCAATAGCATCGATTAACGCCTGAAGGTTTGAACCGTTACCTGATACTAGAACTGAAATTCTAACTACCTTTTTCTTACCCATTTATAATCACCTTTTCCTTTTCAAATTTTACAGTTTTACCGATAATGCTTGCCTTTTCGCCTGCATCGTTTAGTACCTTAACTACTGCATCAGCATCCTTTTCATCTACGAACATCATCATACCGACACCCATGTTAAATGTTTTAAACATTTCTAATGTTTCAATTTCACCGCATTCCTGGATACAATTGAAGATAGCTGGTACTTCCCAAGTTCCTCTATCAATGCTTACTGCAATATCTTCTGGAAGAATTCTTGGAATATTTTCAAAGAATCCGCCACCTGTGATATGTACAATACCGTTAACGTGGAAATTTGGTAGTACTGCTTCACAAGCATTAGCGTAAATCTTCGTAGGTCTTAAAAGAGCTTCTCCTAAAGTTTCACCTAAAGAATCAATATACTGATCCACAGTATATCCCATTTTTTCAAAGAATACCTTTCTTACTAGTGAATAACCATTACTATGAATACCGCTTGAAGGAATACCTATAATAACATTTCCTTCTTTAATATCTGCACCTGTAATAATTTTATCTTTATCTACTACACCAACTGAAAATCCTGCCATATCGTACTCGCCATCGCCATAAAAACCTGGCATTTCTGCAGTTTCTCCACCAATAAGCGCACTCTTACCCTGTACACAACCTTCTGCAATACCACTTACAATATCTGCAATTTTTTCAGCTGTAACTCTTCCTGTAGCAATATAATCTAGGAAGAATAAAGGTGTAGCACCCTGACATAATACATCATTTACACACATTGCTACACAGTCGATACCAACTGTATCATGCTTATCCATTAAAAAAGCAATTTTTAGCTTTGTACCAACGCCATCAGTACCACTTACTAATACTGGTTCTTTCATGCCTTCAATCGGTAGTTTAAATAAGCTACCAAAGCTTCCAAGTCCTGTTAAAACATTGTCGTTAAAAGTTCTTTTAACATGATCCTTCATTAGAGATACCGCGCGTTCTCCTTCTTTAGTATCAACGCCTGCATCTTTATAAGTTAGCTTAGCCATTTTTACTCTCCTTTATTAATACTCAAGTTCACTATCGATTTTAAGAATTTCTTCTTCTTGCTGCTTTTTATATGTTCTGAATTTTTCTCTCAATTCAGGATACTTAATACTTAACATCTGCACTGCAAGAAGTGCTGCATTTTCTGCTCCTCCTATTGCAACTGTAGCAACTGGCACGCCCTTAGGCATCTGAACTGTACTTAACAATGAATCAAGTCCTCCCATGTCACTAGTCTTCATAGGTATACCTATTACTGGAACAGGTGTATTTGCGGCAAGCACACCTCCAAGGTGTGCTGCCTTACCAGCTGCCGCAATAATTACTTCAATTCCTTCTGCTTCAGCAGTCTTTGAAAAGTCCTCTGCTTGAGAAGGAGTTCTATGTGCAGAAAGAATTCTTACTACAGGTTCAACACCAAACTCCTTTAAAACCTGTATTCCTTTTTCTACTACAGGAAGATCTGACTTACTTCCCATTACTACTCCTACCTTCATCAAAGACCTCCTTATCCTTCAAAGTACTTAACAGCAGCTTCAAATAGTTTCATATCTTTTTCGCCGATTACATTTTTATAAACATTTTCTCCAATACGTTCACTGTGTCCCATCTTACCAAATACTCTACCATCTGGTGAGCAGATACCTTCTACAGCCATTACAGAGTGGTTAGGGTTGTACTGAATATCCATTGATGGTTTTCCATCGAAATCAACGTACTGAGTAACAACCTGTCCGTTATCGATTAATTCCTTAAGTAGCTCTTTGTTACAGATAAAGTTACCTTCACCATGAGATACTGGAATTGTGTGAACATCTCCAACTTCGTTTTCACTCATCCAAGGTGATTTAACGGAAGCAATTCTTGTTCTTACTAGACATGAAGCATGTCTACCGATTTTATTATATGTTAATGTTGGACTATCTTCTGTAACATCAACAATTTTACCATAAGGTACTAGACCTAACTTTATTAGAGCCTGGAATCCATTACAAATACCTAACATTAGACCATCTCTATTTTCTAGCAAGTCTGTTACAGCTTCTTTAACTAGTGGATTTCTAAACACAGCTGTGATGAACTTAGCTGAACCATCTGGTTCATCTCCTCCTGAGAATCCACCAGGAATCATAACGATATTAGCCTTCTTAATTTTTTCAGCTAATTCCTTAATTGACTGGTTTAATGCCTCAGTACTTAAGTTTCTAATAATATGAATATCAGCTTCTGCTCCAGCTCTTCTAAATGCTCTAGCTGAATCCATTTCGCAGTTTGTTCCAGGGAATACCGGAATAACTACGTATGGCTTATCAGTAGTTACTTTAGGTTTAGCTGTATTTCTTTCTGTGTAGCTTATAGCTTCAACATTTTCTTCAATCTTATCTTTAAAATCTGCAGTTCTTGTTGGGAATACTCCTTCTAGTGGTTCTTCCCACTTTTTAAGAATTTCTGCAAATGTAAATTTAATTTCTTCGCCTTCTACCTCGAATTTTAAGCTAGCCTGATCAGCAGTTTCACCAATCACCTGATACTTAACGTCACCAAATAAAACTGAAAGATCTTCTTTCTTAGGAATTTCAAGTACAATAGAACCATATTTTGCAGTTACCATCTGGCTCTTAGTAATTCCTTTGATATTAGCACCAATCTTATTACCAACTGCCATCTTAACTACTGACATAAATACGCCGCCCTTGCCAACAGTGTTAGCTGCAAGCACTTTACCTGCAAGGATCAATTCATTAACCTTGTCCATAGCTTTTCTGTATTCAGCAAAATCGATAATATGGTTCTCGTCCCAAACTGATTCTAATAATACTAGCTGGCTTCCATCCTTTTTAAATTCAGTACTCATAACATCCTTAGCGTCACAAGTATCAACAGCAAATGAAATCAATGCTGGCGGTACGTTGATGTCTAAGAATGTGCCTGACATAGAGTCTTTACCACCAATAGCTGGAATTTCAAGTTCTTTCTGAACTTTTAAAGCACCAAGTAATGCAGCCATAGGTTTACCCCAAGCTTCATCTCCAGTTAGCTTTTCAAAGTATTCCTGGAATGTAAGTCTAATCTTTCTAACATCTCCACCCATTGCAGCAATCTTTGTAACTGAATCGATTACAGCGTACATAGCTCCGTGATATGGTGATGCCTTAGCTAGCTGTGGATCAAAACCGTATGACATAAGTGTTGCAGTTTCAGTTTCACCATCAACTACTGGAAGCTTAGCTGCCATTCCTACTGCTGGTGATAACTGGTACTTACCTCCTAGAGGCATTAAAACTGTGTTTGCTCCAATTGTGCTGTCAAATCTTTCAATTAGGCCCTTCTTTGAGCAGCAGTTTAGATCGCCTAAATATTCTTCAAGGTTCTTTTCTGCTTCAGCATTTTCTAGTGAACCTAGACTCTTAACTTTAACTGTAGCAGTCTGCTTAGCTCCGTTTGTATCTAAGAATGCCCTTGATAAGTCTAAGATGTTCTTTTCTCTCCAGAACATACGAACTCTGCCAAGGTCTGTTACCTTTGCAACTGTTGTTGCTTCTAAGTTTTCTTCATCTGAGAATGCCTTAAACTTAGCTTCATCCTCTGCAGCAACTACTACTGCCATTCTCTCCTGAGACTCTGAAATTGCAAGTTCTGTTCCATCTAATCCCTCATATTTCTTAGGAACTAAATCTAAGTTAATATCTAATCCTTCAGCTAGTTCGCCAATAGCTACTGATACGCCACCAGCACCAAAGTCATTACATCTCTTGATTAGATTTGCAACTTCTTTTCTTCTAAATAGTCTCTGAATATTTCTTTCTACAGGTGGATTACCTTTCTGTACTTCTGCACCGCACTCTAAGATACTGTCCATAGTGTGTTCCTTAGATGATCCAGTAGCACCACCACATCCGTCACGACCTGTTCTACCGCCTACTAAGATGATAACATCTCCTGGCTGTGGCACCTGTCTGATTACGTGATCTGCTGGAGCAGCACCGATTACTGCACCGACTTCCATTCTCTTTGCTACGTAGTCTTCATCATAAACTTCATCTACCTGACCTGTAGCAAGACCAATCTGGTTACCGTATGATGAGTATCCTGCAGCAGCTTCCTTAGTGATTTTTCTCTGAGGAAGTTTTCCTTCTAAAGTTTCTTCTATAGGTTTTCTTGGATCTGCAGCTCCTGTAACTCTCATAGCCTGATATACATATACTCTACCTGATAATGGGTCTCTAATAGCTCCACCTAAGCAAGTAGCTGCACCACCAAAAGGTTCAATTTCTGTTGGATGGTTGTGTGTTTCGTTTTTGAACATTACTAACCAGTCTTCTTCTTTGCCATCAATCTTAGCTTTAACCTTAATTGAACATGCATTTATTTCTTCAGATTCGTCAAGATCTGTTGCCTTACCTTCTTTTTTTAGATATTTAGCTCCAATACAAGCCATATCCATTAGGCAAATATCTTTTTTTCTATCTCCATAAACACTTTTACGCATTTCTAAGTATTCTGCGAAAGCTTCTTTTACAATATCGCCATATTTTCCATCTTCAAAATAGATATCTGTTAATTCTGTATTGAATGTAGTGTGTCTACAGTGGTCTGACCAATAAGTATCAATTACTTTTAATTCTGTAATTGTAGGATTTCTCTTTTCTTCATTTTTAAAGTATTCATGAATTGATTTTAAGTCATCCTTACTCATCGCAAAGCCCATTTCAGCTCTATAAGCTTCTAGTGCTTCTGAATCCATATCAATAAATCCTTCGATAATTTCAACATCTGGAGGAGTTACCATTTCCATTTCTAGGTTTTCTGGTTTTTCAAGCTGTGCCATCTGGCTATCTACTGGATTTACACAGTAATTTTTAATATCAGCAACTTCTTCTGCTGTTAGATTTCCTTCAAGGATAATTACCCTTGCAAATTTAACAACAGCATCAACTTCTGGCTTAATTAGTTTAATACATACTGCTGCTGAGTCAGCTCTCTGGTCATACTGACCTGGTAAAAATTCAACAGCAAAAAAATTAGCAGAATCAGCCAAAGCAGGTAACTGTTCATCGTATGCGTTATCTATTGCTGGCTCTGCAAATACTGAGTATTTAGCCATTTCTAAAGTTTCATCATCAACGCCCTGTACATCGTATCTATTTACAACTCTGATACCTGTAAGATTGTCAATATGTAGGTTAGTTTTAATGTCTTCGAAAAGACCCTGTGCTTCTACATCAAAGCCCTTTTTCTTTTCAACATATATTCTTCTTACCATTTTTTTCTCCTCGTCAATACAAAATATTATATGCAATAATTACTATAACTTAATCAATATATCATACATAATTATAATAGCACAAAACCGCCGGTTTTGTGCTATTATTTAAAATTTTTAATTTTATCATTCGACACCTATCGAACGTTATTCTTTATATATATGTTTTTATTCGCATTTTACCATTCTTTCTAAACTTATATTCTATATTGACTTTTACCATAATTTACCATATAATTTAATTGTAAATTATTTCCAAGCTCGCTAGAGGATTCCTTTCATACATCTTTTCTTACTCTAGCGGGCAACTTTAGTATTCTACGTATTCTTTTGCCATGAGTATTAACACAGTAACTAAACCTATAGCCGAATATATTACGGCAAAAGCCCCTAGCCAAGATGTCATAGCGCCGCCAATTGCTGCACCTATTATGAAAAATATGATTACATAATAATACTGCATACTTGCTTTAAGATGTTTTTTATCTTTACTTTTCATATACTTAAAAGCTCTTTCTGTGCCGCTTCTAAGATTACCTGTGCACATGGTAGATGCAAAAGCGTTTCCTTTGACCTTTCTAAAAGCTTCTACCTGAAGAGCGCATACAAATGAAATCATAAGATTTACCAAGGAATCACCTTCACCTAAAGGTATTAGGCCTGCGAAAATTATAACGGCTATTTCAATAACTATAATTATCTGCCTCCAGTGTATAAAACCTTCGTTGCTTCTTTTATTTTTAATTATTTCACATATAAAGACACCTAAGACAAATGCCAATATGGGATATAAAAAGTGCAATGCCATTTTAAATTTTCCTTCAGCCAGACTCACTCCCATAAGAACTATATTGCCTGTTTGTGCATTGGCAAATACGCCACCTCGGCATAGATACGAATAAGCATCTAAATATCCGCCAACTATGGCAAGAATCCATGCTGTAATATTATGTTCTGAGGTTTGCCATAGATTAAGTTTTTTTTCATCCATAAAAATCTTTTACTCCCTTACTCATATTTGCTAATTATAGATTTCAACATGCTTATATATTTTTCACGAACTTTATCAGGACCTTTGATAATTAAATTATTACCATACTGTAATAACAAAAAGTATAATCCTTGATTATCTGCTGTATCAATATAAATATCATACGTATCGTTTTCTTGCCTTTCGATGCGAATAATATTTTGACCAAATTCATCATACAGATAATTTATCATAAATTTATTGGCATTGACAACTACTATGGTTTTATCGCTTCCACCGTAACCTCTAACAGTATTCTTTATAAAATCATCGATTTGACTCTGCCATGTATCACCTAAAACTTCTTTTGGACTTTTTATATTATCTTTATGAATTTTGACATCTATCATTTTGTCTAACCTATAGTATGCCAAATCAGGCTTGTCCTTATAACTACAAACTAAATAGTATATATTTTTAATGGAGGTAAGAACATACGGATTCACTTTATATACTAATCCCTCATACCTAGGTACAAGCCTCAACTTTTCATCTAAATCGCCATAGGCAAATGTCAGTTGTTTTTGATCCATTATTGCTGCTAATATACAATCTATATTATTTAATGTGTTACTCTTTTTACCTTTTGATTTTCTTTTTAAATAAGTTGTACTCATAAGAGCTTTTGCAATATCATCTGACGTTGTATCGATAAAGGTTTCAAAAAGTTTTATTTTTTCATCCTCAGTAAATATCTCTTCTTGATTTACCATGTCTAAAAAAACTTTTAATTGTGCCTTAGTAAACTGATGCGTCCGTAAGTAGCAGCCTAAGCGATTATCCTTACAAAATACTATATCCATTCCGCTATCTCTAAGAATGGCAATACTTCTGCCTACAGCTCTTCGCTCCACAGAAATAGCATACTCTTTTTGTATCACATCGCAAATTGCCGATGCTGTTATAGGATGAAATTCATCAGTCTTTTTTAGTATTTTAGCAATATATATTAAAACTTGTTTATTTTTGCTCAAAACCATCACCTCAAAAAATATTTTAACATAGTACAAAATTATGACAAGTATTTCAGATGAAATGTATTACAATAAGAGTACAAAAATGATATAGGAGGAAAAAAATGGCTATGATAAATGAAATATTTGAAATTATGGACGGACAGGAAGCTAGAAGATTTTGGTATGAAAAACAGCTTTCTATGAAACTAGAAGGTGGCGAATATGATCCTGCCATCGATAATGAAATATGGCTACATAAGTACTTAAATTGCCTATGTGATTAATCAAAAGTGACTGTTTTGAAATTGTTTGATTAATCAAATTATTGTAAAATATCAATAGCAATAATATTTAAAATACCTTTTTAAATTGGAGGTGTGATATGGGAAAGAAAAAAATTGAAATTACTCCACTAAAGGCTGATGTATACGCAATAGTTGAAACTGGCTTAACTGAAAAAGTCACATCATATCTTATCCTTGGAGAAGATGATAATATATTATTTGATACAGGCCTTGGTAGTAAAAAATATGAATTATATAAAGCTGTCATGAAGTTTGTTTCTCATGAGCCTACTGTAATTAATAGCCATAAGCATTATGACCACACTGGTGGTAATAAGTATTTTTCAGAAATCTATGCTTATGAACCAGAATCATGCAAGAGAAATAAACACAAAGAATTGCCTCACAAACTAAATGATGGCCAAATTTTTGATCTTGGAAACAGAGTTTTGAGAGTAATCCACACTCCAGGACATACAGAAGACTCTATTTGTCTTTTTGACGAAACTAATGGTATACTATTTTCTGGAGACGTTATATATGAAGGTACCCTTTATGGTATGTTTAAATCTGACTTTTTCGGTAATTCTGATTTAAGAGATTATGAAGCTTCTATGACATCACTAGAAGATATGATAGATTCTATTAATATCATCCATCCGGCTCATAACTCTATAAGTATAAAACCTCAGATTATATCATATGCCAAACTTGCATTATCGAGGATTAATAGTGGAACTGCCGACTTTAAAAAGAAAAGATTTATGCTTAAGCCAGTGAAGGAGTATGCTTTTAAAAAATTAAATATTTTAACTGACTAAGCTAGGAGAATTAAATGATAATTGAAAAACAAGAAAACTTAAAAATAGATTTAGATTTAATACCTGACGAGTTTAAGCCGATGGCTAGACAAGCTCAAGAATTTTTAGAAGTGCGTAATTTATATCACGCCGCTATTAAAGAAGTTAGCACAAAGCTAGAAATATTAGATGATGAATTTCATGTTAACCACTCTTATAACCCTATTCATCATATGGAATGTCGAGTAAAGTCTATCCAAAGTATTTTTGAAAAAATAGATCGTAAAGGCTATGCTTTTGATTCTAAGGCATTTAAAAAGCTTACCGACATTGCTGGTATAAGAGTTATATGCAAATATAATAGTGATATTTATAGAATTAGTCAAATGTTACTTCAACAAAATGATATTGAACTTGTTCGTGAAAAGGATTACATAAAAAATCCTAAGCCAAGTGGCTATAGAAGTTTACATCTTGTTATATTAGTTCCTGTATTTTTATCTGATTGTGTTGAAAAAGTACCTGTTGAAGTTCAGATTAGAACTATCGTTATGGACACTTGGGCAAGCTTAGAACACGAACTAAAATATAAACGTGATGGTAAAGCACTTAGCTCTTCTGCTGCTACCAGCTTAAAAGAATGTGCTAAGCAAATGAAAGAAATAGATGACATGATGGAAGCCATTCACAACGAAGAAATCAACAATTAAATTGAGTTAAGTCAAATTGAATAAAAGTAAATTCGAAGATAAGCGTATGGATTCCCATGCGCTTTATTTAATTAAATCAATTTTAAAGATTTTCTAATTCCGTTGATGTCAATATAAAAATTGCTAAAATAAAAACTCACACCTTAAACGAGTATGAGTTTTCAAAATTCCAACATATTTTAAACTTTATATTCTTTGTTACAGAAAGTATTGTGAAGTCTAAAAAATCACTTTAAACTCAATACCTTCTTTACCATTTGGGCCAGCATCAATATCACTTTTTACAAGTATTTTACCATTGTGATTTTCTACTATTGCTTTAGCTATTGCAAGTCCTAAACCATAACCACCACCAATATCACTTTCACTTCCCTCATAAGAGTATATACGTGTTCTTGCATCATCGCCACGATAAAATCTATCAAATATATGATCAATTTGGTTTTGAGAAAGCATTTTACATGTATTTTTAACTGTTATTTCTATCTTGCTATCTCTTTTAAGTTCTACTAAAACTTCCGGATTACCCTCCTCTGATATCGCATACTTTATGCCATTGTCAATTAAAATATGCATAAGTTGCTTCATTTGAGTTCCATCAGCAATAAAACTTATACTTTCATCTATTTTACAATCCAAGTCAACTCCAGTTTCGTAAGCAACAGGATCAAACTGCAAAACATCACCTAAGACTAATTCACTTAAATCAACTTCTGTGCGTTGTTGCTTTATATCAGCACTATCATTTTTAGCTAAAAATAGCATATCTTCAACTAATTTTTTCATATGACGTGCTTCATCAATAGTACTATCTATCCATTGTTGCTCATCTTTAATAATAGCATTTTTCTTAGATTTCAGAATTTCGTTATTTGCAAGAATTACCGTCAATGGAGTTTTAAGCTCATGAGATGCATCAGCTACAAAGCGTTTTTGTTGATCCCATGACTTTTGAACAGGTTTTATTGCAATAGATGCTGTAAAACAACTTATAAAATAAACCACAATCATAGCCAAAGTATATAAAATAAATAAAACCAAAATACTGTGTAACATAGTTTCATCAAATCTTGATGAGTCTACAAAAGCAATTACATATTTGTCTTCACTTATCAACCTTTTTTCAAAGAACAAGCTCAATTTTTTTACTCTGCCTTTATTTACTTCATCTTCTACAGCTTGATTTACAGCATAGCTCAAATTATCTCTATCAAGAGAAGCTCCTCTAACATATGTTTCATAAATCTCACCATCAAGTCCTGCAACAACTATAACTGAAGTCATATAACCAAATTCACCGTCTTTACTTATAGGTGCTCCAAGTGGAGCATGTAATGATCGATTTATTTCTCTTAACTGACTTGAATAAATATTTGTACATATAGATACAAAAACTACTAGTAGGGCTATTCCTACCAGTAGCATGTTTGTCATAATAAATTTTCTTTTAAGATTTTTTAGCATAATCTGTATCCTACTTTTCTAATGGCCTCTATCTTCATTTCAGAACCAATATGCATTAGTTTTTTTCTTAGAAATGAAATATATGCTTCTACATTATTATCTGTAGCATCACTTTCATAGCCCCATACTTTTCTTATTAAATCCTCCTTAGAATAAGTACTATTTGGATTAGACATAAAAAGTTTCATTATCTCAAATTCCTTAAAATTCAGCCTTACTGATTTTTCATTTTTAGATAAGGTGCTGCTTTCAAGATCAAGGGATAAGTCATTTAAAGTAAGCTTGTTCATGATTACTTCACCTTTTCTCCTAGTAATGGCTCTAATGCGTGCTAAAAGTTCCTCTGGTGCAAATGGTTTAGTCATATAATCATCTGCTCCATAGTCTAGGCCTGAAATCTTATCTGAAATAGCATCTTTTGCAGTTAACATTATAATAGGCGTTTCGATTTTTTGCTCTCTTAAGTTTTTAGCTACCGTAAACCCATCCATATGCGGAAGCATAACATCAAGAACTATAGCATCATATATGTCTTCCATAGCATAGTCAAAGCCATCTTGTCCATCATAAACTACGTCAACCATGTATTTTTCTCCTGCTAAAATTTCCCCAAGTGCTTTAGCAAGACGTTTTTCATCTTCAACCACTAATATTCTCATAGCTAACCTCCATTCCTGCATATTTACATTTTATAACGATACTTAAATCCAATACAAACATTTTTCTTACTTTTTTATTCACATATCACGTGTTTATTTTATATTATCGGCCTTAAAAGATTCTTAAAAAACAAAAACTATCAAGATAGTATACTCTTACTATCTTGATAGTCTTATTTCGTAATGAATTATAAAGCTTCTTTGTAAGCAATTACTCTTTCCTTAGTTTTTTCTTCACCTAAAATCTGCTGTATTTCCCAAATGTCTGGTGATTGGCTTCTGCCTGTTACCGCAAGACGAATCACAGTACTTACATGACCTACGTGTCCCTTATATTCTTCTGGATGCTTTTTGTAGTCCTTTGGCTTCGCAGCATATCCCATTTCTGTTGCCATATTTCTAATTTTTTCAAACCACTGGCTCTGATCATCACCATGATCATATGTATCTAAATATCCTTCTAAAATTTTAACTGCATCTTCTTTAGAAACTTCACCTGGTAGTTCATCTTCAATTTTAAAATAGTCATCAAAGAAATAACTGATAAATTCAAACATCTGGCTAGCACAAACAAAATCCTTTCTTGGTTTATTGCCTGTTCTGCCAAGATCTAAAATAGGTAATAAGTATTCCTTATTATCTACAATCTGACTATAAATTTCTTTATTAAATTCTTTAGCCCAGTCTACTAAAAACTCGTAAAGATCACTTGCTTTTATCTTAACTAGAGTATCTTTTGATACATCATTTAGCTTATTTAAGTCAAATAATGCACCTGAATTAGACATTTTTTCCATAGTAAACTCAAATTCCTCGCAAGGAGTATCCGGATTTGCTATACGCCATTCTTCATAGTTAGAATTTAAAATAGTTAATAAGTATTCTCTAACTGCTTCTGGATGATAACCCATTTCCCTATAGTAATTTAATGCTAGCTCTGGGTCCTTTCTCTTCGAAAGTTTTCTCTTGTTTCCATCTTCTCCAATTTTCATTAGCTGTGCTGTATGACAGTAAATCGGCAAATCAAAACCAAGCTTTTCAAATAGCTCAACATGAATAGGTAAAGATGATAGCCATTCTTCACCTCTAATAACATGAGTAGTTCTCATTAAATGATCATCACAAACGTGGGCAAAATGGTATGTTGGAATACCTGTAGCCTTTAAGATTACTACATCCTGGAAGTTTTCTGGCATAGTTAACTCGCCTCTAATACCATCTTCAACTGAAATAATCTTAGCTGCTTCACCCTGTTTGCCATCCGATTTAAGTCTTATTACATACGAACTACCTTCGGCTAACTTTTCTTCGATTTCTTCGTCTGTAGCATTTCTATACTTAGCATAATCCCCATATATACCTGGAGTTTGCTTATCAGCTTCTTGGCTTGCTCTAACCTCAGCGATTTCTTCTTCTGTCATAAAACATGGATATGCCATATCCTTTTCGATCAATTCCTTAACGTAAACCTGATAAATATCAGCTCTCTGACTTTGGGAATATGGACCATAATCACCTTTTTCACCATCCTTAAGAGCTCCTTCATCAAATTTAATATCAAAGAAATTTAAACTATCGATTATTGTTTCAACTGCACCTTCAACATATCTCTTATCATCTGTATCTTCAATTCTTAAATAGAATATACCTTCACTTTGATGAGCTAATCTTTCGTCAACAAATGCTCCATAAAGATTTCCCAAATGAATGAATCCTGTTGGGCTTGGACCAAGTCTTGTAACTTTAGCACCTTCCTTTAAATCTCTTTTTGGATATAAATTCTCTAAGTCTAATGAAGTTTTAGTTATATTTGGGAAAAGTAAATCTGCAATTTTTTTACTCATATTTTCAATCCTCTCAATTTTTTATTTTTTATCTAGCCTTATAAGTATATAACAAAGTCACCTTAATTTCTACATTTATGTGTATTTTGTACTTTTTAGTGTATAATATACTATATGTTATTTAAATTTAAGAAAGGACTATGCTATGTCTAAAGTAATTATTATTGGAAACGGACCTGCTGGCATTTCAGCAGCATTATATAGTAAAAGAGCTGGTCTTGAAACTACTGTTATTGCCAACGGGACTGGAGCTCTTGCAAAAGCACATTTGATTGAAAACTATTATGGTCTAAAAGAACCTATTTCAGGTATAGACCTTCATGAAAATGGTATTGCACAAGCTAAGGCCCTTGGAGTAAAAATAATTGATGCTCAAGTTCTTGCTATTGGTTTTAATGAAAACTTCACTGTTACTGTTGCAAATGATATTTTAAATGCAGATGCCGTTATCATCGCAACTGGCTCACAACGCAATACACCAAATATACCAGGAGTAAAAGAATTCGAAGGAATGGGAGTTAGCTATTGTGCAGTATGTGATGGTTTTTTCCATCGTGGTAAAGATGTGGCAGTACTTGGCTCTGGCGAATATGCTCTTCACGAAGCAAAAGAACTTCTTCCAATTGCCGGTAGTGTCACAATTTTAACTGATGGAGAAGAACTTAGCATAAAAGTTCCAGATGAAATTAATATTATCAATGATAAAATTAAGTCCCTTGAAGGTAACCAGCTTTTATCAAAGGTTAACTTTGAAAATAATAATTCTATTGAGGTTACTGGTTTCTTTGTTGCTAAAGGTGTCGCTGGTAGTACAGATTTTGCTCGTAAACTCGGTGCTATGGTTGAAGGTAATAAAATCATAGTAAACGATGAGATGGCTACTAACATTCCAGGACTTTATGCTGCAGGCGACTGTACTGGTGGTATGCTTCAAATTGCAAAAGCAGTTTATCAAGGAGCACAAGCAGCCACAAGCGCAATAAAATTTATAAGAAACAAATAATCGTAAAATAAAAAATATGATCCTCCTTAAGTAGACAATTTAGGTAATAATACTCTACTAAAGGAGGATTTTCTTTATAGTTTTCCATAATAAGTAGCTATGGGTTTAATTTCTTAAAATAAAAAACTGCCATACAATATATATAATCTGCATGACAGTTTAGACCATATTATTTTTTTAGATTTTTTATCTATCTTTTAATATCTCCACCTGATAATACATCATCGTAATGAGCTCTACTACCACCTATAAACTTTGGTCTAGTTCTAGCTCCAAGAAGATGAGCCTTACCGATACTCTTAGTTTCAATTCTCAAAGGCACAGCAACATGCTTTAGATGCATGCCAATTAAAGTATCTCCAATATCCATTCCAGCATCTGCTTTTATTGTTTCAACAGCTACAGGATTTTCAAACCTTGAGTATGCAACTACTGAAAAAGAACCACCTGCATGAATTTGAGGAACTACATTTACAATTTCCTCACCAGGTAAAAGTGCCTTTTTTTCAACGATAACAGCTCGATTTAAATGTTCGCAACACTGAGCAGCTAAGTAAATGCCCTTTTCTTTTAAAATCGGATAAATCGTATCAAATATAGCCTCAGCTACTTCGATGTTTGAACCCTTACCTATACGTTCACCGGCCACTTCGCTTGTTGAGCAGCCCACTACGAATATATCACCCTTCTTAAGTTTTGCAATTGCTAATACTTCCTCTACTGCTTTTTTTGCATCTGCTCTTATGTTGTCAAATGTCATTATTTACACCCTCTTTTCTATACATTCCAGCTATTAAGATATTTTTCCTGCTCCTCAGTTAACTGATCGATTTCAATTCCCCAAGCAGCTAATTTACGACTTGCAATCACTTTGTCGATTTCATCTGAAACATCGATAACTTTATTTTCAAGCTTTTCATGATTTTCTTTAATATACATAGCACTCATAGCCTGTACTGCAAAGCTTAAGTCCATGATTTCTGCTGGATGACCATCTGCTGCAGCGATATTAACTAGCTTACCTTCTGCAGTAATATTAATCCACTTACCATTTGGCAATTTATATCCCATGATGTTAGCTCTCATTTCTTTCTTTTCTACACAGCTATTTTCAAGAGCTTCAACATCTATTTCAACATTGAAATGACCAGCATTGGCTAAAATTGCTCTATCTTTCATCTTCATCATGTTATCAAGAGATATAGTTCCTGCACATCCAGTTGCAGTTACAAAAATGTCTCCTAAAGCTGCTGCCTTATCCATAGTCATAACATCATGACCATCCATCTTAGCTTCCATAGCCTTAACTGGATTAATTTCAGTAACAATAACCTTTGCACCAAGAGCTGCTGCTCTCATAGCAATACCTCTTGAACACCAGCCATAACCTGCAACAACAACAGTTTTACTTGCTATTATAAGATTAGTATTTCTCATAATGCTATCCCATACAGACTGACCTGTACCGTACCTATTATCAAATAAATGTTTACAGTCAGCATCATTAACAGCTACCATAGGGAACTTTAAGACACCTTCATTTTCCATAGCCTTAAGTCTTATTATACCGGTTGTAGTTTCTTCACATCCACCCCAAACCTCTTCAGCTAAGTCAGGTCTCTTATTGTGTAGCATACCTACCAAGTCTCCTCCATCATCAATAATGATATTGGATTTCTGTTCAAGGCACATTTCAATATGCTTAAAATATTCCTCTTCACTTGCTCCATGAATGGCATATACACTTATACCACTGTCTGCTAATGCTGCAACTACATCATCTTGCGTACTTAAAACATTACTTCCTGTTGCAGAAAGCTGAGCTCCACCTGCAGCTAAAACTTTACATAAATATGCTGTTTTAGCTTCCATATGAATAGATAGAGAAATCTTAATACCCTTAAATGGCTGAGTTTCTTTAAATTCTTCTTCTAGTGCTGCTAAAAGTGGCATATTATTTTTTACCCATTCAATCTTTTGATGGCCTGATGGCGCTAAGTTTATATCTTTTACTACGTAATCCTTCATTAAAAATATTTCCTCATCTATTTATTCAACTGTAACTGATTTTGCCAAATTTTTCGGTTTATCAATATTGCAGCCTCTGTTTTTTGCTACATAATAAGCAAAAATTTGCAACGGAACTACACTTAAAAGAGGTGTTAACTCGTCCATACACTGAGGTATGTATATAACTTCATCTGCCTGCTTTTCAATTTCCGCACAACCTTCTTTTGCAATACTGATAACTCTAGCTCCTCTAGCCTTAATTTCCTCAACATTAGCAATCATCTTTTCAAACAAGTAATCCTGTGTTGCAAGGGCAAAAACTAATGTATCATCTTCAATAAGAGCTATAGTTCCATGTTTTAACTCACCTGCTGCAATAGCAAATGAATTTATATATGAAATTTCTTTAAGTTTCAATGATCCTTCATAAGCTACTCCGCAATCTGGTCCTCTTCCAATGAAAAATACCTGTTCTCTGCTATAAAAAATATTAGCTAATCTTTCAATTTCACTCTGATTGTCTAATATTCTTTGAAGCTTTTCTGGTATCACCTTTAACTCTCCAATAATTTTTTTATAATAATCATCATCAATAGTACCCTTTGTCTTACCCATATAAAGAGCAATTAAATACATACACATTAGCTGTGTTGTATAGGCTTTTGTAGAAGCTACTGAAATTTCTGGACCTGCCCAAGTATAAAAAACATCATCAGACTCTCTTGCAACAGAGCTTCCTACAACGTTAACTACTGATAAAATTCTAGCACCCTTTTGCTTAGCTTCTCTTAAAGCAGCCAAAGTATCCAAAGTTTCTCCAGATTGGCTAATTGCGATGAATAATGTATTTTCATCTACAAAAGGATCTCTATATCTAAATTCTGACGCAACATCTACTTCAACAGGAATTCGTGCCATCTTTTCGATAGCTGCTTTACCCACTAAACCTGCATGATAAGCTGTTCCACATGCAACGATATATATCTTATTAAAATTGTTGATATCCTCTTTAGTCATAGAGATACCATCAAGATTTATTTCTCCATCATCCTTTAATCTCTTATTTAAAGTATCTTCAAGGCCCTTAGGTTGTTCATGGATTTCCTTCATCATAAAATGTTCATATCCACCTTTTTCAGCAGCATCTGCATCCCAAGTAACATGGAAAACATCTCTTCTAACTCTCTGTCCTTGCTCATTATAAATAATTATATCATCAGATGTAATAACAAGAGTTTCATTGTTTTCAATAAGATAAATTTCCCTAACATATTTTAATAAAGCAGGTATATCTGAAGCAATAAAATTACATCCTTTACCTAATCCTGCAACAAGAGGTGCATCTTTTCTAACAGCCACTATTTTATCAGGCTCATCAGCAGCAATAGCTGCGATAGCATATGCTCCCCTCATCTTTTCAACAGCTTTATTTACAGCTTCTAAAAGATTTCCATTATAATAAACTCCGATAAGCTGGGCTATAACTTCAGTATCGGTTTCACTCTTAAAATGGATACCACAATCCTCTACAAGCCACTGTTTAATTTCTGAATAGTTTTCAATTATACCATTGTGTACTACTGCAATTTTCCCATCCTCGCTATCGTGAGGATGAGCATTTGCTGTTGATGGAACACCATGAGTTGCCCATCTTGTGTGCCCGATACCTACTGGACCATCAAAATCTTTGTCAGCAGTAATCTTTTCAAGATTTTCAATACCTCCAACTTTCTTTCTGATTTCGATTTTTCCATCTATATTTAAAGCTATACCAGCTGAATCATAGCCTCTATATTCTAAACTTCTTAGTCCATTGATAATCTTTTCCTTTGCATGATTTTTTCCTATAAATCCTACAATACCACACATTGTATGTTTCCTCCCTTATCCAAACTTCTTAGTCAACATGACAGCTAAGTTTTCGGCAAGTTGAGTAATCTGTTGGATATTATCTCCTTCAATCATTACTCTTACTAATGGTTCAGTACCAGAAGGTCTAACAAGCAATCTTCCTGTTTCTCCTATTTCTTCCTCTACCTTTTTAAACGCTGCCATTACTTCATCGTCTTTTTCATATTTATTTTTGTTTTCATTTGCTACTCTAGCATTTTTTAAAACCTGTGGATATATTTTAATCTCATCAGATAACTCTGAAGCCTTTTTATTAGAAAGCAAAATTGCACGAACAACTTGTAATGATGATAATATACCATCACCTGTTGTTGTATGATTTAAGAATATAATATGACCTGACTGTTCTCCTCCAATCACACAACCTGTTTTTAACATGTCTTCAAGAACATATCTATCACCTACACCTGTAGATCTAGTTTCACAACCTAACTCCTGTAAATACTTATGAAATCCTATGTTGCTCATAACTGTTCCTGTTACAAGATTATTTGCAAGCTCTCCATCTTCCTTAAGCATCTTAGCACAGATACAAATCAACTTATCTCCATCAATAATTCTACCAATTTCATCTACTGCAATAAGTCTATCTGCATCACCATCAAACGCAAGTCCGATAAATGCACCTTCTCTTACTACTGCTTCCTGAAGTGATTCTGGATGAGTTGAACCACATGCTTCGTTTATATTTGTTCCATTTGGACTAACCCCTAATGCAACTACATTTGCTCCAAGCGCCTTATATACTTTCTGAGCAACCTTATATGACGCACCATTAGCACAATCTAAGACAACTTTTTCACCTTGAAGACTAAAATCTGCAATATCAATTAGAAAATCAGCATACATATCTAAAGCATTATCATCTGCTTCTCTACACATACCAATTTGATCATGAGTGATATGGCTATTTACATCAATTTGTCTTAGAATTATATCTTCTATTTCTTCTTCAATATCATCATCTAACTTAAACCCTTCACTATTAAAAAATTTAATTCCATTATATTCATAAGGGTTATGTGAAGCTGAAATAACTATACCAGCGTCAGCATTATATTTTTTTACTAAATATGCTATTGCAGGTGTAGGTAATACTCCAACTTTAATTACATCACCACCTACAGCTAAAATTCCTGCAGTTAATGCATTTTCTAGCATATCACCAGAGATTCTTGTATCCATACCTATTAAGACACATGGCTTTTCATCTGTATTTTTACCCAAAACGTAAGCTCCAGCCTTACCTAAGCTAAATGCTAACTCTGGCGTAAGTTCTGAATTAGCTATTCCTCTAACCCCATCTGTTCCGAATAATCTTCCCATAGTTTATTCCTCTCTAATTTCAATGTTTATTTTTTCTTTAATAGGCAATACCGTCACCTCAGCTGTGTCTGCTTCAACTTCTAGCTTAACCTTATGATTACCTACTCCTAAATTTTTAGCATCAACGGATAATTTAAAATCTTTCTTTGTTAAAGAACTCAATATATTTTGTTTGCCCTGAATTTTAATTGTGACATTCTCTGATATTGTGGCATCTAATCCCTCATCAAGATTTAATACCGAAATCTGACTTCCATTAAAAGATATTTCTTTTGTTGCTGCTCCTTTTATAATTATATCGACATAAAGTTTTTCTTGATTATCTTTTAACTTTACTCCCTTTGGCAATATTGGTTTTATTTCAATCTTAGTTGAGTTAGTAACATTACTTATATCAACAGGCTGAGCTTCAATAACTTCAATACCCTTTAATATATCCATCTTGCCCTCAATTTCAATAGTGTCTGGCATAGTGATAGATTCAACCTCATATTGATCATTAATCTGACCTATAGTCTTAACATCAAATTTAACCTTTTTAAATTTAGCAAGAGTTGCTTCTATCTCAACATTACTACGTGATGTCATAATATATGGTACTTGTTTACCACTTTTATCCATTGGAGTAACTCTAGACTGATGAGTTGACTTTTCCATAGATAATCTATCTGCATTGACAGTAGCCTCAAGATAACTAACTTTATTTACATTATTTTTAGTTCCATAGACCATAACATGCTCTGGGTATATTTGAGTTTCACCTAAAGTTGTACTCTCTGGAAGAGTACCTTTTACTTTAACCTTTACATCTTTTTCAGATGTAACCAAATCGTCGATATGTACCTCTAACCTTTGAAGTGATTTACTATCTATACTTATGCCTTTTGGTACCTGAACATCAAGATTTACATAGTTATTACCTTTATGTCTTCCAAACATATCAGCAGTAACCTTTATATCATCCTTATTTAAATTATTTAAGTCAGCGCGTGATCCAGTAAGGTTTAAATCAACAGTTGTACTAGTTACACTATCTACAGCTAAGTCTTCTTGTATTAAACTATCCTCATTGATTATTTCAATAGGAATAGCTGTATATTTTTTTGTGATACTTGGATCTATTGTGCCGGTAACATATGCCCAAAGGCAGATGGATGCTACTAGCGCAACTATCATCTTAGCTCTTCTACTTTGAAGCATCTTTACCGCCTCCTATCTTATCAAAGGCAGATTTGACACTACCTAAGATAGTATTGCTTTCATGATTAAAATATACATCTAACAATATCTTTTCTATAGCTTTACCATCTAAGTATCTAGTCAATTTACCATCCTTAGCTGATGATATAATCCCTGTTTCTTCTGATACAATAAAAGAAATTGCATCTGAGTTTTCAGTTATCCCTATACCTGCTCTATGTCTAGTTCCTAGTTCTTTAGGAAGACTTGAATTTTGTGTCAACGGTAATACACATCCAGCACTGTGTATACGATCCCCACGAATTATTATAGCACCATCATGAAGAGGCGCTCCTTCATAAAATATATTTCCTAATAACTCAGTTGAAACTCTTGCATCAATCCTTGTTCCTGTTTCACAAATATCTGTAAGAGCTGTTTCTCTTTCTATAATAATAAGGGCACCTGTTCTAGTATCGGCTAGGTATTGCAATGATTCCACAAACTCTTTTGTAATAGTTTGTGCTTGATCCTTATCCATCTGAGAGAATGTAGTCCTAAGTAATTTGCTTCGGCCTAATGACTCAAGACCTCTTCTAAGCTCAGGCTGAAATACTACGACTAATGCAATAACGCCTACTGCCAAGCTGCTCTTTAAAATCCAATTTAGCGTATATAAATTAAACAGGTCCGAAAGACCTGCTATTATTACAAGTACAAGCAGTCCTTTTACCAACTGTTCGGCTCTGCTTTGCTTTATAAAACCTATCACTTTATAAAAAACAAATGCGACAACAAGTATATCTACAATATCATTAATACCTATGCCAGAAGTTATATTATCAATAAATTCTTTCATCTCTTTCCCAATCACTATAGCAACCGGCCCATATAGGGCCGGCCCTTTATATCAAATTAATATTTTGTCTCTAATAAACCATAATCCCCATCTTCTCTCTTATAAACAACATTTACTGCATCAGTTTCGCTATTCATAAATACAAAGAAGTTGTGTCCAACAAGTTCCATCTGAACTACTGCTTCATCTACAGTCATAGGTTCAAGATCAAACTGTTTCTTCTTAACAATCTTAAGTTCTTCAGCTGGCTTAACATCTTCAGATAGTGCTGGTTCTGGCCACTCTTCAAATTTAATGCCAGGCTGACCTTTGTGTTTCTTAATTAATTTATTTTTAAATCTAGACATCTGAGTTGCAAGCTTATCAACAACTTTATCAACACAGTTGTAAACGCTATCAGCTTTGCTTTCAGCCCTAAACACCATGTTTCTAACCTTGATAGTAGCTTCCATCTTCTCCATCTTATTTTCTGCAGAGAGCATCACATTGACACTGATGTCATCAGAAAAATACTTGCTTAATTTTTCCATCTTCTTTTCAACAGTATCCTTTAAATGATCATTAGCTTTTATGTTCTTACTAGTTATTATAACCTTCATATCTTCGCCCTCCTTTGACATGAATTTTCCTATTAATATTATAACACAAAAGTACATATATACAATAGCTGTTTAGCTGACCTGGTCTTTGCCCCCACACCTGCCTTGACCCGAATTTTCCGGAGGACTTACTTCTAAACTACGCCATGATCACTGCCGCCCTGCGTACAGCTTACGTGGGACCCTTCGCCCGTAGCTAGCTTGGCCTTTCAACCACAGACCTAAACAACTATTATATTGCTTTTATATTACCATAATATTGCCCGCTGCAAAAGTAAGTATATAAACTTTTTTTGCATAATTTTCTTTTAAAATTCGGCTACATTCATCTAGAGTTGCTCCAGTAGTATAAATATCATCTACTATCAAAATATTTTTACCTCTTATCTTATCTATAGTCGATAAATTTATATCAAATGCGCCTCTTAAATTATCTATTCTTTCAGCAGGCCCAAGCCTCTTCATTGGCACTGTTTTTTTAGTTCTAAAAAGTACATCGCCGTCATATTCTACACCTAGTTTCTTGGCTAATGATAAAGCCATAAGTTCAGCTTGATTATAACCTCTTTCCTTAAGTTTTTTCCTATGTATCGGCACTGAAATTATAACATCTAACTCCAAGTTTTCAATTACTATTCTGTCATAAAGAATTTCACCTAAAACCTTGCCAATATAGCTTTTTCCAAGCTTTTTAAAATCTACAATCAAGCTTCTTTCATAAAGCCCATACTGACTACAAGTAAAACCTTTATCAAAATAATGTTCTCTCTTTAAGCAGTCTGGACATAGTTTTTTAGTATAGTTTTCTTCTAAAAGTTTACCGCATTTTTCACAAGTTTTATTTTTTATCCACATAAACCTTGTAATGCAACTATCACAAAGGCAATATTTTCTTGTTTCATCAATAATGCTTCCGCACATAATACAATATATACTAGGCGGATAAAGGCACTGCATAAATTTATTTATTAACTTCATACAATCTTTTAATACGCATGGCCAAACCTGAATTTCGCTTTTTAGTACTATTGTTATCTATCATAGCTTTCATTGCATTTTCTGAGCCTACAAGGACAACCGCTTTTTTCCCTCTAGTTACACCTGTATAAAGTAAATTTCGTGTAGCTAGCATAGGTGCAACTCGAGTCATAGGCATGACTACTACAGGAAATTCACTTCCCTGACTTTTGTGAACTGTCATAGCATATGCCAGTTCTAGCTCTTCTAAATTCATAAAGTCATAAATAACATATCTATCCCCGTCAAAAACTACTGTAACTTTGTTTTGTTCTTTGTCTATCTTTGAAATAAAACCTATTTCACCATTAAACACCCCAGTACCTTCTGTCATATCTGAGGCTCGCCTCCACTCAAGCTCATAATTATTTTTAATCTGCATTACTTTATCATATTCTCTAAAAACTCTTCCTCCCATTTCCCTCTCCTCTGCAAAATCAGATTTAGGGTTAAGAACCTTTTGTAATTCTTTATTTAAATTATTACTTCCAAGTATTCCTTTTTTTGTAGGAGTTATAACCTGCACATCTTGAATTCTATCCTTTAACTTATAATAATTGGGTAGTCTTTTTACACAAAGTTGCAAAATAGTCTCTAAAATATTTTTTTCAGAGTTTCTTCGCATAAAGAAAAAGTCGCTTCCTTCTTTTTGATACTCAGGATATTCCCCTTTATTTATCCTATGAGCATTAACAACTATCATGCTTTCTTGTGCCTGTCTAAAAATCCGAGTAAGCCTTACAGCATAAATATACTCACTATCTAAAATATCTCTTAATACATTACCAACTCCAACTGATGGTAGCTGATCTGCATCCCCTACTAAAAGCAGTCTTGTACCATCACTAATAGCATCTAACAACGCACTCATAAGTACAATATCAACCATAGATGCCTCATCAATAATTATAGCATCATATTCTAATTTTTCGTTTTCATTTTTTCCAAAGCGCATGCACTTAGCATCGTTATCAAAATAGTATTCTAATAATCTATGAATAGTATATGCTTCCTTTGCAGTAGTTTCCATAATTCTCTTAGCAGCCCTTCCCGTAGGTGCAGCAATAGCAGTCTTAAAACCACCACAACTTAAAATATTTAAAATACCATTAATTATAGTCGTTTTACCTGTACCTGGACCACCAGTTATAACAGATACTCCATTGTCTAGACAAGTTTTCATTGCACTTTTCTGCTCTTTAGAATAGCTAATTCCCATTTCGTATTCAGTCTGATTTATCAAATTATCAACCTCAATACATAAAGGTTTTAAGTTACTATTAGTAAGAGAGAATAATTTTTTTGTTACATTTTGTTCAGCCTTATAATTTACAGCTAGATATACCACTTCTTGGCCAACAAGCCTAGAAATCATAACATCTGAAGAAAAAGCCATATTGATTAAAACTTCATCTGCTCTTTCACTTGAAACGCCAAGATTTATTGCAGTTTTTTCGAGCAAATCGCAGCGAGGAATATAACAATGACCACTTTGAGCTTCCATATTTAAAATGTATTTAATACCACTTGTAATTCGCTTTTCATCATCTTCCTCAACTCCCATATCTCGCGCAATTTCATCAGCTTTTTTAAATCCTATACCACGAACATCTTCTATCAAGTTATATGGATTTAATTTAATAAGAGCTATAGTATTTGAACCATAAGTGTTATATATTTTTAAAATCAACTCAGCTTTGATACCATATTCTTTAAGAAACATAGTAACATTGGCAAATTCCATATGTTCCTTTAATGCCTCTGATATTTCTTTTGCTTTAGATTCACCTATTCCGCTAACACTTTTAAGTCTTTTAGGATCCTTTTCTATTATATCTAGTGTGTCTAAACCAAATTTAGCCACTATTGCCTCTGCTGTCTTAGGACCTATACCTTTTATCAATTTTGATGATAAAAAACTTTTTATTCCTTCTTCTGTAGTTGGCATGACCTCTTGGTAAGATGAAAAAGAGAATTGCTCTCCATATTTTTTATGTTCGATAAAATTACCTTTTAAAATATATTCTGATCCACCTGCACCGCCCGGCATATTTCCCACAATGGTGAATTGTTCTTCGGGCGTTTCAAAAACGGCTACGATGTAGCCGTTTTCTTCATTATAAAATATTTTATCTGTAATGGTACCTTTTACTTCAATCTCTTTATCCATTGGTTATTTCTCAACTTTGTTTTAATAGGATTCTTCATATATCCGTTTGCCATTTCAATAAGGCTTTGTCTATTGTTTCTATGAGGCTTTCTATGAATCTCTGTTACCAAAGCATCTATAACTGCTCCGATAGCTTCTCCTTTTAGCCCAACTTCTTTTAAATCATTTCCATCGATAACTAAATCCTCTGCAAAAATAGGTTCATTCATCATTTCAAATCTATTTATAAGCTCTGCTCTCTTATTTATCCTGCGAGCTGAACCATTATATACAACAACCTTGTCTTGAGCTAATTTATCCATGTATGTATATCTGCTAAGACCATATTCATACATAAAATCCTTTAACTCAAAATCCTTTTTAACTATTCCTAGCTTATCTATATTATATATTGCATCTAGTAAATAAGTCTTCGTTTTTTTATCAAAGTTTAGCTTTTCTATAGACTCATGACCATTTCTTTCTCCAATAGCAGAAAAAAATAATCCCATTCTCCTTACTGCAACTGGATAAGTGCTATCGATATTTCTAATCAACTTATTAAACATAACTCTCTTTTTAGGCATTAGTTTTGAAATCGCATCGCCCACAATTACCTTAATAGCATCTGTATCTATTAAAATCTCAATACCTTTACCTGTAAATCTAGCTCCCATGATTTTGATAAATTCATCTCTTATTTTATCTATACTTATCTCATTTAAAAGCTTTGCTGTCTTTTTCATAGCTTCCAAAGTATTTTCTTCAATTTCAAACCCTTTTTCGGCCGCAAATCTAATAGCTCTTAAAATACGAAGAGGATCTTCTGTAAATCTCACTTCTGGATCACCTATAACTCTAATAATCCTATCATTTATATCCTTTTTTCCATCATATGGATCAACAAATGTTTTTTGAGGATTGTCTGCCATAGCATTTATTGTAAAGTCTCTTCTCTTTAAATCTTCTTCTATGGTGTCTACAAAATGTACATCTGAAGGTTTACCATAATTTTTGAAATCTCTTTCGCTTCTAAATGTAGCAATATCTACTATAGGATTTTTATCATCATCTTCTGTTTTGGTAAAATCTAGTCTAATTACACTATATTCTTCACTTAATACCTTTGCTTCTGGAAAAATTTTTTGTAAATCCTCAAGTTTAGCATTTGTTGCAAGATCCCAGTCTAATGGTTTTAACCCTAAAATAGCATCTCTAACACAGCCACCTACAGCATAGCACTCAAATCTATTAGTATTTAAAGTTTTTATTATTTCATTGACATCTTTTGGAAGCTTAATCATTTATAGGTTCTCCTCTCTTGTATAATTTTCTATTGTCCAATGTCCATATTTTTTCAGAGAATGAACCTGGTTTTGTATTTTTTAGAGCATCTTCCATGTCAAACATACGAGCATCTATAATATCTAAATAGTGTAAAATCTCTGCTTCTGGAAATAGTGGTCTCTTTGGAGATCCAAACTCTGGCTCATAGTGATGTGCTAATATCATATGCTCAACCATTACAGCCTTCTCTCTTGAAAACCCAAGTTTTTCCATATCTTTTTCAAGTTCTCTCACACCTAACACAAGGTGCCCTAGCATGTTTCCTTCAAATGAATACTCGTTGGCAATTCCCATTTCATTTGCCGAAATCTCATTTAACTTTTGCATATCATGTAAAATCACCCCAGCTAAAACTAAACTTCTATCTAGTATAGTATATACCTGACAAATTTTCTCTCCAGTCATAAGCATACGTTTTATATGATACAAAAGACCTGCATATTGAGCATGGTGATTTTTAGTTGCTGCAGGATAATACATAAGTCTATGCTTTTCTCTATCTAAATATGTTACACAAAGTTCCTTTAACTGTTCATCTTTTAGACTTAGTGCTGTTTCATAAATATAGCTAAACATTTCATCAGAAGGTTCTGGTGCTGCTTTGATATAATCACTTAAAATAAGATTATCATTTGGAATGGATTTTCTTAGCTTTGTTATCTTCATCTGCTTAGCGCCATTCCACTCTACAATATTTGCTCTAACTTTTATAATATCCCCTTCAGTTAGTTCATTAAGTTCTGAAACTTCCTCTCCTACATCCCACTTTTTTCCTGAGATTTCACCTGTCTTATCACCTAAAATAATATCTAAAAATTCTTTTTTATTTGCACCTACTCTAATAGATACACTCTTTATCATAAAGAAGTCCTGAACGACTTCTCTTTCGCCTATATCTCCAATAAAAATTTCTTTCATTTTGTCACCTTTTTCTATAATTATTATGTAATAGATAATTATATACTAATTAACAAAAATAGTATATAATTTAGTAGTAAAAATATACTTGTTAACCGATAAAATGGGAGGAAATTATGAATTTTCAAGATTTCGGATTTATTAGAGTGGGTTGTGCTACTCCCACAATAAAAAAAGCTAACATTGCTGAAAACACAAAAAATATCATCGATGCAATTAACGATGCTGAAATAAAAGGTATAAGTGTTTTATTATTGCCAGAACTATCAATAACAGGAGCTAATCTTGGTAACTTATATAGCCAAAAGCAACTATGCGATGGACAAAAAAAGGCTTTAGAAGAAATATGTGATGCAACTATTTCAAAAGACATTACTATAATTTTAGGTGCATACGAAAAAGAAACTAATCGCTTATATAAAACACATTACATCATAAACAACGGAGATATCTTAACAGATGTTAAAGACATGAGTTTAACAAAGGATCAACAGCAATTCTTTGCTTCTGATTTTGATATCACTGAAGATTTATTTATGGATTTAGAAACTGATATAACTTTAGGGTTTAACGAAAATGCTGATATTCATCTTATAACTTCTTCACAAAATCCTACAGTTGGTCAGTATGAATATTTAAAAAATCAGATTGCCATGCTAAGTGGTAAAAATAATAACATCACAGTTTACACTTCATTAAACGGTATATCAATCATCGCAGAAAATGGTAAGCTTTTAGCTAGCAAAAGCGCTTTTGAGAAAAAAGAACTTCTAATTGCAGATGTTGATTTAGATATTGTTCATCATGACAAAATGCAAACAGCATATCAAGCTTCACTTAATATAGTAAGCCCTCTACCTATATTGAATTTAAAAATGTGGGATGGTGATAAGCTTTACAGAAACGTTAGACCAAACCCATTTGAACCTGAAACACTAGAAAAGCTTTACGAAAACTGCCATGAAATCTTTGAAATTCAATCAGATGCTCTTGCAGATAGACTAGCTCATACTCATAGTAAAGTAAGCGTAGTAGGTATTTCCGGAGGTCTTGATTCAACTCTTGCTCTTTTAGTAACAGCTTATGCGCATAAAAAGCTAAATAAACCAGCTGAGGATATTATCGCAGTAACAATGCCGGGATTTGGCACTACAGATAGAACTTACGACAACGCTATCGACATGATGAAAAGCGTAGGTGCAACCGTCAAGGAAATCTCTATTGTCGATGCAGTAAAACAACACTTTAAAGATATCAATCACAATATGGATGTACATGATATTACTTATGAAAACTCTCAAGCTAGAGAAAGAACTCAAATTCTTATGGACATCGCAAATCAAGAAGGCGGCATCGTAGTTGGAACTGGCGATTTAAGTGAAGAAGCTTTAGGATGGTGTACATTTAACGGAGACCATATTTCTATGTTTGGTGTAAATGCCGGAGTTCCTAAAACTGTAATCAAGTTTATCGTAAGGTGGTTTATTGATGTTAAGCTAAAAGAGGATTTAGATTTTTCAAAAGATAATATACTTCTTGCTAAAACTTTGGAAGATATCCTAGATACACCAATTTCACCAGAGCTATTGCCTCCAGATGAAAATGGAAATATCGCTCAAAAAACAGAAGATAACGTAGGCCCTTACGAACTTCATGATTTCTTTATTTTCCATACTGTAAGATATGGAGTAACTCCTCAAAAGCTTGCATTTTTAGCAAAGACTGCATTTGATGGAAAATATGATGATGATTTTATTGCAAAATGGCTAAAGGTATTTTATAGACGTTTCTTTGCTCAACAGTTTAAAAGAAGCTGTTCACCTGACAGTCCACAGATTGGAACAATAGATTTATCACCCGCTCATTGGCACATGCCAAGTGATGCCTTTGCAACTCAATGGCTTAATGATGTCAAATAAGTACTACTTTCACTTATAGGAACATGTATTTATTATAGATATTTTCAATAAGAAGCAATGTATTAGTTGTAGAATTTATAGTTATGAGGTGGTATAATCATAATATCTTAAGTTGATAAGTAATTAAGGAGGTTTATGTAATGAAACTAGTATACACTGGAAAAACTAAAAACGTTTACGATATGGAAGACGGAAATTATCTATTAGAATTCAAAGATGACGTAACTGGAGAAGATGGAGTTTTCGATCCAGGTGCTAATACAGTAGGTCTATCAATTGAAGGAATGGGAAGAATATGTGTTAAGCTAACTGACTTTTTCTTTGCTAAAATTGCTGAAGCAGGTATTCCTACACACTATGTTAGTGCAGATGTAGAAAAAGCTCAGATGGTAGTTAAGCCAGCTGAACTATTTGGTAAAGGTTTAGAAGTTATCTGCAGACTTAAGGCTGTTGGAAGCTTCAGAAGAAGATATGGAGACTACTGCACAGAAGGTCAGCCTCTTGATTACTTTGTAGAAGTAACTCTAAAGGACAATGACAGAGAAGATCCACCTATCTCAAAAGATGCTCTTGACATGTTAGGTATCTTAACAGCTGATGAATATGAAGATCTAAAAAACCTAACTAAGAAAATCACTAAAATTGTTGAAGAGGAACTAAAGAAAAAGGGTATGGACCTATATGATATCAAATTAGAATTTGGTAGAGTTGACGGTAAAGTAGCTTTAGTTGATGAAATCTCAGGCGGAAATATGAGAGTTTACAAGGATGGCGAATACATCGAACCATTAAAATTACCTGGTCTTCTATTCGACTAAAATCCTATCGGAAATTCCGATATGTTAAAACGATACTAACTATTGCAAAAGGTTTTAGGTAGTATTATACTTAAAACATGAAAATGCCTGTATATACACCCCTAGATAATCTCCCTATTTTGTTTCGAGGTATATAATTATAAATAGGCATTTTCTTTTCCGACTTAAAATCATTTATTATATAAAAGAAAGATGGCTTTAACCATCTTTCTTTTTTTATATCATATTTATACTTAAACTACAAAATTTCTTCAATTTCTTCTAAATCTTTGTTAGCCCAATATTCTCTAAAATGCTCTTCAAGAGTTGTTACATATTCGTTGGCTATTTTGCTGATATTTTTACCTTTTTTTGTTATCCATCCAAACTCACAATAAACTCGAGGTTCAATAGGAATATATCTAAGACCTTCATACCATTCACTATTAAAATCTCTTTCCTTATACACATCAAGCATAAATGCATCTGTTTTTCTAATTACTTCTTTAAGATGCTCTACACTTCCAACAGATATATTTTCCTTTACTCGTTCATTTTTATTTACTAGTCTTTCATATATTACATCTGCTTCCTCTGCATAATATCCTGCAAAAGGAAACTGATTTAAATATTCAAGCTTAATTTTGTTTGTTTCAATCTTATAAAATGGATTATTTTTCCCTATTACTACGCACATAACCTTCTTGTCTATAAAATGATATTCCACACTTTGACGTTTCATAGTTCTTAAATGAATTTCTCTATTATCTACAGGAAATCGTACAAGACCTACTTCTGACATTCCTGATGCTACATTTTCTATAGCTTCTGTAACGGAGCACTCCTGAATTTTAAATCTACAGTGCTTTCCATTGTACTTATTATAAAGTTCTATAAATATATCTTTCCCTATTACACTATAGTTATTAGAAACTGAAAGAACCATATCCCCTTCAACATCCGTATGAAGACTTTTTTTCATATTATACACCTGCTCACAAATCGATCTTCCTTGGTTATAAACTTCAATACCCATAGGAGTCAAGGATACTCCTTTACTATCTCTTTCTATTAGCTGGCATCCTAGCTCATCTTCCAAATTTTTAATCGAAGCACTCAGTGTAGACTGGGCCACGTGTAAATTTATTGCAGCCTTACTTATAGATCCGCATTCTTTTATCTTTATCAATTGCTCAAGCTGTTCAAATTTCATATTCTTCACCTTCTTATTTAATAATACATAATCTCAATTTCTCTAAATTATAACACTTAAATATATATTTATCAATATTTCCGATATGCAACAAACGAAATTTCCTATAGCATTTTTTGTTATATTGATGTATAATAAAAATACAGATAGTTTTGTTCTACTAAATAAAATAATCTTGAAGGAGGCTCAAATTCCTCTTTATGTAGCTTCCTTCTAACAACGCTCTTTAATATAATAAATATTTTACATAAGCATTTATTAAGAAACAGTGGTTTTTACGGTCCACTGTTTCTTAATTTTTTTGTATCCAAATATGCTAAAATACAAGTTATTATATTTTCTATTACTAATAAAGCATTTATGATCGTTTTTAGCGATAGCAGGTTATCGAAATTTACTATATCAATATTGCGATTTATGTACTAAAATAAAAACATAAATAGTTTTGTTCTACTAAATAAAAATCTTGAAGGAGGTTTCCTATTCCTCTTACATGAAGCTTCCTTCTAAATTAAGCTCTTTAATATGATTAAATATTTTACATAAGCATTTTTAAAACAGTGGTTTTTTAACCACTGTTTTTATTTTATAAAAGAGTTATAAGTTAAATTATTATTTTCCTATAGCAATCGGTTTTTACGATAACTCCATATCGTAAATTACTATATCACTTTATAACTTTTTGTACTAAAATAAAGACATAGATAGTTTTGTTCTACTAAATAAAAATCTTGAAGGAGGTTTTCTATTCCTCTTACAGGAAGCTTCCTTCTAACTAAGCTCTTTTAATATGATTAAATATTTTATATAAGCATTAAAAAACAATGGTCTAAAAGACCATTGTTTTTTTGCTTAAAAGATATTAATTTGTGTATAATATATATATCTTATTTATGGAGGTAATTATTATGTTAGAAATAGGAACAAAAGCTCCAGATTTTTCATTACCAGATCAAAATGGAGACATACATACACTTTTTCAATACAAAGGACAAAAGGTTATCCTTTATTTTTATCCAAGAGATAATACAGCAGGATGTACTAAGCAGGCTTGCGGATTTACTCAACTTAAACCTGATTTTGAAGAAAAAGGAGCTGTAGTAATTGGAATCAGCAAAGATACCGTTGCTTCACACAAAAGATTTGAAGAAAAGCAAAATTTAAATATTACACTTCTTGCAGACCCTGAACTTGAAACTATAAAAGCCTACGATGTTTGGAAAGAAAAAAAGCTTTACGGCAAAGTTTCCATGGGTATTGTTAGAACAACTTATCTAATAGACGAAGAAGGTGTAATTATAAAGGCTTTAGAAAAAGTTAAATCCGCAGATAACCCTCAGCAGATGCTTGATATCTTGGAGGAACTATAAATGAAAATAATAATTTCTCCCACTAAAAAAATGAAAGAGGATTTTAAAAGTCTACCTGCCACATCAAGTCCAGCATTTATAAATGAGGCTGAAATTATTAAGTCAGAAGTTCAAAAGCTATCATATGATCAGGCTCAAAAGCTATGGAAAACCAACGATAAACTTACAGATGAAAACTTCCATCGCTTTTCAAATATGGATTTAACAAAAGGCTTAACACCTGCAATTTTAGCTTATGAAGGTATCGCTTTTAAATATATGGCCCCTGCTGTATTTGAAGATAAGATGCTAAATTACGTGCAAAATAATCTTTATATTCTCTCAGCAATGTATGGCGCTCTTAAGCCTATGGATGGTATTACGCCATACCGCCTTGAGATGCAAGCACCTCTTCAAGTTGACAACTTTAGCAACCTGTACGATTTTTGGGGAGATAAACTTTACAATCATGTAATAGATGAAAGCAAAACCATAATAAACCTAGCATCTAAAGAATACTCAAAAGTCATCACAAAATACAAGAAAAAAGATGATGTGATAATCGATATAGTATTTGGCCAAATTTCCAATGGCAAAGTGGTTCAAAAGGGAACTTACGCCAAAATGGCCCGCGGTGAAATGGTTAGATTTATGGCTAAAAATAACGTTACAAATGTGGAAGAAATAAAGAAATTCAATCTTTTAAACTACACCTTTAATAGCGACTTTTCAACTGATACAAAATTAGTATTTATAAATAAATAGGAGATTCCGCCTTGGAATCTCCCTTTTTTATATTCAATTTATTTTCTTCTCTTTAAAGCCACAAGACCTGTGCTTGATGCACCAAGTGCTGCAAGTAAAAATCCTACGCTTACTGGGTCCGAAGTCTGAGTCTGGTTTTTATCTTTTTCGTCTTCCTTATCAGCTTCAACCTTGCCATTATCTGCATCTGTATCAGTATCTACATTTCCTAGCGCAGCAATAACAGTATCTTCTTTTGAAATTTCCTTAAGTAAAGCTTCGTCTGCAAAGTATTTGTCGCACACTGGGCAGTACCAGTATTCTGAGTTTCCAGCTTCTGTCTTTGTTGGAGCTTTAGCTTCAACCTTAACTCCCTTGTGTCCAAGAGGTTTGATTACAATGTCTTCCTTTGCAATTTCCACTGTTAAATCCGCGTCTTTGTAGTATTTATCGCAGTTTGCACAGTGCCAGTATTCTATATTGCCGGCAGTATCGCAAGTTGCTTTTACTGCTGCTATGCGAATGGCTTGGTGGTTTATCTGCATTGTTCCATCACCTGTTATGTTTCCGTCGCCTTTAACATTATCTGGAATATCAACCTGACCGCTATTGTTAATGTCACAGTTATTTGTCATATCTATATCGTTACCAACAGCTAAGCGACCTTTAGAACCGATTTTAGCATTTAAACCTCTTGGCATATTTAAACCGCCATTACCATCTATTTTTAGATTACCATTTACAGCTAAATCTTCTGCAATTGTAAGTGATCCATTTTTAGCTACTTCAAAAGTTATATCAGTATTTTCAGGAATGTTTAAGTTGTCGATTTTTAAGTCTTTTTCAATAAGAACTTTGTCGCTATTTCTTACCTGAAAGTTTCCCTTATTCTGATTGAAAAACTGATCTAAGGCTATGTCTGATTGAGGCATAAATGTTATAGTTTTATCTTCGTTATATTTGTATTTATAATCATTGTAATTATCCGGTCTCTTGTCTTCTGGAGTATCTGCCCAAGTCCAGTAACTTACCGCTTCTTGGCCTGCAGGATAAATAATTGGAGATATTGGAATATCTATAGATACAAGAGAATTTTCACCTAATACAAACTTGTTTTTACTAAAGTCAACAGTCTTCTTTATTCTGCCTGAGGCCTGTATATAGTGTTCATATTTGTCAAATGCTACTGTATTATTTTCAAAAGTAATATTAGTCTGCATGTAAATAGCACCTGCATTGTCAAAATTACTTCCTTTAACTACAATTTTATTATTTTCTGCTTTTGAAGTTGTTAAAGAAGTTGCTTCTTTCTAAGCTCCACTTGTTGGACCATCGTGAACTGTAGCTACTTTGTTAATAAAATTACAGTTTTCTATTACCATGTTTCCACTAGCACTTGGAATCATAGTTCTAAATGCTCCATTGAAAGTACTGTTTATAAAAGTAATTTTGCCTTCATCATGCTGGCCATTGATATATAGTCCATATGACCATTCTTTAACATCATAACCATCGCCTATATCCTTAGGCTCATTTATAAAGTTACAGTTATTAATAACTATATTAGCTTTATTACCACTTACTGTAGATGCGCTTCCTCCACTTCTATTAGTAACAGAATAGTTAACTGTAACCTTTTCCATTGTTATATCTATCTTTTCTCCGCTACCGATAGATAATATAGTGCCACTTTTATTTGAGCTATTTGGCTTAAGAATAACTGATGTAAGCTTGCCAGCACTTATAGCTGTAGCACCTGAAATAGTGTACTTGCCGCCACCATCTAATGTAACATTTTTATTTAGATTTACATCTTCTGTTACATCTGAAATAAGCTTAATAGTGCTACCTTCATTGGCGTTAGCTATAGCTTCTTTTACCGTTTGATACTTTACTCCCTCTACTTCTGCAACATCAGTTGATGCAAAAGATAAGGAAGGTACAAATAAAACTGCTACAAGCAAAGACATAGTTATTGCTAATAAACGTTTTTTCATATACTTCCTCCTCACATTATTTATTATCTTTTTATCTAATTATAAATTAATTACAGTTTTTAAACTATATAATTTTAAAGCTAAAAAAAGCCCACCAACAAGCGAGCTTTTTATTTTTAATTTAATCTAATTTAATTGCATCAAAAGTGCAGGCCCCTACGCATAACATACATCCTACGCACTTATTTAAATCAATCTGAGCAATGCTGCCAACTACGCGTATAGCACCAGACTTACAATATCTTTGGCACATTTTACAGCCTCTGCATAAATTTTCATCAACTCTCATGATAAACACCTCATAAAAATGTTTTTATTTAGCAATATTTTTTACGATTTCAACGATAACATCGCTTGCCTTTTGCATAGCTTCTACTGAAAGGTATTCGGCTACTGAGTGAAAGTTGTTGCCACCAGTAAAAATATTAGGACATGGAAGGCCTCTAAATGATAGCTTTGCGCCATCTGTGCCGCCTCTTACTGGAACTAGCTCATATCCAACGCCGCAAGCTTCATAAGCCTTTTTAGCGTATGCAATAATTTCTTCCTTGCCTTCAAATACCTCCTTCATGTTTGAGTATTCGTCTTTAATAACTAGCTCAACTACACCCTGTCCGTACTTTTCATTTACCTTGTCGATGATCTGCTGGAATCTAACCTTTTTGTCTTCTAGCTTATCTTTGTAAAAGTCTCTTAAGATATACACTAGCTCTGCATGCTCAACATCGCCATTCATCTCACAAAGATGGAAAAATCCTTCGTAACCTTCTGTGTATTCTGGTCTTTCTTCTAATGGCATCATAGTTGCGATTTCACAAGCAATATCACAGCCATTTATCATCTTGCCCTTAGCGTTTCCTGGATGAACATTGTGGCCATTTACAATAACTGTAGCCTCTGCAGCATTGAAAGTTTCACAGTTAAATTCGCCTATAAGCTCACCGTCAATAGTGTAGGCAAAATCTGCTCCAAAAGCTTCAACATTAAAGTGATCTCCACCTTCACCGATTTCTTCATCAGGTGTAAATGCGATGCAAATATCTCCATGAATTACATCAGGGTTGTTAATAAAGTATTCTGCTGCAGTCATAATCGCTGCGATGCCAGCCTTATCGTCTCCTCCAAGTAAAGTTGTTCCATCTGAAGTGATAATATCGTGGCCCTTGTACTTTTGTAAATCTGTAGAAACTGCAGGGTCGATTACAACGCCATTGCCTACTTCAATTAGGCCTCCATCATAGTTTTCATGAATCTGAGGCTTAACGTTTTCTCCTGGAGCATCTGGCGCAGTGTCAAGGTGAGCGATAAAGCCTACCTTTGGCAATGGCTTATCTGTGTTTGCAGGGATTTTTGCCATTAGAAATGATTTTTCATCTACTATAACATCCTTAACTCCCATAGCTTCCAATTCTTTTTTTAGAAATTCTGCAAAATCTCTCTGTCTTGGTGTACTAGGAATAACTCCTGTACTTCCGTCTGAAGTTGTGTAGTGCTTTACATATTCACAAATTCTTTCTCCAATTTTTAACATTTAACTGTCTCCTTCTAGTCTTTTTTAATATGTGAAAATAATTTTTCCTTAACTTCTCTTGTAGCCTGCACATGCTTTAAGTTTTCAAAGTTTGGGTAGGCTTTAATAAGTCTCTTCTGAGTTCTTGACATATTTTGAGCAATATGTTTCTTTTTGTTTTCAGCTTTTTTAGTAAGCTCTGCAAGTTCCTTTTTCTTTTGCTTAAACTCCGGCTTATATTTTTCAAATGCCATCATAGCATCCTTTGAGCCATCATAAAGCATTTCGGTAATTTCATCTGAAACTGCTTTTATCATATCGCCCATTTCGTCAATATGGGTAATTTCCTTATTCAATCCACGAATAGAAATTACAGTTGCTATTATATCAAATATAAGCACAATACAAAAGATGCTTACCATTAAAGTTATACTCCAGTGGGGCGGTAAATTTATAAGCTTTACTACTAGCGGATGAATACCGTCTATAGCTATAACACCTGCTATCCCCCAGTATACACTAAATTCAAGGCATATATAGCCTCCTAAATTAAATCTTTCACTGCTGTAGTCCCACCATCTTTGATGAAATATTTTTTTAAGGACAAATCCGGTTATAAGCTCTAGTACTGAGCAAAGTATAGCCGCTCCAAAAAATAACTTTACTAAGCTTGCTTTTATGGGATTTAATAATAACACTAAAATAACCATGCCAACTCCGTAAATAGGACATATCATACCGTTTAAAAATCCCCTATTTACCAGCTTTTGCTGAACTATAGCATGAAATACAACTTCTAAGATCCATCCTAAAAAGCCGTATATAAAAAAGTACATAAGTAAATCTGTAAACATATCTCCTCCTTATTCATCTAACCATTATAGCATATATAAATATAGAATTAACAAAGATTACACTTTATTAATATTTGAAATTATATGGTTGTATTGACAACTTTATATTAAGGAATTAATATAGTTGTATATACAACTATATTAGGAGGTGTTTAAAATTAATAGTAACAATCATCTAGGATACAATCTATTTAAAGATTTTTCTTCAATCCATAGATATTCACAAATTTTTTTACTGTCCAAATTAAAAGAAAACAACATGATGGATTGTCATCCACCAGTTTTACTTACTATCTATTTTAACGAAGGTTTAAGTCAAAATGAACTTTCTAAGATACTTGATTTTAATAAGGGAGCTATCGCAAAGTTGGTAAAAACTCTTGTAGAGGGTGAATATATAACCAAAACCTTAGACGAAAAAGATAAAAGAGCTCATAAGCTTTATTTAACTGATAAAGGGAAAAATGTTATCCCTAAATTATTTGACTTCGAAAGCCAATGGACTGAAAAAGTTATCAAAGGAATCACCGACGATGAACTTAAAACCCTAGAAGGCATTCTTGGAAAAATAAAAAATAATTTAATAAGAAAGGATGATGATAAATAGATGAAAAAAGTACTAAGCTATTTTAAACCCTATAAAATGTCCGTATTACTTATTATTGCGGTACTATTTTGCCAAGCAATGTGCGAACTTGCCCTTCCAGGCTACATGTCAGATATTATAAACAATGGTATCGTAAAGGGTAATATGAACTATATTTTAAGCACCGGCGGATGGATGCTTCTTATTACTGCTCTAAGTGTATGTTGTGCTATAAGCGCCAGCCTTCTTGCTTCCCGAGCAGCTTCCTTTGCTGCCCGCGATACTCGAAAGGCTCTTTTTAATAAGATTACTTCATTTTCAGCAAGCGAGTTTGACCAATTTCAAACTTCATCACTTATAACCAGAACTACCAACGATATTCAGATGATCCAGCAAGCATCTATTATGATTATGCGAATGGCTTTTTTTGCTCCAATCATGGGTATTGGTGCCTTAATAAAAGCTCTTAAAACATCTCCATCTTTAACATGGACAATAGGACTTGCATTAGTTTCAATTTTGATAATTATGGTAATACAGTTTCTTATGGTAATGCCTAAGTTTTCTGTACTTCAATCAAAACTAGATAAGCTAAACTTAATCGTAGGTGAAAGACTTTCTGGGCTTTTAGTTGTAAGAGCTTTTAATTCCGAAAAGTTCGAGGAAAATCGATTTGAAAACGCCAACAAAGAACTTACAAAGATAGGTATTTTTGTAAATAGAGCTATGTCATTTATGTTTCCTGCCCTATTGCTTGTAATGAACTTATCTAGCATTTTAATCGTTTGGGTAGGCTCACATATGATTGATGCTCATAATCTTATGATTGGTGATATGTTAGCATTCTTACAATATTCTATGCATATAATAATGTCTTTTTTAGTTATAACAATGATGTTTATAATGGTACCAAGAGCTGTAGTTTCAGCAAATCGTATCGGTGAAGTTTTAGAAGTTGAACCTTCAATAAATGACAAAGAACCTCCTGTAGATTTAAAAGATCCAAAAGGCATACTTGAATTTAAAAATGTTGATTTTTCTTATCCTGATGCAGAAGAAAAGACTCTTGAGAATCTTTCATTTACAGCTAAGCCTGGACAAACAACAGCTATTATAGGCAGTACAGGCTCAGGCAAATCAAGTCTTATAAATTTAATACCTAGATTTTTTGATGTAACAAGTGGGCAAATTACTTTTGATGGTATAGATATTAGAGATATATCACAAGATGAACTTAGAAAACATATAGGCATAGTCCCACAAAAAGGTCTATTATTTTCAGGTACTATAGCATCTAATCTAGCTTTTGGTAAAAAAGATGCCACAGAAGAAGAAATGTATGAAGCTCTAAAAACTGCTCAAGCTATAGATTTTGTCAATGAAAAACCTCAAGGTCTTTATACAGAAGTTGCCCAAGGAGGTACATCTGTTTCAGGTGGTCAGAAACAGAGATTATCTATTGCTAGAGCATTAATTAAAAAGCCAGAAATATATATATTTGATGATAGTTTTTCTGCTTTAGACTTTAAAACTGATAAACTTTTAAGAGATGCTCTAAAAAAAGAAGTTGGAAACAGCACATTTATCATAGTAGCTCAGCGTATAAATACTATTATCGATGCTGATCAAATTATTGTTTTAGACGAAGGTAAAATTTCTGGTATAGGAACTCATCAATCTTTATTAAAAACAAATGAAGTATATAGAGAGATCGCTTATTCTCAATTAAGTGAAGAAGAACTTATGAAAGGGGGTAATATAAATGGCTAGAGGACATAAACACATGGAGCCAGGTGAAAAAGCCAAAGATTTTAAAGGAACTATAAAAACTCTTTTAACTTACTTAAACCCTCACAAGTTCAAACTTGTTATAGTATTTATTTTTGCTATTGTAAGTACTATATTTTCAATAGTTTCTCCAAGTATACTAGGAAATGCCACCGATATAATCGTAAAAGGTATATTGGTCCATAACGGCATAAATTTTTATGATTTATTAGATATAATATTAATATTGGTTAGTCTTTATTTAGTTAGCTTTGTATTTTCTTTTTCTCAAGGATTTATTATGTCTAAGGTTTCTCAAAGTGTAACTTATCAACTTAGAGATAAAATGTCACAAAAGATGGATAAATTACCTTTAAAATATTTTGACAGTAAAACTCATGGAGAAATACAAAGTAGATTTATAAACGATATTGAAACTATAAACCAAACTCTTTCTCAGAGTCTATCTCAGATGATTACTAGTATTGCTACTATCATAGGTATACTTATCATGATGATTCGTATTAACTTAGTTATGACTTTAACTGCTCTAATAGTGCTACCTTTATCTATGATGGTTATAAAGCTTGTAGTTTCAAAATCACAAGTACAATTTAAAAATCAACAAAAGCACCTTGGTCAAATAAATGGTCATGTCGAAGAAATGTTTGGTGGACATACTATTATCAAAGCTTTTAATAAAGAAGATGATTCACTTAATAAATTCAATCAAATTAACGACGATTTATGTACATCCTCATGGAAATCTCAATTTTTATCAGGTTTAATGATGCCTATTACAAACTTTATAGGCAACCTAGGATATGTTGCTGTTTGTATTTTAGGTGGCTATCTAGCCATTAATGGTAGAGTTTCCATTGGTGATATTCAAGCATTTATCCAGTATGTAAGATCTTTCAATCAACCACTTTCACAGGTTGCTAACATTGCTAATTTATTACAGTCTACAGCTGCTGCCGCAGAAAGAGTCTTCGAATTTATAGATGAAGAAGAAGAGGAAGACCCATACGAAAGTAATTGTTCAGATAAAAAGCATATAGATATTAACTCTTTAAAGGGACAAGTCTCTTTTAACCACATTAAATTTGGCTATTCTGATGATAATATTATAATTAACGATTTTACTTTTGAGGCTAAGCCTGGCGATCGAATTGCTATTGTTGGACCTACCGGTGCTGGTAAGACCACTATTATCAAACTGCTACTACGCTATTATGAACTAAACGGCGGCAACATTACTATCGATGGTATAGATATTAAGGACTTTTCTCGTCATGATCTTAGAGATATGTTCGGAATGGTTCTTCAAGATAGCTGGTTATTTAGTGGCACTGCCAAAGAAAACATAAAATATGGTAAACAAGATGCTACTATGGATGAAATTATTCAGGCAGCCAAAGATGCTAAAATTCACCACCACATCATGACTCAACCTAAGGGATATGATATGCAAATAAATGAAAATGCTTCTAATATTTCTCAAGGACAAAAACAGCTTTTAACTATAGCTCGTGCACAGCTAGCTGACAACCCAATTCTAATTTTAGATGAAGCAACAAGCTCAGTAGATACTCGTACTGAAAAACAAATTCAAAAAGCTATGCTAAATCTTATGGAAAATCGAACATGTTTCATAATTGCTCATCGTCTTTCTACTATTAAAGACGCTGATCATATCCTTGTTATGAATCATGGTGATATTATCGAACAAGGAAACCACGATCAATTGATTGCAAAAAATGGATTCTATGCTAAACTATATAATAGTCAGTTCGAATAAATAGATAAGGAAATTATTATGGTCAAAACAGAAGTTTTAAAAACATTAGAAATCAAAAAAGGCTCTCCCGTATCAGGTGAAGCTCTTGCAAATACCCTTGGAGTATCAAGAACTGCCGTATGGAAAGCCATAAATAATTTAAAAAAAGAAGGGTATCCAATTGAAACTATCAATGGCAAAGGATATATATTATCTGCCAATAGTAACAAACTTTCTATGGAGGCTATAACAAACCATCTAAAACACGACTTGGATGTTTTAGTCTATAAAGAAGTTGCCTCAACTAATACTACCGCTATTGGTATTGCCAATACCAATCCCCAAAAAGATATACTTATTGTTAGTGAAGAACAAACAAGTGGCAAAGGTAGACGTGGACGTTACTTTTACTCCCCTAAAGATAATGGGATTTATATGAGTCTTTTATTTAAACCTAATATGGATATGAATAAGTCAATTCTCATAACTACTGCTGCATCAGTGGCTGTTATGCGAGCTATAAAAGAACTTACAGGTTTAGAACTTAAAATCAAATGGGTAAATGACTTGTTTTTAAATGATAAAAAGGTGTGTGGCATATTAACTGAAGCTGTTACTGACTTTGAAAGCGGTCAGATTAGCTATGTTGTAGTAGGCATCGGCATCAACTGCTCTAACGTAGATGTTCCTGAAGAATTTAAGGATATAGTTGGTGCTTTAAACTATAGTAATCTAGATAAAAACAAACTTATTGCTTTAATATGCGACAATCTTTTAAATATAATTTCTGACATTCAAAAAGAAGACCGCAGTTTCCTTTTAGAGTACAAAACTTCATCAATGCTATTGGGAAAAGATATCAATGTCTATAAATCTACAATGATTAATGAGCAGGCAGGTATTCCTGCCAAAGCCATCGATATCAATAACGATGGTGGACTTGTAATTCAGCTAGAAGATGGAACCATATCCACTCTTTCAACTGGAGAAGTATCTGTAAGACTAAATAAATAAATTATTAAAACCTTTTGTCTCTATTAAAATCGATGCAAAAGGTTTTACTTTTTTGTGGAGTATAAACATGGATTTTAAACTATCATCATTTTTAAAAAAATACAATTTAAACTTAACTAATCAACAATCAAGAGCTATTTCGGATATAAACGGGCCTAAACTTATTTTAGCTGTACCAGGTTCTGGTAAAACAACAACCCTTGTAGCTCGTATTGGATATATGATTTATGCGCATAACATAGATCCTAGTGAAATTTTAGTTATGACATACACCTTAGCTGCTAGCCGCGATATGAAATTTAGATTTGAAAAAATATTTGGAAAAAAAGATTCTGATAAAATAAAATTTGCTACTATAAATAGTATCTGTGCCGGTATTATAAATCGTTACAATCCAAATGCTTTTACTCTTGAATCAAACAATCGTGACATGATAAAAAGAACTTATATACAAGTAACCGGTCAGTATCCTAGCGATTTTGATATAAAAAACATTCAGCAGATTATAACACGCATAAAAAATATGCGATATACCACTGAAGAAATAAAAAAGGAATTCAAAGATGAAGACTATGACTGCTACAGTATCTATAAAGCTTATAAAGAAAATATGCGATCATCTTCACTTATGGACTTTGACGATCAACTAGTGTATGCTCTTAAAATTTTACTTAGATATCCAGATATTCTTTCATACTATCAAAAGAAATACAGATATCTTTTAATTGATGAAGCCCAAGATACTTCTAAAATCCAACACGATATTATTAGATTACTTGTTGGTAATAATCAAAATGTTTTCATGGTCGGTGATGAAGATCAAAGTATCTATGGATTTAGAGGTGCCTATCCTCAAGCACTTATGGAATTTAACAATATTTATCCTAAAGGTAAAATTTTTAAGCTTGAAGTAAATTTCAGATCAACTCCACAAATCGTAAATGCTTCTAATAAGTTCATTGATAAAAATAAAAACCGCTATAAAAAACATATGACTGCCTTTTGCACCAAAGGAGAGAATATCAATTATATAAATTGTCCAAGAAATAAACAATATCAACACATAGCTGACTTTTGCTCCCAAAGTCCTAAAGAAACAGCCATACTATATCGTAATAATGACAGTTCTGTACCTCTAATTTATACTTTTGCTAAAGAAGGCATACCATGTAAATGGCGTGATACAGATAATATTTTCTTTAAATCACCCACATACCTAATGGTAATAAACTTCCTAAAGCTAATTATTAATCCTCTTAATACTGAGGCCTTTAGTAGAGTTTATTCAAAACTTGGCGTACCTATAAAAAAAGAATTATGCGAAAATGTCATCACAGAATGTCATTTGGGCTCCCACAACTCTATTTTTACAGCTTTAGAAAAGCTCACTTCCCACAGGAAGGATTATTCTAAATTTGAAAAAATCGCTAGCGATTTTTCTTATTTTAAATTTTGTGATGCACCAAAGGTATTAAATCATCTATCTTCAAACTACAATAGTTATAAGGATGAAGAGCGCTATTTTATACTTAAACAACTAGCTGAACCTAACGAATCAGTAGAAGATTTTTTAATGAAACTTCAAAATCTTGAAACTTATATAAGCCACGGTACTCAATTTCCTCATGCAGACACAATTTTTAGTACGATTCATTCAAGTAAAGGACTTGAATATGAGCAAGTAATACTCATCGATATTAACGAAGGAGTCTTTTCTATGTTTTCTTCCACTAAGGATAAATCTTCCTTAAATGAACTAGAAGAAGACCGTAGACTTTTTTATGTTGGTTGTACTCGTGCAAAATCATATTTAAAGCTTATTGAAAGTACTTATTCGCCTTTTATCCGTGATTTTTTAGGTCTTAAGCCACCTAAATCCGCCAAAACTTCTATTAGTAGATCTATTGTCAAAAATAATATCAAAAATGCTAATTTCGATAAAGCTGCTTTAACCAAAGCTGGATATATAGAAAATGCTCAGATTATTCATAAATCCTTTGGCCGTGGTAAGATTTTATCTATCAATGGCTCTACTGCTACTATAAGCTTTGCTTCTGGCAATAAAACATTATCTCTTGATGTATGCATTAACCGTAATATTATCAGTTTATTATGATATATATAGTTACTAGGTATATCAACTATTAAGACAATTAAAAGTACCTGGACTATTAAAGCCTCAGGTACTTTTATATAAATATATTAAATTTTATCATATCCGATGCACTTTCCATCTTTTAAGTATATACTATAGCCTCTACCAGGATCTGGAATCCATTTGATAAAACGCTGCAATCCTGTATCAAAACGATCCATCATAATACAAGCTATTACCCCACCATGACAAATACAAACTGTTTCTGCATCCTTTTTATCATGACGATGCTCAAGTTCTTTTAAACGATGTAAATTTATAAGCTGATCAAAACCGGCATTGACCCTTTTGTAAAATTCTACGCGACTTTCACCTCCTGGTATAGCCACTATTCCCTTTTCGTCATCAATCCATTGTTGATACTTTATATTACCCTTTAGAGTATCATGGGTTTGAGTTTCAAACTCTCCGAAGTTCATTTCCTTTAACATAGGAAATGCCTCGTGAGGGATATCTCCATAGATTTCCTTAAAAGTCTGTTCTGTTCTTATCATTCCACTTGTATAATATGCTGCGCTTTCTGGTCTAGGGTAAATATTTTGTGTACAAAGATAACGAAGATTATCTATTCCCTCCTTAGCTAGAGGAATATCTGCCCAGCCATAATACCACTTTTTTATATTTCCTTCAGTTATACCATGTCTTATTAAATGAATTGTTGATTTCATACCTTTACCCCTTACTTTAATTTTTGTGGTATTCCGCAAAATACTCTATACACTTCATCCGCCTTTTGAGAAAGCATCGTTGTAATACGTCCTAAAGCCTCACGAAATAATCTATCTTCCTTTTTTAAAGGTACGATGCCACAAGATTGATCAGTAACTATTATTATTTTATTACCACAACACTCATCGTTTAATTGCGATTTTATGTATTTTTCATCTTTTCCGCTATAAATAGCGCTTCTAATGTACTCATCTAAGTTATTTATAATTATTTTTCTTGTATCAAGACTAGATGTGCTTTCCGTGCAATAAAATATTTCATCATCGCTAATATTAAAAGTATCTCTTGCAAACTCAAGCTTACCTTGATATGCACCACCTGTAATCAAAATCATATGCCATTCTCCTATAAAATATTATTAAACGATTGCCATGGACATAACACCTACAAGCTCTCCCCAAACAATTGAGTAACCAGCGATATCTCCATTGATTCCGCCAAGATTTTTAACAGCTATGCTACGTGCACATACTTGCCCTATGGCAGTTGCAATTACCCCAATAAAAACATATTTAGTTTCTGCAAATGCAATATATGATATAGCTATATACATTATAACTATAGTAAAGCCTACGCCAATACATACCCTTTGATACTTAGTATTACCATTGTCACCGTAAACATTTTTATACTGGCTAGTTTCCATTGGCTTAAGTCTTAAAACGTCATTTGAAGCAAAAAATCTAGCCACCACAGGAATCATAGCCACACTAACCATCTTAGCACAATTACTTATAGACAAGACTATTTCTAACATTGAAACAAAATATAACAAAAATAAACAAATACTCATAACCACTGCAAATGCACCGACTCTGCTATCTTTTAAAATCCTTTTCCTATCTTCTAAAGGTCTTCTTGACATGATAGCATCACAGCAATCCATATAGCCATCCAAGTGAATAAATCCAGTTAAAAGAAACGGCATCACAGTTAAAATTCCAGCCTCTAGAAATGTAGGTGTTGTATAGTCATGATATTCAGACAAATACTTTATTATCAAAAAAAATCCAAGCTGTATTAATCCTGTCATAAACCCTGCCATCTGCATGAGAGCAAGCATCCATTTTCTTGATTTTTCATCCCAAATTTTACATGGACATGGAATCCAGCTAAAATTCCCCCATGCCATAAAAAAACCTGTAATTATATCTTTCATTATTACCTCTTTATAAAATCTTAGATTTACTTAAATTCTAAAATATTTCCATAAACAACCTCAAGCACCTTATCACACCTTGATGCCAAAGCTTTATCTACCTTAGCCAGTGCCTTCTTATATAGCTCTGTACTTTCCTCGTATTTAATACTGTCACTGTAAATATAATCCGAAACCAAAACCACTCCACCAACTAAATCCATAAAATTATATAGTTGGTCAATACAGCGATCTGCTGCCATATTATCTATATTATAATCTTTGTCAAACATATTATTTTCCAAAAAGGCTGTCACACTATCAAATAAATATATACCCCTCGAATCTAAGGCACCAAAATAATCACTTAGATTTCTTTCTATTTCTAGAGTTTCAAAGCCCCAACCTTCTCTTTCCTTTAGATGTCTTTGTATTCTCTTTAAGTCTTCATCATCTTTTGGAATCATCGTAGCTACATAATATAAATTTGCTCTTTTTTCATTAGAAATAGTTTTTGAAATCTGTTGAGCATACATAGATTTTCCATTTTTACAACCGCCACTGATAAAATAATTCATAAGTAATCCTTTATTTAAAACTTCGCATCAGCCACCAATTCAAGATAATCCTCATCTATACGTGCCTCATCATAAGTAGCCATCTCATTCATAACTCCAAGAGCTCCCTTGATAACTTCAAATCCAAGGACACAACCTGAGCCTTCACCAAGTCTCATATTAAGATCAAGGATCTTTTCAATACCTATATCTTCAATTGCAATCATATATCCTGGCTCCTCTGAACAATGAGATCCAAACATATATTCCTTTGTTTTAGACTGCATCCTAAATGCTACAAGAGCTGCAACTGCTGAAATATATCCATCTACAACTACAGGTAACTTGTTTTTTGCAGCTCCTAAAAATACACCTACCATCGCACAGATATCAAAACCACCTACATTGGCAAGTATATCAATGATATCTTTATATGTTGTATCAAGTCCTCTCTGCTGTACAATTTGTTTTTTGCGCGTAAATCCTACATCATTTAGTCCACCTCCGCGCCCTACTGAAACATCTACGGGGCATCTAGTCAGTGCACTTAAAATAGCTGCACTAGTCGTTGTATTGCCTATTCCCATTTCTCCAACGCCTATAATATCATAATCTCTTGCCTTCATAAGTTCTGCAGCTTCAATACCAGTTTCAATAGCCAAAATAGCTTCTTCTCTAGTCATGGCAGGACCCTTAGCTAAATTAGAAGTACCATATCTAATTTTTCTATCTATAATCTTATCGTCAATAAAATCACACATTTCACTAGAAATCATCGCCTCAGGAAATTTACTTTTAACACCTATATCAACTACACAAAGATCTACTCCAAATGTCTTAGCTAGTGCACCAACACCTGTACTTCTTAATGTGAAGTTAATAGTCTGAGCTGCCGTAACTGACTGAGGTGTAGGAGTAACACCCTCTTCAACTACACCATTATCTGAGCTAAATATTACCACAGCTTTTTTCTTAATATAATTTTTAACCTTACCCGTAATACCTGCAAATTTTATTGAAATATCTTCTAATTTTCCAAGTGCTCCTGGCGGTTTAGCAAGCTGAGTTTGTCTTAAAGCCGCTTTATCTCTTGCCTTTTCATCTATATATTCAATGCTATTAACATATTCTATTAAATCCTTTTCTATCACTTTATAGCCTCCCTTTCCAATAAAAAAGTATTCTCTTTTTTTTCAAATCACACTTTTTATAATACCACAAATGCCACCTTTTTTATATACATGCTGACTGCTGTATGATATAATTTTTGTAATATTTTATCACTTATGAGGAGGAGTTATTATGAGCAAAAAATTGCAGAGCGATCTAATGTTGCTTTTGACTGCATTCATTTGGGGTTCTGCTTTTATAGCACAAAGTAAAGGTGCCGATTTACTTGGTCCATTTACTTTTAATACCTTTAGATATGGGTTTGCTGTATTAGCATTGCTTCCAGTTATTTATGTTTTAGGCAAAAAAAGATCTCAAGAAGAAACCACTAAAGAATTGACCGACACTGAAAAAAAAGCTCAGAGATCAATTTTGATTAAAGGCGGCATAACTACTGGTGTTGCACTATTTGTATCAACTAGCTTACAACAATACGCAATGGCTTTTACCACTGCGGCAAAAGCTGGTTTTATCACTACACTTTATGTAATACTAGTACCTATCGTTGGTATATTTTTAAAGAAAAAAGTTCGCCCTTTAATTTGGATTTGCGCCCTACTTGGTGTTGTAGGTTTGTATCTTCTTTCCATCAAACCAGGGACTTTTTCAATTAGCCACGGTGACTTCTTCGTTTTACTGTGTGCATTTGGTTTCACAGTACATATTTTAGTTATCGATCATTTTTCACCAAAAACGAATGGAGTAAAGCTTTCATGTATTCAGTTTGCAGTAGTTTCCATCGCTTCTTTTATAGCTATGTCTATTACTGAAACTCTAATTATCGCAAACGTGTTTGAAGCTATCATACCTCTACTATACGCTGGTGTTTTATCATCCGCTGTGGCATACACTCTTCAGATTGTTGCCCAAAAGGATGCTGATCCTACTGTAGCTTCTTTAATTTTGAGTCTAGAATCCGTTTTCGCTGCTATATGTGGTGCAATTATTCTTGGAGAAGCTCTGTCCGCTCGTGAAATCACAGGCTGCGTAATTATGTTTGTAGCAATTATATTGGCTCAGCTTCCATCTAAGGAAGAACGCTTACCAAATAAAAACTAACACAAAAAATATCGAGGAATGACCATATGGGCATTCCTCTTTTTTTACTCTCTAAAAAAGTCAGTGCTTATCCGATGCTTTTTATAAATTCACTTAAATGAAGTCTAACATAACCATTAGTTTTTGAAAATTTAATTCATACTAATATAATTTCATAAAAAAACACACCAGAATTTTTTAAGTTTAAAAATTCTGGTGTTTATCTTATACATAATAAATCTAACAATAATACCCCATCAAAAATGCAGCAACAATTGGAATCATAATCAGTGATGTTACTGTAGTAACTGATACAATCTCTGCAAGCCTTGTAGCATCAAGATTTTGCTTTTCTGCAATTGCTGCTGGAGCAACAGCAGTTGGAAAAACTGATCCAAAAACTAAAATCAACTTAACTTCAGGAAGCAACACATCGATTTGATCTACTATAAAAAAAGTTATAATAGGAATCAATACCATAGATACTATATTAGTAATATTGATATACTTATTCTTAAAAATAGATAAAATATTACTTGCACCAAGCTGCACACCAACTATAATCATAGATAGCGGAATAGTCGCCTCACTTAATGAAGTTACAACCTCATCAATTGCCGTAGGAGGTTTTATCCCTAAAATTAACATTACAACTCCTATTATGATGCCTATAGTACATGGATTAAAAATAGACTTAAGCATAGCTAAGCTACCGGTAGGCTTATCATCTCTTCCTACATACAAAAGGATAGGTGAAATACTATAAAGATAAGTACACAAAATTATATTTTCAATTACCATTAAATAAAAAATATCATCACCAAAGATGGCCTTAGTAATAGGAAAACCCATAAATCCTGTATTGATACAAGCTATCGCAACGATATATATACCCCATTCTTGCTTAGGCTTAAATTTCAAACCACGAACCATAACAAACGCTATTGCTGTTACAATTATAAAGTAAACTATGGAACCTAGCAAAACTTGAATTGTTGCAGTAATTACCTCATCAGAGAGTTCCTTAGAGTATAAAGACTGAGCAGCCATACAAGGGGCTGTTATACACAACATTAAATTCGTTAGATGTTTACGTGACGCATCTGGTAAAACACCTGTCCTATTAGCTACAAACCCAATTAGAATCAGCATGAAAATAGCTAAAACTCTTCCAAAAACAACAAACATTTTTTCAAATCTCCTTAATATGAATTAATATTATAAATAATCGCTTTTATTTTATCACAAGAAAGTGAATAAATAAATATTGTATTAACCTGTTTATATTTATATAATTAAGATATCAATATAGAAAGGACGAGATATTATGAACATGAATTTAGAACAGGGGTTAGATCTTTTAAAGAAGTACAATAAAGAAGCATTTCATATTCAGCATGGACAGACAGTATCAAGTGTAATGGGATATTTTGCCAAAGAACTAGGTTATGCCGATGATGAAGATTTTTGGCGAATGGTAGGATTGCTTCACGACATTGATTTTGAAATGTGGCCTAATGAACATTGTATAAAGGCACCTGATCTTTTAAAAGAAGCTGGTTTTGATGATAAATTTATACATGCTGTTCAGTCACATGGCTATGGATTAGTATGTGATGTAGAACCTGAACATGAAATGGAAAAAGTACTATTTACAATTGATGAATTAACAGGATTAATAGGTGCATACGCACTTATGAGACCAGAAAAAAATTGTGCAGGAATGGAAGTAAAATCTCTTAAAAAGAAGTTTAAAGATAAGAAGTTTGCTGCAGGCTGCGATAGAGAAGTTATAAAAACTGGAGCACAAAGACTTGGTTGGGAACTAAACGATGTCTTTGAAAAAACTATCAAAGCTATGCAGCAATATGAAACTGAATGGTAAAAAAAAGCTACGAAAAACCATACAACTTATGGTTTTTTCGTAGCTTTTTTTATTTGGGTTTTAATATTTTCTAAATCGTTTATATCTATTATTTACAAGCTCATCATTAGATAAACTTAAAAGCTTAGAAAACTCTTGATATAAAAGATCTTCTAATTTCCTATATATATGTCTAAAATCGCTGCCTACATTTTCATTTATTAAAAACTCCGCAACACCTAGCTTTTTCATGTCATAAGCTGTCAACTTAAGTGAATCGGCTGCCTCTTTTTTTAGCTTAGGATTTTTCCATAAAATGCTCGCACATCCTTCTGGAGAAATAACAGAATAAAATGCATTTTCCATCATTATAACCTTATCTGCTACAGCTAAAGCAAGAGCTCCTCCTGAACCTCCTTCACCAATAAATAGACTAATTATTGGAGTTTTTAAATTTGACATTTCGTACAAATTTTCAGCTATTGCCTGACCTTGACCTCTCTTTTCTGCCTCGATACCAGGATACGCCCCTGAAGTATCTACAATACAAAATATAGGTCGATGGAATTTTTCAGCTTGTTTCATTAACCTTAATGCCTTGCGATATCCTTCTGGATGTGGTGAACCTGAGTTTCTCATGCCCCTTTCCTTTGCAGACCTTCCTTTAGCCTGTGCTATTACAGTTACTGGCATATTTTTAATTTTACCAATACCACCGATTATAGCCTTATCATCTCCAAAGCGTCTATCTCCATGAAGCTCTATAAAATCAATAATTAAATTATCTATGTAGTCCTGTGCAGAGGCCCTACCTTTGGCCCTTGCCGCCACAACTCTTTCATAAGCCTTCAAAGCCATCATTGCCTCCCTTCGACTTAGTCATATCTATAAATGAATATCTAAAATTTTTATAAGGTAATCTCGCTGTTTTCTTCTATCTACTATATTATCTATAAAACCAGTTTCTAAAACAAATTCAGCACGCTGAAACCCCTTTGGTAGCTTTTGCCTTATAGTTTGCTCTATTACTCTTGGACCTGCAAAGCCTATTAGTGCACCTGGCTCTGATATAATAATATCACCTTCCATAGCAAAACTTGCAGTAACACCACCTGTTGTTGGATTAGTCAATACCGTTATATATAATAAGCCAGCATCACTATGCCTTTTTACTGCAGCACTAGTTTTTGCCATCTGCATAAGAGATAAAATTCCTTCCTGCATACGAGCCCCGCCAGAAACAGTGTAACCAATTACAGGCAATTTATGTTCAGTAGCATATTCAAAAATTCTAGTTATTTTTTCTCCAACTACAACCCCCATACTACCCATCATAAAATCAGGATTCATAACAAAGATACAAACCTCAAATCCACCTAAATTAGCTTTTGCACAGATTACACCTTCATTTTCGCCCGAAACATCTGAAGCTTTTTTAAGCTTTTTATCGTAAGTTGGAAAGTCTAAAATATTTTTTGAAGACATATCGCTAAACATCTCTATAAATGAAGCATCATCTACAATATACTCTATTCTCTTTCTAGCACTCATTGAAAAATGAGTCCCACAATTAGGGCAAACATACCCATCTTTTGCTACATCATTTAAAAACAAAGTGGTCTTACAAGATGAACAAAGCATACAAAGTTCTGATGGCACCTCTGATTTTATATCCACAATTCCTTCATCCTCTAAGGGATTTAAAGGTTTTCTAAAAAGTCCTCTTTTAATCATTTATCAATTTCTCCATAAAAGTTGTATCGTAATTTCCTTCGATAAATTTCTTATTTGATAAAATTTCAAGTTGTTGGTCTATATTAGTTGCAATTCCCTCAATGATAAGTTCACACAAAGCAACATTCATTTTTCTGATAGTTTCCTCTCTCTTTGCACCCTTTACTATAAGCTTTCCTATCATTGAATCGTAAAATGGCGATATACGACATTCTTGATAAATTGCTGTATCAAATCGTACATTAAGGCCTCCAGGAATATGAAGTGTATCTATTTTACCAGCCATAAGAGAATTAATCCTACACTCCATAGCACTACCGGAAAATTCAATATCATCCTGTGCAAAATCTAGATCCACTCCTGCTGCTATTCTAATCTGCCACTTTACTATGTCAATACCTGTTACCATCTCTGTTATAGTATGCTCTACTTGAAGTCTTGTGTTCATTTCCATAAAGTAAAAATCACCTGACTTATCTAATAAAAACTCTACAGTACCTGCATTTTCGTAGTTACAAGCCTTAGCAGCAGCAATTGCCGCCTGAAATAATCTTCCTCTAGTTTTACTACCAATAGAAACAGATGGTGTTTCTTCGATAAGTTTTTGATTGTTTAGCTGTATAGAGCATTCTCTTTCTCCTAGGCATACAATATTATGACTTTTATCTGCAAGAATCTGAACCTCTATGTGGGCAGATGATTCTATGTATTTTTCCATGTATATGCCCTCATCTCCAAAAGCATTTTCAGCTTCTCTTGATGCTATATCAAAGTTAGCAATAACATCCTCTTTTGACAATGCTAAGCGAATACCCTTGCCACCGCCGCCTGATCTAGCTTTTAACATAACAGGATATCCAATTTTCTCTGCCATTTGGACAGCTTCTTCCTTATTTTTTAAAACATCGCTTCCCTTTATAATTGGAACTCCTGCATTGTCCATAGTTTTTCTCGCATTTTCTTTGTCTCCCATAGCTTTTATAATTTCTGCATCAGGTCCTATAAAGACTATGCCACACTGCTTACAAAGATCAGCAAACTTTACATTTTCTGATAAAAGTCCATAACCTGGATGGATAGCCTGTGCTCCTGTCACATTTGCAGCCGAAATTATAGCAGACATATTTAAATAGCTTTCAGATGGAGCACTTGCACCTATACATATACTTTCATCTGCCATGCTCACATGAAGAGCTTCTTTATCAGCTTCAGAGTAAACTGCTACCGTGCTTATACCCATTTCTTTACAAGCTCGTATAATTCTTACAGCTATTTCTCCTCTATTTGCAATCAAAATTTTGGAAAACATAATTATTTACCCCAAAAGTGCAAATGAAAACTCTCCTGTAACACAGACTTTTCCATTTACGCTACCCTTTCCTTGTGCAAAATAAAATGGAGCTTTTGCTTTATTTATCTCGCATTCAAATTCTATCTTATCACCAGGCTTAACTTGATTTTTAAATCTCACCTTATCAAGACCTGTAAAATACGGTGTTATATTATCATCATTGATATTTTTATCTGCTAGCAAAATACAACAAGTTTGTGCCATCATCTCGCATAAAATTACGCCTGGAACAACTGGATTTCCTGGAAAATGTCCATCTAAAAACCATTCGTCTCCTTTAACCTCATAATGTCCAATCGCCACACCATCTTCTGCAACAACATCTTCAATTAAAAGCATCGAGTTCCTATGAGGTATAATTTTCATTATTTCTTCTTTATTCATCCTAATCACCTATTACAATAAGTTCTTGTCCATATTCTACTAAATCACCATCTGATGGATAAATGCATACCACTTCTCCATCTTCTTCTGCTACAATTTCATTCATAAGCTTCATAGCCTCAATAATACAAAGAGTCTGACCTTTTTTTACTTTATCTCCAACCTTTACAAAAGGTTCCGCATCAGGAGAAGGCTTGCTATAATAAACTCCAACCATCGGAGAACTAACTACAAATCCAGATGGTTTCTCATGCTTATCTTCCATTAAATCAACAGATTCTAACACATCATTAGACGCCTTTGTAACCATCGTTGGCATAGCAACTGTATTATCAGTACATGGTGCATATTTCCCTAACTTAATAGTTTTGCCATTTTCACTTATCTCAAGTGTAGTCAATGTAGACTTTTCTAAAATACTCACTAGCTCTTTAATTTCTTTCATATCCATAACATTCACCTATAATTAAATTTCTTTAAAAACTAAACATCCATTGTGTCCGCCAAAGCCTAAAGAAGTAGATACACTCATAGTAATATTTGTTTCAACTGCTACATTAGGTGTAATATTTAAATCACACTGTTCATCTCTCTCTTTAAAATTAATTGTAGGTGGCACTATATTTTCATCTATTGCCTTAATAGCAGCTATCGCCTCAACAGCGCCTGCAGCTCCAAGCATATGACCAGTCATAGACTTAGTTGAGCTAATGTGAAGCTTGTATGCATCTTCGCCAAAAACCTTTTTAATAGCAAGAGTCTCTGTTTTATCATTAAGAGGCGTACTAGTTCCATGAGCATTAATATATACAGTGTTTGGATTAATATTTTCCTCAAAAAATCCTGCCTGAGTAATGGCCTCTTTTATTGCTCTTGCAGAATGTTTTGCCTCTGGATCTGGAGCTGTCATGTGATGTCCGTCACATGTATTGGCATAACCTGCTACCTCGGCATAAATATGTGCATTTCTTTTAATTGCATGGTCATATTCCTCAAGTATCAAAATACCTGCCCCCTCTCCCATAACAAATCCACTTCTTCTTTTATCAAATGGTATAGATGCACCATCTATCTCCTCTGTTTCTGTAAGAGCCTGACAGCTAGTAAAACCAGCCACTGCCAATGGTACTATAGCTGCCTCTGCACCACCAGCAATAATACCATCAGCATAACCATCCTTTATGGCTCTATATGCTTCTCCAATAGCATTAGTTGATGTAGCACAAGCTGTAACTACCGGCAGAGTTGCCCCATTACAACCAAACTTAACCGCAATCTGTCCAGCTGCCATATTACCAATCATCTTAGGTATAAAAAATGGAGATATTTTTCTTGGTCCACGAGTCATAAGCTTTTCGTATTCCTCTGCAAATGTCACCATGCCTCCTGTACCAGATCCTACATAAACTCCAAATCTTTCCGATTCAATATTTTCTTTATTAAGACCACTATCAGCTAACGCCTCACAAGCCGCAGCAAGAGCATAGTGACAAAACAAATCCATTCTTCCTAGTTCACTTTTCTTAATGCCATCAATCTGTAGCAATGGATCAAAATCCTTTACTTCTGCTGCCACCTTAACTTTATAATCCGAAGTATCAAAATGGCTGATTTTATCAATACCATTTTTGCCTTCCTTCATGCTCTGCCACATAGCTGATGCAGTATTTCCTATAGGGGATACTGCTCCTATACCAGTTACAACTACTCTTCTCATATAACTTTTCCTCTAAATGTATAGGCCTCCATCGACCTTTATTATTTCTCCTGTAATATATTCTGCCTTAGAAGATGCCAAAAAACCTGTCGCATAAGCGATATCTTCTGGCTTAGCCATTCTTCTCATAGGAACCGATTTTTCAACACCACATTTAATCTCTTCTGAAAGCTTTTCTGTCATATCTGTCTCAACAAATCCCGGTGCTATAGCGTTACATCTAATCCCCTTTGGAGCAAGCTCCTTTGCTATAGTCTTAGTTAAACCAATTACGCCTGCTTTAGCTGAAGCATAATTAGCTTGGCCTGGATTTCCCATCATACCTGAAACCGATGAAATATTAACAATTGACCCCTTTTTATTTTTCATCATCAACTTAGATACATGCTTAATCATATTAAATGTACCTTTTAGGTTTGTACTTATAACCGCATCAAAATCATCTTCTTTAAGCATGAAAATTAATCCATCTTTAGTAATCCCAGCATTATTTACTAATATTTCTGGTATGCCAAGAGTGTTTTTGATTTCAGTTATCGTTTCTCCTACCTTATCAAAATCACTAACATCACACTGATAAGCTAAAGCTTTCTGCCCTAGCTTTGAAATTTCCTGGCAAACCTCTTCTGCACTTTTTTTATTGCCATTATATATAACTGCTATATCTGCACCTTCTCTGGCTAGCTCAAGAGCAATAGCCTTACCTATTCCTCTTGAGCCTCCAGTTACTATTGCAACTTTATTTTTTAACATTTTCTATGTCTTCTTTCTTTTCTATACTTAATACCTTTGCTTTTGGGGCAATCTTTTTAATTAAATTTGTAAGGGTATTGCCCGGTCCAACTTCATAAAATTCATCATATCCATCTGAAACCATATTTAAAATAGTCTGATGCCACATTACCGGACTTGATGCTTGATTTGAAATAGCATCAATTATCTTATCCTTTTCATTTGGATAAAGCTTTCCTGTTATGTTGCTGTAAACATCTATCTTAGGCTTTTTAACCTCCAAATTTAAAAGTTCCTCTTTAATTCCTTCTGTTGCTGATTTCATATATGGAGTATGGAATGCCCCAGATACTTTTATTGGCACTGCAATGGCTTTTTCTCCTTTTATAGCTTTTGTAAATTCTTTGATTTTAGCCTTTTCTCCTGCTACTGCAGTTTGCATCTGGCTATTGAAATTTACGGCATATACTCCCATTTCATCAGCTAAAGCTTTTACTTTTTCAGGTTCCATCTTCATCACTGCAACCATGGCACCTTCAACGTCCCTAGACGCTTTGCTCATAAGCTCCGCTCTTTTTGAAACTAACTTTGTACCATCATTTAATGATAAGATGCCAGCAAAAGTAATAGCTGCAATTTCCCCAAGGGAAAAGCCAGCAATTGCATCTGGCTTAATCCCTATCTCTAAAAGTGCCTCCGCACATGCTAAATCTACAGTAAATACGCAAGGTTGAGTATTTATGGTTTTATTTAATTGTTCCCCTTCACCTTCAAAACAAAGCTCTGAAGTATTAGGTCTTATAGAATCTACCGTTTCAAAGATAGCTTTGGCCCCATTAGAAATTTCATATATCTCTTTACCCATACCTGGATACTGAGCACCTTGACCTGAAAATACAAACGCTATTTTACCCATTTCATACCTCCAGCAAGAATTTTTTCTGCTCCTTGGCATACATCCTTTATAATTTCTGCTGCCGGCTCTTCCTTTTTAACTAATGCAGCAATCTGACCTGACATAAAGCTACCATTTTTGACATCTCCTTCTTTAGCAGCCCTATACAAACTGCCTGCACCAAATGCCTCAATTTCTTCATCAGTTATGTTACTGTTATATTCCATTTTTCTAAATTCTCTAGCAAATGGGTTTTTAAGAAGTCTCACAGGGTGACCTAATCTCTTACCTGTAACCATAGTATCGATATCCTTTGCCTTAAGAATTTTTTCTTTATACTCTTTAGATACACTGCACTCCTCAGCCACTAAAAATCTAGTACCCATCTGTACTCCTACAGCACCTAGCATAAATGATGCTGCCATTCCTCTGCCATCTGCGATACCGCCTGCTGCTATAACTGGTACATCTACTACATCACAAATTTGAGGAACTAATGCCATAGTTGTAAGTTCACCTACATGACCTCCAGATTCGCCTCCCTCTGCAATCACAGCATCAGCTCCAGCTCTTGTTACTAGCTTTGCTATAGCAATAGAAGGTACAACAGGTATAACCTTTATGCCTGCTTCTTTCCATTGCTTTATATATTTTGATGGATTTCCAGCTCCAGTAGTAACAACTGCAACATTTTCCTCTATTACAATCTTAGCTACTTGTTCAACATGAGGACTCATAAGCATAATATTTACACCAAATGGCTTATCTGTCATACTTTTAGCCTTCCTTATTTCTTCTCTAAGCCAATCTCCATCAGCATTCATTGCTGAGATAATTCCAAGACCTCCTGCATTTGATACAGCTGCAGCCAGCTTCGCATCTGCAATCCATGCCATACCACCCTGAAATACGGGATACTCTATTCCAACCAATTCACATATAGGTGTCTTAATCATCTTACTTCTCCTTAAAGCTTATGCTAGTCTCTGTTCAATTACAGCAACTACATCGCCAATACACTTAAATGACTCATCCATTTCTAACTCAATTCCAAATTCATCTTCTAAATTCATAACTACTTCTACTGCATCTAATGAATCTAGTTCTAATTCTTTCCATGTACTTTCTAATTTTATTGATTCTCTTTCGCAATCCTTTGTGTCAACTAATACGTTTACTACTCTTTCAAATACTGTCATTTTATTTTCTCCTTATCTTTTCTTTATAACTTAATATTTTACAATTGCTGCTGCCGATGTTAAGCCTGCTCCAAATGATGAAAGAAGAAGCATATCTCCTTTTTTTATTTTTCCACTTCTTACATTTTCATCTAAAAGCACCGGCACTGTAGCAGCTGAAGTGTTTCCTGTTTTATCGATGTTTATTAAAAACTTTTCTTTTGCTACATTAAGTCTTGATATTGCAAAGTCTATAATTCGCATATTGGCCTGATGTGGTAGATAAAAATCTATATCTTCTGAATCCATTTCTGCTTCTTTTAATACTTTTTTTATATCTCGCATCATAGCTGTCACTGCAAACTGAAATACCTTTTGGCCTTCCATCTTTAGAAACTCTCCATCTTCATCTAAATCATAAAGGTAATTTATATTTCCTCTCGCGTGACTTGTAATAGCTTTTAGGCCATCGCCTTTTCCTAAAATGCATGCTCCTGCGCCATCTCCAAAAAGTACTGCTGTTTTTCTATCTGTCCAATCTACGATTCTTGATACTGCATCAGCTCCAATAACCAAAATCTTACTATCTTCATTTCTATGAAAGTATGCATCTGCTATATCAAGACCATACACAAAGCCTGTGCACCCTGCACTAATGTCAAATGCTGGACATGTGGCTTTTATCTCTCTTTGCACTATACATCCTAATGACGGTGTTTTATATTCTGATGTTACCGTCGCACAAACTATAAGGTCTAGCTGATCTGACGTAATGTCTGCCATTTCCATTGCCCTTTTGGATGCTAGAACCGCTAAGTCAATAAGCGTTTCTCCTTCACCTAACAATCTTCTTTCTTCAATACCTGTCTTAGATTTTATCCACTGATCGCTAGTATCTAAAAAAGCTTCCAAGTCCTTATTAGTCTTTGTCAATGATCCTAAAGCAGATCCTGTTCCATAAATTGAAAAGCTCACTATTATTCGCCCTCCTCCTCTGACAGATGTTTCTTTTTTGACTCAGACTGCAATTTTTGCTTTAAGAACTTATTTAACTTATCAATGCCCTTTACTAGCGCTTCTCTTTCTTCTTCGTCAAATTCCTTAACGATATTTCTTACCATGTTTTCATGAAAGTACTGGTGCCCTGCATTTACTTTGCGGCCCTGCTTAGTTAGCTTTACCACCACTTGTCTTCCATCGTCTTTTGCTCTAGCTTTTTCTACATAGCCTTTTTTAACTAGCTTATTAATGGCTACTGTCACTGACGGCAATGTTATTTCTTGGTCCTGTGCAATGAAGCTAATGGTACATCCATCTTCTACTTTTGCTACTGACTCAAGCATATGCATTTCGTTTATGCTAAGATCTAGCTTGCTATCCTGCCTTATAGCCTGTTCTTCTATTTTTGTTATCTGTCTATAAGTGTCGACCAATAGGTCATTTAGTTTCTTTGAAAAACTATTCATCATTTTTTACACATCCTTTAAAAGATCTCTTAACAAATTTAGTTAGATAGCCTAACTAAATATTCGAATGAGATTAGTATATCACTATAAAAATAATTGTCAACTTAAATTTTTTTGTTTTTTTGGAGCACGATAATAAAGTGTGCTGAAATCAACATTTTTTTGAGAGGCCCATGCTAGCTAGTAATACTTATTCACTTTGTAGAAATAATTATCAAGAATTTATGCCTTTTATTTCTATGCAATATTTTGTCAACCCCTAAAATTCTTAAGATTTCTTTAGAATTTCACCTATTGCAAATACATAATCCTATTTGTAAAATAAACATGTACTAAATCTTATTAATAATAAGCTCGATATAAGAAAGAAGGAAACTATTTATAGCGAATATTTATTATGGAATTTTTAATATTGTTTATATAAGAAAAGAAAGGATTTTTAAAATGCTACAAATCAATTTTCAATCTGAAATATTATTTAACTTAGTAACCCGCAGTATTATTTTCATTTTTTTAGGTTTTATTATATATCTTTCATATAAACTTATATATAGAATTACTAAAGGAACTAAAGCAAAAATAAACTGGCAAAAAGTATTCTTTATTTTAGGAAGTATTTTTATGATATTATTTATCATTAACCTTATTTACGATTGCTTTTTTAATTACGGATTAAATTCTTGGCCATTTGTTAGAATTTTAAAAAGTAATGGAATTGAAATATTATTGCCAAGCATAATTATGTTTTTACTATCAGCATGTTTTAAGCATGGTTCAACCCTAAAAAATCTGCGCAAATAAAAACACTCTCACAGCTAATGAGAGTGCTCGTACAAATAATAATATATCTAACATAAGCATTTAACTAACAAATAGTGAAAACAATTATTTTGGGGCTATAGTTTATAACATATAGCCCCTTTGTTTAGAATATTTGAGTCTGAAGGACTATCTTTCTACAACTAGTGCTGTACCCTGTCCACCACCGATACATAGAGTTGCTAAACCTTTTTTAGCGTCTCTCTTTTCCATTTCATGTAGTAGTGTTACTAGGATTCTGCAACCTGAAGCACCGATTGGATGTCCAAGTGCAATAGCACCGCCATTTACATTTAATATGTCTGTGTTAAATCCAAGATCTTTACCTACTGCTAGTGACTGAGCTGCAAAAGCTTCATTAGCTTCGATAAGATCTAAATCTTCCAAATTCCAACCTGCTTTTTCTAAAGCTTTTCTTGTTGCTGGAACTGGACCATATCCCATAATCTGAGGATCAACCCCTGCTGAAGCATAAGCCTTGATTGTTGCTAGAGGCTTAATTCCTAGTTCTTCCGCTTTTTCCTTTGACATTACAACTACTGCTGCACCTGAATCATTGATACCTGATGCGTTAGCTGCTGTAACCATACCATCTTTTTTGAAAGCTGGTTTTAGTTTAACTAAACCTTCTGCAGTAGTTCCGAATTTAGGGAATTCATCTGTATCAAATACTATTGGATCTCCCTTCCTCTGAGGGATTTCAATAGGTACGATTTCTTCCTTAAATCTTCCTGACTTAACTGCTACTTCTGCCTTCTGCTGTGAGTTAGCTGCAAAAGCATCTAGTTCTTCTCTTGTTAGTCCCCACTGTTCACAAATGTTTTCAGCTGTTATACCCATATGTACACCACTAAAAGCATCAGTAAGGCCATCATTTACCATCATATCTACTAGAGGATAGTTGCCCATACGAGCTCCCCATCTGCTCTTATTATCTACAAAACCTGCCATAGACATGTTTTCAGCTCCACCTGCTACGATAATATCAGCATCTCCAGCCTTAATTATCTGTGCTGCAAGTTCTACTGCTCTAAGACCAGAACCACAAACTTTGTTGATAGTCATTGCAGGTACTTCGATAGGAAGTCCAGCTTCAATCATCATTTGTCTTGCTACGTTCTGTCCTAATCCACCTTGCAAAACACATCCCATGATAACTTCATCTACCTGATCGCCGGCTACTCCAGCTCTTTCTAGAGCCGCTTTAATTGAAACTGCGCCTAAAGTCTTAGCTGGTGTGTTCTTCAATGTTCCACCGAAGCTACCGATTGCTGTTCTAACTGCACTTACGATTACTACGTCTCTCATTGTTTTAGTCCTCCTAAATTATTCTAATCTTGAATGATAGTTTGTCTTAAATATGAAATATTTAATTTTTTGTTCCTCTTCTTATTTTTATAGTAACACCCTCTTTAAACATATTCAAGTGCTTTTTGTTAAAAAAATAACAACTTTATAAATTTTCTGAAAACGCATTTTTCTTATAATAAAAAAAGGATTGAAATTTCAACCTTTCAACCCTTTAATCATCTTTTCAAATTTTCAATTGTTCGTATAAAAAAACATCTTTTAGCACTAGCAATTTAGAAAAATGGCTCTATTTTTTAAATGTTGCTATATATTTTTCCACTAGTTTGATAGGTTTATAACTAAGTTTTGCCTTACGCAAGCCAGGTAGTCCCATGTCTTCTTCTCTATTTACATACTTAATCGATTTTGGTAAATGTTTACAAAACTCCATGTTAATAATTTGATAAAGACCTCTGTAGTCAGTATTAGCCTTCTCAATATGTACACCCATTGTATTGCTATTTATGATACCACCAACACTTAGTGCCTCGATTTTACCATTCATATATATAGCTCCTGCAGTGTACTTTGCAGCCTCTATATTTTCAAAAACGTCTTTCATCGCACGTTCTTCCATTTTTAAAAGTTCCATTTCATGAGGAGGAATATTTTTCTTAGCATTAAATTCTGCAATAAATTCCATAGCATCATCTGCCATATCAGATGTCATTTCTCTGTATTCATACTCATAATTTTTTAGAAAATAATTCATATGATTTTTTTTCTTGTGTAAACTTCTACCTTTAAGCTCAATTAAATCATTTTTTTCATATAAATAATCAAAGTTAGGTCTATCGTCTACAATTTTAAGTTCTCCCGGAAAAGCTTTTTCAAGTTCTTCTGTTAATGGAAATGGCACTAATCGCAAGCTAAATGGATAACCTGCTTCTTCAATTTTTTCCTTTGCTTTTAAAATACTATATCTTAGTTTTTCTGGCTCATAGTAACCTGTTTTAGTCAATGGCATTTCCATAAATGGTAAGATAATTCCATCTTCAAGTTCTAGATGACTCATACCAACTATACATAAATAGTCTCCTATGATTTCCCAAGTGAAGTCATTAATATCTCTCCACATATAAAGAGAGGAAAATGACAATCCAGATGTACAATATCTATATCCCATAAAATATTCTTGTAATAATTCTCTATCTTCTAATCTTACTTTGTTTTTAAAAATTCCCATAATTCCTTACTTCACAATTCCTGATACTGCCTTAAATTCTTTTGCTTTAGCAGTTTCCAACATTTCATATATAGCTGATTCATAAGTAGTAACATTTATACCACTATGTATCATTCTCTTAATAGCATATTCCTTATCCATAGCTGTTCTAGACGAGCAGCAATCAGCAATTAGCCAAACATCATAACCAAGCTCCTTAAGCTCAAGAGCCGTCTGCATAACGCAAATATGTGACTCAATACCGCAAATAATCACTGTCTTTTTACCCGAAGCTTTTAATCTTTTCATAAAAACTGGATCCTTTACACAGCTAAAAGTCATCTTCTCAACATGTTCAAAATCACCGATAGATGCCTTGATGTCCTGGTGAGTATCGCCAAGCCCCTTTGTATACTGCTGACTAACTAAAAATGGGACTTGCATTTCTCTTAAGCATTTTGCCATGCGAACAACTTTATCTTTTAGCATATCTGCTTGATATACGGCATCAATAAGACAAGTCTGAAAGTCAACATAAACTGCAATAGCATCTTCTCTATTTAACAATAGTTTATTCATCATAAATCCCCCAAATATTTTCCTCTAATATTTTGCTATATGTTAAATCACTCTTTAATGGTGTTATAGTTGCATAACCTAAATCCATAGCAATAACATCTGCCATAAAATCTGTATTTGACTCTGTTTCATCAAAAGATATCGGTTCTCCACCATAGCAAATCTCAATCCTACCATCATCACAGTTAACCGGTTCAAACCAATTGTCGTAGTCTCTTATGCCCAGTTTTGTAATTTTTAAACCTTTAATTTCTTCATTTGGTAAATTAGGTACATTAAGATTTAAAACACACGGGGTAACTTTGTCCCTGTTTTCCTTAATTCTTTTTAGTGTTTTCACTGCCAAGTCACAGGCATAATCAAATCCAGATTTCGGATCATGACTATTTACTGAAACAGCGACTGAAATTTTACTATTAATAAATCCCTCTCTTGCAGCACCCACAGTTCCACTATAAAGGGTATCAGTTCCAAGATTGCCGCCATGATTTATTCCTGAGAAAACGCAATCTATATTTATTCCTTCTCTTTCAAATAAAGCAATCCCCATCTTTACACAATCAGCTGGAGTGCCTGTAAAAGAATAAGCTTTTTTAGCCCCTTCAACCTTTTGTTCTTCAAAATATAACTTAGTATTCATAGTGATGCTATGACTTGCTCCACTTCTCTGTGAGTCTGGCGCAACCACATAAATATCCGCCTCTGTCGAGAGAGCTTTAACAAGTTCAATAAGACCTTCGGCCCTAATACCATCATCATTTGCAATTAATATGTTCATCCATCGTCTCCTTTTACTTTATTTAAGTCCTACCGCTTCGCCTAAAACTTTTCCTATAGCATCATTAATCACTAAATCAGCTTGACTGTCATATTGAGTCTTAGACTTATTGATAAGAACAAGATTTTTTCCTCTAAAGTACTGGATTAGACCAGCTGCAGGGTAAACAACTAAAGATGTGCCACCTACAATCAGTGTATCCGCTTGAGCAATTGCATTTACAGCTCCCATAATCTGAGATTCGTCTAAAGCTTCTTCATATAAAACCACATCTGGCTTAACAATACCTCCGCATTTATCGCACTTTGGCACCCTGTTTTCACAGTTTGACTCATCTAGCATATAGTCTAAATCAAAATTTTTACCACACTTCATACATGTATTTTTTAAAACTGATCCGTGAAGTTCATAAACTGTTTTACTTCCAGCTAACTGATGAAGTCCATCTATATTTTGGGTTACTACAGCAGTAAGCTTACCTTGCTCTTCTAATTTGGCAAGAGCCTTATGGGCATTATTAGGCTGAGCATCTTTATAGATCAAGTTGCTTTTATAGTAGTCATAAAATGTTTCTGTGTTGTTCATAAAAAATGTATGTGACAACATCTCTTCTGGTGATCTGCCATAAGCCTTTTGAGCACTGTATAGTCCTGCCTCCGATCTAAAATCCGGAATATTACTTTCTGTTGAAACCCCAGCACCACCAAAAAATACTATTTTTTCGCTTTTATCAAGTATTTCCTTTAATTTATCTATCATAAGTAGCACCTCCTTCACTTATAAAAGTTTCTAATTAAGCATATTACATTATAACACATTACTAAAAAAAGATGTTATTTGCTATCTATTTTTATAATCATAATTATATATACTTAAATTTAATAGTATAAATCTATATAAACCCTCATAAAAAAAGTATAATATATGTTAAACTGTAATAAATATATATTTGTAGAAAAGTAAGAAAGTTGAGGTACAGTATGCCTTTTAGAAAAAATCCTAAAACTGCTCTTGTTTTAAGTGGTGGTGGTAGTCGTGGTAGCTACCAAGTAGGTGTTTGGAAAGCTCTTCGAGAAATGAATATAAAAATAGATATAGCTTTAGGCACTTCTGTTGGAGCAGTTAATGCTGCTATGGTAACTTTAGGTGATTTTCAAAACGCCGAAAGACTATGGAGTGAACTTGAAACTGAAGAAATCTTCGATATTTCAGAAGATAATGAAAATCTAGATAAAGTAAAAAGTAATCTCTTTGGAATACCTATGGAAGAAGCCTATGGATTTGCAAAAGAAATTTTAACTAACGGTGGTGCCGGTAGTAGTGGTATGCTTAAGCTACTAGACAAATACATAGACGAACGTAAATTTAGAAAATCCAAAATAGAATATGGACTGGTAACCTGCATGCTTCCGCAACTAAAACCAGTTAAACTATACACAAAAGACATTCCTATAAATAGACTTCATCAGTTTATTGTCGCTAGTGCCTCTTGTTTTCCGGCTGCTGAAATCTGTGAAATCGATGGTAAAAAATATATTGACGGCGGATATAGCGATAACATGCCTATAGGAATGGCTATCGAAAAAGGTGCTGAGCGTATAATCGCTGTAGACTTACAAGCTGTAGGCATAGTAAATGAAGATGAACTAAAGTTAGTTGAAGATTATAGCGATTTTAAACATATTACTTGTAGTTTTGACCTAGGCAACTTTCTTTCATTTAATCCGGATGTAGCAATCGACAACTTACGCTACGGATATTTAGACGGTCTTCGTGCTTTTGGCAAAATCGATGGTAAAAAGTACTCTTTTAAGAAAAATCATTTTAGTCCTTATGAACTTATTAGCGCTGAGGCTACAGCTGATATCTTTAGAGTTGATGGTCGTGAAATATATACTCATAAGACACTTCATGATGAACTTAAGTTAAAAGTTTTAGATAGTCAAATCAATCTTCACAAACATCCATTTAAAATTGTTAATCCTGTCGGTATTCCAAATATGGAAGTTATAAAAAACAAGATAGCAAGCTTTAACAAAAAAATAGACTCTACTACTCTTGTAGCATTTATAGCTGAAGATTTTATGGAAAAAGGTGATGATAGTAAATTCAATATCAAAGTACTAAGAGAAGTACTAAATAAAGAAATTCTAGCAGCCCAATATATTGTAAAAAATAATTTACTCCAAAAATAGTTACAAAAAAATCAGGAGCATTTGCATCTAAACAATGTTCCTGATTTTTATTTACTATTTAAGTTTTATACCATCTTTAAAAGCTTCTCCAATACGTTCTGTTACTTTGTAGTAACCATTTGTGTAAGGATCATATGCAATAGCCTCAACTAGTGACATATTAATTTTTCCATTTTCTATAACCTTTTCATCAGCAGTTACATTTACAACTTTGCCTATTACTCCACATCCATATTCACTATCATTAGATTGATACTGAATAAACTGACATTCTAAGCAAATTGGAAATTCATTTATAACAGGTGCATCTACCATTTCTGCTTTTGAAGCAGTTAGTCCACTACGTGCAAATTTATCAGAAACTCTGTTTCCTGATTCTACACCAAAATAATCAGCTTCTGTAATATGAGAAGCGTCAGCAATACTTACAGTAAATGCGCCACGTTTTTTAATATTTTCAACAGTTTTACGAGACTTAAGAATATTTAAGGCAACTTTATCCATGGATTGCATAGTTCCCCAAGCTGCATTCATCACATTGATACTACCATCTTCATTGTATGTTGCAACCATTAAAACAGGCATTGGAAAAATCCCAACTGTAACATCAAGTTTTTTTCTCATAATTATCTCTCCTTTTATTTTGCAAGAAAACACATTCTCTTACAACCTAATAAGTCGGCTGCTCCTGCCAATGTAGTACCAAAAAATAATACCTCTTTTTCTAAATCCAAGAAATTTGTTATAGTTCCATTAGATAAAGTGCTGCCTGTACATAGTACTAAATCAGCCCAGTTTAATACTACCTCTTCAAAATCATCAATTCCATGCTCTACAATAACTCCATACCTTTCACTACCGACATTTTGTGGATTTAAATCTAGAACACGAACTTGAAAGTTTTTAGATAAATTTTCAAGTAACGAAGGCTGATATCCAACTAAAGCAATTTTTACATTTCCATATTTTTCCTCAATAAATTCAAGAGCCTTTTGGGCACATTCTTCCGGTTCATCATTTTTACAGTGAATAGTCTTATCAGAAAGTCCTAAATGTCTTGTTACCGCATTTAAAGCCGCAATAAACAAACCTCTAGCATGCTGATCTTCATTTAAATCAAGAGCTAAAATCTTATCCATTGTTCCCTGAAATTCTGCTGGAGCATCTGTAAATGCCTGACCTTTTGCTCCACGAAAATCTGCCTCTAACATTATTTCCTTGCCTGTAAGTATAGGATAATCCTTGCGTCCTGGTTTACCTATAGCTTCTTCTGGAGTTAAGGCCTTTGATTTTATCACTACTTCATCTGAGCTTAAGTTATTAGCCTCAAGTATATTTTTAAACTGTAACTTAAGAAAATCAAATAATTCTTTTTGATTCATATTTTCCTCCTTAAATTCCAAGAAATTCCGATACTCTATCATCTTCATAAGGCATAAATAAAGTATCAGGAGTTCTTATTGCACAAAGCCTACCATCATGCATTATACCAATACGATCTGCCAAAAGTCTCGCTTCTTCAAAATCATGTGTAACAAACAATATAGGACATTTATATTCGTTTCGTATCTTTTCGAATTCTTTATATAGCTTTTTTTTAGTATTAGGATCTAAAGCACTAAAAGGCTCATCTAGTAAAAGAATATCCGGTTTTGTAACAAGAGCACGTGCCATAGCAGTACGTTGCTTTTCTCCACCACTTAAAGTACCAGGATATTCATTAAGTATATGACTTATTGAAAAAGTCTCAGCAATTTTCTCAACAGCTTCCTTTATAAATTCTTTAGACTTTTTTTGCATATTAAGTCCATACGCAATATTTTTAAATACTGTTATATGTGGAAACAAATAATAATCTTGATATACAAACCCAATATGTCTATTTTCTGTAGGTACAGCATTTACAGGATATCCATTTATAAGGATATCTCCATGACCATCCTTATAGTAGCCAGCAATAGATTCAAGTAGCATTGTTTTCCCAGATCCAGTTTGACCTAGTATAGCAAAACTTTCACCTTTTGCGACAGAAAAACTAATGGATTTAAGAGAAAATCCTTTACGATCCATAGAATAATCACGTACATCTATGATATTCTTCATCTTCTCCTCCTTATTGTAAAAGCTTTATTATTTATAGCATCAGTAACAACCAAAGTTGTCATCGCAATGACGATTAAAATAGTTGCCGATGCCATAGCCATATCGTTATCTCCTATAGAAATATTTAAGAAAATACTTCCCGGCAATGTTTCTGTAACCATACGTGTAACTCCTACAAGCATCAATGTTGCACCAAATTCACCTAATCCTCTTGACCAAGCTAACATCCCTGTTGATATAATAGACTTCTTTGAAAGCCCCAATGTAATAGTAGTAAAACGTTTCCAGCTATTTGCACCAAGGGTTTCTGCCATAAATTCTAACTTAGGATCGATTTGACAAAATGCTTCTGTTATTAATTTTATCACAAAAGGCAAATTTACAATAATTTGAGCAAACACTATACCTGTTGTATCAAATACCACTTTAAAACCCAAATCCTTTAATATATGACCGATTTCAGAAGAGAAAACAATAAGCAATGCTAAACCTAAAACTATGTATGGCAATGAAAGAGGTACTGATAATATTGTTGCAACATATTTTTTACCGATAAAATCCTTACGTGCTAATATATATGAACAAGGAATGGCTAAAAAGATACATATAAGAGTTGACAATGTTGCTGTTACCAAACTTAAAGTTATTGAAAATCTTATTTCTTCAGAAAAGAGAGATTCTCTTAACGCCGAGAATCCCCCTATTATCAACGTGCCTAAACAAATAACAATAAATCCAGTTACTAGAAATAAGATTATAATTGCAAACCATTCAAATAATTGAAATTTATTTTTCTTCATACGTCTAAACTAATTCATATCCATATTTTGTCCAAATTTCCTGTGCTTTTTTACTCTGAAGAAATTCTTCAAAAGCCTTTAGCGTATCTTTATCTTTTGTTATCTTTAAAGAAGCAGCTGGAACTGTCTTAATATACTTATCCATGCCTTCAACTTCTGCAATTTCTACATCATCACCTTTTACATTTTCTTTCCATACTATAGCTGCATCAGCTTCACCAGCGGCTAGAGAAGTTGCCATCTGAGGTGCTGTAGGTGTTGCTGCAGCAATCTTAACATCATCTTTAATTCCTTCTTTTTCGAAAATCTTATGTGCAATTTTTCCAATAGGAGTTGCTTTTGGGTCACCAACAAGAACTTCAACATTTCCTGCTAAATCCTTAATTTCTTTAATACCCTTTGGGTTGCCCTTTTGAACTGCAATTACAGGAATATGCTTTACTAAATCTGTGCTATTGCTAACAGAGTCTTTTACAGGCTTAAGTTCTTCAGAAGAACCTGCAATAAACATATCTCCTTCTTTTGAACTATTAATCTGAGTCTGAATCTGACCTGCATTACCATAAGTAACTTTTACATCACATCCTGTTTCCTTACTAAATGTGTCAGCAATTTCCTGGAATGGCTCCTTCATACCAGCACCACAGTAAACCATAAGACTTTTGCCTTCAAGCTGTGCAGAAGTTTTTTCTTCTTGTTTATTATCTTTGCCACATCCTACTACCATACTCATAGTTAAAACTAAAGTTAAAGATAGCGCTAATAATTTTTTCATAAAAATCCTCCTTTTTATTAAATATTTAAATTAGCTTACCTTCTTCAATTCCTAGCTCTTTAACGGTATTATTTGAAATAGTCGCAGAGATTTAATTACCGCCCACAATTTCAATACTAACAATAGAGTTTAGGTTACTATAGCATTTATTGCCCCCCTCTTGAGCTTTTATTACTTTTCCAACCAACTTATTTTATCTAACTTACTTTATTTACCTTACCGTTTACGATTATTATTATATACTTACATACCGTTTGATAAAATTATACCATACGGTTATTGATAGGGCAATATAAAAATATACATAATTATTAGATTATTTTATTACTTTAAACAAATATACCTTATTTTATATAAACTAAAAAAATCGAGTAGGAGGGGAATTTAACTAAATTTCCCGACCTCTCACACCACCGTGC
>CALCFD010000027.1 GCA_937900695.1 uncultured Eubacterium sp. | reverse complement strand
GCAGATTTACTTTTTATTGTCAATAGTTCTTTCAAACTTTTTTGACAATTTTTAAATTCTGCTATTTGCTATCTAACTAGCAACTTGATTAGTTTACTAAATCCAAAAGCATTTGTCAATATCTTTTTAATAATAATCTAATCTCTATCATCTTCAAAAGACAACTTACTCAGTATACTAAATTTAACTTGTATTGTCAACTATTTCTTTTCTAATTTTAATCACTTAAATATCGCTAGTTATTTCTTATGCTTTCAACTATTGATAATCTATACCTCACTAGATTATAATAACTTATTATTAAAGCAAATACAGGAGGGTTAAAATGATAAAACCTATTATAAAAGATGTCTTCTTCTTAAATCAAAAGTCAGAACCTGCAACTAAACTTGACTTACCGATTGCAAAAGATTTAATTGACACTTTAGCTGCTCACCGAGAAAGTTGTGTAGGGATGGCTGCTAATATGATTGGAATAAAAAAACGCATCATTATAATTAATATGGGATTTGTGGATATGATTATGTTTAATCCAGTACTTATTAGTAAAGATACTCCTTACGAAGCCGAGGAAGGTTGCTTATCTCTTGTCGGTGTACGCAAAACTATTAGATATCAAAATATAACTGTCGAATACTTTGATATAAACTGGAATAAAAAAAGTATCAATCTTAATGGCTGGACTGCACAAATTTGCCAACATGAACTCGATCACTTAGAAGGTATTTTAATTTAAATTTAATGAATTCATATTACTAGTGTTAACATATACACCTTAATCATATGTTGAATAGATTGCATTATGATGATATACTTGTGTCTGCGTAGAGTAAACATTGTGCGTTAAGTGCTATAGGATGGGATGTCGCCTATAGACGAAAAGCTATAAGCTTACGATACAATGTTGCGTCCGCTACTACACTTAGAATATGAGAATAGGCTCTTTTCTGGCAGTGTAGGTAAACACTATATATTGAAAGGGGTTTTTTTAATGTCAAAAAAACACAATTTTACTTACCAATTAGTAGTGATGGCCTTCCTTGTTGCACTAGAAATAATCTTTACTAGATTTTTATCTATCAACCTTCCTATTGCACGCATAGGTTTTGGATTTTTACCTGTTGCAATCACTGCTATTATGTTTGGTCCTATTTGGGCAGCTTTATGTTACACTGTTGGTGATTTGCTTGGAATGATGATTTTTCCTACAGGTCAATTTTTCCCTGGATTCACTTTATCAGCATTTATAACTGGTCTTTTGTATGGAATACTACTTTATAAAAAAGATATTACTATTAAGAGAGCTTTTTTTGCTGCATTTATAGTTTTAACATGTATTACACTTTGTCTAAACACATATTGGTTACACATTTTAATGGGTAAGGGCTTTATAGCTATTTTACCTACTCGTATAAGTGAAGCAATATTAATGTTATTTGTTCAAGGTATTACTATTCCATTTGTGTGGAATAACGTTATTTCAAAAGTACCATCAGTTAAAGCAAACTTATCATAAAAAAAGCAAAAGGCAACATCACATCCGATGTTGCCTTTTATTTTATTTATTATCAATCACTTCATACATTTTATCCGCATCTTCTTTTCTCTGCGAATCTTTAATATCAAGAACCTTTACTGATATTTCTTTATTTCCAAATTGAACTACAATAATATCTTCAAGATTAACTTCTGTACCTGGCTTGGCTACTTTGCCATTTACAGTTATACGCTCCTGTTCACACGCCTCTTTGGCAACAGATCTCCTTTTAATAATTCTTGAATTTTTTAAAAACTTATCAATACGCATTTACACTCTCCTAAATAATTCATTTAAAAAAGTGTTGTATTTTACTACAACACTTTTCGATGAATTGTCTTTATAATTTTATTTGTTTACTGCATCCTTAAGAGCCTTACCAGCCTTGAATACAGGTGCTTTAGAAGCAGCAATTTCAATTGTTTCGCCAGGTTTTCTTGGGTTTCTTCCAGTTCTAGCTTTTCTCTGACGTACTTCAAAAGTACCAAATCCAATTAACTGTACTCTATCACCGTTTACAAGTGTTTCTTCAATAGAAGCCATAGTAGCGTTTACTGCAGCTTCAGCATCTTTTTTAGTAAATCCTGTTTTTTCTGCAACTGCAGCGATTAGTTCTGCCTTATTCATAAATATTTCCTCCTCATATAATTATATACAAAATTAATACCATAATTAGGTTTTAATTACCAGCTTTAACTTCATCCCATAAAGAATCCATCTCATCCAGGGACATATCTTTTAAATCTAATCCCTTAGCAATAGCTTTTTTCTCAATACCATCAAATCTATCTATGAATTTTTCAGTACTTGAGTTAAGGGCCAACTCTGGATTTATCTTTAAAAATCTACAAACATTTACAACAGAAAATAATAAGTCTCCGATTTCTTCATAAATATGCTCTTCATCTTTTGTTTGATAAGCTTCTTTTAATTCTTGAAGTTCCTCGTCTAACTTATCTACTGCTCCATCTATATCTTTCCAATCAAATCCAACACCTGACGCTTTTTTCTGAACTTTATAACTTCTCATAAGTGCAGGTAAACTTTTAGCAACACATTCAAGCTCTTGTGTATAGCTTGTATACTTGTGTTCTTCACGCTTGATATTTTCCCATTTTTCAAGCACTTTGTCAACAGTTTCATTGGATTTTATTGAAAAAACATGGGGATGCCTTCTTATCATTTTTTCACATTCATCGTTAAAAACATCAATTAAAGAAAACTTATCCCTTTCTTCTCCTAATATACCATGAAAAACTACCTGAAGAGCTACATCACCAAGCTCTTCACATAAATTCTCATCATCACATTTATCTATCGCATCGCAAACTTCATAAGCTTCTTCAATCATACAAGTCTTAAGAGACTCATGCGTCTGTTTTTTATCCCAAGGACATTTTTCCCTTAATACTCTAATAATCCCTATAAGTCTTTCAAAAGCTTCCTTTTCCGTTGCTGCTTGAACTAACAAGTCCTTATACATATTTTCCATATTATTTCACAAACTTTCCTACGATTTTTGCAATTTTATCTCCCTTTGGAAGCATTAATAATTCATCTTTTGTAATTGATTTAGTTATAAAAATCATGATTACATAAACTACTCCACCTACAGCCACGCTTAAAAGTGTAGCTATACTATTGTGGCCTGCAAGCATAAATAATTTATATGCCAAAAATACAATCACTCCCATTACAACAGATGATATAAGAGGTCTTACAAAAGTTAAACTGTTATTAATGCGAATACCTGTATATTTCTTAACAGCTCTTAAATTTAAAGTAATAGCTACTAAATAAGCTACAACTGTACCAACTGCCGCACCATTTACATTGATAGATGGAATACCAACTAAGATCCATGTCAATACAATCTTAAATACCATTCCTATCATAAGATTTTTAACTGGTATCATCTGCTTATCAACACCCTGTAGTACTCCTGTAAGAGTTTGAGTAATTGATAAGAATATTAATCCAAATGCCATAATCATCAAAATTGATGCAGCATTTGAAGCACTTTCTGCTTGATTTGGATACAACAGTAATAGAATTGGTTCTGCAAGCACCATTAATCCTATAGCACAAGGATAACCTATTATAACAGACATACGAATACCTAAATTCACATTGTCATGAAGCTGTTTGACTTCTCCTGTTCGATTGCTAGCTGCAATAATAGGTACTAGTGAAACTGCTACTGACTGAGTTAACACCTGCGGAATATTAATTAGCGAACTAACAAAACCACTAAGCTGACCATACAAGCTTTGAGCTGCATCATGACTAAAACCTGCTGCATCTGTTAATCTATTCATTACCAACGCTGAATCTACAAGATTTAAAATAGGCATAATAGCAGCACCAATAGTAATTGGTACTGCAATTACTAAAACTCTCTTTAAAATCCTCTTGTTGCTAGCACATCCCATCTTAGCAGTTCTTTTTGCTCTTTTTAATATGCCTTTTCTAGCAAGTCCATATATAAATAAAATTATCAATAAACCGCCAATTGAACCTGCCGTAGCACCAAAGTTTGCACCAGCAGCACCTCTAACATATTTGTCAACACCTTCTATAAAGTCATCTCCAACCACAAAAAACAAAACATAAGCCGCCCCAAGTCCTAAAAATACTCTAAAGAACTGCTCTACAACCTGCGAAATCGCTGTTGGCTTCATATTTTGCATACCTTGGAAATATCCTCTGAAAGCTGCCATTATTGGAACTAATAAAAGCGATGGTGCAATTACTCTCATACCTAATGCCGCATCCGGATTATTCATCAGGTTAGCAATCTGAGGTGCAAAGAAAAATAGGATTATAAAAAATACAAGCCCCATCCCAAACATCAAACTTGTTGATAATTTAAACACTCTATGAGCCTGATAATGATTCCCTATCGCAATACTCTCAGATACCATCTTAGAAATTGCTACAGGAAGACCTGATGTAGCCAGAATTACCAAAAACGCATAAATATAATATGCCGGGCTGTAATTTGCCATTCCTGTATCACCAATCCAGTTTACAAGCGGCAATCTAAATACAGCTCCTAATAATTTAACAACTATTCCAGCTACAGCTAATATAGTTGTCCCTTTTATTAACGATTGTTTACTCATACCTTAGCTAAAATCTCCTTTGTTACTCGTTCTACCTCAAAAATAGTTTTTTCTATATCGATATTTTTATATTCACCATTGTTATATAAAATTTCACCATCTACTATAGTCATAAGGACATCTGAGCCGCTAGCTGAATATACAATATTATTAAGTAGATTATGAACAGGATGCATATGAACTCCTGAAATATCTAAAAGAATAAGATCAGCTCTATACCCTTCCTTAAGAAGACCACAATCCATCCTTCCCTGTGCTTTTGCACCATTAACTGTAGCAGCTTTAATTACCTCAAGCGGAGTTACTGCTTCTGGAGCCTTAAACATCATCTTCGGGGCAATTGCAAACATCTTCATTTCTTCTATAAAGTTTAAACTATTATTACTTGCAACACTATCTGTACCTATAGTAACATTGATACCTTCCCTCATCATACGGTTAACATCACAAACCCCACTGGCCAATTTTAAGTTGCTAATAGGATTACATGCTACCGTTACACCTTTTTCTCTAAGAATGTCATAGTCGCCATCCTCAACCCACACACAATGAGCCGCAGTTGTTGGCGTGTCAAAAAGACCATAATAATTTAAATATTCAACTGGAGTCATACCATGTCTTTGTTTACACTCTTTGTGCTCACTTAACGTTTCGGATACATGAACTTGCATATTTGCGCCTATTTTGCTTGTGTATTCAGCTAACTGCTTTACTGCAATTGGAGTAGTTGTATATTCCGAATGCAAACTCATATCTACAATAATTTTACCATTGTTTGCTCCATTATATTTTTCATATGCTTCTATCATTTCCTTAGCTCTGTATGATGTAATAAAGTCACTGCCATCAAAATGAGATATAGACCTAGACATATTGCTTTTTGCACCACTGTCAATAATTGCCTTAGCCATGTCATCCATAAAATAATACATATCAGAACTTGATACTATACCAAATCTAAGAGACTCTACCATAGCTAAAAGTGTAGCATAGTAAACACTTTCACCAGTTAAATGGTCTTCAAAAGGAAAAATCTTTTTAAATAACCAATCCTGAAGAGCCATATTTTCACCATAACCTCTTAAAAGAGTCATCGGCGAATGAGCATGGCTATTTACAAAACCAGGCATAAGAAGTTTACCCTTACCATCAAATTCTTCGCCAAAATCTTCTAAAGGCTTATTATCTCCTATATATTTTATATATTCATTTTCTATCCCAACATAACAATTTTCTTTTATCTGAAAATTTTCATCTAAAATAGTAATATTATTAAATAACATATTAATTCCTTTCATTCTCAATTAGTACCAAACTATTTTATACTATGAGCCTTGAAATTTCAAGGAAAAAGTACCTAATCTAACGTTTTTGTAATCAATTTAGATACCGTATGTTCCTTTCACTATATTCTATCGAATTTTAAATTGGCTTAAGTGATGATATTTTTCTAAATATACTAATTATGTTTTATATCTTATAATAAACAAAAAGCCTCCAGCGGCATAAAGCAGCACCAGAGACCTTTTACATACAATGTATTAACAATATTTAGTTATATTCATCATCTTTTGAATCAGACTGATCATTTTTCCTATTTATACCTGCAAATCCTAACAAAAATGTACATACTATTATCATCCCTGCAATCACAAGCATAGGCCCGATTATATTAGTCATAAATTACCTCAACTTTCTATTGTTGTGCATTAAGTAATTTTATAGTACTCATACAAATAAGTCAAGGAAAAATTACAATTATGTCATAATGTTCTTTTTTAAGAACATTTCAAGAAAACCAGCAATATCTTCTAAAACCTCAATTCCAGCCCTTTTATATATAGCCACTGGCTTTGGTCCACCATTATCATAAGTAAAAATAATCTGATTACCTTTTTCCTGTATTTTTCTAATGCAAAGTTCCTCTGCATAACTTCTAATAACTGCCACATGAATAAGATTTTTAACTTCTATAGGCATATTGCCAAATCTATCCTCAAGTTCATCAATAAGGTCACTTGCTTCCTGATGATTTTCTACAGAAGCAATCTGCTTATAAACATTTAATTTTGTAACTTCATCATATATATATTCAGGCGGAATATACGCCGCAACTCTCACATCAATAGTAACTTCTTCTCTTTCATCTTTGATGATCTTACCCTTAAGTGCCGCTACAGCCTCATCAACTAGCTTACAATAAAGCTCATATCCAATGCTTATCATGTGCCCATGTTGCTCAGTTCCAAGTAAATTTCCAGCTCCTCTAATTTCAAGATCTCTCATAGCTATTTTAAATCCAGCTCCAAACTCCGTAAACTCTTTAATCGCTCTCAATCTTTTTTCTGCAACTTCATTTAAAACCTTTTCTTTTTTATGCATAAGATAAGCATAAGCTAGTTTAGTTGATCTTCCAACTCTTCCTCTCAACTGATAGAGCTGTGAAAGTCCAAATTTATCGGCATCAATAATAATTTCAGTATTTGCATTTGGAATGTCTATTCCAGTTTCAATAATGGTTGTCGCAATTAAAACATCAGCTTCACCGTTTATAAATTGCATCATAACTTCCTCAAGCTGATGCTCTCCCATCTGTCCATGCCCAACTAATACTCTTTTATCTGGAACAAGACTCTGAATCCTATTGGCCAAACGCTGAATTCCTCTAACTTTATTATAAATTATAAATACCTGTCCACCTCTACCGACTTCTCTTTCTATCGCTTCTCTAATTATATAATCATCTTCTTCCATAACATATGTTTGCACAGGAATTCTCTCATAAGGAGGTTCTTCAATAACACTCATATCTCTAATTCCAACCAATGACATATGAAGCGTTCTAGGAATTGGAGTCGCAGAAAGAGTTAAAACATCTATATTTTGACGAAGTTTCTTAATTTTTTCTTTATGCGCAACGCCAAAACGTTGTTCCTCATCGATTACTAAAAGCCCCAAATCTTTAAATTTAATATCATCTGATAATAATCTATGAGTACCTATAATAACATCTATTGTACCCTTTTGCACTCCTTCAACTATTAATTTCTGCTGAGCTGGAGTTCTAAATCTTGATAACATTTCAACCTTAAACGGGAATTTTTCAAATCTATCTTTTAAAGAATTGTAGTGTTGATTTGCGAGAATGGTCGTAGGAACTAAAACAGCCACTTGTTTACCTTCCACTGCACATTTAAACATAGCTCTAGCAGCAACTTCAGTCTTTCCATAACCTACATCACCACATAATAGTCTATCCATGGCTTCTGGTTTTTCCATATCTCTTTTAATTTCCTCAATACATCTTAGCTGATCTTGCGTTTCTTCATATGGAAAGCTATCTTCAAACTCTTTTTGCCAAACTGTATCTTCTGAAAAAGCGTAACCTGGATCAGCTTTTCTTGCAGCCGAAAGTTCGATTAGCTCTTTTGCCATCTGTGCAATAGCCTCTTTGGCTTTAGCCTTAGTTTTTTTCCATTCTGTTCCTGATAGCTTATATACTTTAGGAGTTACAGATTCTGATCCTACATACTTCTGTATTAGAGACATCTGCTCTACAGGTACATATAGTACATCATCTCCTGCATACTTAATATGCATATAGTCTTTTTTTATGCCTCTTAGTTCAAGTTGCTTAATACCTAAGTATTTTCCAACGCCATGATTTTCATGAACTACATAATCTCCAGGTTTAATTTCTGTAAAAGCTTTTATAGGTTTAGCATTTTTAAACTTTTTAGGCTTTTTACGCTTAGTTTTTTGTGATCCAAAAATATCTCTATCTGTAATGATAACAAAATTTTCATCAAGGAAATCCATTCCGCGACTTAAAGTTCCTTCTTTTATCCAAACCTTATTTATAAGTTCTTCTCTAGATAAAAAGTCTTTTACATTTTCAAGTCGATCTTTTGTTGAGCAAACTATTAAAACTTTGTATTTCTTCTTGATGTATTTTCTAACTTCCTTTGCAAAAATATCCATTTGACCATTAAAATCTAAGGTCTCCATGGATCTAATATTATAGATTTCATCATACTTTGAAACGCCTTTAACACGTTTTACAAAAGGAGTACATAAAAAAACCTCATCTGCTTCATAAAGCTTTTGATAATCTTCTACACTAGGAAAATTATCGAAATCCTCTTTTACGACTCTACCCTTTGAAAGCATTTCCTTAAAATCCATATTATATTCTACAGCCCTAGTATCTACACTTTCTTCTATGCGAACTGGATCATCAATTATCACCAAAGAATCTTTCATATAATCTATCAAAGTCTCAGGTCTTTCATAGAAATAGTCTATATAGTATTCTAACTGCTGTATATTATCCATATTTTCAATATGATCTAAAAGCTCATGTTTTCTCTCGTCTAAAAAGCTGTATCTATTTTCAATCAAAGTTTCAGCTCTCTTATAGGCTTCCTCATCTTTAACTATGGAACTAGCCGGATAAATATTTATTTCTTTTATTTTTTCTATAGATCTTTGAGTATCCACGTCAAAACTTCTGATAGATTCAATTTCTGTATCAAATAGTTCTATTCTATATGTATTTTCATCATATGGGGAGTAAATATCTATAATACTACCTCTTATAGAAAATTGACCTTTACCATATATCATGGCAACTCTTTCATATCCCATATTAATCATTTTTTCTGGTATCTTATCTAAATTTATTTCTTCATCCACTTTAAAATCGAGATGATTTTTAGAAAAAATACTTTTAGGAATTAGTTTTTTAATAGCAGCAAAGGCCGGTACTACTATAACACATTCCTCATTCATACAAAGAGCCTTCATAACCTTCAGTCTCTTATCTAATGCGTCTCTATTTTTAGCATCATAAAAAGTAAAGGTATCATCTTCTGATTCCATCAGATATACCTTTTTTTCCACGAAAAAAGAAAGGTCAGATGCTAACTTTTGTGCTCTGCTCATATTTGAAGCAATCACAAGACTCTGGCCCTTTCTATTATTTATTATTTTTCCGCAAGCTGCTGCGGTTCTACTATCTGATACACCTGCTATGTTATATATTGACATTGTATCTATTCATCGCCAGGTCAAGACCATCCTCAACTATAGAAATTACTCCTTTAGCTGCATGACTGACAGCCTTTTCCATAGGCTCAACCTCCTCTTTAGTAAATCCTCCTATTACATAATCAACCAAAGGAATCTTCGGATTTTTACCTATGCCTATTCTTACTCTTGGAAAGTTATTATCTCCCAAATGTTTAATTATAGATCTCATACCATTATGGGTGCCAGCACTACCTTTTTTTCTTATACGCACAGCACCTTTATCAATATCGATATCATCGTAAATAACAATTAGCTCATCCATATCAATTTTATAATAATCAACAATTTCTCTAACAGATTCACCACTTAAGTTCATATATGTCTGAGGTTTCACTAAAATAATTTTCTGGTTGGAGATACGACCTTCTCCAACCAGAGCTTTATGTTTAATCTTATTTACTTTTATACCTAACTCATCTGCTAAGTAATCGATAGTGATAAAACCTATATTATGTCTTGTATTTTCATATTTTTTGCCGGGATTTCCCAGTCCAACAATTACGTACATAATTTAAGCTTCTCCTTAAAATTTATTTGAACAATCCACTAATTGATTCGCTGTTATGGATACGTTCTATTGTTTCAGCAAATAATGGTGCAACTGAAAGAGTCTTGAACTTTTCGCTAACTCCTTCTGCTAGTGGAATAGTATTTAATAGTACTACTTCGCTAAATGGTGATTCTTCAAGTCTTTCGATTGCAGGACCTGATAACACTGCATGAGTTGCACATGCTCTTACACTTTTAGCCCCTAGCTCCATTAGTGCTTTACCAGCATTACAAATAGTTCCAGCTGTATCAATCATATCATCTACAACGATGCAGTTTTTGCCTTCAATATTACCGATAATGTTCATGATTTCACTTTTATTTGGTTCTGGTCTTCTCTTATCAATAATTGCAATAGGAGCATTTAGTGGCTCTGCCATCTTTCTAGCTCTTGTTACTGAACCGTGATCTGGAGATACTATTACAAGATCTTCAAGATGATTATCTGAATAGTAGTCAACTAAAATAGGCATACCTAATAAATGATCTACTGGAATATCAAAATATCCCTGAATCTGAGCAGCGTGTAAATCCATAGTAACAACTCTATCTGCACCTGCAGCAACTAGCACATTTGCAACTAGCTTAGCTGTGATTGGATCTCTTGCCTTAGCTTTTCTATCCTGTCTAGCATATCCATAATACGGAAGCACAACATTAATTCTACCAGCTGAAGCTCTCTTCATAGCATCAATCATAATTAATGTTTCCATTAGATTATCATTTACTGGATTACATGTTGACTGAATAATAAACACGTCAACCCCTCTAACTGTTTCACCAATTGAAACTGAAATTTCACCGTCACTAAACTTTTTAACTTCTGCGTCGCCAAGCGGCTTACCCATAATGTCAGCAATTTCTTGAGCTAATTCACGATGTGAATTTCCCGCAAATAATTTGTAATCTGCAAAAGCTCTGTTTTTCATTTTTTCCTCCTTACTTCTTCTTACCTTTAATAAGGCCTCTTTTCTTGACCCATCCTTCAATAACTCTTCCTTTGCTTCTTGCAACATATAATGATTCCTCTGGAACATCGCTTGTTACCGTACTTCCAGCGGCAATATAAGCTCCCTCCTCTACTGTTACTGGAGAAACTAAATTAGAATTACATCCAATAAAAGCTCCATCCTTAACTGTAGATCTATGTTTATTTGTACCATCGTAGTTTACAAATACTACACCACAACCTAAGTTTACACCTTCTCCAACATCACTATCTCCTATATAAGTTAAATGTGATGCCTTACTTCCATTACCAAAGTTTGAATTTTTCATTTCAACAAAATCACCAACCTTGCACTTGTCACCAACATTGCTCTTTGGTCTTAGATATGCAAATGGCCCTACTTTAGTCTCTGATCCAATTTTACTTTCAGTAATTACAGAATTTTGTATTTCTGTACCATCTCCAATGATACTATCGCAAATACGTGTACACATACCGATAATGCAATTTTCACCAATTGTACATTTTCCTTCAATAACAACTGTAGGATAAATTACTGTGCCTTTTCCAATTTTAACATTTTCATCAATATAAGCTGTATTAATGTCAATAAATCTAACACCATTTTCTTGATGTTTTAAATTTATTTCCATTTTTCTTTCTTGAGTTAATTCAATCATTTTACTTGTCCTTTTCTAAAATCATTTCACCTATTTTATATACATCGCCAGCACCCATAGTTATAATCAAATCGCCTTCCTGACTATTTTCTCTAACATAATCGACAATATCTTCAAATTCTTTAATAAAGCAAACTTCTTTATCTGGGAAATTCTTTTTAATGGCAGGCACTAATGACTCTGAACTTATCTTATGAATATTCTTTTCTCTTGCCGCATAAATCTCTACTAGCACAATCTTATCTGCATCTTCAAAAGCTTCTGCAAACTGATCAAATAAAGCAATCGTTCTAGTATATGTATGTGGCTGAAATAAACACCATAAATTTTTATGTGCAATATTATGAGCAGCCTTCAAAGTAGCTTTAATTTCAGTTGGATGATGAGCGTAGTCATCAATCACCTTTGCTCCTTTTTTTGTTACACCCATAACATCGAATCTTCTCTCAGTGCCATTATAATTTTCAAGTGTTTTTTTAGCAACTTCTAAATCAACACCTAGCATATGTGCACATCCCACTGCAGCTAGAGAATTAAGTATATTATATTCTCCAGGAATATTTAGTGATATATCACAAAGCTTTTTCCCATGATTATAAAGTTCATAACTAGGTAAGCCATTTTGGTCAAAATCTATATTTAAGGCAGCGTAGTCACAACCCTCATCTAATCCAAATGTCTTAACATTTTTTAATCCTTTAACAGCTTTTCTAACAAATGGATTTGCACTGTATGCTAAAATCATACCATCTTCTGGCACTAAATTTGTAAACTTTTCAAAACTTTCAACAATATGGTCAATATCTCTAAAGTAGTCAAGATGATCTGAATCGATATTTAAAATAACTTCAATTTTGGGTCTTAAAGATAAAAAACTATCCATATATTCGCACGCTTCTGTTACGAAATAATCATGACTTCCAACTCTTACATTGCCATTTAATTCAGCTAAATTTCCACCAACTAAAAGCGTTGGATCAAGATCTGCATCCTTTAAAATCAAAGAAAGCATAGACGTTGTAGTAGTCTTACCATGTGTTCCTGCAACAGCGATACTATTTTTACACTGTTCCATTAAAATTCCAAGCATCTGAGCACGCGTAATAGTTTTTATATTTAATTCTCTAGCTTTTACTAATTCAGGATTGTCATTACCAATGGCAGCAGTATACACAACTAAGTCAACATCTTTAATATTATCTCCATCATGTCCGATATAAATTTCAGCTCCATCATTAGCTAGTTTTTCTACCATAGCACCTTGATTCATATCTGATCCTGATACTTTCAATCCTTGTGCAATTAGTATATCTGCAATAGCTGACATGCCTATGCCGCCAATTCCTATAAAGTGTACTTTTTTTATATTATTTATATTCAACATATATTAGTCCTCCAATTATTAAACACGTTAAAATTATAACATATATATGTATTTTTGTGGTGAATTTTCTGCTTTTTTGATAAAATTAATCTATAGATTTTTTTAAGGAGATTAAAGATGAAACGAGCAGGAAGAATAGCTGTAATAGTAAAAATGTTCACTGATAAGCCAAATCATATATTCAAACTCAATGATTTTTGTAAAAAATTCAATACTGCAAAATCCACAATAAGCGAAGACATAAATATCGTTAGAAACGCCCTATATGAAATGGAGCTCGGTAACATAATTACCATACCTGGACCAACAGGTGGTGTAAAATTTGTACCATTTGTCACTAAAGAATTTTGCATCAAAACACAAAAAAAGCTTTGCAAAGAGTTAAATAACAAATTTAGATTTCTAGGCGGTGGATTCCTCTACACGTCCGACTTAATGTTTGAACCATCATTTGTTTATGAAATGGCAAGTATATTTGCCCACATCTTTGCATCTAGAAATGCTGATTATGTAGTTACAATTGAAACAAAAGGTATACCTTTAGCTCTTATGACTGCAAAACTATTAAATATCCCTACTGTTGTAGTAAGAAGAGAGCCTAAAATTTCTGAAGGCCCTACTATAAGCATCAACTATTTTTCAGGTTCTGCAGGTCGCATGCAAAAGATGTCAGTTTCTAAAAAATCTGTAATTCCAGGTTCAAAAGCACTTATAATAGACGATTTTATGAGAGCCGGTGGTAGCATTAAAGGTATATATGAGCTCTTATCAGAACTTGACGTAGAAGTTGCTGGAGTTGGTGTTGCCATCGCTTCAACATTCCCGGAAACAAAAAAGATTTCTAACTATGAAGCACTAGTTTTTATGGGAAATGTAGACGAAAAAAACTTATATGCAGATATCATTCCCAATGATGAAATTTCAAAAAAATATTTAGATTGTAAATATTCTGAAAAAAGTGTATAATTAAAATATATAGGACTATTTCATCAATGCATTAGTTAAGGGAGGATCAGTGCAAAATGAATATCACAGATGTAAGAATACGCAAAATCACTAATGAAGGCAAAATGAAAGCTGTAGTTTCCGTGACATTTGATGAGGAATTTGTTGTCCACGACATCAAGATCATTGATGGACAAAACGGATTATTTATTGCTATGCCTAGCAGAAAGGTAGGCGAAGGTGACTTTAGAGACATAGCTCATCCACTTAAGTCCGAAACAAGAAATAAAATCAAAGATGCTATTTTCGCCGAATACGAAAAACTTTTAGAAGAACAAGATTCAAACGAAATTGTTGGTGAAGTAGAATAATATTAGGCTCCGATTGATTTCGGAGCCTTTTTAATTACACGTTTGCATAAAAAAAAGAGTTACTTAAGTAACTCTTTGTATGGAGGCGACACCCAGATTTGAACTGGGGAATAAAAGTTTTGCAGACTTCTGCCTTACCACTTGGCTATGTCGCCATATTGGCTAGGGTAGCAGGATTCGAACCTGCGCATGACGGAATCAGAATCCGTTGCCTTACCGCTTGGCGATACCCCAACATTTAAATATTCAGTTTTAAAATTAATATGGGGTGAAAGGTGGGATTCGAACCCACGCATGACGGAGCCACAATCCGTTGTCTTAACCACTTGACTACTCCCACCATATTAAATTTAAAAAAAAATTGGCGATCCGGATCGGGTTCGAACCGACGACCTCCAGCGTGACAGGCTGGCATTCTAACCAACTGAACTACCGGACCGCATGTTTGGTGGGCGTAATAGGGCTCGAACCTATGACCCCCTGCTTGTAAGGCAGATGCTCTCCCAGCTGAGCTATACGCCCAAATAAAAATGGTAGCGGCGAGAGGAGTCGAACCTCCGACCTTCCGGGTATGAACCGGACGCTCTAGCCAACTAAGCTACACCGCCACACTTGTGAACCGTTTCGTTTTTTTCAACCGCTCACTGACAAAACTTATGATACCAAATCCTTATTTAGTTGTCAACAGTTTTTTTCATTTTTTTTAAAAAACATTTTTTTAGCCCATTCAAAGTCTATTTCTACAAACTTCTCTTCATGTTCCTGTTCAATCATTTCAATGAAATCAGCATATAATTTAATGTAAACATCATAATTAACAGGTATCATCAGCGGCTCTCTTTTTTCAAAGAAAATTACAAAAGAATACTTATCTTCATCCTGAATATCCAAATACATTTCTGTAATTGCTTCTTCTGCAATAGTTTTATCCCCTGTCAAAGTAGTTAGCTGTGACATATAGACCATCTTTAAAAGTTCTACAACCCTATCATCTAAACCAGCATCATTAATCATGATTTTTTCCTTTAGTTCATTGGGTGTTGTAACAATTCTATATATATAATCATTTGTTGGATGCTCATTATCACCTTTTAAAGTCTCAGCAGTTGTTAATTTATCTTTGACTTCATCAGTAAGTTCTGGAATAAGCCAAATTAACATCTTATTTTCAATATCACTATATAAACAATTATATGCAAGTGGTGCTGAAAAATCACACTTTTTACACTTGAACTGAAAAAACTCACCTGATATTATTTTAGCTTTTTCCTTAGGACTTTTAGCAATATCTACACTTTCCCAAACTTTAATCTTTTGCTCAGTTTTACAGTTTGGACAAGTTATCGGCTCCATATTAAAATTTGACATAATATTCTCCTTAAAAAAAATTACCAAAATATTATATCATACATTGTTATTTTATACCACTAATTTTTATTTTTTGATATAATATTCCTATATACAAGGAGGAAATATATGAAATTAATATCATGGAATGTAAACGGTATTAGAGCATGTATAAAAAAAGGCTTTTTTGATTTTATTAAAGAATCAAATCCTGATATTATTTGCTTACAAGAAACTAAAATGCAAGAAGGACAAGAAGAGATATTAACTCCTGGGTACCATCAATACTGGTGTAGCGCTGAAAAGAAAGGATATTCTGGAACGCTTATGTTAACTAAAGAAAAACCAATCAATGTTAACTACGGTATAGGTGTTGATATTCATGATCATGAAGGTCGTGCTATTACAGCCGAGTTTAATGATTTTTATCTCGTTAATTTTTATGTTCCAAATTCTCAAAATGAATTAAAAAGATTAGACTACCGCATGCAATGGGAAGATGATGTTCTTGCTTATTTAAAAAAATTAGAAAAAACTAAGCCGGTAATAATATGTGGTGATTTAAATGTAGCTGCAACAGAAATAGATTTAAAGAATCCTAAAGCAAATCGAAAAAATGCTGGTTTTACAGACGAAGAACGTGAAAAATTTGCTCGGTTATTAGATAGTGGATTTATTGATACATTTAGATATTTTTACCCTGATCTTAAAGAAGTATATTCTTGGTGGAGTTATAGATTTAATGCTCGAAACAATAACGCAGGATGGAGAATCGACTATTTCCTAGTATCAAAAGTTTTAAAAAACAGACTTTGCGATGCTCAAATACTAACTGATATATATGGAAGCGACCACTGTCCAGTAGTTTTAAAAATTAAATAAGGTAAATAAAAACACCGATTACTTTAAGTTCCTTTACACTTTGTAATCGGTGTTACTTATTTTCTTCATTTAACATTTCTGGTGGACTCACATCCTTTCTTTACTTTGAAGTTATAACGTCTTACTATTTCTTTTTTCTCTTTCTCTTTTGTTAGTTTTATTATAGCACTATTTAACTACGTGTCAACATTTTTTTATTTAACTTTATAATTATTTTTCTATTTTTTTGTTGTATATGACATTTTTATTGTGTTCTCCAATCAAAGCACCACTTATAATTAATATACCTCCCATAATTTGTATTCCTTTTAACACCTCATGTAAAAATATTTCTGAAAAAATAACTGCTGCCAATGGTTCCAAATAACCACAAGTGGATATTGTCTGAACTTTTAATTTACGAATAGCAAACATAAACAAATAACATGCCATTCCTGTATTGATAACACCTAAAGCTAGTATTGGTAAAACATCTTCTCTTGAAATACTTATTGATATTCCATCTTTAACAAAAACAATTACGCTTAGCAATATGAAGCTGGCAAACAGCTGAACCATGGCAAGTTCAGTGCCATTTAAAAATTATAAAATATGAATTACTTGTAGGTGATTATAACGAAGTAGAAGAATGGATTATCACTGGCAAAGTTGATTGTGGTTTTTTTACAACTACCTTGCAAGTCTAACCTTGATATAATTTTTTCTGAAAAAGACGAAATGATGGTAGTTTTACCAAAAACTCATTTCTTTGCTAATAAATCCTTTTTTCCTTTAGATCAACTTAACAAAGCACCTTTTTTATTGTTAGAAAAAAGCGAAAGAACTGATATATGGAAGATATTTAGCGAAAACAAGATATCCCCAAATATTAAAATGAGATTATTAGACGATTATGCTATTATGTCTATGGTAGAAAATTGACTTGGAATAAGCATTTTACCTAAACTGATTTTAAAGCGTATTCCTTATAATATATCTATAAAATCTCTAGAAAAACCTACATATCGAACTATAGGATTTGCTGTAAAAAATAAAAACAATCTTACAAAAGCGGTAAGTCATTTTATAAATTACTTAAAATATAAATAAAAAAAGAACAGTTTACTAAAATTACAATAGATAAACTGTTCTATTTAATGTTAATTCATTTTAATCATCGGTCCTATTCTTTTAGCAAGCAATGATGCTATTATGCATTTAATCATATCTCCTGGTAGTGTCATAACAAACCCCGTCATAAGCATTGCACTTATAGCCATATCACTATTCATATAAAGCTTCATGATACATATAAAATAAGGAACACCAATAAGATAAATAATAGTTGCATTTACTATTCCTGCCGCAAATGTAGTCTTATAGTTAAAGTTTCCTGCTTTTTCTCTAATATAACCTGCTGCATAAGCACCTAAAACCATACCTATCATATATCCAAATGTAGGATGAAGGACATATCCTATACCGCCTCCACCAGTGAAAATTGGCAGTCCAATAAGACCTAAAAATATATAAGCTATTACAGCTATAGAACCATATTTTTTACCCAACAAAACACCTGCTAAATTTGTAAACAATATTTGCAATGTAAATGGAACTAATGGTAATGGTACTCTTATAAATGCTCCAACCGCTATTAGTGCTACAAATAATGCACATTGTATCATAGCTAAAATATTAACTTTTTTTGTAATTTTAGTATTTTCCATATCTAGTCATCTCTCCTTTATATTTATTATTATACATAGAAGATCTAACTACGTCAACCCTTTTAATATTTTGGTTGACCTGTTTATTAACTATTTTCTTTTTCTGAAGAATTTATCGCATATTTAATTGCTTTTTCAAAACAATATAGACCATAAATTAAAGAGATAGATCTCGCTACTACAATTCCATTAACAGCTAAATCATATCCATTAGAAGCAAAGATATTAGGCACCATAAACAATCCTATACAAAATAATCCTATTACAATATTAACTACCGCCATAATCTTATTCATAATTAACACCTCCGGTTTATTATTACTCCCTCTCATATTCACCGTTAAAAGTAAATTTGCTTTTTAAAAATGTCCTGCAGACTCTAAATTTCTAACATTCAAAATCAAATATTCAAATATCATGTTTCCCATTTATTTATCAATTATACCCAAAACATTACACTGAGTCCTTACTAATTCTATATTTTTATTAAAACAAAAAAAATATATAAAGCAACCTTTTATAATCTTGATTGCAAGGACAACTCTTCCTTTAGGCATTCCTTCAAGCCTTGATAAACCTAATTATGTCCTTTGCTGTCCTATTGCGCACTGTAGCAATGCTGCGCAAAATAGGTATGACTTAGAACCTGCTTCTTCAATTTTACCCCTCCCAACTTTCAATTTTATATATAAAAAAACTGCAGACATCAGTCTGCAGATTATAATCTTGGTTGCGGGGACAGGACTTGAACCTGCGGCCTCCGGGTTATGAGCCCGACGAGCTACCAACTGCTCCACCCCGCGATATCATTTATTAAACTCTAATTATTGTTGGTGCCGGAGACCGGGGTCGAACCGGTACGCCCAATTAAGAGCACAGGATTTTAAGTCCTGGGCGTCTGCCAATTCCGCCACTCCGGCATTTACAATAAAAATTGGCTCCAAGGGTGGGGCTCGAACCCACAGCCTACCGGTTAACAGCCGGTTGCTCCACCATTGAGCTACCTTGGAACATCTTTAACAAGCAATTTTTGATAGTTTGCTTATCAACAATATTGATTATATGATATCTAAATCATTTTGTCAACAGTCTTTTTTAAAAAATTTTCAATCGAGTAGGAGGGGAATTTAACTAAATTTCCCGACCTCTCACACCACCGTGC
>CALCFD010000026.1 GCA_937900695.1 uncultured Eubacterium sp. | reverse complement strand
TAAGATGAGAAAAACCTCATTTTAACTTGTACTAAATCTTGACATAGGACCATTCTGCTATTTTTATTTCTGCTTTAGTTTTTTGTATTATAGCTAATTTAGAGTTATACTCTTCTTCTATTTTTTGAATTTCAGCTTGCTTTTTTTGAATTGCAGGATTTATTTTCCCTAATTCTTTTTTATAATCAGCTAAAACGTTAGTTATATGCTTTCTCACCTTTGCTAATACATTAATCTGAGCTATACCATATACATTTTCTTTAATATTCTTTTTCTTAGAGTCATCAAAATAATTTAATAGCTGTTCACCATCAAAATAAAAATATTCTCTAATATTTTGCGGTAGCATAGATTCTACTAAAGCAGACACATCATCTGTAGATTCTATAAATATAGTTTCACCTGTATTGGCTCTATAGCTACACGATACAATATTTCTACCTATTGCCATTGCAGTTCTAGAAGAAAAGATTTGTTTACGTTCAAATGTATAAACAACCCCATTCTTCTCAATAACTACATCAACTTGTACAGTTAAATTTTCCAGTTGCTGACTTTGAACTTCCTTTAAAGTTTCAACATTATAGATAGGTAAACTATCATTAGATACTTCTAAATGAATAGACCCGGAATCACGAACTGATGCATCTGGTTTATGTGGTTCATCACCATACAAGCACCAATTCAAAGCATTTAGAAGATTGGTTTTGCCAACACCATTAGATGCTTCAATAATATGAATATCAAATTCTTTCTTATGAGAAAACTTTAATTCTAAATCCTTATACTGTCTATAATTATTACATTTTATAGAGAGCAACCGCATTATAACCTATCCCCTTTTTGTTCTTTTACAGCTTGTTCTATTAATTTCTTATACACTCTTTGATATTGAGAATTTTCATTTTCATGGTTCACTATATTTTTTAAAAACTTTCGCATAAGTAAATTATCTTGCGTGTATTCATCAATTTTATTTAAAATATGTTTGTTAGAGAGCATTATAATTCACCTCTTCTTTGATTCTATATACTTTTTTTAGTACAGTAATACTATTTAATGCATTATCAGATAACTCTTTAACACGCACCATTTCCTTGTCAAAAATATGTTTTTCCATTGATACAAGTTTTTCATCATTTAGCCTATCAAAATCAGGTTTGATAATCATATCAAAAATAGTCGCATCATGCTTTCCAGGAGCCTGCCTAATAATACGTCCTATTCTTTGTACATATTCACGAGGATTAGTACTAGAAGCCATAATAATAGCAGTATCAGCCGACGGAATATCTATCCCTTCATCTAAACATTTTATCGCCACTAAAACCTGATACTCCTGTTGTTTAAACTTTCTAATAATATATTCACGTTCTGATAATCCTCCATAAACAGACTTAGGAACAGTACCTTGTTCTTGAGTAAATCTAGTAGCAGCTATTTCTCTTCTGCCCAATATTTTAAGTACATTATCAATTTGAGCATCTGATACAAAGATAATGGTATTGTTTATATCATTATTATTCTCTTCTAAATAATCAAGAATACGTTCTAATTCTTTATATTTTTCCACTGCATTTTTTTCTATATTCGCACGTTCAAATCGTAGTTTTTGCAAATAGGTATCATCATCACTAAGATAACTTCCTGTTTTAATAATCTTTTCTGTAGCTTTTTTATATCGATCTAATTCATCATCAGTTAACGAAAGGAATCTCGGTTCATATATAAAATGCACCAAAAAGCTTTTATTAGTTAAGGGATTAACATTAGTTAAAGCATCATGTATAGAAAATTCAAAAGATTTATTGCCAAAATACTCTTCAATAAACCTGCTACCTACATCATCAAACCATCTTTGCGGTGTCGCACTAAGTCCTAATCTATAACGATAACCATCAATTAAACCTAGTCGAGTCTTCGCAGCTCCCATACCATGAACTTCATCACCAATAAAGAATTTAACTATTTTATTAAACTTATTAGTTGTAATTAAGTTCAAATATTTTTCTGAAGAACAAATCTGATGTGTCACATAAACAATTAAATGCTTATATTCTCCCACTTTAAGCCGTAAAAGTTCTCTGTTTAACTTTGCATACCAATTCTTAATATTGCCATTAAGAACTAGGCTATGTTCTAAATTAATGTCCAAAGAATCAATATCGCGTTTCCATTGGTCACTCAAAGTTACTTGCGGACAAGCAACAATAATTAACAATTTTTTTGTGTCCTGCAATGCTTTTTTCATACAACCAATAGCAGTCCTTGTTTTACCCGTACCTGTAGCCATTTGCAACAGTAAAGACCTATTGTTTTGATTCCAGAGATTCACAGCCTCTTCTTGATATGAAAATAATTTTAGTTTCTGTTTACACTTTACTTTTGTATTCACTAAATATTTTTGCATAGCAATAGAATCCATACGAAAATTTTTACTTTCATCAATAAGTTTCTCTTTAATAGCAATAGGAATATCTTTAATTTCCACATCTAAACGATTATCATACCAAAAACTATCAAACTTCTTTATATCATCTTGAATGTAACACCCAGCACCGGTCCAACTAGTAAAAACCTTAAATTCTTCTATATTGCTAACCCACCCACAAGCAGATTCATTATTCGATCCACTAAAAGATAATACATTGCCAGCTTGATCATATAAAATTCCTACCTTTTGGTGCATTATGCCAAATTTATTTATTTCTTCTACAGAACAATATTGATTATTCTTTTTAATTATAGCAAGCTTAAGTTGCAAAAGATTATTAGCAAGCATCCACCCTAATGCTTTAATATGATCTTGTTCAAATTTATCTCCAATCTCTTCGTATGATTGAACAAAATTTTTGTACATAATCTCGTCGAAAGTACTAGTTGATGCTTTTAAAGCTTTGACATCATCTCCACTTAATTGAGGACAGGTAACTAAACGCATTACTCCGCCGTTAATAATAAATTTTTCTAAGCCTTTAGCAGCTACAGCTAAAGCACCTGATGAAAAAAATCCTGATATACGATCATATTTATTAGCTAAAGATAATACGGGTATATAAAAATCCTGTAGAATATTATCTATACCAGAATCATATGATGTTTTTATAGGCAGCGCACTAAAATCATTCATAAACAACCTCAATACCAATTAATATTCTTATAATATATACTTTTAAAATTAGATTTCTCGATAAGCAACTCAACAAGCGTTTTTACATTGCTCTTTCTACGCTTTGTAGTTTTAACTGCTAGAAAGTTTGACATAATATTATATACATTAACTGTTTCTGTTCGGGCATGCACCATAATATATCTTATTAAAGGAATGCGCAAAAATAGTTTAATTTTTACATCCATTCTTATTTCATCATCTAAATTCATATATACACTGCCCAAAGGAGTAATATCTAATGGTTTTTTCTGTTTAGCCAATCCCATCAACATTGCTACCTTATAGTGATTTTCACCATATTTAGTTTGTGCACCTTTTTTAGAGAATTTATTAAAAAAATAACCAATTAAACAATAATCGCAATTAAATTCCGCATTACTTTCTACTATTGGCAAAACCTTATCTACATCTTTTAAATTACTATATTGAGGAATATTACTAGGATGAATCAACCCTAACACATTACTATCATCATCAACAATATCAATCAATTCATCTACACTATACTTATGAAGACAAATTAAAATTTTCTCCCCTGCTCTCAACAATTCATCTGTAGAATGATTGTCTAAAACATCATCACCAAGTGCATTATAAAACTGCTTAATAAAATCCGTTTCATCATATGCTTTATATTTGTATATATCTATATAATCTTCCATTTATACCCACCACTACTTCGGCCACACGTATCTTACATCAAAATATTTAGCAGCAATATCAGGATGTTCTGCTTCAAAATCAGTTAAAGACTGCATTGCCGAGCACATTGTTCCTTTAGTCTTGTGTAAAGCCTGATTTGCATGACAAAACTCTCTAAATGTCATTTTTTTTACTATATGAGCTTGATTACACCAACGAGCCATTGTTACATAAAGGCTTCTATATTTAGAATTCTGCCACGGTGCACTATCTTTACTTTGATAACGCATAATATAAGGTAAACACCCATAACGCAATAAAAGTTCAATGCGAATAAAAGCACTTTCTATATCTCTATAATCAGTACTTTCAAAACCAACAAGCACGTAAAAACGAATTCCTTTACGATTGCGATATTTCTTTATTATTTCAAGTTTCTGATGAATAAGTTCATAGTCAGATAAATTATCAAAAGCAAATGTCAAATCACCATCATAGCGCAAACTAAATAATAATTTCCCTTTTTCATCATTAATCAGACGTTCGTCTAATCCTTGTTTAAACTTGAAGGCACGCTTTGTAGCAGACAGTTCAGAAATTAATTCCGCAAATTTAGGATATCCTAATACATTATCATCTAGCAGACATATTTTACGACGTTCCGGATCAAAAAATTCATTTAAAGGACTATGAAGAAATACATGATCATATTTTTGGTTAACACAAAACGGGCACTTTCTAAAACATCCTCTTGTTAAAAAACCAATGGAATATTCAAGATATTCTTTAAATTGAACTAAAAAATTCTTTTCTTTAAATTCTTTTCCTTCAGCTTCTGCTCTAGCTTTTGCAGTTTTAACTTGTTCCTGAATCCATTCATCATATAGATGATAATCAGGCATATAATGTTCGATTTCATTTGGAAGATTAGGCGCTTTATCAAAAAAAAATCCCGTCCCACCTAAATGAATTTTATCAGTCTCTACAATTTCCTTTGGAAACGGTGTATCGGTAAACACCTTTGCGATATAAACCTCTTCATAATCGTCTAAATTATCATAATCTAATTTTAAAATAGGATTCTTATGTTTTTCTTTCTTTAGATAATTAGATAATTTCATGCAAACCAAATTAGGAAATCTATGCTTTTTCCTTCCTATAAGGTCAGCATCTATAATTGCAATTTGTGTTTTTCTTTTTTCTATAAGATTATCCTCTAAATCTAAAGATAACATCGATATTGATTTTTTCATACCGGTAAATACAATCCTTCCAGAGTAAATACTGCCGAAATTATAAAACTTCTCAATAATTACTTTATAATATAATAGTATTATACTACATTACTGGTATTTTGTATCAAAAAAAAACAATTATCGTTTATTTTTATATGAAACCAAAAGTTAGGCTAAAATTTTAACAGAAGAATGTCGCTATCTTTATGGCTAGGTATAGCTATAAATTCAAGAAAAAAGTATTACTAGCATATTCGAACGACGAACAAAGATATCAGTATTTTTATAAAGTTGTTAGCATTCCAAATTGCTCTGAACTAGCAAAATAGATAAAGAATTATATTTATGAAGAATCGAAATCAGAAATTGAACGATATATAAAATATTATAACAAACAAATAATTAAGGAAAAACTAGGATTGATTAATCCATTCCCCTCTCAATATCACTCTACCGCGACATAAAAATAGAGTAGCAGCTATAACAAGCTACTACTCTAAGATATATGTCATATTTTGTGGTGTGGTCGGCTCTATGTCATTTTTTGTGGTT
>CALCFD010000025.1 GCA_937900695.1 uncultured Eubacterium sp. | reverse complement strand
GCGTGTTCGGGACTTACACCCGTTAGAGCGCGCCCATGGCGCGCAAACTAAAAAAGAACTGATATATTAATTATATCAGTTCTATAAAATTTTATAGTTGAAAATCAGTCTATTTTAGCGCTTCCTTAGCTGTTTCGCATAGTACTGCAAAACCTTCTGCATCATAAATAGCCATTTCTGATAGCATTTTTCTGTTGATTTCAATACCTGCAAGTTTTAGACCGTTCATTAATCTGCTGTATGAAATGTTATTCATTCTTGCACCAGCATTGATTCTAGCGATCCATAGTCTTCTGTATTCTCTCTTTTTGTTCTTTCTTCCAACATATGCTGAGCTTAAAGATCTCATAACTGCTGGATTAGCAGCCTTAAATACCTTGCTCTTCTGTCCATAAAAGCCCTTAGCTAGCTTTAAAACTTTTTTATGTCTCTTATGTGCGTTTACACCTTTTTTTACTCTTGCCATTATTTCTTACCTCCTACTTACTTAATACGTTCTTAATTCTCTTTAAATCTGCGCTTGTTAGTGTAGTAGCTTTTCTTAAGCCTCTTTTTCTCTTAGCAGTCTTCTTAGTAAGAATATGACCTTTATATGCCTTGTTTCTCTTAACTTTACCTGTTCCAGTTAACTTAAATCTTTTGCAAGCGCCTCTATGAGACTTCATTTTATTTTTTGCCATTTCTAATTCCTCCTATAAAATCTACTTTTTATCTGATTTTGGTGTCAAGACCATAGTTAGGCTTCTACCTTCAAACTTTGGCTTCTTTTCAATATCAGCAACATCCTGACATACTTCAGCGAATTTTTCCATTACTTCATGGCCTCTCGCCTGGTAGCCCATTTCTCTTCCTCTGAATCTAAGACTAACTTTAACCTTATCTCCATCCTTTAAGAATTTAGAAGCTGTCTTACCTTTTACCTGAATATCATGATCTTCGATAAAAGTACTTAATCTGATTTCCTTAACCTGATTATTTTTTTGCTTCTTTTTAGCTTCCTTTTCTCTTTTCTGAAGCTCATAACGATATTTACCGTAGTCCAGAATTTTACATACTGGTGGTTTTGCGTTAGGTGAAATATTTACAAGGTCTAGATTTCTCTCATCAGCTAATGCTAAAGCTTCATCTCTGCTCATAATTCCTAACTGATCGCCATCTTCACTGATTACTCTGAATTCCTTACCACGAATTTCTTCGTTAATTAAAGTTTCTTTACTAATGGTATTGCACCTCCTCCAAAAGCATAAAAAAACGGATATAAAATTATCCGCTATAAACAATACACAATTTTGTGTAAATCTCAATCTATTAACCCTAGCAGCAACGCCATTAAGGTGAGAAGCGGATAACTTCTTCTTCAATTACTTAAACATAGTAACACATTACAAATCCCATGTCAACATAAAAACAAGGAAATGTTTAAAAAATAAACACTTCCTTGAAATCATCTAGTTTAGCTTATTTAACTTCTGCCTTCCATAAACCATGTAGGTTACAATATTCATAAACTGCCACTGGCTTTTCACCATGTAAATTAAACTCAGCTACTGGTTTTTCACCTGGCTTAAATGTTCTCTTGTGTCCACCTTTATCAGTTTCTACAAAAATCCACTGAATGTAATGAGCTTCTTCCATTGGATGTTCAACACTTCCAACTTCTGCTCTTAAAATATCTCCATCAACTGTAACAACAGGAACGTGCTTTTCATTAGCAGCATCTGTTGTGTTTGGTACTAATTCAGTTAAAGGCTGTCCACAACAAATCATTGGAACGCCTGCATCATTTATAACTCCTACTAAATTACCACAATGGTCACATCTTAAAAATTTCTTCATGATTTTTTCCTCCTAAAATCTTATAATCCAATTGTTATAATTATATTATACACAATAAAAAAATAATTAAACAGTTTTTTTATTCTATTACAGAAAAGTTATATATTATATTCTCACCTTTTACACGAACATCCGTTTACATTATTTTTTTTATATGTTATCATATTTATGTAGATTAAAATAACTTTGAGGTATTTATATGGATAGATTAAAAGAGAGACAAAAAAGCATTTTAAATTATATGAAAGATGAAATTAAAACTAAAGGTTATCCTCCAACTGTAAGAGAAATTTGCTCTGCATTAGGCATTAAATCTACTTCAACAGTACACAAGGATATTGAAACCTTAGTTAAATTTGGATTTATTATCAAAGATCCGTCTAAACCAAGAGCTCTAATGGTAGTTGATAAAGATAGTGATACATCTAAACAAAAAAAAATCACACCTGAAATTAACAATCAAACAACTGAAGTAGTAGAAATTCCTATAGTAGGTCATATTGCGGCAGGCACACCTATTTTAGCTGAACAAAATATCGAAGATTCATTTCCTGTACCTGCTAGGTTTATAGGTTCAAAGACAAACTATATGCTTACAGTTCGTGGCGAAAGCATGATTGAAGCTGGTATTATGGATGGTGACTATATTTTGGTTGAACAACAAAATACCGCAAATAATGGTGATATTGTCGTAGCTATGTTAGATGGATATGAAAGTGAAGCCACTGTCAAAACCTTTTATAAAGAAAAAGGCCACATTAGACTTCAGCCAGAAAATTCATCTATGAGCCCTATAATTGTAGAAAATGTGCAGATCTTAGGTAAAGTAAAAGGTGTTTTTAGATATTTATAATATTGTCACAAGCCATAAAGTGGCAGCTAACACAATTTGTTTTTTAGCTGCCACTTTTTATATACTAATTTATTTACACTAAACCTAATATATGCTGCATACCTATACTTACTAGTGATATTGCAACCCAACAACAAAATCCCATAAAAATAGGTTTACCTCCAGTTTTAACTAATTTAACAATATTGGTGTTCATACCTATTGCTGCCATAGCCATAGTTATAAAGAATTTACTTAGTTCTTTAATTGGAGCTGTAACTACTGGTGATAAGTTGAACACTGTTGTAATTACTGCTGCAAGTAAAAAGAAAATCACAAACATAGGAAATGCTTTTTTTAAACTAAAATGATTTGAAGAGTGTTCTTTTTTAGCTGTCAAAAATGCAAGAACAAGTGTTATTGGTATGATAGCAAGAGTTCTTGTTAGTTTAACAATAGTTGCTACATCTAGTGTATTTGATCCATGAATGCCATCCCAAGCTGTTGCTGCTGCTGTAACAGATGAAGTATCATTTACTGCTGTACCTGCAAATAAACCAAATCCTTCATTAGAAAATCCTAACATTCCGCCTAATGTTGGAAAGATTAACGCAGCTAATACATTGAAAAGAAAAATCACTGAAATAGACTGTGCTATTTCTTCATCATTGGCATTAATTACTGGTGCTGTTGCTGCAATTGCTGATCCTCCACAAATTGATGATCCAACACCTATAAGTGTAGAAACCTTGCTATCCATCTTCATTAATTTATAAAGGGCAAATGAAACTACCAATGAAGTTGTAATTGTACTGATTATAATAGGTAGCGACTGTTTACCTTGTTCTAAAATTTCACCAAAATTCATACCAAATCCAAGTAATATTACCGCATACTGCAATATCTTTTTAGAAGTGAACTTAATACCTTCATCATAGCTTGATTTATCCTTTATTATTAAAGTTAAAATCATACCAATAATAATTGCAAATACCGGACCTCCAATAACTGGTATCCATTTTCCAAGTAGCCATGCAGGAATGGCAATTGCTATACAAAATAGTACTCCTTTTATCTTACCTTTCATGTTACTAACCTCCTCTTTTTTTCTTGAGTTTATCGTATCACGAAAAAATAATAATTAAAAATAATAAATTAATATGATATAATAAATATATCTTATAGTTAAAATGAAGAAAAGAGGATAACATGTTAGATTTTAGAGTTGACACTTTTTTAAACGCTTGTAAAACTTTAAACTTTACTAAAACTGCAGAAGAACTATGTATAACTCAACCAGCTGTCTCACAACATATAAAATACATAGAAAACTATTATGGAATTAAGCTATTTTACTTCATAGGAAAAAAGATGTATCTAACAAAAGAAGGTGAATTACTTCAAAATGCCCTAACCACCATTTCTCTTGACGAAGAACATTTGAAATCAGCATTACAAAAATCCAATAGTGAAAATACAAAGCTAAAATTTGGAGTCACTCTTACAGTAGGTGAATATATCATTGCTAAACCTTTAGCTAAACTATTAAATAGTTATAAAGCCATAAATCTGTCAATGAAAGTTTCAAACACTGAAAATCTCCTAAAAGATCTAAATTCCGGAATTATTGATTTTGCCATAGTTGAAGGATATTTTTCTCAAAAAGAGTACGACTATATGATATACAGCAGAGAAAAATTTATAGGAGCATGCTCACCTATCAGTAAATTTGCCTGTGGTAATTACTCTATTGAAGAATTGTTTAAAGAAACTATAATAACTCGTGAACTAGGCTCTGGGACTAGAGAAATCTTACAACGCTCTTTAGAAGATCGAAATTTTACTATTGATGATTTTTTAAATATAATGGAAGTAAGTAATTTAAATGCTATAAAAGAACTTGTAAAAAACAATTGTGGTATTACTTTTATGTATGAGGCCGCCTTAAAAGAAGCCATTGATAAAAAAGAACTAAGTAAAATAAACACAGTAGATTTTGATATATCTCATAACATAACTTTTATTTGGCGCAAAGACAGCTTGTTTGCTAATAACTATATTGAAATCTATAATAAGTTAAAAAACTTTTCATAAACACTATATAAAAAAGACATTTCGCTTATTTATAAGTGAAATGTCTTTTAATTTTTTTATCTAACCAATAGCTTTTTAATACCTTCTTCAAGGCCTCCTAATGATAACTCAAACATATCAAATTCATCACGAATAGCATTTATTGTATATGAACCCCAAGCGAAATTCCATCTCTTTTTAGAGATTGGATTTAACCAAATTTTCTTTTTAAACTTCTTGTCAAGTTTTCTAAGCCAAGCTATACCCGGTTCGCTGTTATAAAGCCTAATATCATTAATACCACCGACACTTAAAAGCTCATAAGGAGCCATCGCACCATCGCCAACAAAAATGACCTTATACTCACTATCAAACTTTTTCATTAGCCATTCTGTATCAACCCAATCACCATATTCGCATGTTGGATTTTTATATAAATGATCATATATACAGTTATGAAAATAATAAACCTGCAAATCTTTAAAATGATTTGACTTACGAAGAGCCTGAAATAATGTATTACAAAGATCACTGTAACGTCTCATAGAACCATCACTATCCATAAGTAATAACACCTTGACAGTATTTTTTCTAGGCTTTTCATAGACTAATGAAAGCATACCTGCATTGTCACCTGTTGCTTTTACAGTGGCCTCTACATCAAGTTCTGTTTTAGCTGTGTCAACCCTTGTAGAATACTGACGCAACCTTCTAAAGGCAACCTGAAAATCCCTTGAATCAAGTTCATGATCTTCTCTAAAATCTATAAATCTTCTGTCGCTGGCAATTTTAACTGCTGACTGATGTCTGCTCTGTCCGCCGATTCTTATGCCCTGAGGGTTATAACCACCTCTGCCAAATGGAGAAGTTCCGCCTGTGCCTATCCATCTGTTGCCGCCGTGGTGTTCTTCATTTTGCTCTTCAAGACGCTTTTGAAATAACTTTAGTAGCTCTGAAATACTCATTTCCTCAAAGTCCATAGCAGGAATGTCATCTAGCGCTCTTTCAAGTTCGCCGTTTTGCAGCCATTGCCATACTTCCTCAGGTAATTCTTCAAATTCCTTAATATTTTGGAAATACAAAGCAAATACTTTATCTAAAGTATCGTAGTCAGCTTCGCTTTTTACTAAAATGCATCTGCATAAATGATAAAAGCCTGTTAATGTGGAATTACCAAGATCCTTTTCTAAGGCTTCCATCAACGTCATCCATTCTTGCAAAGAGACCTTTAGACCGTATGAGCGCAATAAACTAAAAAATCCTAAAAACATCTCTTACCACTTTCTGTTAAATCTATATCCTGATTTTTCTTTAATAATACACCGATAAATGGAATTCTGTGCTGAAGCACTTTAGGATCTATGCCGCTGATCATAAGAGCCTGAATCCAGTCTAAAAGTTCTGATGTGCTTGGCTTCTTTTGTAGGTCTCTTACATTTCTCAACTTGTAAAATGCCTCTGTTGCATTATCGCAAAGTTTCTGATCAATATCTTTAAAATGTACCTTAATAATCTCCTCCATCTTACCAATTGAAGGAAACTCAATATAATGAAAAATACATCTTCTTAAAAATGCATCTGGAAGTTCTTTTTCTGCATTTGATGTAATAATAACGATCGGTCTATGTTTAGTTTTAATAGTTTCCTTAGTTTCATTAATATAAAATTCCATCTTGTCTAGTTCCCATAATAGGTCATTTGGGAATTCCAAGTCTGCCTTATCGATTTCGTCAATAAGTAAAACTACCTGCTTATCAGATGCAAATGCCTCACCTAATTTTCCTAGCTTAATGTACTGTTTAATATCACCAACATCGCCTTCTCCAAACTGTGAGTCATAAAGTCTTTGTACTGTATCGTAAACATAAAGACCTTCTTGCGCTTTAGTTGTAGATTTGATGCTCCAAACTAAAAGATCCATATCTAGTGATTCGGCGATAGCTTCTGCAAGCATAGTCTTACCAGTACCCGGCTCTCCCTTAATAAGCAATGGCTTTTCTAGTGCTATTGCAACGTTTACTGCGTTTTGCAGTTCTTCTGTTACAACGTATTTATCATTTCCTACAAACTTCTTCATTAGTTCCTCCTTAAATTACAATCCTAAAAATAATGGTACAAATATAGGTACTGCAGCACTTAAAGTTATACCTGATATAAATGAATATATGGCGACTTCAGCGCTTGTGGATTTTTCAACTATAGGCAAACAAACATCCATTGCTGCCGCCCCTGGAAGTCCTACAGTTTCTATATAGCCAATATATTTTGCAACAATTGGTATAGTGACAATACCAAATAATTCCCTTAAAACATTATGTAAAAAAGACATAGCTGATAATGATCCACTATATGGGTCTATTATTAGCGGAGCCAGCGAATACCAGCCGAAGCCAGAACCTACAGCAAGAGCCTCATTTAGCTGTATCGGTAAAAACATTCCCGCGAAAGCTGCCCCTGCAAAAGTGCCGACAATGGCCGCCACAGGAAACATTAAAATCCTCGCCCCTGCCTTTTTCAAATTTTTCATTACCGTTCCCTGGATGCCTATATCTAAACCTACAAAGAATAAAAGACCACAAAGACCAGCAATTATAATATATTCAGAAATAGGTAAAAAGCTCTCTGGCAAAATAAAATACCCAAGCAAACCTCCGCCTACTACTGATCCAATAACTATTTTAGTCATTTTCACGTACCCCCTTTTTGTTAAACTTAAGTAGTTTACGTGTTATAAAAATGGCAACTACGCTGCCTGCCATACAGCATATTGTCAAAACAAAGGCTGAAATACCAATGCTTCCCAGTGAGGATACAACTTCCTTATTTGCTCCAAGTCTGCATCCCATAGTAACAAGTAAGATTATTAGTAATGCTGTCTGTGCTTTTCCTGACCAGCTGAGGGTCTTTTCTTCTTTTCGCAGCTTGTTTCCAACAAAACCTCCTATGATGCAAAACATAATATAAACTAGCAACAGCTTCATAGCTTTAGTCCCTCCTCTTATATTTTAACAACTCATCTTTTATTTCTTTTGATACTCTATATGACTCTCTTATTTTTTGTATAGCTTTGTTATGTGTTACTAAATCTAGCTGATTATTTTTTATTATCTCAAATGTCAAGTCCTGATATTTTACAAAAGCTACAGATACTGCCCATGCCACTGCCATCATAGCATAGTAATCATCTGTTTTTACTTTTGTAAGTTTTTCTAGTGCCTCTTTTATATACTTGTCATTTAGATAATAGTTCATAAGCATTACTACTCCAAATCTTATGTAGTATTCCCTTGTGTCTTCTAAATATTTTTGTATCAATTCCCAAGTTTCTTCTTGGTATATATTTGCTATTTTCATGGTGCTGCAAGCCCCATCGCACACTGACCAGTTGTCTATTAATGGCACAAATGCCTCTACAAGGTTTTTCCAGCTTTCAAATTCTTGTTTTTTATAGCCTATCATGTAGGCCAGTAAGAGCTTTTCTTCATAAAAAAGCTGATCTTTTGTAGTTAACAAATCAGCTATATTCACCTTTTCTTTTAGCAAAGTTTTAGCAAACTTTCGAATCATGGGAATCCTCACTCCTATGATTTTATCTTCCCTTATATTAGGAATAAGTTTTATGTTAAACTCACGGTATTTTTCATCTTTAAGTTCATAAAGTTCATTTAAAATCTTTTCTCTTCTCATCAATTCTTTTTCTTTCTATTTTTAAATCCCGTTATAACAAAAACTCCAGTAACTATAAGGATGCCGATTACTATTATTCCTTTTAGTAACGGTGATGTTCCTCCTGTTTTGGCCAATACGAAATTTAATATAACTAATACTAATATAGCAATAAATACTAAGTAATTTTTATTCATTTATTTCTCTCCTTTACACTATTTTTAATTATATCATAAGGGTAATCTTTTACAATATAACGACTTATATTAGCTATGGAAATTTTCATGATTTTATAGTATACTATAGTATATTCGGGAGACTAGCTCAATTGGATAGAGTCGCAGACTTCGAATCTGTTTGTTGGGGGTTCGAGTCCCTCGTCTCTCACCACATGGCCGTTGAAACTTCAACGGTCTTTTCATTTTATAAAATATTTTGGTGCCACTTTGATGCCAATTATTTAATTTCAATACATAAAACAAAAAGGCCCTACTATATAGGGTCTTTTTTTATGTATTGACTATTTGTTTGCCAAGTCCTGCTTTATTAGTTCTCTGATGTAATTTGTACGGTTCTCGACACTTTCAAGCTTTGCAATAACTTCCGCATCTTTCGTTTTGTTTAGGTATATAGCAAATTGTCTCAAGTTTTCTTTATCCCACTTTTTATTTGCTTTTTTTCTTGATTCACTTAATGCCATTTTACATAGACCTCCTTTTCTTACCATGTGATAACTTTAAACAGTAAATAAAATGTACCGATGCAAAGTAATATCTCATAACATAATCTTAAAATTAATTTAATCATCTTGTTTTTTGTTGGAAGATTTAGTATACTACCAGTAGGCATTAAGCCTACAGCAATATACATTTTCGGTTTAACCGATTAAAATCATTAGTGCTTTGATTGTGCTGGCTAACACGATAATCTCAAAACCTAATGTTCTTAAAAGTCTTATCAATTCGATAAGGCTTTTTATTATGTTTTTTAAATCTTCCAAGTTGACCTCCTTTAACTTACAATTATATTATACACCCAAACGGGTACAATATCAATACTTTTTTACCAATTAATTTACAAATATTTCAATATTTTTACATTTATTTTCTAATAAAAAAAGTACACCTCTAAAGATGTGCTTATACAAATCATCTTGATATATCTCTCCTGATGAGTTCCTTAATATAACCTTGTTTGTTTCCAACTTCTTCTAACTTCTGCAATATGTCTGCATCTGTTACTATATTAAGCTTTAATCGGATTTGTTTAGTGTTCTTAGCATCATATTTTGCCTGTGCCTTATTTTGTGAGTTTTTCATGTTTATACCTCTTCAATTAAAATATACTTTTACAAATGATATACAATAGTCCTACAAGTATTACCACATTTACTGTTAATTTTAAAATTTCTTTTTTCATATTGCTTTTTAGTTGGATCTATTTTATATTGTCAGTAGGATATATGGTTCATATCCTACCCATAATTAATTAAATGAACAAGCTTATTAAATACTTAATTAGATTTGCTAAGATTGCTATATTAAGTAATAACTTGTTTACTTGGCTCAACATTTTGTTGAGCTTTTTATTTGCTTTCCAACCTTTTCTCCTTTATTATTTTAATCTTAACTATAACCAATATTGATAACACGACTGCTATACTTGATAGTATTAATAAAAATATTTTCATAGTTCTCCATTCATCAACTTAAATTCAAGTTCTTCTTGTTCTCTGAAAATGCGGTCATGCTCTTTAAATGCTTCCACAATTTCTTGAGGAGCATCTTTTCGCAGTTCTCTACCATCAAGCCACGGCAATATTAAATCAAAAAGTTTTTGTCTTTCTTCATTTGGTGGAATTGTCATTTTTTTCTCCTTTTAATTAATAAATTATTTACTACTTTTTATTAATCTAATTAATTTGTATTACTTCAACTATCTCATCAATAGGTAAGCCATACCATACTTTGCCAGTCCATAGTTCTATCTCCATTTTCCCTGATGAAGTATCAAATTCGCTTTATGTATTTGTGATAAATCCTATAAAATGTTTTCCATCTTCAAGTTTTACTACAACCTTTTTTCTATAAGCCTCGTCTATATACGGAAGTATTTCTTTTATTCTCATTACTTCATACCCCTTTTGCTTGTATAAACCATTTTCATATATATAATCTCAGACTAAGATAACACAAGTATTACAATATATTGACATTTAAATAATAATAAATTATCCTAATTATAGAGCTCCTCTGCTAATTGGCGGGGGCTCTTTTAATGTCTAAACACTTATTTTATAAGCTCATTTCTAATTATCATCTAACTATAAAAAATTGTATCGTGTAAATCATATAGTTTGCGACCATATTCTGTACAATTTTCTTGTTCTTTATCCATCCCATAGCAAGCAATATTTTCTGTAATTATTGTCAGCAACAAATCTGCATCCAATGTTTCAAATTCAAAATTCGAATCGTCAAACTTAATTTTGTGTTTCATCTCTTCTAAATCCAAAGATTTCAAAAGCTTATATTGAGTTTCGCTTAATTTAAAATTTTCCATATCCCCCCTCTTTACTATCTTATTAAGTAAACATGCTTAAACTTTGATACTTTTTCTCATTACATCTAGCTCTTTGTAATCTTGTAAAAAATATATACAGAAAGTAAAAAAGTTACTACTGATATAGTCAATGAAAATGTATCCATAACCATTCTCCTTTCTACTTATTAGTCAAAAAACGTAAACATATACAAAAATAGCACCTACATGAGATGCTATTTATGAAAACTATTTAATTAGTCCTGTGGAAGCATTGCCATAAGTTTAGCGGCAATTGTTTCTAACCAGTTTCCTTCAAATCTTTCGATTTCACCAGCATCGCATAGTTCAGCTAGTTTAGGAGTTACAGGAATTTTACCTAATACTTCAATGCCCTTTTCCTTAGCTAATTCATCAATATGACTGTCGCCAAATACATTGATCTTCTTTCCACAATCTGGGCACTCTAGGTAGCTCATGTTTTCAACAAGTCCTAATACAGGAATGTTCATCATATTAGCCATGTTTACAGCCTTTTCAACGATCATTGATACTAAATCCTGAGGTGAAGTTACGATGATAATACCATCAACAGGTAGAGACTGGAATACAGTCAAAGGTACATCGCCTGTTCCTGGAGGCATATCAACGAACATATAGTCAACATCTCCCCACATAACATCTGTCCAGAACTGTTCAACTACACCACCGATAACTGGACCTCTCCAAATAACAGGGTCAGTTGGGTTTTCAAGAATTAAGTTAGTTGATACTAGCTTGATACCAGTTGCTGTTTCAGCAGGGAAAATACCTTCTTCGTTAGCTGCAACCTGGCCTTCAATTCCAAACATCTTTGGAATAGATGGTCCTGTAATATCAGCATCTAAAATCGCTGTCTTATATTCACATCTGTTTGCAATAACTGATGAAAGACCAGTAACAAGAGATTTACCTACTCCACCTTTACCACTTACAACAGCGATAACTTTTTTAATATTGCTCTTTTTATGTGGTGCCTTTAGAAATGATTTTGGATCTCTATCAGCACAGTTTTCACTGCAGTTGCTGCAGTCATGATTACATTGTTCACTCATAATTATCTATACTCCTCATATATTAATATTTAATTTGTTTACCATTAAATAAGTATAATACTTTAAAATGTTTACGTCAATAGTTTTCATCATATGCCATTTATAGTAAAGAAAAATTCCACATAGCTTTAATTTGTGGACTAAGCTGATCATATGACCAAAGAATTTCACTGCGCTTTTTGCTATTTGGGTCATTGACTACAAACATTCCATTTTGCATTTTGCTAATTACAATAAAATGACCTTTAGTAGTAAAGTTGCCAGGTCCAACACTGCAGATAATCGGTTTACCAGCCTTTAAGGATTGCTCCATGCTCCATCTAGTTTTTTGAAGGTATTTTCCTTGTATTCCAAACTCTAAAGCACCTTCAGTAAATAAGTTCCAAGACGTTCCAACTCCATCAATATAGTATCCCTGTTTTTCAGCAAATTTTGCAATATCATATGGCGTAATACTAGGATCATTTCTTAAGCCAGTAGCAACCATTGATAATGCTGTTGGTGCGCAGCCATTTAAAGCTATATTTCCATCGCCATAATCCAAATATCCCCATTTTTCATCCCACTGAACAATCTTTGGAATTTGGCCATTGCATCTTACACCTATATTTCTCGGTTTTCTTCTAAAAAATCTATTCTTAGTATAATTTCTCACAAACTCCAGCGTATCCTCATCAGAAGAAGCCAACTTCAAAAGTCCTTGCGGATATTTATTTGCATAGTTTAAAATATATCTTGCATCATCATTAGTCTTAGACATTTCCCTCAAATTATTAAAAATAACTTCATCGATGCCATAAGAGTTTTCTACATTTCCATATGCACAGCTTTTCACAAAATTAGGTACATTAAACAAAGCTGTCAAAACTAATATAATCACTAAAATCTTCTTTTTCATAATAACGCCTCCAATAAAAAAAATTCTGCCTTTTACAAGTGCTACTTTATCAAAGACAGAATCCTATTGTATTAATTTTATATACAGTGATTATTAAGTTTTTCTAATGTAATTCTTACGATTTTCTTACATTGGTTTTTTAGGAATGGCAACTCTCATGGTTATAGTTTCATTTTCGCTTCTAGCTTCTATGGTGCCGCCGTGCAGCTCTACAATTTGCTTACTTATGGCTAAACCAAGCCCAGCTCCTCCCTTAGAAGTTCCTCTTGATGAATCTAGTCTATAAAATTGCTCAAATAATCTATTAAGCTTTTCTTTAGGAATGTCATTTCCTTTGTTTACCACTTTTATTATAAAATCATTTTCATTTTCATCAACATATATGTCTATTTGGCTATTTTCAAAGCTATATGAGATAGCATTTTTAAGCAGATTATCAAATACCCTCTGCATCTTATCTACATCGCACATAATATTTGACTTTTCACTCATGTGAAGTCTGCAGCTTAAATTCTTATCATTTAGCATAGGTCTAAACTCAAAAATCAGCTGCTCTAATAAAAGCTTTAAATCAACCGTACTATATTCTAATGTAATCTTAGAAAGATTAAACCTAGTTATTTCAAAAAATTCATTTATGAGCTCTTCTAAGCGCTCTGATTTATCACAAGCAATAGAAAGATATTTTTCTCGCAGTTCTTCTGATATTTCCTTTTCATCGCGAAGTAATGACAAATAACCTATAACAGAAGTCAGTGGAGTTTTTAAATCATGAGCCAAATATACTACCAAGTCATTTTTTCTCTGTTCAGCTTCTTTTGCTATGCGCTCATTTGACTGAATCGAAAATTTTATACTGTTTAACTTTTGCTCAAGTTCAGGTAAATCCTTATTAATAGTAATAATTTCGTCATCCTTTTTCGTAATCATTTCAACTGCTTCTGAAAAATCATTTACATATAAAAAAGGTTTTTTTATAACTATTCTTAAAATAACTGCTATTCCTGTAAAAATATATATGCCAACTAACAGTGGCAATGTCATTTCAACAGACTGAGCAATGCGATAAATAAGATCGTCTGCCATATAAACGTTGTTTAAATATATACCTTTGAAGAAAATAAAAGCAGCCATTCCTAATAAAATATATACTCCAAAGTATATGCAGGCTAAAAAATAATTTTTCCTATATATTTTTTCAATATTACTTTTCAATTTTATATCCCACTCCCCATACCGTCTTTATAAATCTCGGTTTTTTATGCGGTTCTTTTAACTTATCCCTCAGTCTACCAATATGGGCCATTACTGTATTATTGTTATTATCAAAATAAGCCTCTTTCCAAACTGCCTGAAAAAGCTCCTCTGAAGAAACAACCTGACCTTCACTAGCGCATAAATACCACAATATATCAAACTCTATAGGCGTCAATTTTACATCTTCACCAAAAAGCTTACACTGATGACTTTTTTTATTAATATAAAGTCCACGTATCTCATACTCCAAAACATCTTTTAAATCAGATTCTTCATTAGTATTATTGTATTTTTTATATCTTCTAAGCTGAGTCTTTACTCTAGCTAAAACTTCAAGAGGATTAAAAGGTTTAGTGATATAATCATCTGCACCGATAGTTAATCCCATTATCTTATCTGTATCTTCAACTTTTGCTGTAAGCATAATAATTGGAAAATAATATTCTTCTCTTATATGCTTACAAATAGTAAACCCATCTATATCAGGAAGCATAACATCTAATATAGCTAAATCAAATTCTTCCTCATCTATAGCTTTTATCGCATCCTTGCCATTATAGAATTTAGAAATTTCATAGCCATCATTTCGTAAATATAGTTCTAGTAAATCTGCAATTTCCTTTTCATCATCTACAATTAAAATCTTACTTGTCTTCATGAATATCCTTAAATCCTTTTCCGTTTGCCCAAACATTTTCAACCTTAATTAAAGAAACAAATGAACTTGGATCTATTTCTGCCAGTTTTCTCTTTAAGATGACACTCTCTCTAGGTGAACAATATACCCTAATCTTAGTATATCTTTCACGTGTATACTCTCCTATTACCTTTTCAGTTGTGGCACCTCTTTGCATATCATCCATAACATAGCTTAGTATCTGCTCTGCCATATCCTTTGTAATTATCTCAACTTGTACTACTTTTGATTCAAAACCAAACATAACAACATCTATTGTTTTTGAAATTACAGCCTGAGTTATTAGTGCATAAAGAGCGATATTTCTACCAAAAATAAAAGCAGAAACTATAATTACACAAGCATCAATAGCAACCATTATCTTACCCTGAGCAACCTGTGGTAAAAGCTTTTTTCTAATTATCTTAGCTATGGCATCTGTTCCACTAAAACAATAGCCTCTCCAAATTACAATACCACTACATATTCCCGAAAATACACCACAAAATACAGCTGCTAAAAGAACATCTTTTTCTTCTAAAAACTGTATATTAAGCTTTTCCCATATCATCATAACTGTAGGATACATAACAGTAAGTAACAATGTTTTTTTTGCTTCGCCAAAGCCTAATATCAAAGTTAAAATCATAACAATAGCAAAAGAAGCTATATAATAAATAACTGAAAAATCAAGAGGTATATAATGTTGCAATATACGAACAATACCTGTTAAGCCACCTGATGTTAAGCCATTTGGGAGCATCACTGACACAGTCGAAAAGGTTCCAGCTGCACATGCTAAAAATAATAATACAAAATCTAACGAAAGTAGCTTTATTTTTTTCTTATCAATTTTCTCTTGTAGTTTCATTTCTTAATTCCCCATTATTGTAGTTTCTGAAATTCTTCCAAATATATCTACAGAAACAATATGTATATCAGAAAAAGTATCATCTTTAAGCTCTATATAATCTAGTATTTCATTACTTTTTCGCCTTAACGATAAACTTTCTTTGTGATTATTGCCATCATAATTCAAATCAATATTTACATAATTTATAAGTTTTGTAGGTTTATTTTTAATTAAATCCATGATAAATTCAAAATCACACGCATTAAAATCTTCTTTATTTATTTTAGGCTCATACTTTATAAGCTTTATATTATTTTTATTTTTTTTAACATCTAAGTTTCCTATATTTATATCATATTTTTCATCCCAAATAAACTCAAAACTATTATTTTTTTCAACTAGCTTAACTAAATTAAAAGATATAGCCATAGGATTAATATCACAACTCATACAACTCCTATTAAAGTCTATACAACAAGAAAGCGTAGTACCTGAGCCTGCAAAAAAATCAGCCACTATATCTTCTTCATCTGTAAAGGCTTCTATAAATCTCTTTATAAGAGCTTTAGGCTTTTGCGTTGCATATCCAGTTCTTTCTTTTGAAGTTCTACCAACCATATCAATCTGCCACACATCTCTAGCATTTACAAGAGTATACCATCCTATTTCATCCTTATACTCATTTACTCCCTTAAATTTATATGGTTTTAAATTTCTATTGTAGGATTTTTCTTTTACACTATTAAACTTATAATTTTTAGTTTTTCCATATACCAATATATTATCATGTTTTCTTGCAAATGATTTTTTACTACTTCCTCCTGATTTATATTGCCATATAATTTCGTTTATAAAATTATCTGCTCCAAATATTTCATCTAAAATAAGTCTAGCATAATGAACAGCATGCCAATCTAAATGCACCGCTATAACTCCATCATCCTTTAAAAGATCCTTCATTTTCATAAGTCCGATAGTCATATCCTTAATATAACATTTTGCATCATTATTCCATTTATCTTCATAAGCAAACATATCAAACTTTCGATTATCAATCTTAAATGACGCTGCATAATTAGCCTTTGAAAAAAAAGGTGGATCCACATAAATCATTTGAATACTATTTTCATAACCATTTCCCTTTAAGTATTCTATAAAAGAAGAATAATCTCCTAACGCTATAATAGACTTATTAGCTTTACCTTTTCTCTCTATAAGCTTTTTATATCTAAAAACTTTTGTTTTTTCATATTCTTCTTTGGCTTCGTCTACTATTTTTCCCAGCTGATATAGTAGCCTCATGATTTTTCTTCCCCCTCATCGGATAAAATATATCAATTAAATCTTTTCTACCTGCTACAGTTAATGCTTTTATAACCATTGCCTTATTTTCCTTTTTGTGAAAATGCATTAAAGCTCTTTGCATCTTTTTATCCTGCATCTTCTTTGCAACAAATACTTTTTTCATAGTAAATGGATCTAATTCAGTATAGTACATAGTGGTTGATAATGTTCCTGGTGTTGGATAAAAATCCTGTACCTGATCTGGCACAAAACCAGTTTTCTTTAAAAACAATGCAAGTTCTATAGCATCTTCAAGTCTTGAGCCTGGATGTGATGATATTAAATACGGTATCAAATATTGCTCTTTACCGATTTTTTCATTAGTCTTTTTATAATCTCTTGCAAACTCCTCAAAAACCTCTTTATTAGGTTTTCTCATACATCTTAATACTTCAGGTGCTATATGTTCAGGTGCTACTTTTAAAGTTCCACTAACATGATGCTGACAAAGTTCTCTCATAAATGCCTTATCCTTGTCAGCTACCAAATAATCATATCTTATTCCACTTCTTATAAATACCTTTTTTATGCCATCAATAGCTCTTACACTTCTTAAAACATCTAAATAATCTGTATGATCTATTTCCATCTGACTACATGGCTTAGGATATAAACAATCTTTATCTCGACAAACACCATATTTAAGCTGCTTTTTACAAGCAGGTTTTCTAAAGTTTGCAGTAGGGCCACCTACATCATGAATATATCCTTTAAAATCTTCCATCTGTGTTAAAATCTTAGCCTCATTTAGGATAGAATCTTTACTCCTTGATCTTACTTGTCTGCCTTGGTGATATGTTATAGCACAAAATCCACATCCTCCAAAGCAACCTCTACTACTAACAATACTAAACTTGACTTCTTTTATAGCCGGTACTCCTCCATCCTTTTCATATATAGGATGATAATTTCTCTCATAAGGAAGATCATATATATCATCTAACTCATGTTGTTCTAAAGGCGGTTGAGGTGGATTTTGAACCACATAAATATCACCATTATATCTTTCAGCAATTTTATGACCTGTAATATGATCATTATTTTTATATTGAATCATAAAGCTTTCACAATATTTTTTCTTATCGCTTTCAATTTCTTCAAAATTTGGAAGTATTAGAGTATCATCGTCAATTTCATGACTTTTAACGCAAGTTCCATTTATCCATCCGATATACTTTGCTTCAATACCTGACTCTAATGCCTCTGCAATTTCTATTATAGCACGCTCACCCATTCCATAAATCAAAATATCAGCTTTACTATCAAGCAAAATAGATTTTCGCACTTTATCATCCCAATAATCATAGTGTCCCATACGTCTTAAGCTAGCTTCTAGACCACCAATAATAATAGGAACATCATGATAAGCTTCCCTAGCTCTATTGCTATAAACTATAACAGCTCTATCAGGGCGCTTGCCAGCAACACCTCCAGGCGAATATTGATCTGTTTTTCTTCTGTGTTTAAATACAGAAAAATGATTAACCATCGAATCAACATTTCCAGAATTTATCAAAAACCCAAGTCTAGGTTTTCCAAAACGCTTAAAATCATCTGCGCTTTTCCAATTTGGCTGTGATAATATAGCAACTTTATATCCAAATCTTTCTAACAGTCTACTGATAATAGCAGTACCAAAAGAAGGATGGTCTACATAGGCATCCCCTGTTACTAAAACAAAGTCCACATAATCCCATCCTCTATCTTTCATATCATTTTTATCAATTGGCAAAAAACTCATATTACTTTTCATCCTCTTTAGTTTTCGCTTTTAAATTATCTGGTAACTTAAAAGAATTTACACCTTCTATATCAACTGGCACCTTTATATCTCCATTTTCAATAGCCTTAGTTAATTTTTTTATCTGGTCCTTTAAGTCACCTTTAATATTTCCTGCATTATCACTTAAAATAACGCCTTCATCCTTAAGGTTATATAATACATATTCACCTTCAAATTTATTTTTTAGTGCCATCTTAACCATCTGCTCAAGAGCTGGTTCCATATTTTTTGTAGCTGAGCATAAAACATTATTAGATGCTAAATGTGATTGATCCTTATCTGCACCTATTGCCCAATACTTATTTTCCTTAGCTGATTTAATAACCCCTAATCCTGAAGCGCCTGCAACATGCATAATAACATCAGCCTTTTTATCTTTGTGCATCTTAGTTGCTATATCATAACACTTATCATCATTATAAAAAGTTCCAACATATTCTGTTTCAACTTTTATATTTGGATTAGCTGCCTTTGCACCTGCCATATAGCCATATTTAAACAAATCGACTGTAGGTCTTTCTTCTCCTCCCACAAATCCTATAACGCCTGTTTCACTATTGCTAGCAGCTACATATCCAGCTAAAAAAGCACTTTCATTATCAGCAAAGCTTACACTCTTAATATTTTCAGCATCTATATTTGCGTCAATTATACCAAAATGCTTATCTGGATTTGCCATAGCTGCTTTATTAATAGCATTTTTCATATTGCTACCCACGGCAATAATTAAAGTTGCATCTTCATTTACAGCTTCCTTAATAACGCTATCATAATCTCTAACACTTTCAGATTCTAAACATCTAATATCTATGTCCTCATCATCTTTGACTTTTTCAAGAGCCGCAAGTGTTGCATCATTAAAAGAATGATCGCCAATACCACCAACATCCGTGATAACTACTACCATCGGCTTCTGCTCAATAACTTTGTTTTGATTATCCTCTGCAGTACTGCAAGAAAACATTCCAAAACACAATACAGTCACTAAAATCAATGATAATACTTTTTTCATTTCTTTAACTACCTTTCAATCAAATTTCATTTTATCATATTTAATAATTATATCATAATTATAATGGATTTGAAATTGGTATCTGTTTTCTTACACTATTTATATAATCCATATCAAGCTCTCTTGTTATAATTGTTTCATTTATATCAGCTTGTTCTAAAACAGTACCCCATGGACTAACTATAATACTATGCCCATAAGCTCCATAAGGTGCATTTTTATCTTGAGCGGGAGCACATGCTATCATATAAACTTGATTATCAATAGCTCTACCTCTCATAATAGGCTCCCAAAATGATGGACCAGTAGTAGTATTAAATGCAGCTGGCACAATAAACGCTCTTGCTCCCATCTCCTTTGTCATATAAGCAAAATCTTCCGCAAATCTAACATCAAAACATACTGCAACACCTATTTTGCCAAATTCTGTATCAACTACAGTAAGTTTATTGCCAGCAGATAAAACATCTGATTCTCTAAAAGCCATACGTCCTTGAATATTTACGTCAAATAAATGTTTTTTTCTATGTTTACCTATAATTTTACCTTGTCGATTAAAAACATAGCAAGTATTATATATCTCTCCTCCATCAAGCTCAGAAACTGTTCCGCCAAATAAATAAACTCCCAGTTCTTTTGCTAGCTTGCTCATTACCTGAACTGTTTTTCCTTCCTCACCTTCGCCGTATTCTCTAAAGTATTTTGTACCATAAGGACAGTTCCACATTTCTGGAAGAACAATAATATCCGGCTTTCCTTTTGCAGCTTCATTTACCTTTTCTATCATTTTTTTAATAGTTTTATCTTTATCAAAAAATCCACTCATCTGAATTAAGGCAACTTTCATATTCATCTATTCCTTTTCTCCTTTTAAAATCTGTACCAAGTTTCTAGTTATTCTTCCTGTTAATCCCCATATAGCCTTATCTTCATAATTATATATAGGTACATCAGCACTACTACATTTCCACTTATAATTTGGCGTTATCTGGGCTTTTTCAAATGGAAAATCTGCTCTATTAAATTGCATCAAATCCATAATATGCACCTCTGGCTCATTTTCCATGAACCACTGAAGTGGCACTACAAACACTTCTTCAACCTCTGCAGGATTAATCTTTATATTTTCGTATGCCTTCCTACTAACTACACCTATGAAACTATACATAGTAAAATTAGCCTGACTTATAAGTCTATCGCCTTCAGCTATTATGCGAATGTCATTTTCGCATATTCCTATTTCTTCACAAGTTTCTCTTATCGCTGCTTCTTTTGGTGTTTCGTCCTCTTCAATTGCTCCACCAGGAAAACATACTTCTCCGGGCTGACTTAAAATCATCTTAGATCTTACTTCATAGATTATGTTAAGTTCTCCATCAATTTCAACTAAAGGCACCAATACTGAAAAAAATTTATGTCTCCCTACAGTAGAAAGCTTCCTATTCCTTAATCTATCTTCTATTTCCTTCAAATTCTTCATATTAAAATTCCTTTTATATAAAAGAGCAGTGCATATGCACTGCTCTTTGCTGTTTTTATTTTAGTTTAAAATTTCGCAGTCAGAAAAATCTACGCCGATCATTTCTTCTTTTTCAGCACTTAAACTTACCACAAATTCAATATCGTAGATTTTTGAAAGCTTTTTAACTCTTTCAATAAACTCAGGCAAGTTTCCAAGAGATACGTCTGCATGTTTTAGAATACCATCGATGAAAATTGTTTCGATATCATGGTTTGAACTAATAATACCATATAAAAATCCAATATATTCATCGCTATTTGTGATATGTGGAAAATCCTCCATACAAATTACTCTAATTGAGTGGTCTAAATCAAAAGTTAATCTATGGTTTTTATTGATAAATACTACATTACCTTTAACTACTCCTGATTTTTCATTTGCAAGATCGATCATCTGTTTTGTCTTACCGCTTCCTTTGCGTCCTACTAATAGCTTAACCATAATCGTAATCCTCCTTCTTGGTGTGCTTTTAACTTATTATACACTGTATAACGGATGTTATCAATAGAAAGAATACAATATATTGAATATTTAGAAATTATTTTTTCGATAGTCTAAGCTGCCCACATGCACCATCTATATCAGCTCCTAGCTCTCTTCTAACAGTCGCTGGTATCCCCTTACTTTCCAATATCTTTGCCACCTTTTGTGCATGTTTTCGTGTAGGTGCCTCAAGACCTGATTCAACAACTTTATTTAGAGGTATTAAGTTAACATGACAAAGTATACCTTTTAACTTATTAGCTAATTCATCTATCGATCTTTGATCATCATTTTTACCATCAACTAATGTGTATTCAAAAGTAATCCTGCGATTTGTAATCTCTGTATATTCTTTGCATGCTTTTAATAGTTCATCAATATTATAACTGTTGTTTATAGGCATCATCATGCTTCTTATATAATCATTTGGTGCATGAAGTGATATAGCCAAATTAACCTGAGGAAATTCCTCTGCAAACTGCTTTATCTTAGGTGCAATACCACAAGTTGAAACTGTAATATTTCTCATGCCAATATTAAGTCCATTTTTATCGTTTATAAGATGTATAAATTTTGATAAATTTTCATAATTGTCAAAAGGTTCACCTGTGCCCATAACAACTATATGGCCTATTCTTTCTCCTGTATATCTTTGTGCACTTATTATTTCATCTGCAATTTCTCCGCCTGTCAAATTTCTTTTAAGACCTCCTAAGGTTGATGCACAAAACTTACAACCCATACGACATCCAGCCTGAGATGATACACAAAGTGTATTGCCATATTTATACTTCATAAACACACTTTCAATGCAATTTCCGTCTTCTAGTTCAAATAAAAATTTCTTTGTGCCATCCTGCTTACTTTGCTGAACAACATCAATATTAAGATTAGATATATATGCTCCCTTCTTTAGTTTCTCCCTTAATTCTTTAGAAAGATTTGTCATCTCATCTATAGAAGTTACCCCTTTGTATATAAACTGAAAAACTTGCTTTGCACGAAACTTCTTTTCACCTATACTCTCAAAATATTCTTCGAGTTCTTTTAATTCCATATTTTTTAAATTAATCATGGTATTATTGTAACATAAAAACAGGAGATTATACTCCAGTTTTTAGTTTCAAATATATTTTATTTTTCGTTAAAAAATAATACTTGTTACAAAAACTCTCGCTAAAACTATTAAGATTTTAAGACTAATAATAAAATAAGGAAGTGAAATTAATCACTTCCTTACTAACTATTTAAAATCATGAGCTTCTTTAAGCATCATATCCTTAACCTTCATCAATCTAACCTGCGAACTTCTTTCATTTTCATCAAGTTTCATTGTGATATATTTTATATTTTGCTGGGCTTCAGGAATAATTACATGCTCAAGAGCATTTACCCTTCTTCTTGTCTTTTCTATTTCTGCTGACATAAGCTGACAAGCTTTTTCAACTTCTGCTAATCTTAGCATGTCATCAAATACATTTTGAAGTGAATAAACTGCATCATCTAAATCACCTGAAGTAAATGCAAAACCATAACAGTAAATATCATTAGGATTTTGTGTTCTAGTCTTAATATCAAAAACAGGTATATCAACACTCATAATATTTTTTTCTGATATATCAAGCATTACTTCCTGTTTTGGTATCATAAGAGCAGTTTTCATTTCTTCTGACGTCATAGTTGCTCTTGCGATAACAAAATTCTTGTTTGCACGTTTTATACCCTCTTCAACCTTAAGTCTAAGCTCCATGTTTTCTTTAGCTAAATCAAGAAACTGTCGCATAAGCTCATCTCTCTTATCTTTTAAAAGCTTATGGCCTCTAATAGCTGTAACTAGCTTTTTCTTAATTTTTGTAAGCTCCATTCTTGTAGGTGTAACATTTTTTGATGCCATTTATCTCACCTACTTTCCATAATATTTATCTAAGTATTCATCATCAATACGTTTTAACTCACTTCTTGGAAGTATAGATAATAATTTCCAACCAATATCCAAAGTTTCTTCAATTGATCTATCCTTATCATAGCCCTGTGATACATATTCTTGTTCAAATGCCTCTGCAAATTTTGCATATATTAAGTCAATTTCTGTTAAAGCAGCTTCACCTAAAATTACCATAAGCTCCTTAGCATCCTTACCTCTTGCATAAGCAGCAAATAACTGGTTCATAGTATTACTGTGATCTGCTCTCGTCTTTCCTTCACCAATTCCCTTATCTTTAAGTCTAGATAATGATGGTAACACATCAATAGGTGGCTTAATGCCCTTTCTATATAAATCTCTACTTAAAATAATCTGTCCTTCTGTAATATATCCAGTAAGGTCAGGAATTGGATGTGTTTTATCATCTTCTGGCATTGATAAGATAGGTATCATTGTGATACTTCCCTCTTTTCCAATCTGTCTTCCTGCTCTTTCATATAAAGTAGCAAGGTCAGTATACATGTATCCAGGATATCCTCTTCTACCAGGTACCTCCTTACGTGCAGCAGATACTTCTCTTAAAGCATCTGCGTAGTTTGTAATGTCTGTTAAGATCACTAAAACATGCATATCTTTTTCAAAAGCAAGATACTCTGCACAAGTAAGAGCCATTCTTGGTGTAGCAATACGCTCAATAGCTGGGTCATTAGCTAAGTTTGTAAATAATACTGTTCTATCCAATGCGCCAGTTTCCTTAAAGCTTTCAACAAAGAAGTTAGCTTCTTCAAAAGTTATACCAATAGCTGCAAATACTACCGCAAAGTTTTCATCTTTACCAAGCACTTTTGCCTGTTTTGCAATCTGAGCTGCTAAGTTTGCATGCGGTAGACCTGAAGCTGAAAATATAGGTAGCTTTTGACCTCTTACAAGCGTATTTAAACCATCGATTGCAGATACACCTGTCTGAATAAATTCTTCTGGATATTTTCTTCCTGCAGGATTCATAGGTGTACCATTTATATTTAGTCTCTTTTCAGGTAAAATTTCAGGACCGTCATCAATAGGCATACCTAAACCATTAAACACTCTACCTAGCATATCTTCACTAACACCAAGTTCCATGCTCTTTCCTAAAAATCTAACCTTACTATTTGATAAGTTGATTCCTGTTGATGCGTCAAATAGCTGCACTAGTGCATTAGTTCCATTTACTTCTAAGACCTTACATCTACGTACCTGTCCATCTACAAGCTCTATTTCTCCTAGCTCGTCATAAGTAACATTTTCAACATTTTCTACAAGCATCAAAGGACCTGCAACTTCTTTTATTGTTCTATACTCTTTTGGCATTTAGAAGTCCTCCTTTCCTGTAGCTTCTTTTACTTCTTCGTCAAGCTGCTCCTTTATCTGAACATAATTTTCATCTAGTTCATCTTCGTGTACATACTTAAATCTACCAATTGCTTCTCTTACTGGCATCATGATTATATTATTGATATGTGCACCATCTGCCAAAGCCTTAGAAGCTTTATCATAAAATGCAAGTACTAAATTCATCATCATATACTGCTTTTTAAGTGAAGTATATGTATCAATATCATGAAATGAATTTTGGTGTAAAAAGTCTTCTCTAATCGATCTTGCAGCTTCCATCTTTAGTCGATCTGATGCTGATAGAGCATCCATACCTACCATCTTAACAATTTCTTCAAGCTCTGCTTCTTCTTGAAGTAGTGTCATCATCTCCTGACGCTTATCCATCCAGTCTTCTGCAACCTCACTGTTAAACCATTTTTCCATATCAGCTAAGTATAACGAATAACTTGTTAGCCAATTAATCGCGGGAAAATGTCTCTTATATGCTAAGTTACTGTCTAATCCCCAAAATACTTTTACAATACGTAATGTAGCCTGAGATACTGGTTCTGAAATATCGCCACCCGGAGGCGATACTGCGCCAATTACTGAAAGGGCACCTTCTCTTCCTTCACTACCTAGCGAAATTACATGTCCAGCCCTTTCATAAAACTGTGCAAGTCTTGAACCTAAGTATGCTGGATATCCTTCTTCACCTGGCATTTCCTCCAAACGACCTGACATTTCTCTAAGAGCCTCAGCCCATCTTGATGTAGAGTCAGCCATTAGGGCTACTGAATATCCCATATCTCTAAAGTATTCTGCTATTGTGATACCAGTATAAATAGAAGCTTCTCTAGCAGCTACAGGCATATCTGATGTATTGGCAATAAGCACAGTTCTCTCCATTAGAGATTCTCCAGTCTTAGGGTCTTTAAGTTCTGGAAATTCATTAAGAACGTCTGTCATTTCATTTCCACGTTCTCCACATCCTATATATACTACAATATCTGCTTCTGCCCATTTTGCTAACTGATGCTGAATAACTGTTTTACCTGATCCAAATGGTCCTGGTACTGCAGCTACACCACCCTTAGCAATAGGGAAAAATGTATCTACCACTCTCTGACCTGTAACTAATGGTTTTGATGGTGCAAGCTTACGCTGATAAGGTCTACCTGATCTAACTGGCCAATACTGAACCATAGTAAGTTCTTTATCTCCATCTTCTGTTTCAAGTACTACTACTGTATCTCTAATAGTAAATTCGCCTTCTTTAATTTCTTTTACTATACCTGAAACATTTGGTGGTACCATTATTTTTTGCTGTACTACTATTGTCTCTTGAACTGTCCCTAGTACATCACCTGCTAAAACTTTATCTCCAACCTTTGCTACAGGTTCAAACTTCCACAATTTTTCTTCATTTAATGATGGTACTTCAACTCCACGTTTTAATGAATTACCTCCTGATACTTTAATAATTTCATCAAGTGGTCTTTGAATACCATCATATATACTTGAGATAAGTCCTGGTCCTAGTTCTACAGAAAGTGGCATATCTGTTGATTCTACTGGTTCTCCTGGTCCTAATCCAGCAGTTTCTTCATAAACCTGAATTGAGGCTTCATCTCCATGCATTTCTATTATTTCACCTATTAATCGCTGGTTACTTACGCGTACAACATCGTACATATTAGCATCTCTCATACCACTTGCTATAACCAAGGGACCTGCGACTTTTTTAATAGTTCCTTTACTCATTTTAGCAAATCACCTGCTTTCTAACTTTGTTAATCTTCTCCAAATAAAATGTCAGATCCTACAGCCTGCTCTACAGACTTTTTAACACCATCTACACCCATTCCCGTATTACCATACGTTCCTGGAATTACTATTACAGCTGGTAAAACTTGTGTTTTTAACTGTTCTATTTCCTTAGTCAAGTTTTCAGCTAGCACCTCTGTTATATAGATGATGCCGTAGTTATTTTCGACTAATTCCTTTAAAGTTTTTTTAGCTACTTCCGGTAAAGATGTGGGATAAGTTTCCAGTCCCAGCGCCGAAAAGCCATATATACTTTCGTAATCGCCAATTACTGCAATTTTATACATATGTATCCCTTACCCTTTCTCTAATGTCCTCAACCGGTAACTCACTTCTTTTACCCATAAGAATATTTCTTACAGATCTGATCTCAATTTCTCTAGCATAAATATATGCAAATATTGGGCCAAGTGAAAACGGATTTCTAAGTTGAGGTTTAATAAGCTCAAGTATTCTATTATCGCACCAACATTCAAACTGCGATAATGATGATTTTAGAGCCTCTGCCCCTCCCCTATAATCTGTTGTTTCTAAATATTCAATAATGGCCTCTTCATTAGTCATAGCTGCTTTTATCAATTGATCAACACTAATAGTGTCACACTCAGCCATAGCCATTTTCATAAATTCTGCATTTTTTGCGGTTCTTTGTCCACGCACTGCTATTTTTATATCTGTTACTGCTACTGTAACTTCTGCATATTGCTCTATTATTTCATGATCACCACGTTCACCAGCTCTTTTAATTGACTCTAGACAAATCTTATCCATCATAGTATCAAGTAACTGTCCATCACCAGTTTTAAGTAGTGTCTCATATGCTTCTTGCGCAGGTCCTGCTAAGAAATCTGGAAGTCTATACCAAGCCTTGTCTCTAACTATTTCTAAAAGCTCTTCATCTGTATAAAATGAATTGTGTATATAGACTTCTGGAGCTGTAGTATCTGATACAACCCTTTTCATAGCTGCTTTTAAATTATGATGTAAATCTCTATATGAAAGTACATCTAAAACAGACATATCTTTAACCATTTCTCTAACAGTATCCCAAGTTTTATCAAGCTCGTATACTAAAATAGTTTCTCCATCTTTAGCTTCATGCCCATCGCCCCATCCTTTAGACATAAGCAATTCTACTGCATCGTCCTCAGTTGGGCAAGATAAAAGCTGATTGATATCTTCTTGATTTAGCAATGAATTTTCAAGAGCTCTAATGCGTGCAACCGCGTATGTATAGTCTTGTTTAGACATCTAACGCTCCTTTCATGGCCTTAACTTAGCCAAACAGCTTTTCATGAACAATATCCTGTAAATCTTCCTTATCAGATTCCATTAAAGCTTTAAAAGTACAATTTTCTTCAATGCCGCCATATATCAGTATAAAACCGCCATTAAATTTGCCAGCTTCCTGAGAAATAATTAGGCTACCACCTTTTGCATTAGCAATTATATCTAGTGTTTTTTGATAGTTTTCTGGAAGTCGATCCAAATCTTTTTTGCCAAAAACAATTTTACCTTCCTTATCTAAAGCATACTTTTCAATCATTTTGTTTATTAAATCAAAATATTTTATATCTTCAAGACCAAGCAATGTTTCATATGATTTTTCTAAAATTTCACCTATTAGCTTTTGTTTAGTCTCTAAAACTGCTCTTCTTTTCTTTTGTTCAGCTGCAAGAATGGCAAGATTTTCATAGTTCTTAGCTTCTTGTATTGAACCTTTATCTATTTCCTCTTTTATTTTTATAGCTTCTTCCTTTGCTTTTGCTTCTATTTGGCTAACAATATTTTTAGCATCGTTTTCTATTGCTGCTTTCTTATCATTTGCTTCTTCAAGGATCTGATCTACAATTTTTTCAATTCCTCTCATGATGCTCTCCTTTTCATTTCTATAATTTCTTCTTAAATTAAACTACTGCGTTTACTGCAAGGAAAGAAATTAGAAGTGCAAGGATAGCATATGTTTCTACCATTGCAGGGAAAAGCATAGCCTTACCAAACTGTTCTGGTCTTTTTGCTACAATACCTATTGAAGCTGCTGAAGTTTTTCCCTGATAAATACCTGAAATTAAACCTACAACACCTATAGGTAAGCAAGCAGCTAATACTAAAAGTCCTGTTGCTGGTGAAATTGCAGCAGCAGTTCCACCAAGTAATCCTACCTTTGCAAGTGTGATAAATCCAATGATTAAGCCATATAAACCTTGTGTACCTGGTAATAGCTGCATGATTAATACTTTAACGAATTTACCTGGATCTTCAGTTACAACACCAGATGCTGCCTGACCTGCTATACCAACTCCAATAGCTGATCCTGCTCCTGATAATAATACTGCGATAGCTGCTCCTAATAGAGCGTAAACGATTCCTAGTTCCATGATTATTTCTCCTCTCCTATGTCAACGTATTTTGTATCCGGTTTAAATGGATTAAATGGTCTTCCTCCACCTTCATAGAATTTTCCAAAAAATTCTACAAATTGTAAACGATTTGTGTGCACATATGCACCAAGCATATTTATAGCTAAATTAAATACGTGACCAATTACAAATACAATTACAAAAAATACTATTCCTATTATGCTATCTCCTAGCATACTTCCAATTTGATTAAATACCGATGCAATTACACCAGTTGCAAGTCCAAGGGCAAGTAATCTTGAATATGATAACAAGTCACTTAACCAACTTGTTAAGTTGTATAAGTCATATGCACCAAGAGCTAAACGCAAACCTGGATTTTTCTTTCTTCTTCCTGACATAAGTAGTATACCCAAAGCACCTAAAATAGCCATTCCTTTAGCTAGTAAATCTAGCCAATGAGGATATACAATCTTAAGCTGTGACAATGAGTAAAACAGTTCTGTTGGAAGCAACATCATAATTAAACCTGTTAATAAAAAGTACCAAAGAACTACATCACAGAAAAAGTCCATGTATTTTTTATCTCTTATATTCATATAACCTTTAATTGCTAAACCTGTATATAAGTGAATTACACCAAATAACATACAAAACATCATAAGTTTCATAGGTTCATCTAATGGTGCAAACCATAATGGTTTAATTGCAATTTCTTTACCAAAGAATGTTTCTGAGACTACATTTACCACATCTCCGAAATATCCTCCAAACAATACTCCCCACACAAGTGTCGATATACCACAATACTTAAACATCTTTATTGATTTTCTTAATGAATCTTCCATGCGCTCATATTTCTTAAGTAAAAAAGTACATGCAGCCCATATAATAAAACCATATGCGGCATCAGATAACATAAGCCCAAAGAGAAATATATAAAACCAACCCATTATTCTGGAAGGATCAATTTCTCCTCTATGCGGTAATCCGTATGATCCAACTACACCTTCAACAGCTTCGCCAATTCCTCTATTATCAAGTAATACAGGTACGTCGTCATCTGCATTAGGTTCTTGAATTTCGATATACATATTAAATTGCTTTTCAAGTTTTTCTTTAACCTTTTCGCAATCTTTTAAAGGTATGTATCCACTTATAAAAAATGTTCTCTCACTTTGCGGAAACTTACTCATAACCTCTAGTTTTTTTGCTGTCGTGCGGTAGTAATCTGCTAATATTTCAAGATTTTCTTTTTCCTTGGAAATATCTTTTAGCTTTGATATTAGTTTTTTGTTTTTCTCTTCAAGTTCCCTATTTTGATTTTCTAGTTGAATTTTTTCTTCGCCAGGTACACCTTCAAAGGTGTTAGAAATTCTTGCAAAACCTAAAGTATGAAGTCCATTTTCAACTGATTCTTCGTATTCTTTTAAACAAGCGACAACTACGCAAGTTTGATACTTATCCTTATGAACAACTTGAACTTCAACCTCTGATAAATCAACCATGTGAGTTCCTATACCATCATAAATTTCTTCTATAGTATCTGTAGGATCTATAGTTCCTATTAAAAAAGAAACTCTCTTAGTATGGGTAAACTCCATAGGCATATCCAAACTAAGCCATGGTTCTAATGTTTCAATAGATACGTTATTTCTATCAATTGTTACTCTGTTTTCAATAATTTGTTTTTGAGTATCTATAATCTCTTTAGATAATTCAAAATACCTTTTTTCATCAGTTACAATCTCATCATATTTTTTCTTACCTATTAAAGTTTTTCCTTCTAAAGACGCAAGAAGTCCTTTTTTCTCTGGCACGTATGTCTGTAGGGTATCAAGAGCATTGTCAATGGTATGAGCTTTTCTGTCATAGCTCATCTTTTCATCTAAGGTATTATATTTTTCAAGACCACTATCTTTAAATGCTTCAGAATCAATTTCCATGACGCCTAGCAATTGAAGTTTCTCAATTATGCTTTGCTGATCCTTTTTCATAGCACACATATTGAGTCTCTTCATGGCTGATACTGACATAAGCTACCTCCTTTCTTAATTGTGCCTTATTTTAATTAATAAAAACTAGATATTACAGCTTCTATTGCTTTTGCTTCATTTGCTTTTGCTTCATTTATAATAGCTGCAATTTCTTCTTCAATTTGTTTATTTACAGTTCCTTCTTTTTCTTCATATTCGTGACGCAATTTAGCTAGTATTTCTTCTCTTTCATTAAAAGCTAATTTTTTAGCATCCTGCTTTATTTCTACTGCTCTTACATTTGCCTCATCAATTGAAGAAACGCTGTTTTTTTCGGCTTCTGATATAATCTCAGAAGCTTGCTTTTCAGCATCCTGAACTTTTTTTATCATTTCTTGAACCATTTATTTAATCACCTTCCTCATATTAGAAAAAAATAATATCCATTTGTAGTTTCATATTAACATATACAATATTCATTCACATCTGTTTTTACCCCATAAAGAGCAAATTATAACAATTTATTTATATTTTCGAAAAACTTTTTTATATACAAAAATCCTCTCTACAAATTGCAGAGAGGATTTAACAATAATAATTATAAATTATTTTTTAACTACATTGATACCAGTTTCATGTCCGTTGATATCTAGCTTATCTGCTACAATACCAGCTTCTAATGTAACTGCTAATGTTTCGCTCATAATGTATTCTTTATGCTTTTCAACTGCCGCCTTAACTTCATCGTCGCATTCTAAAGTGATAGCGATATTATCCATCATTTCAAAATCATGCTGCTTTCTTAGCTGCTGAACTTTAGATACGATTTCTCTTGCAATACCTTCATCAAGTAGCTCCTGATTTAGGTTAGTATCTAAGATAGTAAATACGTTGTTTTCCATTGCAACTGCAAAACCTTCTTTAGCAGTAATCTTAACATCAATCATATCACTTGTAATATCGAATTCTTCGCCGCCAAGTGTAACCTTAACAGTACCCATTCCAACATATTCTGTAGGATCTGCCTTAGCTAATAAAGCTCCAAATTCCTTGATGTTTTTACCTAGAACTGGACCTGCAACCTTAAAGTTAGGTTTTAGCTGGTAGTTCATGTATTCTCCTAAATCCTTTTCGAAATGAACTTCCTTAATATTAAGCTCTTCTTCGATTAATGGAGTTAAGTCGCTGATTAAAGCTTCATACTTACCATCAACAAGAACGCTCTTTAATGGCTGTCTAACCTTAATCTTTTCCTTTTCTCTAGTTCCTCTACCAAGACCAACTAAAGTTCTAACTATATCCATTCTTTCTTCTGATTTTTCATCGATTAAGCTTTCATCAGCCTTAGGATAGTATCCTAGATGTACTGATTCTTCGTCAGTTAAGTTAATATAGATTTCGTCAGCTAGGAATGGTGCAAATGGTGCCATAAGTTCTGCTACGCCTACAAGTACTTCATATGTAGTCTTGTATACTGCCTTCTTATCCTCTGTTAGCTCTTCGCCCCAGAATCTTCTTCTAGCTCTTCTGATATACCAGTTTGAAAGATCTTCAGTTACAAAGTCCTGAATAGTTCTAACTGATCTCATATGGTCATATCCATCCATATATTCAGTTACTTCTTTTATAACTCTGTTAAATCTTGAAATGATCCATCTATCAAGTTCCGGTCTTTCAGCTACAGGAATATCAAATTCCTTAGGATTGATATTGTCCTGATTTGAATATAGTACAAAGAAGTTATATACGTTTTTAATAGTTCCAAAGAACTTAGAAACGATTTCAACTAAACCATCTTCGTCAAACTTAGTAGGTGTCCATGCTGGTGATGAATATAGTAGGTACCATCTAGCAGCGTCTGCACCGTATTTATCAAATAATTCAAATGGGTCAACTGTATTACCCTTTGACTTACTCATCTTCTTACCAGTCTTATCAAGGATTAAGTCATTTACAAGTACGTTCTTGTAAGGAGCCTTACCCTTTAAGAATGTTGAGATAGCCATTAGTGAGTAGAACCAACCTCTAGTCTGGTCGATACCTTCACAGATGAAATCTGCTGGGAACATCTGCTCATCAAACTTTTCTTTATTTTCAAATGGATAGTGCTGCTGAGCAAATGGCATAGCCCCACTATCAAACCAGCAGTCCATTACTTCTGGAATTCTTGTCATAGGCTTACCACAGTGTGGACAAGTTAGATGAATATCATCTACAAATGGTCTGTGTAGCTCAACGCTCATATCGATATCTTCCTGTGCTTTTTCGATTAATTCTTCTCTAGAACCGATGCACTCTAGATGTCCGCATTCGCATCTCCAGATAGGAATTGGAGTACCCCAGTATCTATTTCTTGAAATAGCCCAGTCTTTTACTTCAGCAAGCCAGTTACCAAATCTCTTTTCACCTACGAAATCCGGGTACCAGTTTACTGTATTGTTATTTGCAACAAGCTCGTCTTTTAGCTTGCTCATTTCAATGTACCAGCTTGGCTTAGCATAGTAGATAAGAGGAGTTCCGCATCTCCAGCAATGTGGATAGTTATGAATCATCTTTTCTTTAGCAAAGATCTTGTTGTCCTGAGCTAAGTACTTAACGATATCTACATCTAATCCTTCTTCCATTACAAATCTACCAACCCATGGAGTTTCAGTATATTTACCGTCTTCGTCAACTGGGTTGATTACCGGTAAGTCGTATCTTCTTCCTGTGTTATAGTCGTCCTCACCAAATGCAGGAGCAGTATGTACGATACCTGTACCATCGCCAGTAGTAACGTAATCAGCACAAGTTACGAAGAATGCTTTTTTATCAACATTGATAAATGGCATGATCTGTTCGTATTCCATGTACTCTAAATCCTTCCCCTTCATTTCTTCAAGAATTTCATATTCAGCATCGCCTAAAACTTTGCCTGCTAGTTCTTTTGCAAGATAGAAGATATTTCCTTCATTTTCTCCATCAAGCATCTTAACTTTGATGTAATCAACATCTGCATGAACTGTTAAAGCAACGTTTGCTGCAAGTGTCCATGGAGTAGTTGTCCAAGCTAAGAAATATTCATTGTCAGCATCTTTTTTCTTAAATTTAACTGTTAAAGTTAAAACTTTAACTTCTTTATATCCCTGAGCAACTTCGTGAGAAGCAAGACCAGTTCCACAACGAGGACAGTATGGAAGAATCTTATGACCTTCATAAATCATACCTTTCTTAAAAAATTCTTTTAAGATCCACCAACCAGTTTCTATATAGTTATTGTCTAAAGTGATATATGGATTATCAAGATCTACTAAATAACCCATACGATGAGTCATTTCTCTCCATAAGCTTTCATATGAGAAAACTGATTCTCTACATTTTTCATTAAACTCTTTGATACCATATTTTTCTATATCCTGCTTACCTGTCATCTTCAACTGTTTTTCAACTTCGATTTCAACAGGTAAACCGTGTGTATCCCATCCTGCTTTTCTTCTCACCTGAAATCCCTGCATTGTTTTATATCTACAAACAGAGTCTTTAAGTGTTCTAGCCATCACATGGTGAATGCCAGGACGTCCGTTTGCTGTTGGAGGACCTTCATAAAAGATAAACTGTGGCTGGCCTTCTCTAGTTGTAACGCATTTTTCTAATAAATTTTCCTCTTTCCAAGCATCAGCCTGTCCAAGCTGAAGCTCAGCTATCGGCTTTTCAGATAAATTCTTAAACATAAACTCACTCTCCTATAATTACTTAATAAAAAAATCCCTAATCCAAATGGACTAGGGACGATTATTCTAACCGCGGTACCACCCTTGTTGCATAATATAATATATGCCACTTGTTGGTATTTAATTGTAGACTCCAGACTGATCTATTACTTCTTTCACCAACTGCCTCTCACCTACGCAGTCTCTCTGTAAGGATATTAGCAAAGTAACCGGTTCCTTCAACGTCTTTTCTGTTTTACACTTGTTATTGTAAATATAAGAACTAAAATTGTCAAGGGGTATTTTTTGTTATCGTACCACAAATTCCACAAAAATATTTGTTGCATGCAAATAAATGTATAAAAAAGACTGTAATTTCAACACGATTACAGTCTTTTACTAATTTTGAATAATTATAAATGTTAGTCAATATTTTTTCTAGTTAGATTGATTCTATCTTGGCTATCGATTTCAGTAACCTTAACCTTAACCATATCTCCAACATTCATTTCATCTTCAACCTTATCAACTCTATGCTTAGCCATCTTAGAAATATGTAATAAGCCTTCTTTGCCTGGTAAAATTTCAATAAAAGCACCAAAAGTAGTTGTTCTTGTCACCTTACCTTCATAAATTTCACCAACTTCAACTTCCTTTGTTAATAGTTCAATTTCTGCTAGACCAGCTTCTGCAGACTGCATATCTGGAGCTGCGATAAACAATGTACCATCATCCTCAATATCAATCTTAACACCTGTTTTTTCAACAATAGCATTGATAGTTTTACCACCTGGTCCGATGATAACTCTGATTTTTTCAGGATCAATCTTCATTGAAATAATTCTTGGTGCGTATGGTGATAGTTCAGCTCTTGGCTCAGGAATTTCTGCTAACATTTCACTCATAATATGCATACGTCCATCATGAGCCTGTTTCAATGCATCCTGTAATACCTGCTTTGATAGGCCATGAACTTTAATGTCCATCTGTATAGCAGTAACACCCTTAGCAGTACCTGCAACTTTAAAGTCCATATCTCCTAAAAAGTCTTCCATACCCTGAATATCTGATAAGATAGCCATTGTTGATGAACCATCTTCTTCAACTCTTTCTACTAAGCCCATTGCAATACCCGCTACTGGAGCCTTAATAGGTACACCAGCATCCATTAGCGCAAGGCAGCTTCCGCAAACTGAAGCCTGTGAAGTTGATCCGTTTGAAGATAAAATTTCTGATACTACTCTGATAGCATATGGGAACTCTTCAACAGATGGTAAAACTGGAAGTATAGCTCTTTCAGCTAAAGCTCCATGTCCGATTTCTCTTCTGCCTGGACTTCTCATAGGTCTTGCTTCCCCTACTGAATAAGGAGGGAAGTTATAGTGATGCATATATCTTTTTTCACTCTGTTCAGAGATACCATCAATTCTCTGTCCTTCTGATATAGGGCCTAAAGTAGCGACTGATAATGCCTGAGTCTGTCCTCTCTTAAATAGTCCGCTACCATGAGTTCTAGGTAAGATACCTGTATCTACCCAAATAGGTCTAATTTCTTCGTATTTTCTGTTGTCTGGTCTGATGCCATCATCAAGAATTAAGCTTCTAACCTGCTCTTTTGTAATGTCATATAGTACGCTTGAAATATCCTTTTCTGATTCAGGATATTTTTCTGCAAAGTGTTCTAGAGTTTCTATTTCAACTGCATCCATGTTTTCAAGTCTTTCCATCTTTTCAACAGTGTGTACAGCTTCCCTCATCTTACTTTCTGCATATTCTCTTACATCAGCTTCGATTTCTTCTGGAACTTTGTAAAGTTCAATTTCCATCTTAGGTTTGCCAACTTCAGCTACAACCTCATCGATAAATGCGATGATTTCTTTGATTTCTTCATGAGCAAACATAATAGCATCAAGAATAACTTCTTCAGGAATTTCGTTAGCTCCTGCTTCAACCATCATAATAGCATCTTTAGTACCAGAAACTACTAAATGTAAATCACTTTTTTCTCTTTCTTCTAGACCTGGGTTAATGATAAATTCACCATCGATCATACCTACTAAAACTGAAGCAGTAGGACCATCCCATGGAATATCAGAAATAGCTAAAGCAACTGAAGAACCAATCATAGCAGCGATTTCTGATGGAGCATCAAGATCCATAGACATAACTGTTGCTACGACTTGTACATCATTATAAAACCCCTTTGGAAATAACGGTCTTAAAGGTCTATCCATAAGTCTAGAATTTAAGATAGCTTTTTCACTAGGTCTTCCTTCTCTTTTAATAAATCCTCCTGGAATTTTACCAGCAGCATACATTTTTTCTTCATAATCACAGCTTAGAGGGAAAAAATCGATATCAGGTCTTGGCTGAGCTGAAGCTACTGCAGTTACATTTACAACTGTATCACCATATCTTACCATTACCTGTCCATTAGCCATTTCACATACTTTACCGATTTCAAGTTCTAATAACTTGCCACCAATAGCTGTTCTAAACACTTTGTAATCTTCAAATTTCATTTAAACAACTACCTCCTGTTTAAATACTTCCTTTTCATTATCTTCAATATATAAATAAAAGCGAGGCAAACAATACCTCGCTTAAATTCCAAACTATTTTCTTAGTCCTAAACGAGAAACAAGACTTCTGTATCTTTCAATGTCCTGTTCCTTAACATAGTTAAGAAGGTTTCTTCTTCTACCTACCATCTTTAGTAGACCTCTTCTTGAGTGATGGTCTTTTTTGTGAACCTTTAGATGTTCGTTAAGATCATTGATTTTGTAAGTTAGAATAGCAACCTGTACTTCTGGAGAACCTGTATCTCCTTCTTTTAGAGCATATTCTTTAATAATTTCTGCTTTCTTTTCCTGTGTAATCATTTTATTTTCTCCTTTTCTTTATACGCCTATTACTGAGTCTATCGTTGGAGTTTCAGTAAGCTAAGTAACAGGTAAATTTAACAACAATTTATGTTACCATATAACAATATTCAATGCAAGCTTTTATCTAAATCTATTTACCTAATTTTTTATAAATATATACATTTGTAGCAACTGAAACAGCAAGAGCGGTAAAAACAGCACATTTTAAATACTTTGTTCTTCTTTGCATCTTCATAAGTGTTTTCTCATCTAAAGTATCAATATAATCCATAGCTGCATCTGCTGGAGTTCCAAACCTTTCAATAACATATTTAAAATCAGTCATCCTATTTGCTTCAATATATCCATTTATACGCACCTTTAATAAGTTCAAATATTCTTTCTCACTTTTTCTTACAAATGGCAATATTTCTTTTACATCTTTAATATACTGTGCTGTCATTTTTTCCATATGATTTTTCATGGTGATATCCTTTCCTACAGCTTACTAAATTGCTTTTGTTGCTTCCTTTAGCCAAGCTCTCTCATCATCCTCTAAGTATTTTTCTATCTTATCATACACATTTTTATGATAATTATTTAACCATTCTATTTCGTCATCACACATAAGTTCTTTATTTATAGCTTCTGTATCAATAGGTACAAATGTAATAGTATCAAAACTCATAAACTGACCAAACTCATTTGCTACATCTTTTTTAACTACAATTTCATTTTCAATACGAATACCATATTCTCCCTCTAAATATAGTCCTGGCTCGTTTGACGTAACCATACCTTCCTCTAAGACAGCTCCATCATTTATTCCCTCAACTTTACGCCATCTAAAACCGTTTGATTCTTCATGAATAGTTGAAATATATCCTACGCCATGACCTGTTCCATGTTTATAATCAAGATTTAAATCCCACATTATACCTCTGCATAAAATATCAAGATTCATGCCTGTACATCCATAAAGAAATTTTGCTTTGCTAAGTCTAATCATACCTCTTAAAACAGCAGTATAATGATCCTTTTGCTTATCTGAAATAGGTCCTAAAACAATAGTTCTTGTAGTGTCAGTAGAACCATCACTATAATGAGCTCCACTATCAACTAATAAAAATCCCTTTGCCTCTAGCTTAGCATAGTCATTTTCTGTAGCATGATAGTGAACAAACGCAGCATTTTTTTCGTAACCAGCTATAGTCTCAAAACTTGGTTCTATAAAACGTTCTTGCGCCTCTCTAAACTCTAACAATTTTTCGGCTGCTGATATTTCAGTAAGTTCCTGAGTCTTAACTGCATTTTTTAACCAATAGATAAATTTAGTTTGTGCAACACTATCTCTAATATGAGCTCTCTTGTTATTTTCAAGTTCAACAGGATTTTTGCATGCTTTCCATAACTGAGTAGGTGAAAGATCATCAACAACTTCAACTTCAGGTCTAATATTGCTAAAAATTTTGTAATTTAGAGTATTTAAATTAACTAAAACCCTCTCAACGTTAATTTCTCTAGCGAAATCATAAATTTCATCATACTCTCTTAACTCAAGTCCAATTTCATCAAACTCATCTTTCAATTTGTCATCTAATTTACTTGTATCCATAAACAAATACTTTTCTCTTGTAGTCACTACCATATAAGCAAGAACTACTGGGAAAAATTCCACGTCATTTCCTCTCATATTTGTTAGCCATGCAATATCATCAAGAGTAGATAAAATCTGCATATCACAATCTTTTTCTTCAATATATTGCTGAAGTTTAGCAATTTTATCACTGCTTTTTTCACCTGAAAACTCTTCCTTTAAGAACCAAGCCTTATCCTTTGGAAGTTCTGGTCTGTCTTCCCACACCATTCCTACAAGATCCTCTTCACAGTATACTGAACCTGATTTAATTAGCGCCTCTTCTGCTAAAGCCATTGCAAAATGCGTATTTACAACACGTCCATCAAATCCAACTACACCCTCTTTAGGCAAGTTTTTATAAATGTACTGAGTAATAGTTAAAACTCCAGGTTCGCCCATTTCCATCTTAATAATTTCGCTACCTTCAAGTTGTTTTGCTGCTTGAAGAAAATATCTGCCATCTACCCATAAAGCAGCCTCATCTAAAGTTACAACTAAAGTTCCTTCTGAACCTGTAAACCCAGACATAAACTCTCTTGCCCTAAAGTAGCTTCCCACCGTTTCAGTCTGATGGAAATCAGAAGTAGGCACAACATAAATATCTATATTTCTTTCTTTCATTAGCGCTCTTAGCGCCTTTAATCTCTCATTAATAGTCATCTAGTCCTCCAAATAAAACTTATTTTCTCCACGTCTTTGATACTGTTCTTCTAACTCATGCTGATGATATAAGTATCCCTCATCATCAAAATATTTAGCACCTTTAGGGCATTTTTTAATGCAGGCACAACACTTCATACATATGCCATCTATTTTGCTAACATCATCAAAATTTATAGATCCAAGTGGACAAAGTTCCGCACAAAGTTTGCAATCATCACAATTTTCATTAGTTTTAGGCTTAACCTTTCTTATGTCTATAGGATTTTCATATCTGTCTCTTGGCTGATAGTAACCTCTATAGGGGAATGGCTCTCCATCCACATCCACCTTTTGTGATACTTTTCCTTCTTTTATCTTCCTAGCAATCTTATTTGCAAAAATAAAAATTTCAGACATATCTTTTTTATCTGGCCTACCTTGACCTAAAACTCTCGAAAAACTATGCTCACCAACACATGCAGCAGCTGCAATAGTTTTCATTCCTGACTTAAGTAAAATATCCCTAAGCTCAATAAGTCCATCATCAAAATTTCTATTACCATACATGACTACAGGTATAGCCAATGCGCCATTGCCTTCTATAGTATCCAAATAATCCAAAAGTAAATTAGGCACTCTCCCTGCAATTACAGGCGTTCCAAATACTACTATATCATCATTATTAAAAGTCATATGGTTTTGTCTAGCAAAAAGAGGAGTGAAATTCCACTCCTCGTATTTTAGACATAGCTCATCAGCTATTATATTTGCAATAGCTTTAACTGTTTTTTCAGTTGTACCAGTTCCGCTAAAAAAAACGGCAAACACTCTTTTAAACATTTCAATCACCTTTATTGATGCTGCCTATGATAAGCTCTTGCAGTTATGCAATTTGCCATAATCTCTTTACTTAAATCTTCAACAGAATCAAATTTCTTTTCATCTCTAAGCTTTTCTAAAAATTCAACCCTTATCATTTTACCATAAAGTTCTTTATCAAAGTTAAAAATATGTGTTTCAACATTTTTATTATATTTACCTATTGTCGGTTTATGACCAACATTAGTTATGCTTGGATACGAAATACCATTATATGTACACTTTGTAATATATACTCCATTGGGTGGTGAAACCATAGATTTATCTATATTTATATTTGATGTTGGAAATCCGATTTTTTTACCTAGTCTGTTTCCAACTACAACTTCACCTTCTATAGCATAATTTCTTCCCAAAAGCTTGCCAGCTGCAATCATATCACCCTCAGCAATTTTTTCTCTAATAAGAGAAGAACTTACAATTTGTCCATCAATAGTATAAGGCTCTGTTACATGTACACCAAACCCTTTTGCAACACTTTCTTTTACAAGCAATTCTACATTTCCCTCTGCCTTATAGCCAAAATGATAATTAAATCCACATAAAACTTCACGCATATTAAATTTATCAATTAAAATTTTATCAATAAAATCAATAGGTGCCATAGTCATAATTTCTTCCGTAAATGGAATGTTAAACAAATAATCTATACCCAGTGATTCAATAATTTTACACTTATCTTCCAAATATAATATATTTTTCACCGCATCAGCATTTTTAAGTAAATTTCTTGGATGATTTGCAAAGGTAAATACTGCACTCTTATACCCTTCACCCTTAGCATCATAAATAGCTTTTTTTATTATAGCCTGATGCCCCAAATGTATTCCATCAAAATTCCCTAAAGCTATTACTGTCGGTTCTATATTCTTTACTTCATCTAAAGAATTAAAAATCTTCATTTTGCATCCTCACATTAAAAACCTTATGAGATTTTAAAAGTTCATCCTCAATCTTTGCTACTCCTAAAAACTCATTATCATAATATATATTGTACATTTCTTGATGATTGCTGTCATCAACTATCTCAAATTCAAATCTCTTTAATTTCTTACCATTAACAAAATCTTTAGCTTTTTTGTTATTCAATTTAATTTTTCCAAAATGAACTAAAGGAACATCTGTATCTATAAGATTTTTAAAAACTTCTTCTTTTGACATCTCTTTTATATTCTCTATATCAAGAGCATCTTCTATTCTAAATATACCACTTTCAGTTCTTACTAAAGAAACCATAGTGGCACCACATCCAAGCTTTTTTCCTATATCACTACATATAGTTCTTATATATGTACCCTTTGAACAAGTTACAGTAAAGTCAACTAAATTACCATCTATACTATTTATAATTATATCTTTAATAATGATTTTACGAGATTTTATCTTAACCTCTTGGCCAGCCCTAGCATATTCATAAAGCTTTTTACCATTTACCTTAAGTGCTGAGTATTTAGGAGGAATCTGTTCGATTTCACCTCGAAATTCATTTATAACCTTTATAATATCTTTCTCTGTAATATTTTCTGTAGTTTTTTCTTCTAAAACTTCTCCCCAAATATCCTCAGTATCAGTTATTATACCAAGCTTTAAAGAAGCTCTATAAGTCTTCCAATCAAGGTCCATGTATTCCATAATTCGAGTTGCAGTACCTATACAAATGGGTAACACTCCTGTAGCCATAGGATCTAAAGTCCCCGTATGGCCAATTCTCTTTATGCCTGTAACTTTTCTCATAACAGCAACACAATCATGACTAGTCCAGTTTTGAGGTTTATTTACAACAATTATTCCATTTACATTATTCAAAACTATTTTCTACTTCCTTTTTAATAATTTCAATAACTTTATTTATTGGTTCTTTTGAAGTGAAACCTGCCGCCTTAACATGTCCACCTCCACCAAATTTCACACATATGCTAGCCACATCACCGTAAGTTTTAGCTCGCATAGAAACTTTTATAGTCCCATCCTTATTTTCTTTTGCTATAACTGCTATTTCAACTCCTGCAATAGCCCTAAGTCTCCCAACTGTTCCTTCGCTATCATCCATATTAGCATTGCATTTTTCTAACATTTCTTGTGTCACTTTTGCAACTATAGCTTTTCCATTTGCAAATAACTCTGCAGAACTTAATATTTCACTTTGAAGTGCTAAACGCTCAAAAGAATCATTTTCATAAATAGCAATACTAACATCATTAAACCCATCACAAATATCATAAAGCTCAGAAACAATCTTGTGAGTTCTCTTTGTAGTATTAGAATACTGAAAGTTTCCTGTATCAGTAGTTATACCTGCAAATATTCTTTTAGCGATTGCTTCATCAACTTGTATTCCCATAGTCTTTATAAGCAAATAAATTAACTCAGCTGTAGCCGCTGAATCAGGATCTATGTATGAGTAATCACAAAATGACTCTGCTGTCTTATGATGATCTATACAAATAGTTGTTTTAGCCTTATCAAACAACTCTGCTCTCTTTGGAAATCTAGATTTTTCACTACAATCAACACATATAGATATATCAAAATCAAAATTCACATCATCATAACTAATAGTTAATCCATCATCTAAAAATTTTAAATTCTGCGCAATTTTATCTTCTAGTACAATATGTGCCTTTTTACCAATTTTACGCAAAGCTAAACATAACGCTGTTGATGAACCAAGAGAATCACCATCAACTGAAATATGGGGAAATATTAAAAATACTTCCCCTTTATCTATGACATTGGCTATTTCTTCAAATGTATTATTATTCATCTTTTTTCACCACTTTGTCAATAAGCTCATCTATATGTCTCCCGTATTCTAAAGATGTATCCATCTTAAAAATTAGCTCCGGAATATGTCTTAGCTTAATCTGTTTACCTATTTCACGTTTAATAACGCCCTTGCAACTTCTCATAGCTTCTAATACTTCTTCTTTTTTAGCTTCAAGCTCTTGTTCTCCACCCAAAGCAAACACTGATAGGTAAACTGTAGCATAACTGCCATCGCTTGTAACATCAACAGCAGTTACACTAACCATACCGTCAGCTAATCTGGGATCTTTAATTTCTCTTAATAAAAGCTCGCTTGTGATTTTTCTAATTTCTTCACCAAGCCTGCCTGCTCTATATCCCTTGCCCATGTTTATTTCCTTTCAACTTCTTCCATCTGGAAGCATTCGATTACATCGCCTTCCTTGATGTCATTGTAGTTTTCAATACCGATACCACACTCGTAACCTTGCTGTACTTCTTTTGCATCGTCCTTAAATCTCTTAAGTGATGAAATCTTACCTTCATGGATTACGATACCATCTCTAACAATACGAACTTCGGCATTTCTAACTACCTTACCATCAGTTACATAAGCACCACCGATAGTACCAACGCCAGGAACCTTAAATGTTTCTCTAATTTCAACCTGACCTAAGATAACTTCCTTAAATTCAGGATCAAGCATACCTTTCATAGCGTTTTCAACATCATCGATGATGTTATATATAACTCTGTAAGTTCTAATCTGAACGTTTTCTCTATCAGCCATACTCTGTACAACACTACCAGGTCTTACGTTAAATCCGATAATGATTGCACCAGCTGTGCTTGCCAATGTTACGTCAGATTCAGTAATTGCACCTACTCCAGAATGTATAATCTTAACTCTTACTTCTTCATTTGATAGTTTTTCAAGAGAAGATACTACAGCACCAACAGAACCTCTTACGTCACCCTTAACGATTAAGTTTAGATCCTTAACTTCACCAGCCTTGATCTGACTAAATAATTCTTCAAGTGTTGAGCTTGCATTTCTTGCAAGAACTTCTTCTCTTAATTTCTGTTTTCTCTTTTCAGCAATTTCTCTTGCTAATTTATCATCTTTAACTACGTGGAAATCATCACCTGCAGCTGGAACTTCAGTTAGACCAAGTATTTCTACTGCTGTTGCAGGACCAGCTTTTTTAATAGTTGTTCCCTTATAGTCAGTCATAAGTCTTATACGACCTGAGGTGTTACCAGCAACTAAGCTCTGTCCAGTTTTAACTGTACCGTTTGTAACAAGTAATGTAGCTACAGGTCCTTTAGACTTATCAAGTCTAGCTTCAATTACAGTACCAAGACCTAATCTCTTAGGATTAGCTTTAAGTTCTAGTACTTCTGCCTGTAATAAAATCATTTCTAATAGGTTTTCTATACCCTCACCTGTCTTAGCTGAAACAGGAACACTGATAACATCTCCGCCCCAGTCTTCAACTAATAATCCATGTTCTGTTAAGTCTTTCTTAACAATATCTGGATTTGCTGCAGGTTTATCAATCTTATTGATAGCAACAATAATAGGAACTCCTGCCGCCTTAGCATGACTTATAGATTCAATAGTCTGTGGTTTAACTGAGTCGTCTGCTGCTACTACAAGTACAGCGATATCCGTAATATCAGCACCTCTAGCACGCATTGCAGTAAATGCTTCATGACCTGGTGTATCTAAGAAAACAATTTTCTGACCGTTTAACTTAACTTCAGATGCACCGATGTGCTGAGTAATACCACCTGATTCCTGTGCTGTTACATTTGTAGCTCTAATAGCATCAAGTAAAGAAGTCTTACCATGGTCTACGTGACCCATTACTGTGATAATAGGAGGTCTTCCAACTAAGTCTTCTTCTTTATCTTCAAATAGTTCTAAACCTTCATCGATATCTTCCTCTTCAACACTACCGATAACTACATTAATTCCTAATTCTTCACTTAAAATAAGTGCTGTATCTTCATCTAAATTTGCATTTATATTAGTTACAATACCAAGCTTCATAAGAGTCATAATAACTTTAGAAACTGATACTCCAACCTGTTCACAATATCCTGCTACAGTGATTGGAACATTGATAACTTTTGTACCTACTGGCATTTCTTCCATTTCTACCTCTACTTCTGGTTCAGGCTTAGTTTTTTGTTTTTGATGCTTCTTCTTTGACTTCTTTTCAAGAGATTTTTCACCGTAATGGTTGCCCTCACCTTTAATCTTCCTATCTTTTCTATCCTTCTTACGGTTATCCCTTTCCTTGTTTTTATCCTTGTCTTTTTTCTTATTTTTACGAGAATCTGCTTTTTCTGGATTTACAGGAATACTCTGCATGTCCATTGCCTCTTCTCTTGTTTTATTTTCTTTTCTATGCTTCTTTTCTACCTTATTTTCATTAGGTTTTTCAGTCTTTTTAGCAGCTTTCTTTTCAGCTTTTTCTCTTCTTTCTTTTTCAAGTCTAGCTTCTTCTCTTTTCTTAGCAGCTGCTTTTCTTTCTTCTTCCTCTTTTTTCACATCTTCAGCTTTTTTTATAATCTTAGGACCTTTAAATACAGGTTCTTCAACTACAGGAGCTACAGTTTTATTTTCCGCTTCTTTTTCAGCTAAAATAGCTTCTTTTTCTTTAGCCTGCAATGCTTCTTTTTCAGCTTTTTCCTTTTTTGTTATAGGTTTTCCTACTGGTTTTCTTCTACTTTCAGATTCTGCCTTAGTAATAGGTCTACCAATAGGCATCCTTCTTGAAGCACTTACTTCTGTTTTCTTTTCAGTTTTCTTTTCAGTTTTCTTTGCCTTAGGCAACACAATCTTAGCTGCCTTTACTTTTACCTTAGGTTCATTTTCTTCATTTGACACAGTCTTTTTGCTTTCTGCTCTAACAACCTTAGTTTCTGATTTCTTTGCAATTTCACTTTCTTTTACTGTCATGAAAACACCTCCTTTTATTGACATTCTCTGTCTATTTCTCCCAATATTACTTCAGCAAAGTTCTTGTCTAATATACCAAATACTGTTCTGCCAGGATTGCCAACAATATGAGATAATTCTTCGCTGTCACCATATATTCTGTAAGTTACATTATATTTTTGTGCAGCTTTAATCAACTTCTCCTTACTGTTTTGTGCCGTATCTTCAGTGATAATCAAAAGTTTAATTTTCTTTTTAGGCAAATAAGTCATACAAGTACCACTACCCATAATGAGATTTCCTGATTTTCTGGCAAAACCCATATAGCTATTTATCTTTTTCATATTTCGTTATTTCCTCAAGTAATCTTTCCTTTTGTTCTTCACTTAAATCAACACCAAAGGCTCTTATGAAACCTTTTTTCTTAAATATTTTTTTGAGACACTGCTTATCTTTGCATACATAAACACCTCTACCTTTTGCATTACCATCAAAATCAACTGTGATTTTTCCTTCATAGCAAGCAATCCTTATAAGTTCCTTTTGAGGCTTAGAAATATTGCAACCGATGCATCTTCTCATAGGTATTTTATTTGATTTCAAATATATCCCTCTCTATTCTTCAACTTCAACAATTTTAATATCATCGTCTTCATCTAAAGGTTCTTTTGTTTCTACGATTTCTTCACCGTAAACTTGAAAATGACTCTTAATATCAATTTTCCAACCACATAGCTTAGCTGCAAGCCTTACATTTTGTCCAGATTTTCCAATAGCTAATGAAAGCTGATAATCAGGTACTACAACCTGTGCTGTCTTTTCATCTTCATCAACAGTTACCTCTTCAACCTTAGCTGGGCTTAGTACGTTACTAATAAGTACCTTTGGATCTTCACTCCAAACAATAATGTCAATTTTTTCATTAGATAATTCATCAACTACATTTTGTACTCTAACGCCTCTAGAACCAACACATGCTCCCACTGGATCAACGTTTTCATCTGTTGTATAAACAGCCATCTTAGTTCTTGAACCAGCTTCTCTAGCGATACTCTTAATTTCAACTACTCCTTCTCTAATTTCAGGTACTTCTAATTCAAATAATCTCTTAACTAAACCTGGATGAGATCTTGATAAAAATACCTGAGGTCCTTTAGTTGTCCTCTTTACATCCATGATGTAAACTTTAATTCTTTCGCCGATTTCAAAATGTTCTCCTGGAACCTGTTCCTTTAAAGGTAGTATTCCTTCAGTCTTATCAACACTTACAAACAATGTTCCATTGCTGTTTCTCTGAACAATACCAGTGACAACTTCACCAGCTCTATCAATAAAATCATCAAAAATCATTGTTCTTTCAGCTTCTCTAATTCTTTGAACTACCACCTGCTTTGCAGTCTGTGCAGCAATTCGTCCAAAATCTTTAGGTGTTACCATGTATTCAACTACATCACCAACTTCATATGCAGGGTCAATTTCCTGCGCTTCTTCTAAAGAAATCTGAGCACTATCATCTTCGATTTCTTCAACTACATCCATAGACATATACACGTTGATATCACCTGTGATTTTATCGATATCAACTGATACGTTTTGGTTAGTTCCATAATTCTTTTTATATGCAGAAACCAATGCAGATTCGATAGCTTCAAAAAGCATCTCTTTAGATATTCCTCTTTCGGCTTCAAGTTCGCCAATAGCTTCGATAAACTCTTTATTCATTTCTTTTTCCTTCCTTTTTAAAATACCACAGCAAGCTTAGTCTTAGCTACCTGTGATTTAGCTATTGTTAATATGTTATCTTTTTCATCTTTTAAATAATAATTATCATCATCGATACCATCTAAAGTAGCTGTAAGAGTTTTTTGTCCATCAATTGCCTTATATAGCTTCATATCAACTAAACTACCGATGTATCTTTTATAATGTGCCTCTGTAATAAGTTCTCTATCCATTCCTGGAGAAGATACCTCTAGATAATAATTCTGTTCAATAGGATCATCTCTATCAAGAATTTCACTTAGATACCTGCTAACATCTTCACACTCTTCAATACTAATATATTCTTCTTTGTCGTGACTCTTTTTGTCTATATATACCCTTAGAAACCAATCTTTTACTTCTTTAACAAATTCAACATTCCAAAGCTCAAGACCCTTTTCGTCAAGGTAGTCGTTTAGTAAATCGCTAACGACATCTTTGATTTTTTGCTTTGCCATCTGTTCTCCTTTAATTTTTTCATTTCTAAAACTAAAGAGTGGGCAACATGCCCACTCCTAGTCTAATAATCTAGTATTTTTCTCAGATAAGTATAACACAACTTTAAGACAACTGCAAGGGTTTAAATTAGACCAAAATCTATATTCGCAAAACAAATTTTCTTAATATTCATAAATTTAGCATTATAATATTGTCTTATGAAGTTAAATTCTTTATAATAAAAAAAATCATATGTGAATATGGGAGGTATATTATGAATTACAAAATTATAGGACAAACAGTTCCTTCAGTAGAAATCTCTTTAAATCAAGGAGAACAGCTCTTTACACAGTCAGGTGGTATGGCATGGCAAAGTGATGGCATCGAAATGTCAACTAATACACGAGGTGGCCTGCTTAAAGGTTTTGGCCGTATGTTAGCTGGTGAATCTATGTTTATGGCTCACTACACCGCTACTAAAAACAATGCATTTATTGGTTTTAGCTCAACTGTTCCTGGTAGTATAGTAGCTATAAATGTAGGCTCTACTGGAAATAATCTAATTATACAAAAAGGTGCTTTCTTGTGTGCTGAAGACACTGTGCAGCTAAATACAGTTATAAATAAAAAACTAAAATCAGGTATGTTTGGTGGTGAAGGTTTTATTTTGCAGCAGCTACAAGGTAGCGGAATGGCTTTTTTAGAAATCGATGGTGACATCATAGAAAAAGACTTGCTTCCTGGCGAAGTTATAAAGGTGGATACTGGAAATATAGTAGCTTTTTCACCTACAGTAGGCTATGATATAGAAACAGTAAAAGGTATGGGAAACATTTTATTTGGTGGCGAAGGTTTATTTTTAACTAGACTAACAGGCCCAGGTAAAGTAATTATCCAGACTATGAACTTTGCTGATTTTGCAGGTAGATTAATTCCTTATATGCCTATAGATAGAGGTTAATTTGTTAAAAAAACGCCTATAATCAAGCTTCGTGCACAAAGATATTGATTTAGGCGTTTTATTATTATATACCAAGACCTTTGGTAACATTCATCAAAAAATCTTGTACATTTGTTACTATACTTTTAGCAGATAAACTGCCTCTATCTCCCAATTTATTTGCTGCAAATTCAGAAGTATCTACCATATAAAAATAAAGTGGTCGAATTGTTCCATCTTCTAATACCCTATAAGTAGGTGTCATATTACCAGTAGCTATAGTATGAAGCACTGTTGCCATTCCTATAACTGTTGTAGCTTTACGAATATGAGAGCGAATTGTATCCTGACCTTTATAAGTATGTTCAAAAACTTCTGGAAGAGGTCCATCATCACGAATAGAACCATTTAACACAAAAGGTACATTATTTTTTACACATGCATTTATAATTCCACTATTAATATTTTCCTTATTTATAAATTCATTAATTGAGCCATATGTATTTATAGCATTTATCGTATCTAAATGGTTATAGTGTCCATCCTCATGAGGCATTTGAGTTACTATATCAGTTCCAAGTGCAGTGCCAATATACCCACCTTCAAGGTCATGAGTAGCAAGTGCGTTACCTGCCAATAATACTTGTACATAACCATTGTCAATTAATTTAGCCATATTATTTCTTGCTTCTGCATCAAACGAACATGCTGGTCCTAAGACCCAAACTACATATCCATTGTTTTCTTTTTCATATTTTAAAAGCTCCAAAAGATTTTTATAATCACTGCTAAATCCTGTTTCCCTACTTCTGCTTTGTCTAAATGCAAAAGTTGCTGTTTTAGTTTCATTTTCCTTCTCAAAACAATCTACATGAACATATACACCTTCCTGGCAATCCTCAGTTCTGCCAACTACAACTAGATCTCCCTTTTTCAAGTTCCTTAATTCCCTAACTAAAATTTTTCCTTCTTTATATACAGGTACACCGTCCATGCGACTGTCTTCTGCCAAAAGCCATTTACCATTTATTTTAAAGTACTCAGGATAAATTGAAGTTCCATGAAATTTTTTTGGTGCTGCCTTATTTACTGGTGCTTTTATTAAAACCGCATCTGGTGCTTTTACAAATTTATCATACTCAAAATTAGGTTTGATATAATTTGGTAATTTAAACATACGACGTAATCTCCTTAAAAAAATTGGCCCCTACTAATATTACACACTTTGTCTATATTAGAGGGGCTCATAGTTATTTATAAAGTTATTTATAAAGTTATGTTATAAAGTGATTTTTATAGATCTGAATATTTTGCATCTAAATCCCAAGGCTGCATAGCGCCACCTTCATGTGCCGGACGACAAGTGCGTGCAAAGATATTTAGACAACCCTTTTCTTCCTTAAGTGGTGGGCAAACCCAATTCTTTCTTCTTTCTGCTAGTACTTCATCTGAAACTTCTAATTCAACAATACCCTTAATTGTATCTACAGTTACAATATCTCCGTCCTCAACTAAAGCGATAACACCACCATCATATGCTTCAGGAGAAACATGTCCTACTAAAGCGCCATGGCTGAATCCTGAGAATCTAGCATCTGTAACTAGACCAACACTCTTATGCAAACCTCTAGCAACTAGAGCATCATTTGAAAGCATTAGTTCCTTCATACCTGGAGCACCTTTACATCCTTCATATCTCATAACAATTACATCTCCAGGAACAATTTCACCAGCAACGATTGCATTGTAAGCCTTAGTATCGTTATCAAAACATTTAGCTTTACCACGGAATACTCTCATTTCTTCAGGAACACCTGTAGGTCTAATGATAGCACCTTCTGGAGCTAAGTTTCCTCTTAAGATCTGTAGTCCTGGTAGGTCATATAAAGGATTATCTAATGGACGTAGAAGATCACTGCTGTGAGTTCTTACGTTCTTTAAAATATCTCCCCAAGTTTCGCCAGTCATAGTAGGTACGTCTAAGAATAATTTTTCTTCTAGATTTTTCATTACTGCTAGCGCACCACCTGCATGATATAGGTCGTTAATTGTATATGGACCACTTGGAATTACGCCAACAATACATCTAATTTCCTTAGCATATTTTTCAAAATCTTCCATAGTGATTCTGATACCTAGTTCGTATCCTAAAGTTAGAATATGCAATAATGCATTTGTTGATCCAGCGATAGCCATATCAAAAATAATCGCATTTAACAAAGTTTCTCTAGTAATTAACTGAGATGGCTTCATATCTTTTTTAACCATTTCTACCATCTTCATACCTGCTTCTCTAGCTTTTCTTATTTTTAAGCTATCTACTGCAGGAATACAAGAAGTTCCTGGCAATACAAGATTGAAAACTTCACCCATTAGCTGCATAGTGTTTGCAGTACCCATCGAAGGACAAGCACCACATGTTGGGCATACACATTCTTCTAATTCTAATAATTCATCATTGCTCTTGCCACTGAAACGAGCTACGTCTACATCCGCTTCAACTACCTGACGACCTTCATGACTACCTGCTGACATACATCCTCCAGTAACTACCATTGAAGGAATATCTAATCTAGCTGCTGCCTGGTAACAACCTGCTATAATATTATCACATGAAGCAATCATACAGATACCATCAAACTGATGTACTTTACTTACAGCTTCAACAGACATACATACGATGTCTCTCATAACCTGTTCGTATTTCATTTCTTCTACACCGTTAGGAATGTTTCCGCATGTAGCAGGAATACCAAATTCTACTGGAACACCACCAGCAGCCCAGATTCCCTGCTTAACTGCTTCAGCAATCTGTCTTAGATGTGCTGTACCAGGAGATCCTTCCTGAAATGAGTTAGGAACTCCAATATGTGGCTTATTACGAATATCACTATCGCCATATCCAGCCGCTTTCATCATTACTCTACGATGTGCACCACTTTCGCCGTCCCAAAACTGTTTTCCGTATTTACCCATTTTATTTACCTCTCTTTTTTAATATAATCTGATTGCATAAGCAATTCTTCGTTACTTATTTTTTCATTTATCTTATTAGCAAAATCATCCTTAGGTATTTCTTCTAGTGATACTGAAATATCTCCTGGCTGCCATTTATATGAGTCAACTAAACATTTAACAATTTTCTCCGCCATTTCCTTTTTCATCTCACTAGTTCTACCTGGATATAAGCTGATTGAAACATGTGGCATAACTTTCACCTATTCCCAGTTTGTTCCTACATTTTTTTCAATAGCTTTTTCATAAATACCTCTAGCTGCCATTAAATCTTGCGTTCCGATACCAACAGTCTCAAATACGATAATTTCATCGTCATTTTCTCTGCCTACAAGTCTACCAGCTAAAACATCTCCAAGTTCACCTGTAAAATCGTCTTCTGTAATTCTGCCTTCTTTTAGAGGGATTAGTATATCTCCAGATTCTGCTAGTACTGCAGACTGTGAGTCGAAATATATTTTGCTAGCTTTATCTAAAATTGCTGGATCCATTTCCTGCATATCATGCTGATATGCACCTACACAGCTTACTGTAATGCCTTTTTTACATTTTGATGCATCAAATACAGGTTTTTTAGCCGGTGTCATAGTTACTAAAATATCAGCATCTGTAACTGCGTCATCTGATGATTCAGCTGCAACAAACTCTGCACCATAAGAAGCTAACTCAACGGACATCTTTTCAACAAAAGCTTCTAGACGAGCTCTATCCATATCAAATATTTTAACTTTTTCTAATTTTCTAGCACAAAGCATAGCTTCTAACTGTGTTGCAGCCTGACCACCAGTACCAATTAAAGCTCCTATTTTAGCATCCTTAATAGCTAAAGCTTCAAAAGCCGCTCCTGATGCTGCACCTGTTCTAAGCTGAGTAACATAAGTTCCATCTAAAACAGCTTCAACCATTCCTGTAGTAGTATCTATTAAAAGTACCTGTGCTGGAGCAGTAGGCAATCCTTTATTAACATTTTCTGGAAATATATTTACAATTTTCAATGAAGCAGTATCTAATTCACCAACATATGCTGGCATAAAAAGTAAAGTACCGTTGTGCTCTGGCACCTGTATGTTAGTACGCAATGGAACCTCACTCTTGCCTTCAGAATAAAGCATAAAAGCTTTTTTAACAGCCTCTATTGAGTCCTTCATCGAAAATACACTTTTAATATCTTCTCTATTTAGCAATAACATATTTACTCCTCTCTAGTCGCATGCTACTATTCACACACAACACTATCTTCTTTTTTCTCTTTAGTCAATGCCTGCTTAAATGTTGTGATACTTGCAATAAATACTACTGCTACTACGATCCATACAAGCATATCTTTGTTCATATTCTTAACAACAAATGCTGCGATACCTACACCGATTACACCAGTAACCATGATAATAATTGACATAAGCTTTTCATATTTACCAGCTCTTACATATGTAATAGATGACATAGGCATCACTGCTGCACAAGAAGCCATCATGATTGGGAATGATACTAATGGATCCATTCCTGCGAAGTATACGATAGCCATACATGGTGCATAAAAACCAACTCCCGTTGACTGACCAATACCACAAATTGCTGTACCGATAGCTGCTAGTACTAAAGGAAGTCCTGTTAAACCTAAAGCAGTGTTACCCTGACCTAATATATCAAGCATTCCTGTCTGTCTTAATACCATTAGAACTGCTGTTAAAAATAATGCACAACCAATAACAAACTGTACTTTCTTAACTGGTAATTTACTTACTATTCTAGCTCCAATAATACCACCGATAATAGATGTGATAATTAATGTTACTAAAGTTAATGGTTCAACTTCTACAATAGCTAAGAATATAAATCCCTGAAACATAACTGGTAAAGTATTTGCTACATTTAGTGTACCAGGAATATAACTATCATCACGTACTAAATGAAACATCTTGTAAATAATTGTCTGTGGAGCAAAACTTCCAATACCTAGTGCATCAAGAAAGTTTGTTACAAATCCCTGAACAACATTTACACAGTTTTTTAGTAAACCATCACTTTTTACTTCCTGACGATGTTTAATTACATCCTGTGCGAATACTACAATATAAGAAACCATTAATAATGCTAATCCTACTTGGATAATCGTTACCATATTTTACACCTCTCTAATAAAACTAAATTATCTTACGAATTTGTTATTAAATAACTTTCCCGGATCCGTTTTAGAATAGTTATTTTCTTAACAATTCTTTTCTCAAGTTCATAATAGACAACTTTTTCTTGTTTGTCAAGTATATTTTCCTATACGGAATATAATTTTTATATTATCAACCATATATTACTAATATTTATAGTTCAATATTCCTATTTGTACTTAAATAAATACAAATTACAAATTTATTGCCTATTTAGTTTGACATTAACATATATTCAAAGTAATATATTTGTTGTATTAGGAATATTTGATTAAACTATTTTCCCTGAAAATAATTATTTTTTTCGCATTTTATATTTAAAAGAAAGAATGAGGGTATTATGAAGGATATAGAATATGTAGGAAATAAAGTTAACGAGCTAAGAAAACAAGCAGGTCTAACTTTAAAAGAACTTGGAGAAAAAACTGATTTATCTCAAGGCTATTTATCAAAGTTTGAAAGAGGACAAACAACTATTTCAATTGATAGTCTTATGGCAATAACAAAAGCATTAAATACATCTATAGATAAACTATTTCCGACTGAATCAGCAGAGTCTAATAATCTAGATACTATTGTACATAGAAGCTACGAAAACTCTGTACTATATATGGAAAATACAGAACATATTAACTATCAAATCACTCATAATCTAGATATGGATATATTTCCTAAGATTAGTGTTTTGCTTCCTTCACCAGACGCAGCCAAAGATGCTTTGTTTTCTCATAAAGGTGAAGAATTTGTATATGTTTTAGAAGGTATACTTACAATAAAGATAAAAGATCAAACATATGAGCTTTATCCCGGCGATACAGCACACTATCATTCGGACGTTGAGCATACATGGTATAACAATACTAATATGACTACAAAAATACTTACTATTCACACACCAAATGTGTTACATATTAACGATGATAGACTAATACCTATTAACATAATGCATAAAAAATAGCACTAAAAAGCCATTCCTAACTGAAAGTTATTTTCTCTAGGAATGGCTTATTTTTTTTATTTAACTATTTTTTCTAAAAAAGCTTCTAGGCCCGCTACCACATCGCCGTATGTTTCATCGAAATTTCCTGTATACCATGGATCTGCAATGCTTCTGTCAATATTAGCCCAATCAAGTAGTTTTGACACTTTGCCCTCTTCATCTCCACCTGCAATGCGCAGTATGTTTCTTATATTTGCATCATCCATTCCGATAATGTAGTCATACTCTTTATAATCTTCTTTAGTCATCTGTCTTGCTTTTCTCTTTGTATATGGTATTCCAACCTCATCTAGCTTGTTTTTTGTGCCATAATGAGTATCGTTACCTATTTCTTCTCTACTTGTTGCAGCTGACTGTATATAAAATTCCTCTGCAATATTTCTTTTGTTTACCATATCTTTTAAAACAAATTCTGCCATAGTTGAGCGGCATATGTTGCCATGGCAGATGAATAGTACTTTAATCATATTATTTTAAACTCCTTAAATTGCCTCAAAATGCCCTATATTGCAAGGTTTTTCGAGGTGAATTTTAATTTAACGATAACTTTTTGCATCTTTCTCAGTAACACAAAGATTTAGTATATCTAATAACCTTGCCCATCTATCGCAATTCTTCAATCAATGCTTTCTTAATTTGTTCAGCTATATCCATACATTTTTCAACAGTAAAATATTGTTCTTCAAATGCATCAGAAAAAACCTTTGATACTGCTCTTGCAATAGATTCTAATGAAGAGTCATATCTTATAAGACGCGCTACACTTTCACTTTCTCCATCAAATTCATTTCGAGGAGCGTCTGGTAACAATCCATATGGATTCCATTTATCAACTTCTTTTTTTACTATCTTGTAAATATGATATCGATCACCCAACTGCAGCTTTCTATTTTCTGCTGCCTGTCTATACCCTTCAATAACAAAATCCATATCTTCAATATCAGGCTCACAACATATGTCCATAACTTTATACCAATCATGGTTAAGGCAAATGTCGTCAATCAACTGTTCTGTAAACAAAGTATCTAAATCTGGATAATCATATTCTCTACTTTCATCACAATTCCCACATCTTAGAAAAGATACATGACCAGTATATCCAATAATCATATATTCATCTGGCTTATCTCGAAATTTGAGAGTCAGTTCCGGCTCGATATCTAACCTTGTATATGTAGTTATAACTTGCTTGATTTCTTCTATTGTATATGGATTATGAATATCCAAACCTTTGAATGCTTTATAAAATACATCTGCCTTTAACTGCTGAAGACCAGAAACCTGACCATCACCAAGTTCCATAATAATAAGAGAACCATCCTCTTTTCTTGCTACATCAATCGTAATAAAATTACTTCTCACTTTTGTGGCAACAGACTGTAGCCACTTATATTCTTCACACGAAATATTTATATCTGCTTTTTCCATCCAATAATCATAAATAGCAAGGATACGTCCAGCATATAGAAAAACCCGATATTCTTCAGATAAAGGCATGCCACTTTGTTCATGATATCCTATTTTTCTCAAATTCTCATATTTTCTTAAAACAACACCACCCACAAGATTTTCGCCTTGGCGAGCGATAAAGTTGTTTGCTACAATTTCTAAATTCTTTTTATCTTGGATGTTCTTCACGAAACAAGCATCATACCATTCATGCTTTCTACTTTTTACATAATCCTTTACAATATATGCGCCTTCTAACATCTTTGAGATATGCAATACATCCTCTATGTTATTTCCAATAGTCCATACAGATGCAACAGTATCATCTTTAAAATCATTGTACCAACCAGGTAGCAGATGATATCTTTCATATTCCTCTGGCGTATTGATAAGATATATTTCTTTTTGTTCTAATGCATCGTATAATTCTCGATACATTTCAGGTTTCATCATCCAACCTCTATATATAGTCAGACCAGAAATATCTTCTCCATATAATTTGAGCCTACCTTCCATAAATTCTTCATAACTGAACAATGCGCAATAATTGTCTAGACCAGCAGCTTGATATTCTTTCTTATAATCTTCATCAACTCTGCAAGGATATAGCGAATTGTTACAGAACAGAAAATTAACATCTGTCAATTCTCTAAGCATAATATTACCCTCTGCCTCAACTCCACTAATCAATTCAAACATTATTCCTATAGATAATTCTTCTATAGGTGGCATATAGTCTAGACAACGTGTTGACATCTGTATGCCTGCTACCTTAAATTTATTTCCGTGTAAGTCAAACAAGAGGTCACCTACTTTAAGAACAGCGCCTTTACTCAATTTTATTGTATATACAGTTTTTCTTCCGGTTATCTTAAACCGATCCATTATCCTGAAAATATCAGCCATATATTCACCACCTTACTTGGTTTATTAATACCAAGTATACTCTCACAGATGTCCTAAAAAACGAACTTATACTCCTTACTACCTCTATTTACTTTTACATCTACTTTAATGTTATTTTTAACCATATATTTTCCGCAACTGTTCTGTTAAATATAATACAAAAAGATTATTTATATTATTATATTACGCTTGTTTAAGAGCCTTATTGACAATTTACTTAAAAAAAATATAAACTACAATTACTTTTTTTAAGGATTTTTGTATTCTTTGAAAGTCCCATGGATATTATTATTTCTACATAATTATTCAAAATATTTTTCCTCGTCTTTTAAATCTTAACTCTATTATAATAACAACTTATTTAACAACTTCCCATATACACGCTCTACAAACCAAGTTTCTGTAGAGTACTGATCTATTTTGCTAGCTTCAATCCAGCCTATGTTGCTATTTTCGTCTTCTTTTATCCTTATTTGTTCTTGCTTATTAGACTCAAATAAGTAAGTGATATTTAAATGAAGATGTGATGATACGTATTCACCTTTTTTCTCATGACCAGATACTGGTAAAATTTCCAATGAAAAAATATCATTACTTAAAAACTTAATGTTTGTTAAGCCGCTTTCTTCTTCAATTTCTTTTAAAATAACTTCTTTTAAATTGCTATTGCCATCTGTATGTCCACCTAGCCAAGCCCATGACTTGTAAATATTGTGATACGCCATAAGGACATAATCGTGTGATTCATCTAAAATCCAAGCCGATACAGTAATATGGGCATTTTTATTATCTCTCCCTAAAACATCTGAATTGCTTGAAATGTATCTTAAAATTTCAGCTTTATCATTTTCTTCTTGCTCATTAAAGGGTTTAAAATTTTCAATATCTTTTATTAAAGTTGATAAACCTTCCATAAAGGCCTCCTATTGTTTTTATTTTTTCATATTTACAAGCTCAATAGCTTCCTTTGCTGTCATATATTCAATATCCAATTGGATGATGGCCATTGCATTAATAGATGATTCTATTTCGTCAGCAATTCCTTCTTTAAAATCAGAGGAATATTTCATAGCTAAAACAGTCGCTATACGCTTTATTTCATCAACATCTTCTATAAAAAATGCCTTGCCAAAAGCAATTACACTGCGAAAATATGTAGTATACTTTTTGGGAACAATTTCATCTTTATCGATAACAGTAAATGATACTTTTTTATGACGATTTATAGCATCAATCTTATGACCTGATTTTGCAGAATGAAAATAGATTTTGCCATCAGCATAAACGTAACTCATAGGCACTGCATATGGATAATCCTCATCACCTAATACTGCCAAAGTACCACTTGTATTTCTATTTAAAATTTCTATCGCTTCATCTTCTAAAAGTAATTGTTTACTTCTTCTCATTTTTCTATATCCATACTCTGCTAATTCTTCCCAGTCTTCTCTATTACCACATCTTCTTAAATATTCAAGTCCACCATCAACTGCAACTGCACCACATTTGCAAAACTTAAAATCATGTTCTGACTTACTTTCAATTATCTCACCACATTTATTACATCTAATTTTATTTACAATTATCTTCATAGCTGGTCTCCTTTTCTATTTTTTTAATAATTCTTGGTATCTTTCGATACCTTCTTTTATAGCCTTTAAAAATCTTTTTCCGTATTTATCAAATTTCACTTCACCAACACCTGAAACATTTAGCATTTCTTCTTTGTTTTGTGGTACTTTAGCTGCCATATCTATTAATGTTTTATCACTGAAAATAATATATGGTGGCATATTTTCTTCACGAGCAATTTCAAGTCTAAGTTTTCTAAACATTTCGAATAACTTAAATCCAACTGAAGTGAGAGTCTCCTTACCCTGAGCATGCTTTTTAGCCTTAGACGGTTTTTCAGCACGCTTATCATCATCTGTAATTTCTACAAATACTTTAGCATCATTCTTTTTAAGAGGAGTTATATCTCCCATCTTAATAACTTGATAATCACCTACAGTCAAGTAACCTTCCAAAATCAACTGATCCATAAGGCGTCTTAAAAGCTTTTTATTAGTTCCTTTTAAGACCCCATAAGACTTGTAGTTTATAGCACCTACTTCATTTAATCTAGCTGTCTTTGCTCCATAAACAGCATCTATAATTATAGTTTTACCAAATCTACCCTTAGCTTCAAACACGCAATTTATCATCTGCTTTGCTTCATCAGTCATATCTAAAGTTTCAAATTCTTGCAAGCAGTTTCCACAATCATCACAAGGTTTATTAGGATTTTCACCAAAATATTTAAGAATATAGTTTCGCAAGCATTGGGTAGTATAGCAATATCTTTCCATACTCAAAAGCCTTTTATTGTCTCGATCTTTTACTAGCTCCATGTCTTCATAATCAAGCTCTGACATATCTTTATGGTCTAGCAAAAATCTATTTATCACAATATCTTGAGGTGAAAAGAGCAAAATACAAGTTGAGTCTAGGCCATCTCTTCCGGCTCTTCCAGCTTCCTGATAGTAGTTTTCCATGCTTTGTGGCATGTTATAGTGAATAACAAATCTGACATTTGACTTATCTATGCCCATGCCAAAGGCATTAGTTGCAACAACTATCCTCTTTTTATCATAGACGAAATCATCCTGCATCTTCTTGCGAAGAGAAGCTGCCATTCCTGCATGATACTTTGCCACAGAAACACCTCTGCTTTCTAAAAGGTCATAAAGCTTATCAACATTTTTTCTTGTGGCGCAGTAAATTATCCCACTATCATCCTTGTGTTCATCTATATACTTTAAAATATACTCATCTTTGTTTTTAGGCTTTTCTACCTGGAAAAACAAATTTTCTCTATCAAAACCGTTTACCAAATTATAAGGATATACAAGACCTAAAGTGCAAGAAATATCCTCACGAACATTTTCTGTTGCTGTAGCTGTAAAAGCGCTAATAATAGGTCTTTTAGGCAATAAATTTACAAATTCAACTATCTTCATATAGCTAGGACGAAAATCCTGCCCCCACTGAGAGATACAATGTGCCTCGTCAACTGTTATCATAGAAATCTCAATAGATTTAGCCAAATCTAAAAATCCATCACTTGTCAATCGCTCTGGCGCCACATAAAGGATTTTATACTGTCCTTTTCTTGCATTTTTAACTGTATTGACAAACTCCTCTTCAGATAATGTACTATTGATATATGCAGCGTGGGCGCCTACTTCATTTAAGGCATTTACCTGGTCTTGCATAAGAGAAATCAGCGGTGAAATAACCAATGTAATCCCCGAAAGTAGCATCGCCGGAATCTGATAGCACAAAGATTTTCCAGCCCCTGTAGGCATAACCGCCAAAATATCTTTGCCCTTTAAAATATTGTCTATAATCGATTTCTGGCCCGGTCTAAAGGAGTCATAACCAAACAAAACCTTCAAAGCCTCCTTAGGAGTATCGTACTCAGGCGCATTATATTTAAAATCTTTTATAATTACCTCATCAGATACGTCTTCGTAAAAATAAGTATCTTCTTGTTCTTCATAGGTTTCAGCTATCTGAAATAGGCTTGCCCATGACATATCATCAATATATCCATTTTTAAAATTTGAATTACTGCTCATCTCATCCTCTTTTTATTCTCTTTCTTTTAACTGCATTTACTTCGCATATATATATCTCTTGTAAAAAATCTTTTTCACTCATTTCCATAAATTTCTTTAAATCTACTGCATTTTCGTTAAAAAGTAGCAATATGCCGCTACCTTCATGCAAATGGTATAGACGGTCAACATGAAAATGACCACAGGCCCAGCGCTTATATTCCAGTAAAAATTCAATTTCTCCTAAATATACTTCCATAGAATTATCCACCATGCTCTGATCGATACCTTTTATAAACAAGTCATTTGGCGTATAATTTGACGGACAAGTATGGGAAATTACCAAATCAAAATTTCCCTCTTCTTTTACTATTTGTCTTTCCAAATCCATCTCTTCTTCTGTTAGCTGCTCATCTTCTTACCAAACCATTTTGTTTATAATGCGGTACCACTTATCTACACTATATGCCCCAGGAATGGCAAGTGTTTTATAGCCACTAAATTCGTACTTTGCAGGAACATCATCTAGATATTCAATTCTTGGAAATTCTTTTTCTCTGTAAATTTCTCCGTCGTATTTTGGAATTTTTTCCCATTTTTCTGGAAACATTTCCATTACATTTTTTACTCGCGCCTCGTGATTTCCTCTAAGAGCTATATATGTAAATGGATATTTAGAAAGCTCTTTTTTAAACTTATAATCACGCCAACCATGTAAAGAATAATTCGCTCCAAAATCTCCTAATAATATTATATGATTGTTTTCTGATCTAACTGAAAGTTTGTTTTTTATTTTCTGATAAAAAGCTTTTATCGGGCCAACCTCACAATGAATATCACCCATTAAAAACTAAGTTTGCTTCATATTTATCACCTGCTTCAATAATTTTCCAAGAACCATCTTCCAATTCTGCATAATCAACTGTGTAATATATGCTTCCAAAATTACTATACTTTTCCAACAATTCTTTAGGTGGTAATGGTGTATATATGCCTTGTGCATCTACCTGCATATTTACAATATCATTTCTTACGATTTCAAAAGGCATAAAATCACTCCTTTTTTAAATTAGATTCAACATAGTTTAGTATATCAATCCATTCTATCTCATCTTTTATAAGTTTTACCATCTTATTTCTAGATACTCCATCATTGGCTTTATAAATATCTGAATCTATCATCATTTCAACAACTTCTTTAACCTTATCTTCCTGTCCTGAAACCTCTGCTATCCAAATAAGTAGTTCTGGACATCTAAAATTACACCATTGGTCTATTTCCTTATCACATATTTCTAATTCTTTATATTTATACCAAGAGCTTAATAAATGCCATTTTTGATCAGGCTCACCTTTTTCTTTGCATACTTCTTTACCTTGCATTTTAGCCTCATATAAATAAGTATTTCCGCTACGGTTTCGTTGTTGATATTGTTTTATAAATTTAGTAGTATATTGAGGTTTTTCCTCTTGTTTCTCGCAATATTTAATAAATTCTCTATAAATCATTTTATCCCCTTAAATACTTATTCATCCATGACTCTATATGTATTAAATTTAATCATAGTTTCCCATAAGAAAACAACACTCTTTGATTACTTCTAATAAAAATTATATATTATTAAAAGTACAAAAAAATCCCCATAACTTCTAAATTTTTCAAACTACCTTTTACTATTTTTAACAACCAATCCAATTGCAAGTAAGCTGCTTAAAATACCTGCAAAAAACGGCATTAAGCACACACCATCAATTCCCTTAAAAGGGACTAGTAGCGCTAAGCAAACAAGTGGAAATACCAAAGTTCCACAAATTGAAGTAACAAATGACATAGCTGCTTTACCCATTGCAGTCAAATAGCCCGATAAAGATAAATAAACCCAGCTTACCAAATATGAAAAAGCATATAACCTCATAGCATGAATACTCAAATTTAAAAGATCAATATCTCCAGGTTTTACAAAAAAAGGTACAATTATTTGTCCTGTATATCTCAAAAATAGAAAAGCCAATAAAGATAACACTGATGCAAATATAAGCACTCTTTTTTCCAAGTCAATAAGACGTTTTTTTAGACTCGCACCATAGCAATAACTAATCGATGGCTGCATAGAATCTGTCATTCCAAAGATAACCATAGACATAATACTTCCAACATACATAATTATAGACATGGCCGCTACAGCTGTTGTTCCACCTAACTTCATCAAAACTATATTTAAAATAAGTGCCATTACCGAACCAGCTATATTACTAAAAAACTCCGACGCTCCATTAGCTATCATATGTAGAAATTGTTTTACAGGAATGGCTCCTTTGACAAAGCATAATTCCAATTTTCCTTTCAAAAATGGTATAATGGCAAGAATACTTCCGATTCCCATACTTATACAACTTGCAAAAGCCGCACCTAAAATTTTGTAATCATATACTACAATAAGTAAATAATCTAACACGATATTTAACAATGCTGTTGAAATATTTAAAATCATGCTATACTTTTGCCTATTACAAATACGTAAATAGTTATCTACAGCAAAATAAATCATAGTTACTGGAGAAAATATAGCATAAACGCACATATATTCATAGGCATAATCTAATGCCTCTCCACTTGCTCCCATCAATACAAAAACAGACTTACTAAAAGTTACAAATATTATTCCTGTAAGAATCGCTACAATAAAAGTTATTTTAACAGAAAAACTAAAAATCCTATTCGCCATATTCCTATTTTTTTCTCCTAAGAATATAGCTATCTTAACTGATGATCCTACAGCAATCATATCTGAAATTGCAAATGAAATATTTACAAGAGGCATAGCAAGATTTATAGCTGCCAGTGCATTTTCACCAATAAATCGTCCGACAAATATTCCATCTACAATGACATATAAAGCGCTAAATACCATGCTCAACATAGCAGGAATGGCGCATCTAAAAAATAGCTTTGTAGGATGTAATGTTTCAAATATCAAAGAATCGTTATTCATATAATTTCTCCATTTTTCTATTTAATCTCCAATGGTTACAGTATAACACATAATAAAAAAAGGATGAGTTAAATTCTCATCCCTTAAAATATCGTATTTTTAAATAACACTATTTAGTAGTCTTTTTTAATATTAAAGCTAATGAGCCAGAAGCTACCATAAGCATAGCTAATAGCATAACAGCTGTATTATCACCTGTCTGGGTTCCCTTTTCTTTATCTTTATCATTTTTAGAAGCATCGTTTAAATCTTCTTGATGATGATTATTATCACTTGAAAGATCTTCTTTATCGCCAGGTACTACAGGAGTATTTTCTTCGTCTGGATTTACTGGAGCCTTAGGTGGTTCAACAGTAATACTATCACCTATAGCAAGAGGTTTATTATTTACATTGATTACATTGCCTGATTTATTTTCAACAGTAACGCCATCAGCTACATCAAAATTCATGCCCTCTTCAGCACTTAGAACTCTAATGCTCTTTAACATGTCCTCTTCCTTAGCTATCTTAAGAATAGATGTAATATATTCTTTGCCTACTACGTTTACAATTTTTCCCTCTTTATCCTCTAGCTCAACTACATTGGCATTGTCAATATCAATACCTTCTCCGCCTTTTTCAAAAGCACCAGACTTGACAGTTATATTTGCACTGTGACCTTCACCTTTATTTACAGCTAATTTCCTTACAACAGAACCATCTACTACAACCTGTCCTTTGTTTTCAGCAAAAACTTTACCATCTATTGAACCGCCTGTTACTTTTAACTCAGGTACTTTATCAGATGAAGCATCATATTTATAGTTATAAACATGTATATCACCATTTACAATTCCTGCAGCAATATTCATTTTACCACCATTAGCAACTTCCATATCACCATTAATTATAGCACCTTCACCTATAACAACATCTCCACCTTTATAATCTCCAAAAGTAAATGAATCCATTGCTAAACCAGTTTTTGATGCTGTAATAGTAGAATTCTTAATAACTGTCTTACCATTGTTATTTGACATAACATAATTACCTTCTCTAGCTGTTGTTAAGCTAGCATCAATGCTATCCACTGTCAAATCACAATAATTCTGAAAAATTATCATAGCTATGCTTGATGTAATTTTACCATCTTTAAATGTTACTGTAGCTCCTTTAAGTAGCTGAAAAGCATTAGTTTCTGTTCCAGTTGATCCTACTAAAGGGTTGGTAATCTTCCATGTGTGCTTATCAAGATTAAAAGTAATATTTTGACCATCTTTTACCTGCACACCACCACCTTAGTTATCTAATAACTTGATATTTGCTGGAGTTCCATCATTTGGAACTGCATTTACAGCATCTACAGCAGTCTGATATTTAGTAACCTGACCATTAATAGTAACTTCAAATTTGTCAGTAGCACTTGTAGCAAATGTTACATTTGGAATTAAGGTTAATACCAAAGTTAATATTACTACTAAAGATATAATTCTTTTACGCATTTTAAACTCTCCTTGTATATATGTTATAACTCATACTTATTTTTATTTTCTCATTTCAATAAATTAATGTCAATAATTAAATAAACTAAATTTATATATAAAATTCCGCAAAGTCATCTAGTCTTAAGCATCCAATCCTTCCATTATCAAAATTACATCCACAGTCTATAGCAATATGATTGTTAACATGATATATAGCCTGGATTCAAATTACTTTTTATCGCTATGGTAGGAGTCTGTCCAGTAACCAAGTATTTATTATCATAATAACAAATATTATAATTAGGTCTAGTCCAAATTAAATCATTTAGCTCATATTCCCAGAGTTTCTTCTCAGGAGCGAAATTATCAAGGCCTGCATGCACCAAAACAAAAGAGTTATTTTTTATTTTATACTTTTTATTAAACTATAGGTCTTACTACACCTTTTACTTTACCTCTTACAGGAAGCTTCCAAACTCTCTGGCCCAATGCCTCAATCTGTTTGCCACCACCTACATAAACCGCAACATGTACAATTACACCTTTATCATGATAAAAGATAATATCACCCTTCTTTTTCTGTGAAAACTTAACATGCTTAAATCTCTTATCTTTCCAAAGCTTTCTTGTTAAGTATTCATTCTTCTTGTGAGCATATGAATAACTACCATAAGGCGCAATATCTATACCAGCTGCATATAAACACTGAATAACAAGCCCTGCACAATCAACACCTTGCTTTCTCTTACCAGAAGCACACCATACATATTTAGTTCCAAGATATGACTTAGCAGTATTCACTATCGCATCAACATGTTGTTTCTTAGTGCTAGCCATATTAACTTTAATAGGTGTTACATATGAATCCATATAATACCAAGAATGCTTACTAAACCCCATCTTTCTCCAAGTTTTATAATCTACTTCGCCAGTCACTCTTAGATGATGCTTTCTTTGAAATCTCTTAACCTTTGACGCCGTAGCCCTTGTATATCTAGCTTTACCATTGTAACATCTAAGCTTTTTTTGTACTGTATAAACTTTCATTCCTGACATACCAACCTTAAGTGTATAGCCAGATTTACGCACAGGTATATAAGATTTCACCTTAAAATATCTACCAGGAGTCTGATAATACTTAGTTGTATTAACAGTTATTGTTGGACTTACATACTCATTATCATTATGAGTTCCTGTAACTACTACTCTCCAATAAGTCTTAGGTAGTTTCCACCAATGTGTAGGATAGCTAATTTTAATTTTATCGCTACTGCTATTTTCAAGTTTATATGATTTTTTAGTGTACCATTTTCCTTTTTGTTTTAACTGAAGCTTAAGTGTTCTTCCATAAGCATTCGATACAATTACTGTATCATTTATCTTTCCTCTTGACTTTCTTTTAATCTTTAAAGCCAAATCACTTACATGGGTAGATGTTTTTGTAACACTTACTGTAATTTTAGGTAAACTTACACTCTCTGCCAAAGGCAACTTAGTATCTAACTTACCTTCAAAATAGTAAGTTCCTACCTGATTTCCGTTAAAAAATGAGCTAGTCCATGTCACTGGAATTTCAAGAACTTCACCATCATTAGTTGTTGCTGTAACCTTCTGTGGTAAATCTACATCTTTGCCGCTTCTTACTACCATGCTCTGATAAAGAGTTGATTGAGAAAGCTGACTAATACTTACAATAGTTTTAACAACTTCAGTTTCTCCTTGTGTCTCTTCAACAACTGGATTATTTTCATCTACACCTCCAGTAATATCCGTAGCTAATGCATCACTTGGAAATACTGAGAAAGTCATGATAATAGCTAACACCATAGCTACTTTTTTAAATGATTTCATTTTCCCCTCCTACACACTTCTATCTTACATATAAATATCTTATCTATTATGATACTACCTCTTAAATGAAATTTCAACCTTGACACTATAATAAATTCATTGCATCAAAAAGAGAGTAAACACTAAAGTCCACTCTCTTATTTTTTCAATATCATCTATTTACCCATATACTTCTTGTATTTTCTATACTGATTGATATCACGAAGCTTTAAGTAAATACGTCTCTTTAATCCCATATCCGCTGGATAATATAAAGAATGACATGATTTGCCTTCCTTAACAAGTCTCTTGATTTTGTTTACCTTTTCTTCATCATTAATATAGCGATAAACAACTCCTAGTGGAACTACATGCCAGAAAAACTCGTCTTTAACATATTTTAATTCCTGTGGCTTATGATATACATAGTCATCAACAATATACTTAGCTAAATTATCTCCACCACCAGTAACTCTATAATGACTTCTTCCCTGTCTGATATTAATCTCAAACATCTTAAACTTGCCATCACGAGTATCGTATTTAATATCACAGTCAGCTAAGCCTTCATATCCGATGTCCTCAAGTAAGAACTGAATCTTTTTCATCAATTCTTCATTATAATCTACGAGTGTAGCAGCGTTACTTCCAATTCCCTTTGGTGTATGTTCTTCAAGTAAAACATTACCAAAATTCATCAATTTAACCTTATGATCGCTACCAACATAAACCTGTAAATCATACATTTGAGAATCATCACCAGGAATTCTTTCCTGAATAATCATGTTATCATCATATCCATTTTTATAGATTAATTCCAATGTATCCTTAAGCGTCTGCATATCATCAATAAAGTATACCTTATGCTGTCCTTCAAAAGAATGCTTATTATAACTTACACTACATGAAGGTTTTAAAACTACAGGAAAATCAAAACCTAATTCAAAATCTAAATCCATTCCTTTTTTAAAGATAAATGTCTTAGCATAATCTAAGTCATACTTTGAACATAATCCATAAAAAGTTTCTTTAAGTACAATATTATCTAATACATCCTTATCTGAGTATGGCACTACAAACATAGTCTTAAGTAGTTCTTTATTTTCAACAATTAGACGAACATAATGGTCTGCACATCCAATAAGTATTAATGTTTTATCTTTGTGCATTTCTGCTAACTTCTTCATAGTTTCAACAAATACTGGTGTTTCATCTAAGTTCTCAACAATCATCATATCGATAATTTTTGAGTTTTCAGCCTGGCCTTTATATCCTCTAGCTACTACTAAAGACTTTACTCCATATTCCTCATGGAATGCTCTTGCCATACTATAAACATTTATATCATTTGCAAGTAATATTGGTAAAAAATTAACTTCTTTCACTTTCGTTCACCTCTTAATTACATTTCTTATAATTATCAATTCATAATTTATAGTATACCATAAAAAAAAACTATATAAAAGGATTAAGATGAATTTAATCTTTATTTTAGTCTATGCACCAAATATCACCATTAACTAGCATACTATTTTTTTCACCTGTAGCATACGAATATGGACATTTAGGAAATTTCTTTCTATCCCATTCCATTCCTATAAACTCACTTTCCATCTTATCACTTATTAAATAAATATAATCACACCAAAAAAACTAATCCCAAAGTAATTCTTTTTTTCATTTATTTTTTCTCCCAATAAACAATTTAACTCATACTCTAATTATAGCATATGATATTAAATAATTCTAAAAATATTCTTGACTAATTACGTTTATAGATATACTATAATATAGTATTCGATACTATATTATGTAATAGTCAAATCATATAACATGTTTTTAAATAGAAAGAAGGTAACTATATGGATACATCAATTTTGAAAAGATATACATTAAAAGAGGAAATATTAAACAGTGTAACTCATGGAGTAGGTGCTGTATTTGCTTTAGGTGGTACTGTTGCAATGGCAGTATTAGCTATTATAAATCATAGCAGTGCTGCACTAATAAATGGCTTAATATATGGTATTTCTCTTATACTTTTATATACTATGTCAACTGTTTATCATGCAGTTACAAACATCAAAGCAAAGGAAATATTACGTATATTTGATCATGCTTCAATATTTTTACTAATTGCAGGAAGCTATACACCTTTTTGTCTTATAGCACTTGAAGGAAATCCTCATGGAAAAATAGTAGCATTTGCAGTTTGGGCTTGCGCCATCATCGGCGTTGTGTTAAATGCTATAGATTTAAAGAAAACAGAAAAATTAGGTATAGTCCTTTATGTAATTATGGGCTGGTCTTGTATAGCAGTCATAAGAGATATATTAGCTGCATTATCGACTCCAGCGTTTTGGCTTCTTTTAGCCGGAGGTTTATGTTATACTTTGGGTATCATTTTTTATGTAATGAAGAAAGTAAGATATATGCATGGAATTTGGCATATTTTTGTACTAGCTGGTAGTGTTCTTCATTTCTTATGTATTTCAATTTATATTTTACCAATGGCATATTAATTTAAAATAAAAATAGTAGTTTGCATATTACACAAACTACTATTTTATATTTTACTTTACTTTTATCGGTTCTAAATTAAAATGTTTAACATAAACAATTCCCAATTTGTTATTTTCATCATACATTTTAATATATTCCTTTTCAACATCCGGCCATTTGCTATTACTATCATAAAGCTTTTGTCTAACTTGATAATAATCTCCCGCTATTTTGTCTAGTTCATTTTCCATATCTTTTTTTTCATTAACAAATTTAGCTGATTTAAATATGTATCCATCCTGTTTATTATATGTAAATGATATTACCCCAAGATTGTTTTTTACTTTTATGAGTTTGATGGTATTTCCATCAAGCTCATAAATACCGCCATAATAATTACCAAAAACCTTTATCTCCCCATCAAGTTTAATTATGTCTACAACTACTGGCGAAGCTATATATACACTTTGTCCTGACTTTACTTTCATATCATTATCTTGCTCCATATACTTAAATATAGCTTTATAAAGACTATCATCTCCAGTATATTCAAACTTAGGCAGTTTCATATTTTTATTAAAATCATTTAAAAAAAGTCTAGTTTCCTTATTCTTTTCAGTTTCAATATTATACTGACATAAATAGACTTTCTTTTTTCTAACATTTTCCTTTAGATACAAGTATTTTGTAGTATCTATATCTTCTTTAATTGTCAATCTACTATAAAGATAATCGGTATTGTCAATTCCTGATGCAACAGCTTCAGGAATCATATCATAAGTATTACCATAGCTATAAATATTTTCATTTTGAAGTGCTAAAAGCTTAGATTTACCTGTATCTTTTGATAAATCGTAAGACTCTTCTGGCTTTATCTCTCCCTTTTTAATATTCTTTAAATCAAATGCCCATAATGTCGGTTTTTTATCATCCTTTTCTTTATAAATCCAAAGAGTTCCTTCTTTATCTGTAATAAACTGAGTATCTATATTCTTACTGCCATCATAAATATATCCATATTGAGCAAGATCTATGCTACCTACTATTTTATTAGTTTTTAAATCATATACGATACAATCGCCATCCTTAGTTAACGCTACTTTATTGCCATAATAATAAATCAAATCATATTGAGATACTTCACTTAGCTGACTACTTATTTCAGCTTTTGGAGCAACATTTTCGTTTCCATTTCCCTTTAATTTCTTGCTTATTATACCACCGCTTAAATTATCTATCAAAATGATACTAGCTATTAAAACTATAACTATTATCAATATAACTAACGGCCTATTTTTTATACTTTTCATTTTATCTTCCTTTTCTCCTCACAAATATGTCTCAATTATATCAAAATAGATTTCTTTTTACTAGCTAATATAATAAAACACATCAAGCAAATTATAACTTCTAAACTTACTTGATGTTTATTTATATTCTTCAAATATTAAATTGTCTCTTCTCTAAAAATCTCTCCCTCAAGATTTTTAAATGTAAATTTGCCATCTTCATAAATTAAATAACTGTGCTGACTATCTGCCTTAGGAATAGAAACAGAGCCAGGATTAACATAAGTATACTTATCATGTCTATCAAATGCTGGAATATGTGTATGTCCATTTAGTAGTATATCGCCATCCTTTAACATAGGTAAATTATTAGGATTAAAGTTATGACCATGTGTTACAAAGCAAAGAACATCATCCAGTGCAATTATACAATAATCTGCTAAAATAGGAAACTCTAAAACCATTTGGTCAACTTCAGTATCGCAGTTTCCACGAACACACATTAACTCATGTTTTACATCATTTAACATAGCTATAACTTCCTTAGGCTTATATTCCTTAGGCAAATCATTTCTTGGGCCGTGATATAAGATATCTCCAAGAATTAATAATTTATCTGCACCTTCCCTTTTATATGCTTCTAGCATTTTTTTGCAATAATAAGCTGAACCATGTATATCTGAAGCAATCATTAATTTCATATTATTTCCTCCATAATTTCATAAAATCTCTTAAAATTATAGCACACATTTATATTCTGTTAAATCTAAAACTCTTTACGAGTCATAATTTTTTGAGATATGCCATATGAAATAAGAAGGCAAATTATTGCTACAACAATTGCCATTCCTGCCAAAGCACCCATTTTACCACTTGACATAGTATCTAAAATAAACATAATATCAATACCAAAAACCTTAAACACCTTTATAAAAACAAAACAAGCCACAAATATAATCGCTAAGGCTAAGTACATCGCTATAGCACCCTTTTGCGCTTCGAACTTTAAAAAAGCAGGAATGCCTATACTATTTATAAGAAGTGTTACGCTAGCTCCTGATACACTTGTAAGCATAATTGCACTAAAATCTTGAAAATTTCCATTTACAGCACCGATAATAGTATTAAAAATTCCTATTATAACCGCTACTAATACTGCTAAAATCATACTCATCATATATTTACTATTTACATACATCTTCCTGTCAAATGGCATAGTCATAAGATATACCATACCATTATCACTCTGATCATAAGAAATAGTTGTGACTCCTAGCATAGCTGCAACGACTGAAATATATCCATCTACAAATCCATATGTAAAGTCCTTATTAGTAAGTGCCATAAAAATTGCTACAAAAGCGAAAATTATCATTATAACAAATAGTATTGCTTGCTCACGCAATAAAACAAAATCTTTTCTCATTAGTCCCTTCATTTTATTCACCCCTAACAATAAGTTTTACAACTTCATCAATCGAACATTTTTCAATTACAATATCTTTGTAATTTTCCATATAGTATTGTTTTTCTTTGGTCAAACATTTATAGCCAAAATTTTCTTTATCTATTTTAAGTAGATATTTTTTATCTATTTTTTCAAATTGTTCATCAGTAACTTTTAATATTCCATAATTGTCCAATATATTATGTGTTTCTTCATGAATTATCATTTTCCCTTCATGAATCATATAAATATCATCACACAATCCTTCTAAATCTGTTGATATATGAGAACTTATAAGTATTGATTTATCTCCTCTATTCATGTAATCACGCATAAGATCTAATAGCTCTTCTCGAGCTATAACATCAAGTCCAGAAGTAGGTTCATCTAAAATCAAAAGTTTTGCATCATAGGATGTTGCTATTAGTACTTTTAATTTTGCCTTCATACCTGTTGAAAATTCTTTTGTTTTCTTGTTAAGAGGTAAATTAGCTATTTCACATCTTCTTAAAAATTCTCTTTTATCAAAGTTTTCATACATTCCATCCAAAATTACAGCTATTCTTTTAATATTTAGTACATTGCTAAAACCGCTATCAACAAATGATACTCCAATTGATTGTTTCTTTTCTACGCTAGTTTTAAATTTACCTCCTAAATTAATTTCTATTTCACCATCATCTATTGAAATAAGGCCTAATATTGCCTTAAATATTGTACTTTTTCCAGCTCCGTTTGCACCTACAATCCCTGTTATATATCCCTTTTTTACTTTCATGGAACAATCTAACTCAAAATCACCATATTTCTTCTTAACATTTTTAATTTTTAACATTTCTATTCCTCCATGATTAATTCAAATATCTCTCTTATCTCTTCATCTTTTATCCCTATACTCCTAGCTTCTTTTATAGCGTCTTCAAACTTAAGTTCTATTTGTCGTTGATGTTCTTCTTTTGCAATCTCATTATTAGTACTCGCTACATAGCTACCTTTGCCATGAATTGTAATTATAAATCCATTTTCTTCTAAAGTATCATATGCTTTTTTTACTGTAAGGGCACTTATTTTTAATTCTTTTGAAAGACCTCTAACTGAAGGTAGATTGTCATGTTCTTTTAAATCTCCTGATATTATTTTACTTTTAATTTGATCCACGATTTGCTCATAAATAGGTATCATTGATGAATTATTTATAATTATCTTCATTTTTCCCTCCCTGTTATATAAACACTATATAACAGTATATATCACTTGTCAAGGTACAAAAATAGCAGCTTTTAATTAACTGCTATCTCTGTAAGTTAAAATAAGGTAAAAAAAATGAAAAACTATTTCACATTTCTATTGAATTATAACACTTATATAGGGTAAAAAAATGTACTTTCTCTCTAACTCTTGTGGATTATTCAGATTGTATACAATTAATCCAAAATTTTGCTACTTTATCCACAGGTTAATATTTTTTATACACACTATAAGCTGTATAAGCAAAAAGAGAGCAGTAAAATCTGCTCTCTTAATATATAATAGTATTTAAAACTATTTTAGGTTAGCCTTAATAACCTTAGCTAGTCTCTTGATACCTTCAACGATCTTATCTTCAGGCATGCAAGAATAGTTCATTCTAAATGTGTTCTTAACCTGTCCATCTGGATAGAATCCTTCACCTGGAACGTAAGCAACATTTTCCTTTAGACATTCTTTAGCTAGTTCAGCTGCATTCATGTATTCAGGTAGTTCAACCCATAAGAATAATCCACCTGTTGGTTTTGCAAACTTAACTTCTGCAGGGAATTCTTCTAACATTGTATTATACATTAGGTCTCTTCTCTTACCATATACATCGATAATCTTAGCAACGTGTGCATCAAGATCAAACATTTCAATGAACTTAGAAGTTTCCATCTGACCAATTGTTGAAGCCTGTAGTGAAGCAGCCTGAGCGATAAAGTTGTACTTATCTAGAATTTCGCCTTCAGCACAGATCCATCCTAGTCTGTAACCAGGAGCTAAGATCTTTGAGAAAGTTCCTAGGAATACTACTAATCCCTTAGTATCTAATGATTTTAGAGCTGGCTGAGCTTCGCCTTCAAATCTTAATTCACCATATGGATTATCTTCGATTACAGGAATTTCATACTTGTTGATGATTTCCATGAATTTCTGTCTTCTTTCTAGGCTCCATGTTCTTGATGATGGGTTCTGGAAATCAGGAATTACATAAATCATCTTAACTCTATCTTCTTTTTCAAGAATCTTTTCTAGTTCTTCCATAATCATTCCACCTTCATCAGTTGGAACTTCGATAAATCTTGGTTCATTAGCCTTAAATGCATTTAGAGCACCTAGGTATGATGGGCTTTCAATTAGAACAACATCATCCTTATCTAAGAAGATTCTTCCTGAGAAGTCTAGACCCTGCTGAGAACCACTTGTAACGATAATGTTATCAACACTTGTGTGGATGTTGTTCTTAGCAGCCATTCTGTCTACGATCTGCTGTCTTAGTGGTAGGTAACCTTCAGTAGATGAGTACTGTAAAGCAGCCTGTCCATTTTCTTTCATTACAGCCTGAGCAGCTTCTGCCATCTGTTCTACTGGGAATAGTTCAGGAGCAGGTAGTCCACCAGCAAAAGAAATAATTTCAGGTTTAGCTGTTAGAGCTAGTAGTTCTCTAATAGCTGATGCTTTAAGGTTATCCATTCTTGAAGCAAATTTAATCATTGTTATTTTCCTCCATTTTACTGAAGCCATGATGGTCTTAAGAATAAACTAATTGGTGTTACCTCAATTCCATCTAAGTCTTCTTCGTTAATTGTTTTTAAAATCTTTTCATTGCAATATGAAGCAATAACAGGAATATCTAAAATTCTAGACACTTCTTGACAAAGTGCATATCCTTTTTTAATATCCTCTGCCGTTGTTTCAGATAACATATGTGTATTATTGATGATACCATCAATCTGCAATCCTGTTTCAGTCTGAATTCTATCAAGATGATCTAAACAGCCCTCAACAGTAGAAGTTTCTCTTCTATTTGCATTTATTACAAATACCATCTCACAATCATCTTCCAAGAAGTATTTTCTAAACTGATTTAGAACTCTTGCACCAGAATCATCACCACCGGCATCTACTATCGCTGTAAATTCTTTATTTTCTAGTGGTTCTTTAATAGCAGCTGATAAAGCTGGAAGATCCTGCGTAATATCATAACCAAATGAATTATGATATACTTTTATACCTAATTCTTCCATAGCATCTTGTCTCTCACGACTTCTAAAATATGGATTAGCAATATCAAGGTCGATAATAGCAACCTTATCATGTTCTTCCTTTAATTTAGTAACCATGTTAACTGACAGTTCACTTTTACCACTGCCATAATGACCTGTTATAATTCTAACTCGTTTCATAAATGAAAAACTCCTTAATTATTCATTCCAAGCTTCTAGAGCTTTTAGGTTTGTAGGAATTAGCTTAGCTTTCTTTCCTGTGAATTCATGTTCAAATACATCCTTCATGATATCTAAGCTGATAGCACCAGTCTTTCTGATGATAGCGCCAAGCATTACCATGTTAGAAGCCTTACCGTTGCCTAACTGTGATTCTGCGATTTCATTACAGTCAACTTTATAGATGTTGATATCTGTTCTTGTTGGTTCAATATCAACTATTGAAGTGTTGATAAATAAATCTCCACCTGGTTTTAGTCCTGCTTCAAACTTTTCTAGAGAAGGACCATTCATTACGATTAATACATCGTAATCTGTTAATACATAAGGAGATGCAATTGGCTCATCTGAGATACATACTGTACAGTTAGCTGTACCTCCTCTCATTTCAGGACCGTAAGATGGCATCCATGTAACTTCATGATCTTCCATCATTGCGCCTTTTGATAATAGTTTACCAATTAATAGTACGCCCTGGCCACCGAAACCAGCGATAAATATTTTCTTTACGTCTGCCATTATTTTTCTACCTCCTCAACGTCCTTAAATTTCTTTACTGGATAGTAAGGAATCATGTTTTCTCTTAACCATTTGATTGAATCTGTAGGTGTTAGACCCCAGTTTGTTGGACAAGTTGATAGGATTTCAACAAATGCGAAACCTAATTTCTTTTCCTGGATTTCAAATGCATGTTCAATAGCTTTCTTAGCTTTTCTAATATCAGCTGGGCTAGATACAGTAACTCTTTCTACGTATACTGCGCCATCAATCTGAGAAATGATTTCAGCCATTCTTAGAGGGAAACCAGCCTGCTTAGGATCTCTACCACCTACGCAAGTTGTAGCAGCCTGTCCTACTAGAGTTGTAGGAGCCATCTGTCCACCAGTCATACCGTAAATAGCATTGTTGATGAAGAATGTACAGAAATGTTCTCCTCTTTCAGCAGCATGGATAATTTCTCCAGTACCGATTGAAGCAAGGTCTCCGTCTCCCTGGTATGTAAATACATATTTATCAGGGTGTACTCTTCTGATACCTGATGCTACAGCTGGTGCTCTTCCGTGTGGAGATTCCATCATGTCGATGTTCATGTACTGGTGAGCAACGATTGAACATCCTACTGGTGAAACACCAATTGTTTCTCCTAAAACGCCTTTTTCATCTAAAACTTCCATAATAAGTCTATGCGCAATACCGTGAGTACATCCTGGGCAGTAATGTAGTTCTTTTTCACGCATACCTTTTGTGTATTCAAATACTGGTTTCACTTATTTCACCTCCAAAATCTTCTTAGTTCTTTCAACAACTTCATCAGGGTCTAATAAAACGCCACCGTATCTATTGATTAGAGATACAGGCCATTTGCCGTTTGTAGCAAGTTTTACGTCTCTGATTAACTGTCCCTTTGAAAGTTCAACTGAAATGATATGCTTAACATTATCGCCTAGTTTTTCGAATGCCTTAACTGGGAATGGCCATAGAGTCTTAGGTCTGATTAGACCAACTTTAACGCCTTCAGATCTTAGTGTATCGATAGCTTCCTTAGCGATTCTTGAAGTTGTACCGTATGAAACGTATACTACTTCTGCATCTTCCATCTTGTATTCTTCCCAATCCTGAAGAACCTGTTCAGCTTTTTCGTATTTTGGCCAGTACTGGTCAATGTATTCTTCTAATAGTTCATGCTGTAACCATACTGAGTTTAGAGCATGTCTTTCTCTTTCAAATCTGTGACCTGTTAGAGCCCATGGTTTAGCTTCTCTGATAGCATCTCCCATTACTGGTTCTTTTGCTTCAGGTAAAACTACAGGTTCCATCATCTGACCGATCATACCGTCTGCACAGATGATAACTGGGTTTCTGTATTCTTCAGCTACATCAAAAGCTTTAGAAATCATGTCACAAGCTTCCTGAATTGAAGATGGAGCGAAAACGATTGTTCTGTAGTCACCGTTACTTCCGCCGATTGTTACCTGGTCGTAGTCTGCCTGTGAAGGCTGGATTGAACCGATACCAGGGCCACCTCTCATTACGTTGATAATAACTACAGGCATTTCAACTGATGCAAGTAGACCAATTGATTCCTGCATTAATGCGATACCAGGAGAAGATGATGATAGTAGTACTCTTCCACCTGCTGCAGCTGCACCGTAAGCCATGTTTACAGCAGCTAATTCACTTTCAGCCTGAATAAATGCTCCACCAGCATTTTTTAGTTCTCTTGACATGTATTCAGGTACTTCGTTCTGTGGTGTAATAGGGTATCCAAAGTAGTATCTGCAACCTGCGTTGATAGCAGCCATAGCAAAAGCTTCATTGCCCTTCAATAACTGTTTTTCACTCATCTTTACGCTTCCTCCTTATAAACATTGATAATTCCATCAGGACACATTAGCGCACAGCTAGCACAAGCGATACATTCGTCTTCATTTGTAACGTATACGTTGTGATATCCCTTCTTGTTTACTTTAACTTCTTCTAAAGCCAAAATGTTTTTTGGACAAACAGATACGCAAAGTTCGCAGCCTTTACATCTATCTGCTCTAATTGTTAGTTTTCCTTTTGCCAATTGATTCACATCCTTTTCTTTAAAATTTAGCAATGTAAGACATATTTATTTATAGTATCAATTTTACCCTATTTTACTATAAAAACCAAATTTTAATGGTTTCTTTACAATAGCCTAGTATACTAGTTATTATATTATAATGAAACTTTTTATCATTATTTAGCTTTTTTTAATGTTTATTAATAAATTCATTTGTATTTTGAGCATTTTTTCCCTTTTGGTGAAACTTTTTATTGACCATTAGTCTAAGAATACTGTAAAATTAATTAAGAAAGGAGTTTTCACTATGAGTAAAATTACAGAATATGTAGGTCATAGAATACGTGATAGTCGAAAGCGAAAAGGATTTACAATTGAAGAATTTTCCAAGATGATTAACAAAAGTAAAGCAACTTTATCTAAATATGAAAACGGGTCAATCGCTATAGATATTGATACACTTTTAGATATTTCTGAAGCTTTAGAAATGGAGCTTACCCATTTGATAAATTATAAATCACCTAAATTAAATAAACCAACAGTACTTAGAAATTCATATTTTGATCATTCGCAATACTATATGTATTTTTATGATGGTCGCTATAAAAAATTAATTAAATCAGTGCTTTATTTATCACAACGACACGATAATTCAAATCGTGCTGATGCAATTTTATATAAAGGTGTTGAACAATTCAGTGAAAAAGAGAATTGTGACAACATCTATAACGGTGTTTTAGAAAGTTTTGATGCGACTTCTCATGCTACTCTTATAAATCAAATTAATAAATCAGAAAAAATTCATCTTTTATTAATGAATCCCATGCAGAGAAGTATTCCTGCTATCGGACTCTTAACTGGAATAGGTAACCCTCCAATATTTTCACCAGTAGCCATTAAGACTATTGTATCGCGATATATTTTAAAAGAAAATGACGCCTTTGATCAAGTCATAAACATAAGCAAAGATGAATTAAAGCAAATTCGTCAATATAATATGATGTTAGTTGGATCAGAAAACTATCGCACTTTAAATATTAAATAATAAAAAAGGTGGCTTCGCCACGTTTGTGTGACTCATGATTTTTTGGTGAGTCA
>CALCFD010000024.1 GCA_937900695.1 uncultured Eubacterium sp. | reverse complement strand
GTTCGGGACTTACACCCGTTAGAGCGCGCCCATGGCGCGCAAACTAAAAAAAGAGCTAATTTAAAATAGCTCTTTTAATAAACTATTTATTGTTCATATAACTAATCCTATGACAAAGGTGAAAAGAATCTACAAAGGCATTCTAGAATATACTGAATCTTTCCACGCTTTTTGAATTCTTCTAGCTTTACCTCTTTTGAATCCTTAATATCGTTTAAAAATGTATCCTTGCATTGAACTGCAAATTCTTGATCATAAGTAACTACATTTACTTCATAATCAAGTCTAAAACTACGTATATCTAAATTTGTAGTGCCAATTGACGATACAAAATCATCAATAACCATAGTTTTAGAATGAATAAATCCTTCATGTAGATATATTTTTACACCTGCTTCTAAAAGTTCTTCTACATAAGACATAGCAACCTTATATACAAACTCTTTGTCTGCTATACCAGGTAGCATCATACGAACATCTACACCGCTTTGCGCTGCCATTCTTATAGCATCTAAAAGAGTTTCATCTGGTACAAAATATGGCGACTGTATATATAAATAATCTTTAGCAGAAGTACACATTTTAACATAACTATCTCTTAAGACTGCATATTTAGTTCCCGGAACTCCATCAATTACTTGACAGCCCATAGAGCCTGTTTCCTCTGGTTCAGGAAAATATGCCATATTGTCTTCTGTTTCTTGCATAAATTTAACAGCATCAAAACTATTACGCATCTTTTTATTTTGCTTTGCACAAAACATCCAATCTCTAAAAAATAATAGTTGCAGCTCCTTTACTGCACTGCCTGTTATACGAATAGAAGTATCGCGCCAAGGAGTTATATGTTTATATTTACCAAGATAATCATCACCTACATTAATACCACCTGTATAACAACTTTTACCATCAATTACTACCATTTTGCGATGAAGTCTATAATTAGCAGTCATTAGTGTTCTTGTGACTGATGGTAAAAATCTTTGAACTTCTCCACCATTTTTTATTATGCCATCAAAGTCCTTTAATTTGGTTTTTAAGCATCCTAAACCATCATAAAGAAGTTTCACTTTTACTCCTTCAGAAGCCTTTTGTTCAAGTAAACTTAAAAATTCTTTACCTACCTGATCGTGAGTTTTAAATATAAAATACATAACATTAATCGAATGCTTTGCATTTTTAATTTCTTCAAACATCCTAGGAAACTTACTTTGTCCGTTTACTAATAGTTCTACTTTGTTATCCTCACTGAAAAAACAGTTAGCATTTTTGCTGTTTATCAATATCATATCTTCATATTTCAGTGTCTTAGGATTTTTAAATGGATCTCCTGCAACACGAATATCAGATAAATATTTTTCTAACTCATTCATATATTGATCTTCTACTTCTGTTAACTTATATTTTTTAGACATCATTTCTAGCTTATATGTACTACCAAAAAAGTAGTATAATAAAAATCCTAAAATAGGTAAGAAAATCAGAACCATAATCCATGCATATGATGTACTGATTTCTTTGCGTCTAAAAAATATAATTACTATAATCGAAATTATATTAATTAAATACAAAAGCAAAGGAATTATAATTCCCCACCTCATAACTTAATACCTCTTTTATTTCTCTCTTATGTTATCTATCTTTTGCATCTTCCTCTAAATTATGCTTGATAATTTCTTTTTTCTGTTTATATTTGTTCACCATAACTTCATTACCAGTTCTAGTGTAAATTCTAATCAGACCGTCAATACTATCTAAATTAGCTGCATTATATTTTAAAGCAGTTTTATATTCCTCTGCCGCCATTACATCATTGCCTAATTCCTCATAAGCAATACCCAAGTAAAAATGAAGTGGCCACCATGTATCGTAATTTGAACCTAAAAAAGAGATTAAAATATTTAACCCTTCTTGATATCTTCCGCTTATAACATGATTACAACCTTCCTCGATTTTTCTTGGCTCTGAAATCTGTCTTAAGCGCTGACTTACTTCTGTAACAATCTGAGTGTCCTTTGATTTTGTCATAAACTTTTCCCAAGCAAGCCCAGCCTTTTCATAAAGACCAAGATTCAAATAAGCATACCCTAAAAAATAGTAAGGCTGATCAAAATCTGGATGATCTATAGTGAGCTGCTCAAATGCATCGATAGATTCAGCTTTAAACCATCCGATATATTCAGCGTCTTCAGAATTCATATACATTTCTCGGCATACTCTTGCATAATTATATAAAGCTTCAAGCATATTAGGTTCTAAGAACAATGCTGCTCTAAAATGTATACAGGCATTTTCGTAGTCCTCATGCTCAATTGCAGAAACACCCATCATAAGCACATCCTTAGAAAGCTGGTCATTAAAAAATCTTTTCATAAATTTCTTATAATCTTCAGCAAATTTAAAATTAGGATCACATCCAACTACCCATACCATATTTTCAGCAATTTTAGTTGCAGAAACACCTTCTCCACCTGCAAAATGCTGCAAATCTTCTGGCATTATCGGAACTCTAACTCCCTTAGTAATATCATCAATTCTAAGTTTTTTCATAAATTCATCTGAAAACTCTACAAATAAAAACTTTCCTAAATACTGTTTAAAATATTTAGAAATTCTGTCTTTTTTTAAAAAATCTGACATTATATTTCCCATCCTTTTTTGTTAAATTTCTTTACTGCATCTTCATTCATACGATTTATCAAATCTTTATAAATCACTTCTTTTATCTTGTAATTATCAAGTACAACTTCTGCAAATTTATTTAATATTCTATAATTATCTTCTTTTTTATGGCTCATATGCTGATATCCAGCCTCATGATAAAACTGTGCAAACTCACTAAAGAACTCAAAACTACTCCCAAAGATTTTTACAAATTCATCTAAACTATTTTCAAAGCCACCTTTATTATAATAATCATCTAAAACATGTTCTATTTTTTTCAGACTAACTAAATCATATGGTGACATAAACTCATTTCTTATTATTTGATATGGAGCTTTGTCATCATATATATAATTGAACTTATCTTCCTCTTCTCTAATTTTAGTGCCCTTTAAAAGCTTTAAAAAACCTAGCTGTAAAGCATCTGCCTTAAGAAGATATACATCATCAAATGACTTTTTAAATCTCTCATAATTTTCATATGGAAGTCCAGCAATAAGGTCTACATGAATATGAGCATTTCTAAGGGCTATAAGTTTTTTAGTTTTAGATAACAAAAGCTCAACATCCGAAAGTCTATCTACTGCTTTCAGTGTCTTATCGTAAGTAGACTGTATACCTATTTCAAATTGAAATAGACCACAACGAGCTTTACTTATAAGGTCTATAGTATCTTCTGTCATATTTTCAGCACAAATTTCAAAATGAAAATTAGTCTTACCATTGTCATTTTCAATTAAAAACTTAAAAATCTCATAACTTCTTTCTTTATGCCAATTAAAAGTTCTATCTAAAAATTTAACTTGCTTCACATTTCTATCTAAAAAGAATTTAAGCTCATTTTTAACCCTCTCAATAGGTAACCCTCTTACCTTCTTTTCAATAGAAGACATACAATAACTACAATTATACGGACAACCTCTAGAAGCCTCATAATATATAATCTTATTTTCCTCTATTTCTTCATCTCTATAGGGGAATGTCATATCATTTGTAGTAATTGGCATTGCTTTATAAATTTTTTTCGATGCACAGCCATCATCATATATTTCTCTTAAAATGTTAGGTAAAACAACTTCTCCTTCGCCACATAAAATAATATCTACAAAAGGATTTTCACCTAATATCTTTTCACCATCAAAAGTAACCTCAGGCCCTCCTAATAATATAGTTACATTAGGAATAGCCTTTTTAATAATCCTACAAAGATGCAATGTTTTTTCTATATTCCAAATATAGCAGGAAAAACACACTATATCGTACTTTCCTGCTATGATTTCATTATAAATATATTCTTGGCTATTATTGATAGTAAATTCCCTTTTTTCCACACAAACATCAGATAAATCATTTAATTTATCCCTAATGCTATTTGATAAATATTTTATTGCTAAATTTGTATGGATAAACTTTGAATTAAGTGTAGTAAGTAATATATTCATCTATAACGCCCTAAATCTCTCATCTTTCAATAAACTGCTATTTTCAGATGCTGCTTTTAACTGCTTCATAAACCTTTCCTTATCAAATGGTAAATTACCTCTTAAAACCACATAGTTTGAAGCATGATTTGCTCTAAATACACAAGGTTTATCTGCAGAAACATTTACATGTTCCATTAATAGCATAGTCTCTTCAACTACTTCCTCTGCAGTTAATATTTCAAACTTGCCATCTAAAACATCCTTATATAAAGGTGCTGTAGGCTCAAGAAGCAACGTTAAAAGCCCTACATAAGAAGCACCAAGCTCACTTATCATAGTACCAGTTTCAATAGCATGCTCACGCCAATTTGCCCTGCCACCTAAGCCTGAAATAAATGTTACAGAAGCCTTAATGCCAGCAGCTTCAATCTTTTGAACAGCTTCAATAATTTCAGCTCTTGTAGCACCCTTTTTAATATCCTTAAGGATTATATCGGAGCCTGATTCGGCCCCAATATAGATAAATTCTAAACCTGCTTCTCTAAGTTCAACTAGCTCTTCATGAGTCTTATTAAGCACATCCTTAGGTGCACCATAAGTGCTTATTCTTGAAACTTCTGGTAAAATTTCAAAAATCTTAGACATGATAAACAAAAGCTTTTCATTAGATAAACAAAGAGCATCACCATCGCATAAAAATACTCTGTCCACATATGAATAATATCTTCTAGCCATATGTAAATCTTCGATTACTTCCTCTACATCTCTAACACGGAATGGTTTTTCTCTATACATACTGCAAAATGTGCATTGGTTATGTGTACATCCCATAGTCACCTGAAGCAAATAACTTCTCGCTTCACTTGGTGGTCTGTAAATATCTCCTTCGTATCTCATTACATTTTCTCCGGTGCCTGCATGCCAAGAAGTGCAAGTCCATTTTTAATTGCAGTCTTAGCAGCAATAACTAATGACAGCTTACTTAATAGCTCAGCTTCATCTTCAACAACAATTCTTTCATTTTGATAAAATCTATTAAATGCTTGAGCAATATCAACAACATGTCTAGTTACAATTGATGGCTCATACTTTTCTGCAGCTTCTACAACTACTGCAGGTAACTTATAAATCAACTTAGCTAATTCATATGCGCTATCTGAAGTTAAAATGCTTGCATCAAATCCTTCAAGGTTCATCGCTTTCTTAACAGCTTCATCTCCTGCTTTTCTTAAAATACTGCAAGCTCTTGCATGAGTGTACTGAACGTATGGACCTGTTTCTCCTTCAAAGTTAAGAACCTTATCCCAATCAAATACATAGTCTTTGATTCTGTTATTTGATAATTCATTAAATACTACAGCACCGATACCTACCTGCTTTGCAGTTTCATCGACATTTTCAGTAGCTACGCCTTTTTCTTCAATAATTTCTCTGGTCTTATCAACTGCCTTATTTAAAACATCCTCCAAGAAAACAACTCTTCCCTTTCTTGTAGACATAGTTCCCTCTTTTAAGCTTACCATTCCAAATGGAACGTGTACGCAGTCCTTAGCCCAATCGTAACCAAGTAGTTCTACGATTTTAAACCACTGTTGAAAATGTAAGTTTTGCTGAGATGCAACTACATAAATATTTTTATCGAAATTATAATGTTCTTTTCTATATACTGCAGCAGCAATATCTCTAGTGATATATAGTGTTGAACCATCTGATTTGATAATAGGAGCTGGTGTCATCTTGTATTCTGTAAGATCTACAATCTGAGCCCCTCTTGACTCTTCTAAAAGACCTTTTGCATTTAGCTCATCAATTATACGAGGCATCTTATCTGAATAAAAAGACTCACCTGCATAAGAATCAAACTCAATACCTAACATATTATAAACCTTAGTAAATTCCTTAAGTGACTCATCTCTAAACCACTGCCATAATTCAACCTCTTCAGGTTCACCTTTTTCTAACTTAGCAAAAATATCTCTTGCTTCCTGTTCAAGTTCTGGATGTTCTTCAGCTTCAACATGGAACTTTGTGTAGTATTCTAACAATGTCTTTATAGGTTCTCTTTCAACATCTTCCCTATTACCCCATCTTCTGTAAGCGCTGATCATCTTACCAAACTGAGTACCATAGTCGCCAAGGTGGTTAATTCTTACAGTATTATAACCTAAGCTATCGTAAATCTTATATAAAGAGTTACCTATTACTGTAGATCTAATATGTCCAATATGAAATGGCTTTGCGATATTCGGTGATGAGAACTCTACAATTACAGTCTTGTCTTTGCCAAGGTCGCTACCTCCAAAACTTTCGCCTTGTTTTAAAGTTTCCTTAACAATACCATCAACAAAATTAGCTCTTGATATATACATATTTACATATGCATTTACATTTTCAACTTTTTCAAAGATTTCATTATCTCTAATACTTTCTACAACATCTTTTGCTATTAAAGGTGGGGCTTTTCTTAAAATTTTAGCTAGCTTAAAACATGGAAATGCATAGTCTCCCATCTTTTCATCTGTTGGTACTTCTATCATAGACATGATTTCATCTTTTTCCATGTCTGTTAATACATTTGATAAAATATCTGCAATTAATGCTTTATAATTAACCATCTATCTTCTCCTTTTCTGTAATGATCTTAATACCATGTTCCTTTAACACTCTAGCAAATATGCCTTCACCATCTACTAAAGTTCCTGTAAAATTTCCATCGTATACTTTATCTCTTCCACAAGAAGGGCTATTTGATTTTAAAATAGCTCCTTCAATTTCCTCTCCTATAGATCTTGCAGCAACTACAGCTTTGGTATATGCGATACGTGCGCCCTCTTCAAAAGCTTTTGTTACATCTATACCATCTTTATTTATAACTTTACCATCTTTTATTTCTGCTGGTACTCTAGGTGTTCCAAGCTTAGCTAAAGTCTCTGGACAAACCATACATAACATATGATTTTTCATTAAATCATGAACCCACTGAGTAAAGTTATCTTCACCATTATATTTACATTTTTCGCCAAGTAGGCATGCACTTACTATATACATAATCTTCGCCTTCCTTATATATTTTACTTTTACACTACATTATACCATACTGCCATAGGCCTTCAATTGCTTTTTTGTTTTGATTTCATAATATCCACCAATACTTACTGCACTTAATATCCAAGATATAAAATATGTCAAGTAAAGCGCCATCATATTATGACCAATTGTCATCGTAAATATCGGTATTAAAATAATTCTTATTACACACATAAACAATATATTAGTTATCATAGGTACTACCGAATTACCTGTTCCTGACACAGCACTAGAGTGAACTTTTGCCATAGCTAGCATAAAGTAAAACGGAACCATATGCCAAATCATATCACATGCATAATCCAATACTACTTGTTCATCTGTAAAGAAGCTAAAAATAAACTCTGGAACAATACATATTATTACACCTATGCCAACAGTTACAGCAATAGACATAATCATTCCTGCTTTTACGCCCTTAAAAATACGCTCTATATTTCTAGCCCCATAATTTTGTCCTACAAAAGTTGTAACTGCGATACCAAAACTTATAAATGGCAATATTACAAATGTATCGATTCTACAAAATATACTCCATCCAGCCATAGCATCTGCACCAATACCATTGATATGATTTTGAGTTATTATTCCTGAGAAATTTATAACTATTGATTGAACTCCTATAGGAATACCGATAACTATAATCTGCTTAAATAGCTTTAATAAAGATGCATCATCATGGCCTACAAACTCTTCGCTAATTCGTTTACTTTTCTTATGAATAGTTATAAATATAAGAACTGCTGATACTGCCTGAGCTATTACAGTAGCTATTGCTGTACCTTCAACACCCATTCCTATATTTTTTACAAATACAATATCTAAAACTATATTTATAACACTAGCCACTGCTAAGTAATACAATGGAGTTTTCGAATCTCCCATAGCTTGCATTATTGCTGCTCCCATATTATAAATCAACATAGGTAACATTCCAGCAAAAGAAACTGCCAAGTATAAATAAGTCTGATGAAATACATTTTCTGGTACGCTTATCCAGTGCAAAATATTTTTTGTAAGAACAAATCCTATTACAGATAATATGCCTCCTGCCACAGCTGTAAAGATACTAGATGCATGTATTACCTTTTGCATCTTATGAGGCTCTCCAGCACCAATAAATTGTGAAATCAAAATACCTGCACCACTTGCTACACCTTGAAAGAAAAAGATTAATAACACTGTAATAGATGTAGCTGCTCCAACCGCTGCAAGAGCATTGCTTCCAATAAGTCTACCAACGATTATAGAATCAGCGATAAAATAAATTTGTTGTAATAAATTTCCCAAAAGTAGCGGTATAGAAAATATAAATATCTTTTTATAAATGCTACCATGGGTAAAATCCATCTCTTTTTTACTTTTACTCATCAATTATATCCTTTTAGTCTAATTTATATTCAAAACAAATTAAATTTTCCAAAATAGCCTGCTCAAAGAAAAATTCAGTTTTACCAACATATCTAAAACCATATTTAGTATACAATTTTGCTGCAGGCTCATTAAACTCATATGTGTCTAGTCTCATTGTTTTGCAACCTTGCTTACGAGCAAAATCTATAGCAAAATCGATAAACTGCTTTCCTAAACGCTTTCCTTGAATATTTACGTCAATACAAAGAGTATGAATAACCATAACCTCATCGCCTTCTCCTGAAAACGCCCAATCAAGTTTAGCGTATTCTTCTGGTTGCACATGATTTAACACATAACTACCAATAATCTTCCCATCTAGCTCTCCAACATACAAAGTACCATTTTCAAGACCTTTTTGCGCATTAGTAGCTGTTGGATAAACGCCTTTTATCCAATTAGTCTTACTTCCATTAATAGCTTCATAGTCTAAAAAATCATCATAAATCTTAGCAATAGCTCCAATATCTTCCTGTCTTCCTTCACGTATAAAAACCTTATCCATACTTAACTACTCCTTTATTTTAGCTTTACGATAGTTACTCCTTCGCCACCTTCGTTATAGCTTCCTTTTCTAAAGTCCTTAACTTGTTTGTGTCTTTTTAGCATATTATGAATACCTTTTTTAAGGATACCCTCTCCTCTACCGTGAATAATTGTAACTTCTTCTAAGTGCGCCATAAACGCATCGTCTAAGTACTTTTCAACATTTGCTAAGGCATCATCTAAATTTTGACCTTGAACATTTAAAGTAGGCGAAATACTATAGGATTTTGATTTATAAAGACTACCATAGCTTGCCTTAGAGCTTTTAGTTTTTTTCTTTTTCTGAGTTCCGTCAATTATAATTTTAAGATCTTCAGCTTTGCACTTCATTTTCATAATACCAATTTGTACCATAATTTCGCCTTTGCTATCTGGAAGTGCAATTACTTCACCATTTTGGTTAATAGTCAAAACCTTAACTCTATCTCCAACCTTTACATCATCAATAGAAACAGGATTATCGTTTTCTTCTCGCGTTATTGTTTCCTTATATCTACCTGCTGCATCCTTAATTTTTCTCTTTGATCTATCAAGACGCTTATTTCTTTCTCCTAAGCTTTCGATTTTTGCCAACTCACGAAGCTCCTGTTGAACACTCTTGCTTACTTCCTTAGCCTCTGCAAGCATCGATCTAGCTTCTTCTTTTGCTTCATTAATAATCTTTTCCTGCATAGCCTTCGTACGTTTTTCAAGCTTATCCATTTCTTCCTTTTGCTTTTTCATTTGGATATTAATCATTATAGCTTCATCACGTTCTTCTTCTGCAGCTTTTTTATCTTCTTCAATAGCTTCTAAAACGGCTTCAAATTTAATATCTCCACCTTCTAGTAACGCTTTTGATTTCTCTATTATTTCTCCAGGAAGCCCTAGCTTCTTTGATATTTCAAATGCATTTGATTTTCCTGGGATTCCTATAGTCAACTTATATGTTGGACTTAAAGTTTCTATATCAAATTCCATAGATGCATTTTCAACACCTGAAGTTTCAATAGCATATTTTTTAAGTTCAGTATAATGAGTTGTTGCAAGTATCTGAGCTCCTCTATTTCTCAAAGTTTCAAGAATAGAAATAGCCAGTGCAGCACCCTCAGTTGGATCGGTACCAGCACCAAGTTCATCTAGTAAAATCAATGTTTTATTAGATGCCTTATCTACTATATCTACAATATTTTTCATATGTGATGAAAATGTAGATAAACTCTGTTCTATACTCTGCTCATCACCGATGTCTGCAAAAATATTCTCGTATATAGGAATGGTACTTCCTGATGATGCAGGAATATGAAGTCCTGTTTGAGCCATCATAGATAAAAGCCCTGCCGTCTTTAAAGTCACAGTTTTTCCACCTGTATTAGGGCCTGTAACAACTAGCGTGTTATATTTATCACCTATAGTTATATTAATAGGCACTGCTTTTTTTCTATCTATTAAAGGATGTCTAGCCTCCTTTAGCCTTAAAACGCCTTCATCATTAACACTAGGACATTCGCCGTGCTGCAAATGAGCCAGCTTTCCTTTTGCCATAATTAAATCAAGCTGAACTAAAATTTCCTGATTATTATTTAGCTGAGCTGCATGCTCACCGACTCTACTAGATAGCTCTCCTAAAATTCTTTCGATTTCAACTTGCTCGGCAACTTCAAGTTCTCTTAATTCGTTATTTAAATTTACTATAACTTGAGGCTCTATAAACAATGTAGCTCCTGATGCACTTTGGTCGTGAATAATACCAGGAAACTTGCTTCTATGTTCCTGTTTTACTGGTATTACATATCTACCATCTCTAACTGTTACGATTGCATCTTGAAGCATACTCTGATTATCAGCCTTATTTATCATTTGATTTATTCTATTTTTAATAGTTTCATTTTGTCTTACTATACTTCTTCTAATTGTTCTTAGCTCTGAACTTGCATTATCACTTACAGTATCTTCTGATTCTATAGATCTATCTATTTCTTCTGCTAAGTCCTTAAATACAGCAAGAACCTCTACCAACGACTGGAGTATTGGTAAAGGTGGTACATCACCTTTAAGCCATGTTATGACATTTGCCGTAATTCTCATGTTATAAAGAATCTGAAGTAGCTGCTTCATATTTAGTGTTCCACCTTTTTGAGCAAATACAACAGAAGATTTTATATCATAAAAATTCCCAAGAGGCAGTGGTCCTTTATAAGTTATCAGCTTCACAGCCTCGTCTGTTTCTTCTAAAACGGTCCTAATTACCCTTGGGTCTGTAAACGGCTTAAGCTCTGAGATGATTTTACGTGTCATCTCAGAGCCTGCCTGTCCTTTTAAAAGCTCAATGATTTTATTGTACTCCAAAACCTTCATAGCTTTTTCGTTCATTTATTTCATCTTACCTCTTAATTTTTCTAATTCACTTTTAATTCTTATATTTTCCATCTGTAAGTCAAAGAAATTGTTTTCCAAGTCCTTATATTTCGCTTCAGCAGATTTTAATTGAGCTTCAGTACCCTTTTGAATTTCTTCTTTAATACTTCCTTGTCCCTGTAAAATCTTTTCTATTTCCTTATCCTTAGCCTGAAGCTTAATCATAAGCTGTTCTTTTTCCTTTTGGATTGCAATGTTTTCTTCCTTATACTCTAGGAAATTTTTTTTGGATTCATCCCAAAGCTGGATATAATGCTGTATATCGCCTTCTAGCTGACTTGAAACTTTTTTATTTTCTTCTAGCTCATCCTTACATTGAAATAATTCATTGGCAATATTTACAGCTGATAGCACAGCCATAGATGAAGTAGGAAGCGCATTACCTACTGCCTCTTCAATTTCTCTCATTTTACTATCAACCCAAGATGCTACTTGAATAATTCTATCTTGAGATTCTTCACCAGCAATAGTATATTCCTGTCCAAAAATATTTACAGTTACTTTATTGCTCATTAATTGCCTCCTACATTTCTCTTAGTACAGCATCAAATTTTTCATTTAATGTATTTAAAATATCTTCATGTACAGCTCCAGTTTCCTCATCTGTAAGTGTTTTTTCTGGATGTCTGTAAGTTAATGAAATTGCTACACTCTTCTTGCCTTCTTCTACCTGTTCACCTCTGTAGATATCAAATAACTTTACATCTTCAAGAATATTATTTCCATGAGCCTTGATGGCTTTTATAATTTGTCCAACAGCAACATTTTCGTCAACTAAGATAGCAATATCTCTTGAAGTTGATGGGAATTTAGGTAATGGTGCATAGTGAACTTCATTGCTTGCCATTTCTACTAACTGATCAAAGAATAATTCACAGCAGTATGCCCTAGTACCAATACCAAATCTTTCTGCTACATCAGGATGAACTTCTCCCATGATACCTAACTCTATTGGGCCTTCACCTGCACTTAATGTAATAGCCTGAACTAAATCTCTCATAACCTGAAGTTCTTCATCAATAAGAGTGCCATCATTATTTTCTAGTTTTTCATTTAGATTTTCTAAGATAGCTTCTCTTCTGCTACCATCATCTATATCTAAAACGATTCTTGCACATCTACCTGGATGATATACACCATATTGACTTTCAGCGATAAACTCAACACCTCTAATACCTAATACATTTAGAAGTTCCACAACCATACCTTTAAGTGTAAAGAAGTCTTCATCTGGTCCATAAACACCGACAGATAGATTATGTGATTCATCAGGTAAACCATCCTCATCAATTAAGTTATTCATATATGTAATACCTATTTCATAAGCTTTTACACTTTCGATATTTCTTGAGTAATTTCTTCCTAGTACTTCAAGCATACCTGGTGTTAAAAATGTTCTCATAGCAGCTGTATCTTCTCCCATAGGATTAATAAGCTCAACCATATTTCTTTCCCAAGAATCTTCTTCGATACCTACGGCGTCTAAAATCTTATTATTGATAAATGAGAATGTCTGAATTTCATTAGCTCCCATTCCGCATAAAACATCTCTTGTTAAGTTTCTAATAGTCCAGCTCTTTGAGAACTGTGATTTAGTTACAGTTTCTGGAAGAGTCATAGGAACATTATCATAGCCATACATTCTTGCTATTTCTTCTACAATATCTACTTCTTCTAAAATATCTTGTCTTATTGTTGGAGCAGTTACAAGAAGTATGTCTCCTTCTCCTTCAACTTTCATTTCTAGTTTTTCTAGCATTTTAACCATTTCTTCACGAGAAATGTCAATACCTATAACCTTGTTAATTCTACTAACTCTAGCTTTTACTGTTGGAGCAACCTCAGGCTCTTTATATACATCTACTGAACCTTCTACAACTTTACCACAACCTAGTAGCTCAATTAGGTGACAAACTCTATCTGCTGCATCTTCACATAAGTTCGGATCGATACCTTTTTCATATCTTCCTGAAGACTCTGTTCTCAAAGCTAATTTCTTTGAAGTCTGTCTTACACTTGAACCAACAAAATTTGCTGATTCGATAATTACTGTATCAGTATCTCCCATAATTTCTGAGTTTAAACCACCCATAACACCTGCGATAGCAATTGATTTTTCAGCATCTTTAATCATAAGCATTTCGCCATCTAAAATTCTTTCATTGCCATCTAGTGTAGTGAAATTTTCCCCTTCGCTTGCAACATCTACAACAATCTTGTTTCCTGATATGCTGTTAATATCAAATGCGTGAAGTGGCTGACCGTATTCAAGCATTACAAAATTAGTAATATCAACCATATTATTTATAGGTCTCATACCTGCAGCCATAAGTCTCTTTTGTAACCACCATGGTGACTGAGCAATTTTTACATCTTTAATAACTCTAGCTGTATATCTTTTGCATAAATCTGACTTAACTTCAACGCTGATATAGTCAGCAGCATTTTCGCCGATAGTATTACATGAAGTATCAGGATATTTAAGTTCTCTATCAAATGTTGCAGCAGTTTCTCTTGCCATACCAATCATTGATAGACAATCAGGTCTATTTGGTGTAATTTCAAAATCGATTTTATAATCTTTAAGCTCTAAAGCTTCTACAAAATCCATTCCTACCTTTTCTGACCAATCATCATCTAAAATCCATATACCATCTTTAGACGCCATAGGAGCAACCTTATCATCATAACCTAATTCTGATGCTGAGCAAAGCATACCACATGATTCAACACCTCTTAAGGCACCTTTACTAATAACTACTCCACCTTCAACTTTTGGCTTACCATGTAAAGGTCCCGGAATACGACTTCCGTCAACAGCCACTGGTACAAATGCTCCTTCAAATACATTTGGTGCACCTGTTACAATCTGAACTGGTTCATCTTCACCAACATCAATTTTGCAAACTACTAATTTATCAGCATCTGGATGTTTTTCAATCTTTAAAATTTTACCTAATTTAACACCTTCGATACCACAACCTAATTCTTCACATGTTTCAAGATTAGAACCTGACATAATCATCTTGTCACAGTATTCTTTCGCTGAAACACCATCTATATCTACATAATCTTTAATCCAATTTAATGAAACTAACATATTATTAAACCTCCTATTTGAACTGATTGATAAATCTCATGTCGTTTTCGAATAGAAGTCTGATATCTTCAATACCGTACTTCAGCATCGCAATTCTCTCTACACCCATTCCTACAGCAAATCCTGTATACTTTTCAGTATCGATTCCACCAGCTTGGTGAACATGTGGATGAGTAACACCGCAGCCTAAAATTTCAATCCAGCCACTTCCCTTACAAACATTACATCCTTTACCTCCACAGTTGAAACAAGATACATCCATTTCAGCACTTGGCTCTGTAAATGGGAAATGATGAGGTCTAAATTTAGTCTTAGTTTCTGGTCCAAATAACTGTTTAGCCATATAATCTAAAGAACCTTTTAGCTGTGACATGTTTACATCTTCACCTACAACCATCATTTCAATCTGATGGAATGTATGTGAGTGTGTCGCATCAGGTGTGTCACATCTATAACATCTACCAGGAATTACAATTTTATATGGTAAATTTAATTCTTTTTCTGCCCTTACTTCTGCAGATGATGTATGTGGTCTTAAAACAGTGTTTTTATTTACATAAAATGTATCGCTCATATCTCTTGCTGGATGTGTATCCGGTGAGTTAAGAGCATCAAATGTATTATATACACTATCGATGTCCGGTCCTTCGTAAACTGAGTATCCCATAGATTGGAAAATACCTACGATTTCATCGATTACCTGAGTAATAGGATGCTTAACTCCTCTAACTACAGGCTTAGCTGGTTCTGTAACATCTATTACTTCTGCAGCTAAACGTGCTTCTTTTTCAGCCTTTTTAATAGCTTCCATCTTTTTATTAATAAGTGTTTCTACTTCTGCTCTCACTGTATTTGCAGCCTTTCCTAATTCCTTTTTTTCTTCAGGAGTTAGTTTACCCATGCTCTTCATAATAGCAGTGATTTCACCCTTTTTACCTAAATACTTAATTCGACAATCATTTATTTCATTTAATACCTTTGCCTGAGCAACTTCTGCTTTTGCTCTTTCTAAGATTTCATTTAATTTATTTTGCATGGCCTATTTTACCTTTCCTTTCGATTGATACATTAAAATTCCTGCTGCCACTGCCGCATTTAGCGAATCAACTGGCTGTCTCATAGGAATCTTAACATTTACATCCGCATCTTGTATAAATTTTTCACTCATACCGTTGCCTTCATTACCTATTACAAGTCCAACGTTTTCAGTTAAATCTACGTCGTAATAATACTTATCAGTATTAAAGGCAGTGCCAACTATCATTTTGCTATTTTCTTTTAAGAAATCTACCGCTTCTTCTTCGTCTTTTACAAAGTAGATTGGTAATCTTAAAACAGAACCTGCCGCAGCTCTAACAACCTTTGGAGAGTAAACATCTCCAGTTCCCTTAAGACAAACCATGCCACTATATGAAGCTGCATCAGCTGTTCTTATTATGGTTCCAATATTTCCAGGATCTTGCAACCTATCTAAAACTACAACATTTCCTGTACCTTCGTTTATTATTTGGCTAAATTCTTCCTTCGTATATATTTTTTTCTTTACAATAGCTAAAACGCCTTGGCTTGTTTCTGTTTGGGCAAGCTTTTCAAAAAGCTTACCCATCATAAAGACTATATCCACCCCTTGGTAATGGATACCTTTAGAGTAGTCTGCGTCATATATTATAAGCTCTATCATGCCTGCATCATAGGCTTCCTTTACCAGTTTTTCGCCCTCAACAATATAAAGCCCCATTTTATCTCTGTGCTTTTTTGAAGTGAGTGCTTGACACTGCTTATATATTTTATTGTCCTTTGAGGTAATAATCTTCATATATTTATATAAGCCTTTCTTTTTATTAGAAAAGCCGGTTTTAGCGCCGGCTTTTTTATTTTACAACTAATCTATTTTAAAAATGATGGAATATCAAATTTTGATGACGGTCTTGATGGTGTTGTATTCTGATCTAAATCAACTAAAACTTCACGCAAAGTCTGTTTCTTTGGTGTTCCATCTGCAAATGTTTCATCTTTAGTTTCTTTACCGCTTGCTTTTTCCTGCTCTTCAATTTCTTCATCAAATGTCTGTACATCTGAATAATTGCTTGGTCTATTTTCAAAACCAGTAGCTATTACAGTTATACGCATTTCATCTTTAAGTTCTTCCTTAACTGAAGTACCAAAGATAATGATAGCATCCTTATCAGCTACGTTTTGGATCTGATTAGCAGCATCATTTACATCAAGCATACCCATATCGTAACCACCTGCGATATTTAATAGGATTGCCTTAGCTCCTGCTACAGTAGTTTCAAGTAGTGGACTTTCAACTGCGTTTGTAACAGCATCCTTAACCTTGTTATCACCTTTACCAATACCAATACCCATATGAGCAACACCTCTGTCTCTCATTACAGTCTGTACATCGGCAAAGTCGGCGTTAATAAGGCTGTTATCACCGATTAATTCAGTAATTGACTGAACGCCCTGCTTTAGTACTTCGTCAGCCATACGTAAAGCTTCGATCATAGTAGTATTAGGTTCAGCAATATCTAGTAATCTATCGTTTGGTACTATAACTATTGAATCCACAAATTTCTTCAAAAACTTTATGCCCATTTCAGCATGTTCAGATCTTCTTCTGCCTTCAAAAGTAAATGGTTTTGTTACAACACCAACAGTAAGAATACCCATATCCTTAGCAACCTTAGCAACTATAGGTGCTGCACCTGTTCCTGTGCCGCCTCCCATACCGCAAGTTACAAACACCATGTCAGCTCCACTTAATAGTCTTGTAATATCTTCGATATTTTCTTCTGCAGATCTTTGACCAACTTCAGGGTTTCCACCTGCACCAAGACCCTTAGTAAGCTTTTCACCTATCTGTAGCTTTACTTCAGCTTTACAAATATCTAAATCCTGTTTATCTGTATTTACAGCAATGAAGTCAACATTTCTTAACTCAGCTTCAATCATACGGTTCACAGCGTTACATCCGCCTCCACCAACACCAACAACTATGATTTTAGCCTTGCCTTCATTGGTTATTTCAAATTCTAAAAAACTTCCGCCCATTTATATATTCCTCCCGTTAATTTCGGTTTATTAAACACTAAATTATTATAACATATAATACTTATATAGTGTAACACAAATATACTGAAAATACTTTAAATTTTCCTAAAAAGTTGGTGTAAATGAACAATATTCTTCACCATCTATTTTAACTGTTCCCCTTTTGATTTTCTTTTTATAAAGATCATACAAAACACTAGATAAATTACCATTTTTTATATTACTTATAAGGTCATCGTATTTACCCTTAACTAGTAAATTATCATATATAACACATTCTACTTTTGTTCCAGTTATGCGTACACTTTTAAAAAATAAATCATTTTTATTTATCACTTCCAAAAGGTCCAATGCTTTATCAAAGTTTTTCTCATCTTTAGCTATGACTTTTTTGCCTTTTTCCATATTTTTAATAGTCGTACCTGTAATTTCAGTAAGCTTTGGATGATTATCTGTTAATCCTAAAACTATTCCATTTCCATCAAGGACAACATATCTGTCACCATAAGGTAACACAGCCATAGGAATTCTTTCTTTTACATTTATTACAACCTCATTTGGTAGTTTTTTATCAATATCTATTTCTTCAAAGTAAGGATTGTCCATCATGCGCTTTTTAATCTGACGACCTTGATTTTTAAATATATTCTCTCCAACTTTAAGCTTAGAGTCCCTTAAAACCTCTTCCGTTTTCACATATTTATTGCCAACAACTTTTATTGAAACAATATCAAAGTAAGGTAATGACAATCCAAACAAAATCCCACCGATTAAAATCAGTATAACAAATAGGCGTAAAAGATAACGCTTTTTACGCCTTTTCTTTCTCCTTCTAGGTGGTCTATTTAATTCTTCTTCATCAATTATTGGTATTTCTAATGTATCTTTATCCATTTATATTTATCCATTTATAATATTATAATAAATGATATCAGAAGCATCTAGCGGTGCACATTCCTTTGCTTTTATACTCATTTCATTAAGTGCCTCTTTATCATTTTCTAGATTTACTATAGATTCAATTAAACTTTCACCAGATAAATTTTCTTCTTCAAGAATGACTGCTCCTCCTTTGTCGGCAATAGCTTTTGCATTGTACATCTGATGGTTTCCAGTAACATTTGGTGATGGTATCAAAATTGAAGGAGTTCCGCAGACAGCAATTTCTGATACTGCAAGAGCACCACTTCTTGAAATAACCACATCAGCACAAGACAAATAAGTTTCCATATTATCTATGTATTCTAATATCTTTATATTTTCTTCTAAAACTATATTTTTTTCTTCTAATTCTTTTAAAATAGGATCATAATATCTTTTACCAGTAGCAAAGAACACCTTAACACCTTCCTTGCCATTATACTTTTCTACTACCTCTAGCATAGCTTTATTAATTTTACCTGCACCTTGGCTTCCACCAAAAGATAAAATAACAAAATCATTTTCATCTAAACCTAGCTTCTCTCTTGAGGTGTTTTTTCTAGCCTTGAAAAAAGTATCCCTAACAGGATTTCCTGACACTATATGTTTTTCAGGTTTACGAAAATGCTTCGCAGCATCTGCAAATCCTAAAAATACTCCATCAACAAAATTTTCAAGCATCTTATTAGTTAAACCTGGCGTAGCATTTTGTTCATGAATATAAGTTTTTATTCCCATCTTTGATGCCATCTTAACCATAGGACCACAAACATATCCGCCAGTTCCAATTACAACATCTGGCTTAAACTCTTCGATTATTCTCTTAGCTTCTTTTTTGCCTTGATTGTATTCTTTAAGTACCTTGAAGTTTTTAAGTAGTTTTTTTCTATTAATACCACTTACAGTTATAAATCTAATATCATATCCATTTTTAGGTACCAGTTCCTTTTCAAGTCCTTTTTCAGTACCTACAAATAAAATTTCAGAATCCAATGTTCTTTCTTTAATTCTATCTGCAATAGCAATAGCAGGATATATATGGCCTCCTGTTCCTCCGCCAGTCATTATAACTCTCATCTTACACCTCTGTTAAAATATATCTTTTCTTCCTTTAGCATATTCCTTTTTTCTTCTAGTTCTTTTCGCTTAGTTTGTCTAGAAACATTTAATACTATTCCGATTGCCGAGCAACATACAAGCATAGAGTTACCACCATAGCTTATAAATGGTAATGCAACCCCTGTAGGTGGCATAGCAGATACTACTACAGCAATATTAAACAATAGCTGTAAACCTATCATCATTACAACTCCCGCGCTCAACAAAAATCCTAATTTATCTGGAGCATTAATTGCAACTTTAATACCTCTCCAGATTAATATTATAAATAGGCAAAATACTATAAGTACACCAATCATTCCTAATTCTTCACCTATTACGGACAAGATAAAATCATTTTGTGGTTCAGGTAAATACAGTGTTTTTTCTACACCATTTCCAAGACCTTTTCCAAATATACCACCAGAGCCCATACCTATCAGTGATTGGCACACCTGGTATCCGTCTCCTGAAGCATCCTCAAATGGATTTAAGAAAGATGTTACTCTTTTAATTCTATATGTTCCACCAACAAATATCAATGCTATTCCGCCTACAACTCCACCAATTCCAATTGCAGTAAAATATTTTAAATTTATACCTGCAACAAACATAATAGATATTATTATAGCTGCAACTGTTACTGCTGTTGACATGTTAGGTTGTGCCATTATCAAACCTACATATATTCCACACATCATAAGCAATGGCATAATAGAAGTTTTTAAGTCGTTTATATTTCTACGTTTTCTTGTCAAAAAGCTTGATGTACATATTATAGCTACAATTTTAGCTATTTCACCTGGCATAATAGTTATTCCTAAATTAAGCCATCTTGTAGCACCCTTAGTTTCCTTGCCAAGAGGTGAAAATAACAATAACAATAGTACTATGCTAATCCAAAATATCGGTTTTGAATACTTTTGAAAATTTTTATAATCTATTATCGATAAACCCGCCATTAAGCAAATACCCATAGTAGCCCATACTATTTGCTTAAATAAAAATGAATAAGGTTTACCAGATTGATCCATCGACCAATAGTAACTAGCACTAAAAACCATAATAATACCAAAAAAAATCAGTATCAAAGTTACAGCTATTATACCAAAATCTGCCGGTGGTATACTTTTAATGAATTTTACAAATTTATTTTTCTTTTTCCTAACTGCTTTTTTCTTATTCATCTAAATATCTATTTTAATCCCTTAACACAATTTTTAAAATCAGCACCTCTTTCTTCAAATGAAGAATACATATCCCAACTAGCACATGCTGGCGATAAAAGTACAGTCTCTCCTTTATCTGCAAGTCTGAAAGCTTCATCTACACACGCTTTCATATCCTTTACAATTATAGTATTTTTAAAACCTTTTTTTTCTGCTGCTGCTTTAATTTTACCTGCAGTTTTTCCAAGTAAAACTGCATATTTAACTTTATCCTTAAAACTATCTATAAATTCATCAAAATCAGCATTTTTATCATAGCCTCCTGCAATCAAAATAACTGGTTGGCTCATAGCTTCAATAGCTTTAATACTTGCATCAGTATTAGTCCCTTTTGAGTCATTTACAAATCTTACACCATCAATTTCTTTAACAAATTCAAGTCTATGCTCTACGCCATCAAATTCTTTTAAAGTTTTAGCAATATCTTCAATATCTATGCCTGCAAAATATGTTATAGCCACTGCGGCAAGAGCATTTTCTAAATTATGACTTCCTGGGATTTTTAAATCGCTTATTTTACATATTTCAATTAATTTTTCATCTTCATTAATAAGGACAATCTTTTCATCTTTAACAAAAGCTCCAAATTTCAAATGCTCAATTCTGCTAAATGGTACAACTTTTGCTTTAGTTCCTCTTGATAGTTTCAAGCATTCTTTATCGTCAAAGTTTACAACCATATATTGATCTGGTGTTTGATTTACCATAATATTTGCTTTAGCTTTGCCGTAGTTTTCCATATTTTTATGTCTATCCATATGATCTGGTGTTAAATTCAATATAGCCGATACTTGTGGTCTAAACTTATCTATTGTCTCAAGCTGAAAACTGCTAGCCTCTGTAACTAACCAAGTATCCTCATTAGAATTTACAGCTTCTATAACAACTGGATTTCCGATATTTCCAACTATTCTAGTGTCCTTACCTGCATTTTTTACAATTTCCCCAACTAGTGTTGTAGTTGTTGTCTTTCCGTTAGTTCCCGTAATAGCTAAGTATTTTCCTTTACCACATCTATACGCAAGTTCAAGCTCCCCAATTACTTCAACACCTTTTTCAATAGCATCATTAATAAATCCTATCTGCAGAGGTACTCCTGGACTTAAAACAATCATATCAAATCCAGACATATCTTCAGGTACTTTTGCAAAATAAGTTTTGATGTCGTTTTCTTTTAAGAAATCTATACTCTTTTGTGAAATATCCTCTTCCTTTTTTGAATCTTGTAAAGATACTTCTGCTCCTACATCGTTTAATACATTAATAGCTGCAATTCCTGATTTTCCAAAGCCTACTACTAAAACTCTTTTATTTTTAAGTTCCTTTAAATAATTTTCCATTTTTTCTCTCCCTATGCTATAAATACAGCAATTACACTACAAATAATTGTAATGCACCAGAACATAGCTACTACCTTTGTCTCCTTCATGCCACCTTCTTCAAAATGATGATGTAAAGGTGCCATTCTAAATAACCTCTTACCTTTTGTAATCTTAAAATACCCTACTTGTAATACTACGGATAAAGTTTCAAGAACATAGATTATACCAGCTATTGGCAATAAAAATTCCATCTTCATTAAAAATGCTGCTACTGTGATACCTCCCCCTATAGCAAGTGAACCTGTATCACCCATAAAGATTTTAGCTGGGTTCTTGTTTAGTAATAAAAATCCTAAACATCCACCAGCCAAAGCAGCAAAGAAAATTTCACTTGATATTATTCCTATGTCAGCTGCTACATAGCACATATATAAAGATACAATCATTGTAACTCCAGCAGCTAAACCATCTAGTCCATCTGTCAAATTTACACCATTTGTCATAGCTAAAATTACAAATATTACAAATGGTACATACCAAATACCAAAATCAATATAAATCTTAAAAAATGGAATATAAACTTCTGTTCCAAGTCCTGAAAGTTTCACCATATAAATAGCAAATAGTATTGCGAAAACTAACTGCAATCCAAATTTCTGATAAGCCTTAAGGCCTTCGTTTTGCTTTTTTATAACTTTAAGATAATCATCAAAGAAACCGATAGCACCAAACACAACAAAACCACTTATACATACCAATGCATCACCCAAAGTATTTCTGCCAACTGCTCCAACAAGGACCGCGATTACAACTGCAAGTATTATAGCAACTCCACCCATTGATGGTGTACCTGCTTTTTTCAAATGAGATTCTGGACCTTCTTCTCTTATATTTTGTCCCATCTGCTTTTTTTGTAAAATTGGAATCGCTTTATTTGTAAAGAAAAATGAAAGCAAAAATCCCAATAATATTGTCAATGATATATCACCAAACTGAATACTCATATTATACTCCTAACTTCTTATAACTATTACCTTTATTTTAAAATCTCAGCTACTACTTGTTCTAATGCCATTCCACGTGATGCCTTTACTAACACTACATCTCCCGGTTTAAAATAGTCTTTTGTAGCTTCTACAAACTCATCTACAGTATCAAAATGTCTATCAGCCTCGTATTCTTTAGCAAGCTCCCCTATAGAAAAGAGTTCATCGGCTTTTTCTCTTGCAAACTTTCCAACTTCCTTATGAAACTCAGCTTCATTTGAGCCTAGTTCATACATATCGCCTAATACCGCTACGTGTCTATTTCCAACTGTTTTAGATAATATATCTAGGGCTGCTTTCATTGAATCCGGACTTGCATTATATGTATCGTCTATTACCTTTATATCATTATTCTTTTTTATGGCAAGCCTCTTTCCTGTAAGTTCCATTTTCTTAAGACCATTTTTCGCTTCTTTAAACGAAACTCCAAGTTGTCTACCTGCTGCTATTGCAAGAGTGGCATTAAATGCATTGTGCTTTCCTAATACAGGAACGAAAAACTCTTCTGATTCGTCTTTATAAGTCACTTTAAATCTCACTCCATCGTCACTTGTCTGATCTATATCAGAAACAACAAATGCATCATCATTTTTATCGCCAGTCAATATTAATTTAAAATCGCCTTTTATATTTTCTTTGTTTAAATATTCTTCACTGTCAGTAACAATAAGAATGTTGCTCTTATCAAAATAATTGGTAATTTCCATCTTTGCATTAAAAATGCCTTCTCTTTTATTATCAAAATTTTCTAAATGAGACACACCAATATTTGTAATTATTCCAATATCTGGTCTTACTATGTCTACCATAGTATCTATTTCACCAGGTCTGTCCATTCCCATTTCAATTACAGCAACTTCAATATCTTCATCAAATTCCATAATTGTCAGTGGAACTCCTACTACAGTATTAAAGTTCCCTTGATTTTTCTGTGTCCTATATTTTTCCTTACATATATAGTACGTCATATCTCTAGTTGAAGTCTTACCTGTACTACCTGTAACTGCAATTTTCTTCAAATTTAATTTGCTTAAATATGATTTTGATAAATTTTGAAGAGCTAAAATAGTGTCATCAACAAGTATTACACTTAAGTCCGTTGTATCAATATTTTTTATTGCATCTATATTCTCTAAAACTACCGCACTACAACCATTTGATTTAGCTGATGATATAAAATTATGGCCATCAAATGCATCTCCTTTGATTGCAAAGAATACCGATCCTTCCTTTGCAAGCCTTGAGTCTTGACATACACTACTTACGCATAATGTCTCATCTCCAGAAATTAATTTTCCTTTTACAGCTTCTACTATTTCACTGATTTTAAGTGATTTCATTTTACATACTCCTAGTTTTTCTTTGACTTTTAATTATATAACAATTCTATTCTCTGTACAAATATACTATACCGTTTTTTTGCGTTTTCTTACCTGCTGCTGGATATTGATCTTTAACAACAAAGTCTTTTTTATCTGTAGGTTCTGGTGAAATTTTGTAGCTAAAACCTGTTGCTTTTAAAATCTTTTTAGCCTCACTTAATTTCTTACCCTTTACCTTTGGAACTTCTATCATTTCCTCAGTAGGCTCTTTTTTTACTTCTTTAGTATATTTAGGTTTAATTTCTCTATATTTTAATATTTGTTCTAACAAATCTTTTGTAGCAGGAGCTGCAATTGTACCACCATGCTGCCTTCCCGCAGGCGAGTCAATAATATATAAAATAGTAACATCAGGATTGTCCATAGGAGCCATTCCTACAAAAGAAGCTATAACCTCATTTGTATATCCTCCCTTTTCGCTTATAACCTGTGAGCTTCCTGTCTTACCACCAACTCTGTATCCTGGAATCTGTGCCTTGTTTCCACCACCCTTATCTACAACATATTGCATGATTTTACACATTTCATCTGCTGTTTCTTTAGAAATGGCTTTTCTAACTATTCTAGGTTTTATATTCTTAATAGTCTTACCGTCGTTATCAGTTATTTTTTTCACCAAATGTGGTTCCATAACCTTACCATCATTGCCAAGAGCAGAAACTGCTGTAATAATCTGCATTGGTGTTACAGCATTTGTTTGACCAAATCCCATAATAGCTAAATTTAACTTAGTAGCTTGATTTTTAGGTACGATAATAGGATTTGCTTCACCTGGAAAATCAATTCCCGTTTTTTCAGTTAAGCCAAAAGACTCTATATAATCGTAATACTTATCTAATCCTAATCTTAAAGCTAACTGCATAAATACCGGGTTACAAGAATTCCCCACTCCTTGATATAGTGTCTGTGAACCATGTGGGTGTAAATAGCTCCAACATTTAACAGGCACACCGCTTACAGTATAGCTTCCATTACAAGTAAAGGTATCATTTTTATTTGTAATACCTTCTTCTAAACTTGATGCTGTAGTAATAAGCTTAGCTGTAGATCCTGGTTCATATACGTCACTTACTATAGGATTTCTCCACATTTTAAACATATACTCGCTCTTTTTTTTATCAGAAAGCTTTGCATACTTTTTACGTTCTTTTTTATCCAAGATTTTACTTGGCTCATTTGGGTTAAAACTAGGTGCTGATGCCATAGAAAGTATTTCTCCAGTTTTAGTTTCCATTACAACACAACTAACCCTTTTAGCCTCATATTCTTTAAGGCTATTTTTTACACTTTTTTCTGTAAAGCTTTGTATAGCTTGATCTATGGTTAAAGTTATATCACCGCCATCTTCTGGCTTGTAATACTTTTCTGTTCCATTAGCAAGTGATGTCCCTTCTTTATCTGTATTTTTAACCCATCTTCCGTCTACACCACCTAAATATCTTTCATATTCAAGTTCTAAACCACCGATACCTCTGTTATCGTCTGATACTCTTCCAAGTGTATGAGATAAAAAGTCGCCCATAGGATAATATCTCTTTACTTCTTCGCTTAAAGATACACCTGTTAAGCCAGCTTCTCTAATTTTATCTGCATCCTTGTTTTTAACAAATTTACAAACTTTAAGAAGAGTCTTATCTGTTCCTTGAACCTCTTTTAAAAGTTCATCTTTATCTCTGTTTATCAACTTCGCAAGCTTTGAAACAGTTTTCTCTAAATTTCCCTTTTGCTCAGATTTTGTGTCACCCCAAGCAGCATCACCCGGTCTAATCCACACAGAATAACCATCCATGCTTACCGCTAACTCGTTGTTGTTTCTGTCTACGATTTCACCTCTCTGAGGTTTTACAATTTCATCTTTTTTTTGCTGCTTCATAGCCTTATTACTCAAATCTTCATGATTTATAATTTGAACAAATCCCACTCTAATGCACAGCAAAAATAAAAGTACACTAAACACCATAAACGCAAAGAACAATCGCTTTTTATTTAAATTTGATATTTTGCTATTATCTTTCTTCATCACGTCTCCCAAAAAAAAGGTTGGACCTTATATTCTAATAACTAAGCTGTCCAACCCTGTATTTAATATATTTACGCAGCTATTAATTAAAGGCTTCTTTTTTAAGAGCTGCAGCAAAATTCTCCATCCCCTTACTATCATTATGTAGTTTCACAAATTGTGAGCCCACAGGATATACCATTCCCAACTTTTTAGTTGCCATCTTTTCGATAGTGCCTATATTAGCTGAACCTTTCATCTCAATTTTTATATCCTTGATTTCGTTGGCAATCTTATCATTTTCTGATTGTATTTTGCTATTTGTATATGCTAATCCAGCAGTAATTGTTGTAGTAACTACAGCCGCAATGAATAATGCACTAATAATCACAATAGCAGCAATCATACGAATTTTTGTTTTGCGATTTAATAACGTATTTGATTTCTTTTTTTGTACAGGTCTTACGCTTTTTTCTCTGACAGGAGCATATTCCGGCGTGTAAACTCTTTCTGCTAACATTTATTTCTCCTTATATTTTTTCAATAACCCTTAACTTTGCACTCCTTGCTCTTGGGTTTTCTTCTAATTCTTCATCTGTTGAAACTATCGGTTTTTTAGTTATCTTTTTAACCTGCGCAACCTTGCCACATACGCAAATTGGAAACTCCTTAGGACATGTGCATGGATCAAATCTATCATTGAAAATTTCCTTTACAATCCTATCCTCTAAACTGTGGAAACTGATTACACAAAATCTCCCTTCCTTGTTTAAAACATCACAAAAATCTCCAATAGCTCTTTCAAGTTGTCCTAATTCATCGTTTACTTCTATCCTTATAGCTTGGAAAGTTCTCTTTGCAGGATGAGGGCCTTCTCTTCTTGCTTTAGCAGGAATGGCAGCCTTAATTATCTCTACAAGCTCTTGCGTATCTTCAATTGGTTTTTCCTTACGAGCTTTGACTATAAACTTTGCAATTCTACTTGCCCATTTTTCCTCGCCATATTTTTTAATAATATTAAAAAGATCACTTTCAGAATAATCATTTACCACTTCATAAGCAGTAAAAGTATCATCCTGATTCATACGCATATCAAGAGGAGCCTTCTGCATATATGAAAATCCTCTCTCTGCATTGTCTAACTGAAATGAGGAAACTCCCAAGTCTAAAAGGGCTCCATCTATGCCGTCTATTCCCTGCTCTTCTAATACGTTTTTTATATCAGAATAATTGCTTTGAACAAATATCTTATTACAATTATACTTTTCTAATCTTTTAGATGCTGCATTTAAGGCGTCTTGGTCTCTATCAATACCAATTAGCGTACCATTTTCACTTAATCTAGCACAAATTTCTGAACTATGGCCACCACCACCTAATGTACCATCCACATAAATACCATCTGGCTTAATATTTAAATTTTCTATACACTCATCTAAGAGTACTGACTTATGTTTAAATTCCATATTCTATCATTCCTTCTGCTACTTCAGCGTTTGTCATCTGCACATCTTCATCGTCAGATTCGTAAACCTCACGACTCCAAATTTCAATTTTCTTAACACAACCTACAGTTGTTAGCTCTTTAGTAATGCTTACCTTGTCTCTCAAATTTGCAGGAATTGTTAAACGTCCCTGTTTATCTACTTCACATTCTTCTGCATTTCCAGTGAAGCTACGAGAAAATTTTCTTGCTTTTTTATCTGAAATAGGTAGCTCGGAAAGCTTTTCTATGAAACTCTCCCATTCCTTCATAGGATAAAGATATAAGCAATTATCAATACCAAGTGTTAAAACAACCTTATCGCCTAGCTCCTCTCTAAATTTAGCAGGAACTATCATACGATACTTAGCATCTATTGAGTTTTGATAAGTCCCCATAAACATGAGATTTGCCTCCTTTCGATAGATTATTTTTATTTTTGGGCATAATAAGCCACTTTTGGTATATCCATTTTACTCCACTTTACTCCACTTTTCAATTATTTTTCTATCAAAAATGGGAAACTAAGTCTTTTTATCTCCACCTTCATCCACTTTAACCACTTTTAAAAATGCAATAAACCCATATTTAGTGTCATAACAAACATTTCACCACAATATATTCGATTTTCTTTAAAACCATTAATATCCGTGGTATAATAAAATCTATTCATTAAAAATTAGGAGATTAAAATGATTTATTCAAATATAGTAAAAGGAAAATTTGTAAGTAGACCTAATAGATTTATAGCTATAGTTGACATAGATGGCCATGATGAAAAAGTTCATGTAAAAAACACCGGTAGATGCAAAGAACTACTTATTCCTGGCGCTACTGTTTATATGGAAGATTTTAAAAACCGCATGGGAACACGCAAATTGCGCTACTCTTTGATTTCTGTTTTTAAAGAAAAAGGCAAATTGGTGATAAATATGGATAGCCAATCTCCAAACAAGGTAGTTATGGAGGCCTTAAAAGATGGCACAATAAAACTTCCAAATATGAGCCAGCTATCTATTATAAAAGGTGAGCAAAAATACAAAAACTCCAGATTTGATTTTTATGTTGAAGATGCAAATGGTAAAAAGGGATATATAGAAGTAAAAGGTGTAACCTTAGAAAAGGATGGAATCGTTAGATTTCCAGATGCTCCAACAGAGCGAGGAGTAAAGCATCTTCACGAGCTTATAGACACTAAACTTGCCGGTTTTGAAGCTTACGCGATTTTCGTAGTTCAAATCCAGGGCATGAAATTATTTACACCAAATTATGACACTCACAGGGAATTTGCAGAAACCTTAATCGCTGCTAAAAATGCAGGGGTCCATATTTTAGCTTATGATTGCTCAGTTTCGCCTGACACTCTAACAATTAATAAACAAATCCCTATAAAGCTTGAAGAATACTAGGAGGATATATGACAGAAAATATAAAACCCATAGCAGAATGGAATTTTTTCCAGGAGTCTGATGCTTCTTTTAATGATAAAAACGTGTTAGTTCCTGGCGAAAAAATCATCACAACTTATAAGACTTTAATCGATATTGCTATCTTCACCAATAAAAGACTGATTGTCAAAAATAGAGATGGCATATCTGATGAAGATGCCAAGATTTTTTCACTGCCTTACTCTTCTATCGTAATGTGGTCAACTAAGGACTGTGCCGGCAATAGCCCTCTTGACATAGGTACTGAAGTAGAGCTTTGGACAAAAGCCGGCTACATAAAAATAGGTCTTACAAAGGATATAGATATCTTCAAATTTGAACGATTACTTGCTGAAGGTATATTATAAATTGGTTTTAATTATAATACTAAAACAAGCCCTAACTTGACGCAGTCTCTTACATGGGGGCATTAACTTAGGGCAGTAGATTGAGGTGCTTATATAAGACAGTGGCATTAACTCATTTAAATTAACCCTCTGAATCCTTCAAAAGCAGTACATTTCCTAAAAACAGTAAGATTCGTCCGCCTGCTTACGTTTTTACCAAGTAATCTTTAAAGCCGGCGGACAATTATTTCAACAACTTCACCTTCTGCAACTTTCCCATCTTCAAGTGTTCCCTTAACCTTATATGCTTTAAGCACTTCTCCAACCTTTTTCTCGATCTTTCTTGTTGTACCTAACATTTTCATTAATGTTTCAATGCTTGTTGAAAATCTTTCTGTGAAGTCTACATCTCTAACTTTTGTTAGAAGTGCAGATTTTACTGTTTTTTTGTCAACTGCAAATAGCTGTAAGTTCATTTTGTTCTTGTTCATATCTTTTCCTCCTAAAAATTAAATAGCTCTTTGTTCTCTAGCGTTCTTTTCTGCCTTAGCTCAGGATCTTTAATTGCCATTATCTGCTCTTTTGTTAGTGTTGAAACAAAGTTAGGTGTACCACCTTTAGTTGGTGGTTCTCCCTTTAATTTTTCCTTAACTGCTTTTTCCACTGCTGCATTAAATGCATCTTTGAACGCATCAATTGCTGCTTTTGTTTCATCTGCATCAGTTGTAACCATAACTGATAATAGCTCATCAGAAACCGAAATATTCGCATCTGCAAGCATGTTTCTAGCTGTATTTGTCATTGATGCAAGAGCATCTTTTCTTTTGTATTCGTCAAGTTCTTTTTGCATCTGCTCTTTTTCATATTCTGCCTTTTGCTTTGCATCCATCGTTGCAAGCTTTTCAGCTTCTTTAATAGCCTTGTCCTGCTGTGCTTGCCACTTTGCAAATTTTTTATTCAAAATCTTATCGACATCATCAGTATACTTTTTTTCACCTGTCGGTTCTGTTGGCTCTTTTGGCTCTGCAGTTGGTTCGGCTGGCTTTGGCTCTGATGGTTCAGCAAATAGCTGTAAATTGAATGCTTTCTTTTTCATAACTTCCTCCTATTTTTTTAAACTTTAGCTTGTTTATTTAATCCGTATCTTTTAACGAGTTACACGCCTGCTCAATATGTATGTACTGTGGATATTCTGCCGCTATGGCTCGAATTCCAATAAAAAAGGAACTCATCAGTAGCATTGATTGCTGTGATAGTTCCTTGTACTTTATATCGGCATTTCCTGCCGATATGTCGCATATTATTTTGTCATCGGTCAATTCTTCTACCGACATAATAAAAGTTTGTAAAAGGGCAGAAACAGCTGCACAAACGATATCTTGACCGTGCGGTGCATATTCTGCATGACCTATAACGCTTATTTTATTGTTTGTTATTGTTATCTTAATCATATAACCACCCTATAAAGTAATTATAGTTTTATTTTGTGATTTTGGTAAATAGCGAGTATTAATGCATATTTCTACTGGCTCATTAGGAACTAATTCCATTGAAATAGTTACACTTGTCTGCAAATCATAATCTCCAGCTATTTTTTTCCGCATTATCTATAAGAGACTGCCCACAGTATTTAATTGCTTGTATCCATTTTTCTTGTATTTCTTCTTGTGTTTTATATTGAATCATATATTTCTCCTTAAAAATTTGTACAAAAAAGCACCGCTTCCACATCTGAAAGGGTGCTTTCTATGCTTCAAGCCAATCTGTCAACTTGTCACTTTCTTCTTTTAACTTTTGAATGCTTTTGTCAATTTCTTCGATAGTTCTGTTTGTTGAAACAACATAATCATGCTGTACTAACATTTCTTTACCATCAACAATGACAATGTTTGGATTTTTATTTATATCTCTTCCCATTTTATACCATACTCTTTCTGAAATTCATCTAATGCCTTTTTATATGCACTTTCTGTGTCAAGATTATAATCTTTTTGGGTATATTTGTCAATCCTTTCATCTAACGCTAGTGATAAAAATGGTCTGTCGCCGCATTCGTATTTATATATCTTGCCACTATGTGTTACTACTATGCCAAATTTATAACCACGATAGCCAGCAGTTGTGAAATCACTGCCTGTTGGTGGCACATTTGTTGGGTGATTGTGAATGCCTATCATTTCGCCAAAATAGTTTTGTCTTAGTTCGGCAACAACCTTTCTATCAAGTGAAACTTGTAATTCTTCTTTTTCAGCAATTTTTCTTGTTAGCATTTTGCCTGTTTTGGCATTGATAATATATAAATCTTCACCGTCTGTACTATTTCTGTGTGTGAGCATTGCTGTTGCATAGTTTCTCAATGCATCATTGACAGCAGTATTGTCTGTTATCTTATTAAACTTATTTCTAAATTCTTTTGATGCAATATATTTTAAATCAACTTCATTAGTTCCTATGCGTTTGCTACCGCCACGCTCAACTTGTGAATTGGATTTGATTTTTTCCCATTCTTCCGTTGTGCCACCGTTTGATACAAAATCAAGCCAATCCTCGTATTCTTTATCGTCAGAATACGGAGCAGTACTGCATCGGCAATGTGGATGCATCGGAGGTGCATTAGTACCTGCGAGCATATCTGCAACATTAAAATGCTTGCCAGTAATTGCTTTGCAAACATCACAACAATCACTATTGGCAATAAAAGTATACATTTTAAAGCCATTTTTTATATATGATTGCCTTTGTGCTTCAATCTGCACTCTTGTAAGCTCTGTACGCATCAGGCGTTCACAATTGTATTTGCCAGTGTTAAAAACTTTGTTTAATTCTCTTGCTAAAACACGAGGGTTCTTACCTTGAATAAGTCCTTTTTCTAGTAATTCACCTAATTCATCACGCATTAGATCTTCATATCTAATGGTATGAGGTTTGGTGAAGCCGTTGCTTTTGCATGGGATGGTGTTAATTTTAAAGCCCATACCATTAGCATAAATAAAACTTCTGTCGAATTACATGGAAGTCCTATTATTCAAAATAAAACTAAAACAGACGCAGGTGTAAGAACCATGCATATTTCAGATAATCAAATTAAGGTTTTAAAAGGGTTTAAGAATAGTTACGATAAAGAAACTCAATTATAGAAACTTAGTAGCACCAAATACTCGATATGGCATTATAGCATCAGCTAACACAAGAAAACGTTGGCAACGTGTATGTGCTGAACTTGATATACCTTATCATGGTATTCATGCCTTAAGGCATACATGGGCAACTAGAGCATTAGAAGCAGGTGCACCAGTAAAAACTGTTTCAGCCTTGCTTGTCCATAAAAACGTAATAACCACAATGAATACATATCAAGACGTGTTTAAAGAATCACAAGAAATTGTTCTTGAATGTATGAGTAATTTACTTGAATAACTGCACCAGTGGTGCAAATGTGGTGAAATTAAAACGGAAATGGTGCAAATAATAGGGAAAATCCTAACATACCTAGCAACAAACAAAAACCACTCAAACCCATCAATTTCAATGGGAGTAAGTGGTTTTAATACTTCTACTGATTATTAAACATTAAATAGGAAATTCATAACATCGCCATCTTTAACGACATAATCCTTACCTTCAGCTCTAACTAGACCTTTTTCCTTAGCAGTAGCAAGGTTTCCGCCGCATTCGATTAGCTTATCATAAGCGATAGTTTCAGCTCTGATAAACCCTCTTTCAAAATCTGAATGGATTTTTCCAGCCGCCTGTGGAGCTTTTGTTCCATTAATAATAGTCCATGCTCTTACTTCCTGCTCACCTGCAGTTAAATAAGAAATTAGGTTTAGTAAGTGGTATGAAGCCTTAACTAATTTATCTAAACCTGATTCTTCAATACCTAATTCTTCAAGGAACATAGCCTTTTCTTCGTCATCAAGCTGTGAAATTTCTTCTTCAATTTTAGCGCAGATAACTATAACATCTGAACCTTCAGTTGCAGCAAATTCTCTTACCGCTTTAACCATATCATTTTCTTCTTTGCTACCAGCTTCCTCTTCTGAAACATTTGCAGCATAAATAACTGGCTTAAATGATAATAAATCCAATGATTTTACGTATGCCACATCATCTTCATCTAAGTCCATAGCTCTAGCAGATTTGCCGCTTTCAAGGAATTCATAAACTCTCTTTAGTAGGTCAAGTTCCTTCTGAAGAGACTTGTCTCCTTTTAAGTTCTTAGTGGTTTTCTGAATTCTTCTTTCTAAAAGTTCCATGTCTGAGAAAATTAACTCCATGTTGATAGTTTCAACATCATTTAAAGGATTAACTTTACCATCAACGTGAACAACATTAGGATCTTCAAAGCATCTAACTACGTGAACGATAGCTTCTACTTCTCTAATATGGCCTAAGAACTTATTTCCAAGACCTTCACCTCTTGAAGCTCCCTTTACTAGACCTGCAATATCGTAAAATTCAATTGCAGTTGGTACAACTTTTCTTGAGTTATACATTTTGCATAAAATATCTAGTCTTTCATCTGGAACTGCTACTACGCCAACATTTGGCTCTATTGTACAAAAAGGATAATTGGCTGATTCAGCCCCCGCTTTAGTAATTGCATTAAACAATGTACTTTTTCCAACGTTTGGTAATCCAACGATACCTAGTTTCATTTCTTCTATTTCCTCCTATAAATCCTTTGATTTCAGCACGCATATTTTAATAGGTGGGCCATTTAGTGGGCCATCGTATTGCCATGATTGCTTTTGCTACTAAATCAATTTCTTTTCTTCTGTTAATGTTAATGCATATTATATAATGCAATCCTTGCTCAATCGCAGATATACAATATCCTTTGATTTCTTTGCATTTTAAATCTTTTTCAGTATTATGACTCCTTTCAAAGAAGCTATAATACAGTGCCTTATATTATATCATACCAATTTGCCTTTGTGAATATTCAATTTCAATCTTAACTTCTATCTCTTAAATCGTAAAACATTTGAGTCAGTAATGATAGCTGTAACAGAAAGAATGTAAATAAATGAATAAAAAGGACCACCTTAGGTGATCCGACTATAGCATTTTGTTGTTTATTTTTTGTCCTGTTTAAGTTTAACGAAAAGCATCATCCTTTGTTATAATGAGTATTTATTCCATAATTTACGCCTTTTTGAGAATTTATATTAAAGATATATTTCTTAATTTGTTTTCATGAAGTTTTATCATTTCTTCTCTATTATTGTTCCATCGATTCCAATTGTAACAATCTGCCATGGAATAAACTTTCCACTTTGCTGAATGGCTTTCTTTGCTGCCATCTCAATTCCTCCGCAGCAAGGTACTTCCATTCTTACAATCGTCAAAGATTGAATATCATTATTGGCAATGATCTGTGTTAATTTTTCACTGTACTCCACCGCATCCAGTTTCGGACATCCAACCAATGTTACTTTTCCACAAATAAATTCCTGATGGAAGTTAGCATAGGCATATGCTGTACAATCTGCCGCAATCAACAACTTCGCACCATCAAAATAAGACGCATTAAATGGTGCTAACTTAATCTGAACTGGCCAATTACAAAGTTGTGATGTCAAATCAGACATCTTTGCATTTGTTGGAGTATCCTCATTATGATTCATTATATGTATTTTAGAACCAGGGCAGCCCATCTCATGCATATGCTTCACCTTTTCTTGAAGTTTCTTTTTCTTCTGAGCTTCCTTCACCGCTTTTTCATCATATTCTGCTGCCTCTCTTTCTTCAAAAGTAATTGCACCAGTCGGACAAGCTGGAAGACAATCACCAAGTCCATCACAGAAATGTTCTCTCATAAGCTTTGCCTTTCCATCTACAATATCTATTGCACCTTCATGACAAGCATCAGCACAAATACCGCAACCGTTACATTTTCCTTCATCTATATGAATAATCTTTCTAATCATATTTTTCCTCCTCACATGTAATAATCTTTACTTTTATGATGTTATCATAGTATAATAATTACAATAAATATGTTTGATTTCAAACATGGAGGTGACTTTTTTGAAAAAATATTTGCGTGTATTAAAAAATTGTCCCTTTTTCATGGGACTAAGCGACACTGAGATTCTGTCCATCCTACATTGTGTAAATGCAATTAAATTATCTCATTCTTCTGGTTCCTATATTTTTAGAGAAGGCGATTCGACAGAAGTAATGGGGCTTGTGCTAACTGGTTCAACACTGATTATTCAAGAGGATCTTTGGGGACACAGAAATATATTATCAAAATGTTTTGTCGGAGATTTTTTTGGAGAAGCCTACGCTGCTAATCCAGGAGCTGTCTTAAACATCAGTGTTATAGCAGAAAAGGATTGTGAAATATTGTTTTTGAATATGAAGCGTTTACTAAACTCTTGCTCAAATGTATGTGATCATCACCAAAAGCTAATACGCAACCTAGTAGGTGTACTTGCAAATAAGCTCTTGATTTTTAATGATAAAATCACCCATGTTAGTAAGCGAACTACAAGAGAAAAGCTACTTTCATATTTATCCTCAGAGTCAATTAGACAATCTACTTTATCATTTGATATTCCCTTTGATCGCCAACAGCTTGCTGACTTTCTGTGTGTAGAAAGGGCCGCAATGTCTGTAGAACTTTCCAAACTACAAAAAGAAGGATTATTAAAAACGAAGAGAAATCATTTTGAATTACTAACGAAATAAAAATGATGAAGTGAATTTCTATCACTTCATCATTTTACTTAATCGGGCGTTATAATTTTTTATGTGGTATAGAAAAATACCCTTTCGTATGTTATGGCTAATACCTATCAGTTTATAAGTTTTTCTCGGATTTTCTCCTATTTAAATAGATATACAATCCTGCACTTACCAATATAACTGTTAAACTAAAAACCTGCGCCTGCTTAAATGGTCCAATCATAAGGCTATCTGTTCTTAAGCCTTCAACAAAAAACCTTTCTGCGCTGTATAAAATCCCGTAGAGGCAAAATATCTTTCCTTCAAAATGAGGCTTATTATCTAAAATAAGCAGCACCACAAAAAGCATTAAGCACCACAAAGATTCATACAAAAATGTAGGATGGACCTTAACGCCGTCAACGACAATCGCCCATGGCAAATCCGTAGGGCCGCCGTGAGCCTCGCCATTAAAATAATTGCCCCACCTTCCTATGCTCTGAGCCAAGGCAATCGAAGGAATAGCCAAGTCTAACCCGTTTAAAATATTTATATTCTTACGCCTGCAAACAAGCCACGCAGCTAACATTCCGAAAATTAAGCCGCCGTGAATGGCCAGCCCCCCGCCTCTAAAATTCAAAATTTCTGATGGATTTGCACCGTAATAATCCCAGCTAAAGGCCACATAATAAAGCCTTGCACCAATTACTCCACTAGGAACGGCAACTAAGATTACATCTAAAAGGTCTTCTTTGCCTATACCGTGTCTTGGCGCCCTAGCCATGGAAATTACAACAGCTAAAATCATTCCTGTGGCAATAAGTATGCCATACCATCTAACATCTATACCAAATAGCGAAAAAGCTATAGGATTTGGCATAATCAATCCCTCCTTTAACTAATTCACCTCAACTGCTGCAACTACATATCTACCCTCTTCAGTATGATATGCACAAGTTGACAATGTAATAATTTGCTGACCAAATTTTGGAGTGATCCCTGTGTCGATAGCCGTTAAATTTTTAAGACCTCGCACATACTCATTATATCTCCCTTCAGTAGAAACATTTACATAATCATAATCATAAACATTAAATCCCTTTGCTAAGGCATCAGTTTTACCAAAAGCAAACACCTTAAACTTTTTCTTGCCATACTTTACAGTATCTAAAGTAATATCCTTATGTTTTTCATAGTAACCATCATCGTCGTATTTAACCAAGTTTTGAAACATAGCTCCGCTCTTGATGTGATGACCATAAATAATCATATTTTTTGAATTAGCTAAATTGGTATATCCGTCTATAAAAGGCGTTCCATTTAAACTATATTCTTTATCAAATCCCTTTCTCAAATAAAATTCCGGTGACTTAGGCGTGTACATAACAGGATAGTTTATATTTGTATCTTTTACATATAGCCAACCATAAAAATCCTTATTCTGCTTATAAAGATCTTCCATAGAAAATTCTATTTTCAAAGCTTTAAATTCTTTTTCCTCCCGATAATTCTTGTAAAAATAGCTACCAAGCTTAAATCCTGAAGCTAAAAATACAACAATACAAATTACAAGAAGAATCCTTCTTATCACATTTTTCATATTTATTTTACACCGTATTCCTTGTAGTAATCTAAAAGCTTACCCTTGATTTCATCGTCGATAACAACTTTGCCATCAATAGGGTTGTTGTATAGATATTCCATAACTTCTGGCATTGAAACGATTGCAGCTGTTGGGAAGCCGTATAGTTTGCTTACTTCTTCTAAAGCTGTTGTTTCGTGAGATTTTCCATATTCATTACGGTTTAGTGAGACCATAAGTCCCTTAACTTCAACATTTGCTTGAGACATGATGATAGGATGAGTTTCTTCAATTGATTTTCCTGAAGTTGTAACATCCTCAATCATAACTACTCTGTCGCCATCCTTTAAGTCTGTGCCAAGTAAAATACCTGTATCGCCGTGGTCCTTAACTTCCTTACGGTTTGCACAGTATTTGATTTCCTTTCCGTATAATTCAGAGATAGCCATACATGTAGCTACTGCTAGCGGAATGCCCTTGTAGGCTGGTCCAAACAGTACGTCGAAGTCTAGACCGAAGTTTGCTTCAATAGCTTTTGCGTAGTATTCACCTAGTTTTCTTAACTGCATACCTGTAACATATGCACCTGCATTCATAAAAAATGGTGATTTTCTACCGCTTTTTAATGTGAATTCACCAAACTTTAGAACTTCACTTTTTACCATAAATTCTATAAACTCTTTTTTATAGCCTTCCATATCTATCCTCCATTTACAATTGTTATTATCAAAATCATTCTTAAGAATTTTACCACATATCCGTTTATTTTTCAATTTTTATCATGACTCGTGTGACATATTCATCTTTGTCTTTGACTGCAAAATCATTAAGGCCATTCTCATAGGCGTAGCCAACTAACTTGTATTTATTTTTTTCTGCATATTTTACCATTTTTTCGTAAAGGTATATAAGCTTATCCCAGCTACCGATGCAATACCCGCACAAATATTCTCCTGCCGGTTTTACTAAGGTTTCTTTATCTGTAGCATCCAAATTATTATCTGCTGGAATAAATAGCCCATCGTAGTAGTCTAGCTCCAAATCTATAACCTTATCTGCACTTATATAACTTCCTATACCTTTGCTATACTGCTCGCTACTCCAGGTATCTTTTATATGTTCTAACATAGTTTTAAAGTTATCTCCATTAAAATCAAATGGTGTCGTCATGAGTTTTTCTTCTTGGCAATAAATAATTTGTATATGTCCATCTTTTATTTTATTACAAAGTTTTATATCTTCCATCTTTTTACTAAGTATTTCTTTTACTTCTGTAAGTCTTTTAATTTGCTCTTCTATTTCTTTTATTTTAACCTCAGCTATACTCATAAACTTTTCGCTATTAGGATTATCTATATATGCTTTAATTTCACCTAAACTCATATTTAAATCTTTTAACATCCTTATATATTCAAAGTCCATGCTTTGTATATAATCGTAATATCTGTAGTTATTTTCTCCCTTATGAGCAGGTGAAAATAGCCCTATTTCATCGTAATAATGAAGTGTTCTTTTATTTACATTGTGAAGTTTTGCAAACTCATTTGCAGTTAATAATATACTTTTTTCATTCATTTTTAAATTCCTTATTGACATTACAGTAACTGTAGACTTTATTATGATTGTACAACATAATAAAAAAAATATAAAGGAGTTTTTAAATATGAATAAAGATAAAGTACTATATAGACCATTAAAAAAAGATGATATCCCTACATTGATGAATATTGTTAGGAAAACTTGGAATTATGATAAGTTTGCAGATCCTAAAACTGCTATAAAACTATCAAAAGTTTTTTTATATAGCTGTCTTACAAATCAGAACTATACTAAAGTTGCTGAAATAGACGGCAATGTAGCTGGTATTATTATGGTTAAAAATAATAATCAGCCTAAGTCTCGCATAAGCTACCGTATTAAACAGATTTGTTCAATAATTTCTATTTACGCAACATCAAGCGGTAGAAAATCCATGATGCCATTTAATAGTGTTCATAGTATTGATAAAGAACTACTAGATATGTGCAATATAAAATACCAAGGTGAAATAGCCTTCTTTGCTCTAGATGAAAAATATCGAGGTTATGGTATTGGTAAATCATTATTTAATCAAGCAAAGGAATACTTGCAAAATGAACATGTTGAAAACTTTTACCTATTCACAGATACTAGTTGCAACTACGGTTTTTACGATGCAAATGGTTTAACTCGTCGTTGCAGCAAGGATCACTTCTTCACTATTAATAACCAAGATGCCAACATGAGTTTTTTCATTTACGATTATTCCTTTAAGTAAGATTTTATAATATAAAAATAGAAGTACTTGCAATTATTGAGGTGACCCCAAAAAGTTAGACTTTATTAGCGAGACAGTTTTTAACTGCC
>CALCFD010000023.1 GCA_937900695.1 uncultured Eubacterium sp. | reverse complement strand
CCTTGTATAATCTATTTAGGTTTTTAATTAAAGGATTTACCTATAAACCTATTGCCACTATAAGAATACTTTTATATACTTATAGTAACTTAGATAGAGTGTCGCTCATCTTACCTTGAAGTTTATCTTCGTGATTAGAAAGACTAGCGCCTCTTTCTTATTGGCTGTATATGAATGAGTTGGATGTTGATTTCCTTTTTAGGATTTTCTCCGTATTTATAACAAGGTTGTATCGCTTTTAAGAGTAGAGGATTTACACTATCTAAAATTTATTTTTGAGGTGTTTTATTATGTTTTATTTAGGTATTGATATTGCTAAAAATACTCACGTTGCTTCTTTAATGGACGAAAAGGGAAAAACTATTTTTAAAGGATTCTCTTTTTCTAATACTACTGAAGGCGGTAAATCTCTCCTTGATATAATCAAGAAATATTCTGATTTTACTAATGTAACAGTAGGTATGGAAGCTACTGGTCATTACTGGCTTTCAATTTACTCATTTCTTTATGATTACAATTTCTATGCTATTCATGTTATTAACCCTATTCAAACTGATGGGTGGCGTAAAGGAGCTGAAATTCGTAAACGTAAAAATGATACTATTGACTCTGTTTTAATTGCAGATTTAATTCGCTATGGCGACTTTGTTGAAACTACTCTTTCTAATGAGGATTTATATTCTCTTAGAAATATTTGTCGTATGCGTAATTATCTTATTCAATCTGCTGGTGACCTAAAACGTAAAGTCATTTGTGTTCTTGACCAAGTATTTCCTGAGTATCAAACCATTTTTTCTAACACTTTTGGAACTACCTCTAAGCAATTACTTTTAGACTTTTCTTCTCCTTCTGATTTTGAAGAGCTTTCTGTTGAAACTTTAACAGAAACCCTTGCAAAACTTAGTAGAAAAAAGGTTGGTCAAAGTACTGCTGAAAAACTTATTAACTCTGCCAAAAATTCCTTTGGCATTACTTTCTCTAAAGAAAGTTTTACTTTTCAATTAAAATTATTAATTGAGCAAATTAAGTTCATTGATAATCAAGTTAAAGAATGTGAAACCAAAATTAAGGAACTCATGGAAAAAATCAATTCTCCAATTACTACAATTCCTGGTATTGGTCCTGTTCTTGGTGCTGTTATTATCAGTGAATTTGGCGATATTAGTCGTTTTGATAAACCTTCTAAACTTGTTGCTTTTGCTGGTATTGATGCAACAGTTTCTCAATCTGGTGAATTTGAATGCACCCACAATGTGATGTCTAAAAGAGGTTCACCTTATTTAAGAAAGGCTCTATTTCAAGCAGCACTTGTCGCTTCTAATACTGACCCTGTTTTAAAGGATTATTATCAAAAGAAACGTGCTGAGGGTAAACATCATAAAACCTGTATTGGTGCTGTTGCAAGAAAAATGTGCAATATCATTTTTGCTGTTTTAAAGAATAACAAACCATATGAAGTGCCAAAACAGTAATTTTCTGTATTACTATATATTACCAGCAGGTTATGTTTTTTAATCCGTTTTTTTAGTGTGCTTATTTTTTCTCTAAAAAATTTTTTATACTTTTTTTCAAAAAACTATTGACTTTTTATAGTTGGTCTTTC
>CALCFD010000022.1 GCA_937900695.1 uncultured Eubacterium sp. | reverse complement strand
AAAGGATGACTAAATTATATGACAGGGAATTTACACCACCTTTAGGACTTGACCAGAACATCTAATAGAACAAACAAGCACTTTATACAAACAGTACTAATTTCCACAAAATAAATGTTTTAGTGCGGCACGAACACTAAAATAGCACTATAAATCTTATAACTTAATTTCTTAGTACCACAGGTGTACCGCAAATATACTGTATATATGCCACAGGTGTACGGCAGATGTAACCGCAGTCACAACCTTAGGCAACGGATAATGGCATAGCTGCAAAAGTCAGAGCCATACCTAGATCCATTCTTACCCAAGAAAAAAGAGGCTACATCTCTGTAGCCTCCATATTACAATACACAACTATGAATATTTAATTTCCTTATTTCCAGAAATCTGTATCTGTTATACCAACATCTGCCGCCTTAAATACAGGATCCTTGCCAGCCTTTCTCTGTTCTTCGTAGTTCTTTAGAACCTTAATAGCCTTATTTCCAAGGATAAAGATTGTGATGATGTTAATTGTAGCCATGAAGCCCATTAGTACGTCAGCTAAGTTCCAAGCAAATGCTAAGTCAACATTAGCACCTACAAATACCATTAGGATTAATAGGATATTCATTACTGCCATAAATGTCTTGCTTTCACTGATGAACTTAATGTTTAGCTTTACATAGTAGTAGTTACCAATGATTGATGTTGAAGCAAATAATACGATGCAAAGAGTAATGAAGTGGATACCAAACTGTCCAAACTGGCTATCTAAAGCCATCTGTACAAATGGGATACCGTTGATTAATTCTCCGTTTGCATCTACTGCTCCTGTAGGACCAGCTAATACTGCAATGAAAGCAGTTGTTGTACAAATTAAGATTGTATCAATAAATACTGATAGAACCTGTACTAAACCCTGCTTAGCTGGGTGAGATACGTCTGCTGTAGCAGCTGCGTTTGGAGCAGAACCCATACCAGCTTCATTAGAGAATAAACCTCTCTTAATACCCTGTACCATACATGAACCAGCAAAACCACCAAAGATAGCCTTGAAATCAAATGCTGCATCTACGATTATTCTGAATGCTTCAGGAACCTTATCGATGTTCATGAAGAAAATAATAAGTCCAACTAAGATATATAATACAGCCATGATAGGAACAAGGATTGAAGATACCTTGCTGATAACCTTTGACTTACCAAAGAACATTACTGCTGCAAATGCTGCTAAAATAATACCGATAATAATTGGTGCAAATGAATTTGCAAAATCGTCAATATAAATGCTAAATGCAGAAGTTAATGTGTATGACTGTAGTCCATTAAATCCAAAGCCAAATGTTAAAATAAGAATAACCGCAAATACGATACCTAACCATCTCTGGCCTAAAGCTCTCTGAATTACGTAAGCAGGACCGCCCTTGTATTCGTCTCCGTCAGCTTCTTTATAAACCTGAGCTAAAGTTGATTCGATAAATGCTGAAGCACTACCTACAATAGCCATGATCCACATCCACATAATTGCACCAGGACCACCTAATACGATAGCAGTAGTTACACCAGCAATGTTACCAGTACCTACTCTTGATGCAGTAGCAACCATAAGAGCCTGGAATGAAGAAGTTTTGCCTTCAGCTCCTTTTTCAGTTACACACTTAATTGAATTAGGGAAAAGTCTAATCTGAACTGCCTTAGTTCTAAGTGTGAAATATAAACCAGCAACAATCAATAAAACAATTAGGAATTTACCATACATGAAATCATTGATTACTGTTAAGTAGTCATTTAAGACTTTCATAATACCATCCATAAATTTCTCTCCTTTTAATAACTTTATTTTTCTTTGTGCTTGTAATATAATGTTTTTATTCGTACTACTACATTATAACTTAAAGGAGATATTATGACAACTAAAAACTTACAAAACGGGAGCGATATTCGCGGTATTGCTTTACCTGGAATAGAAGGAGAAAACCCAAATCTAGGTGAAAAAGAAACTATTTCCCTTTCAAAGGGCTATATTATGTGGTTATCAAATAAAACAAAAAAACCGTTTAATCAGCTAAAAATTGCTGTAGGTATGGACCCTCGTTTATCTGGTCCAAAACTAAAAGATTATATTTTAGGCGTTTTTACAGCTTACGGTGCAAAAGTTTATGATTGTGGTCTTGCTTCAACTCCAGCAATGTTTATGTCAACTATCTTTGAAGAATTTTTATGTGATGGCGCTATTATGATAACTGCATCACATCTACCATTTAACCGCAATGGTTTTAAGTATTTTGACAAAGATGGTGGATTAAATAAATCTGATATAAAGGAAATCATCGCATATGCTGATGGTGAAAAATCATTGCCTGAACACTCAAATAGCTGTGCTTGTAGTAGCTGCGATAAGGATAATTGCGATCCATGTCAGCCCGAAAAGGCCGACCTTATGGCTAGATATGCTAAACATTTAAGACAGCTTATAATAGATGGAGCTGAAAACGGAGATATGCCACTTGAAGGTATGAAAATTATCGTAGATGCCGGCAATGGCGGTGGTGGTTTTTATGCTACTGAAGTATTAGCGCCACTAGGTGCAGATATTTCTGATAGCCAATTCCTTGAGCCTGATGGTAATTTCCCAAATCATGCTCCAAACCCTGAGGATAAAACTGCAATGGCTTCTATCTGCAAGGCCGTTAAAGATAATGGCGCTGATTTTGGTCTAATCTTTGATACAGATGTAGACCGTTCTGCTGCTGTTGACAGTCAAGGTAACCCTATTTCTAGAAATGAAATCGTTGCAATGGCTGCATCCTTAATCGCAGAAGATCATCCAGGCTCTACAGTTGTAACTGACTCTATAACTTCAGATCAACTAACAGTATTTATCGAAAACTGTCTAGGCTTAAAGCATTTACGTTTTAAGAGAGGATATAAAAATGTTATAAATAAATCCATCGAGCTTAATAACGAAGGTATTGATAGTCAGCTTGCTATTGAAACATCAGGTCATGCAGCATTTAAGGAAAACTACTTCCTTGATGATGGTGCTTACCTAGCAACTAAAATCGTTATTAAAGCTGCAAAACTAAAACAAGCAGGAGAAGGTCTAGATTGCCTAATTTCTTCTCTTGAAAAGCCAGCCGAAGCTAGAGAAGTTCGTATGAAGCTTAACACAGAAGACTTTGGAAAATACGGAGATAATGTTCTTGCTTGGCTTAAGGCTTGGGTAAATGCAGAAGACTGTGTAGGAAAACAAACTGACCCAGATGATCCTTCATCTCCATGTCAACGTTGCCACTGCGGCACTTCTTTAGTTGAGCCTAACCATGAAGGTGTTCGCATCAACTTTGATAAAGACAATGGCAACGGATGGGCTTTATTGCGTAAATCATTGCATGATCCTATTATGCCTCTAAATATTGAGTCTAATCAAATTGGTGGTTGCGATATTATCGCTACAAAACTAAGAAACTTCTTAGATCAATTTGCTGCCCTTGATATAAGCCAGTTATAAAAATAACACTAGATCTAATAAAAGGTGATAACAAATCCTTTCAAGTTGTTATCACCTTTTTTAATTCAAATCTGTAGTTTTTTGTCTCTTAAGAGCATCAGCCACTGACTGAATAAAATCTCTTGCCAAAAAAGTCTTATCTAAAACCTCATCAACAGACATTCCTCCCTTAAGGTGCCTCTTTGCTGTGGCAATTGGCGTTTCTGCCACCTCTATAATGTGATTATCTAAATCGTAAAACCTAGTAACCATACGGCCTATAGTATCTTCATAGGGGGCATTTATAAAGGTAAGATTCCATTTTGAATTTTTCAGTTTGTTTATAAACTCCTCAAAATTATTTTCTTCAAAATAAAGTTCAAAACTATGGGATGGATCATTTGAAACTGATTTTCCTGTAAGAAGCTCCCACGTTTTTTTATCTTGCAAAACTATACCATCTGTCATCATTATTTTTTCGCCAAAATCTCTTATGACCTGCAATCCTAAAATCTCATTATAAAAATCCTTAGCCATTTGTACATCGCCTGCTACAAGTAAGATATTTTTAATCATCATCTTCCTCCATAGCTTCAGACTGTGCCAAAAAGTCAGCTCGTTTTGACTTCATGCGAGGTATAAATTCTTTAGCAATCCATCCCCCACCTCTTGATTTGATATAGAAAAAGCCCAAAATCGAAAACACAACAGCACCTATAAAGTTTACAAATAAATCTTTTATAGTATCGATAAGACCTATATCTAAATATCCTCCAAGGCCTAAACTTTGACCGTTTACAATAGTATCGTTTATTTGCGGTATAGTGATTGGGATATTATTTTTAGTTTCATCAAGAGCCACCGACGTTATATGGTGAATCACCGTATCCTTTTGCATATCAAGATCTGCAAACATATCCATAGAAAACTCAAAAAACTCCCATATTACACCTATAGTCATAGAAAAACAAAATGCAACTATAGCTACGAAAAAAGGTGATAAGTTAAATTTTGCCCTTTTATTTCTATTTAGTATATCAACCAAAGCAAATCCTATAGCTGCCGCCAAAAATCCGTTAATGGTATGAAGCACATCATCCCAAAATGGAAATTTAATATAAAACGACTGAGTTTCTCCCAATATCTCTGCTGCAAAGATAAATATAAGAATGGTTATTTCTAAAGCCGTAGGTAATTCTATCTTAAGGTTTACCTGTACAAAGCTAGGTACTAAAAGTAGCAACAATGTCAATATACATAAAAATACATTTTCATAATTCTTATTTAGTATCTGCAAAATCATCATAAGTATAACAAGCGCTCGCAGTACTACATATACTATAAAAGAGCTTTTATGCTCTCTGAGCTCCATCTTTAGAGCTCTTTTCATAACCTTAAACTTTCTTACTAATCTTTTTTTCATATATTCCCTCTATATTGTAATTATGCCATTTGCGTTGATAATATATATACCCATGCCAACGAAAAATACACCCATAAGTAACATCACAATTCCACTTATGCGAATCTTTCTTTTCATAATAAATCTAGATGGCATATTTTCATCTAGATAAATATTGTATTGGCTTCCTGGCATCATTTGTTTTGCTAGCAGTTTGTATGACTCAGTTTGAGCGCTTTGCTCTTCGTAGCTCCTACCCTCATATGTATATTTAAACACAGGAGCATGGCTCTGTTGTCCTTTGCCACCTGTGTATGAATTAAAGCCCACATATGTTGCCATTATCATCTTTTTGCAAAAAAATATCGATGATAAATTATAAACTCCAACTAGTCCTATAAGTCCACCAACATAGGCAAGCAACACCCCAAATCTAACATTTTCTGCTGCTGAAATTACAAAATAAAATATACATGATATTAAGCTTCCGACAAATCCATATACTGCCATAACCGTTGCAAGCTTGGACCTTTCTACCTTATCTTTTTTAAATAGCCCAATAACTGCTATAAAAAAAGCTATAAATAATGCTAAACTCGCTAATCCCATATAAAGTTTCCCCTTTTGAATTAATTTTCTTTTTCAATTATACCTAAAAAAAACCCCGATTCCAAGGGTTGGAATTCGGGGTTCTCCACACAAAATCTGTGAGCAAGTAAGCTCCAATTAACGTTTTGAGAACTGTGATGCTTTTCTTGCCTTCTTTAAGCCGTATTTCTTTCTTTCCTTCATTCTTGAATCTCTAGTTAAGAAACCAGCTGCCTTTAGAGGAGCTCTGTAGCTTTCGCTATCTGCCTGACATAGTGCTCTTGCAATACCATGTCTTAGTGCTCCAGCCTGTCCTGTGTATCCGCCACCGTGTACTGTAGCGATTACGTCAAACTTACCTTCGCAACCTGCAATTTCAAAAGGTCTTTTTACTTCTCTTTTAACGATTTCAAGTGCAATGTAATCGTCTAAAGGCTTTTTGTTTACTGTGATGTTGCCAGTGCCAGGGATTAGTCTAACTCTAGCAACAGAAGATTTTCTTCTACCTGTTCCGCAATACTGGATTTTTGCCATCTGTTATACCTCCCTTAAATTTCTAAAGTTTCAGGTTTCTGTGCTTCATGGTTATGTTCTGGACCAGCATAAACCTTTAACTTTTTATACATCTGTCTACCTAGTTTGCCGTTTGGCATCATGCCCTTGATAGCATGTCTAACAACTTCAGTTGGATGTTTTTCCATTAACTGTTCGAAAGTCATCTCTCTTAGACCACCTGGATATCCTGTGTGTCTCTTGTAGATTTTTTCTTTTCTCTTCTTACCTGTTACAACAACCTTGTCAGCATTTACGATGATTACGTAGTCACCGCAGTCAACATGTGGTGTGTAAGTTGGCTTGTGTTTACCTCTTAGAATAGCAGCAGCTTCTGATGCCATACGACCTAAAGTTTTGCCTTCAGCGTCGATAACATACCATTTACGCTCTACTTCATGAGGCTTTGCGATAAATGATTTCATTTTCACTTTCCTTTCTGCCTACTGGGATACCGCAGTATCTTTTTCGGTCGCGTCTACTAGGATCTCATCTATTATTTGACGGGATCTTTTTCGATACATTATACTAATAACTTTTAGCGCTGAGTCACGGACGGTTATCCATCCTGTACTCATGCCCTTATATTTTATATGTTTGACCTCTTAAAGTCAACTAATTTTTTGCTTTAGCTAAAAGCTTTGCCTCTCTTTTTTCTTCCATCTTGTTTACTACAAGAGTACATGCTGCATCTCCAGTAATATTTGTAACTGTTCTTCCCATGTCAAATATTCTATCAACACCTGCAACAAGAGCTACTCCTTCAATAGGTAAACCTACACTCTGCAATACCATAGTAAGCATTACTAGTCCTGAGCCTGGAACTCCTGCTGTACCAATTGATGCTACTGTTGCTGTAAGTACAATAGTAATCATTTGAGTAAGCGTTAAGTCTACACCAAAGCATGTTGCTATAAATACTGCACTTACACCCTGATAAATAGCAGTTCCATCCATGTTTATAGTAGCACCTAACGGAAGTACGAAACTTGCAACTTCCTTTTTAGCTCCAAGTTTTTCTGTACACTCGATATTAATTGGTAGTGTTCCAACTGACGAAGCACTTGAAAAAGCAAATATCATAGCTGGCATCATTTCCTTAAAAAACTTTAACGGACTGATTTTCCCAAGAGCTTTTACCAACGTTGAATAAACTAAAATCATATGAAGAGCATAACATAAGAAGGCAACTCCAATTACAGCAGCAAGTGATCCTATAACTTCTGCGCCATTCTCGGCTATGACTGGTGTGATTAAACAAAATACACCGATAGGTGATAACTTAATAATCATATCCATAACCGTAATAGATACTTGGTTTAATCCTTCAATTACCTCTGCAGCTGCCTTAGCCTTTTCCCCTACCATTACAAATGCAAATCCGAAAAATAAAGCGACTACAATTACCTGAAGCATAGTAGCATTTACAAGTGGTTCAAATGCATTTGACGGAAACATATTTACTAAAGTATCCATGAAGCTTACAGTTTCACCTGGTGTATACTCAAGGCCTGTTGTTTTTAAAACCTTAAAGCCTCCTTTTAATAAGTTAGCCATAAGCAGTCCAATACTTGTAGCAAATGCAGTAGTTAGAAGATAAAATAATACTGTCTTACCTCCGATTGATCCAACTTTTTTAATGTCCTTCATAGACATAACACCGCTTATGATTGACAATAATACAATAGGCACTACGATAAATTTAAGCAAATTTAAAAATATTGTACCAAAAGGCAAAATATATTTGTTTGCAATTTCAACATGCCCCATCATAAGAAGCCCTGCTATAACACCTAAGATTAATGCTGTCACTATCATAAATGGTAGTGATATTTTTTTTATTTCTTTCATTTAAATTACCTTTCTCTTCTTCATTTTTAACACAATCTTTTATATTTTAATTTATACTCTTAAGAGTGTCAACGAAAAAAATTTGCCTTTTTTAGCGTTTTTGACATATGCCGGGCAATTATTGACATATGCTATAAATAGATGTATCATATAACTATATTTTAAACTAATGAAAGGAGCAATTATGCCAAGACCTTGTAAAAAAAGAAGAGTTTGTAGTAATCCCGGCGAGAAACTTTTTGGTCCTAAGGGAGTTCGCACAAAAGAGTGTATCGAACTTACTGTCGATGAGTACGAAACCCTTCGTCTAATCGATGTCTTAGGTGTTAATCAGCAGCAGTGCGCTAAAAGTATGGATGTTGCAAGAAGCACAGTCCAATCTATTTATGCATCAGCTAGAAAAAAGTTAAGTACTGCTCTAATTAAGGATATAAATATAAAAGTTAACGGTGGTGATTTCATCTTATGCGATGGTGAAGGTCACTGTTGTCACAAAGACTCATGCTGTCAAAAATAATTTATTACTTCAAAATACAAATTTATCTATGTAGCAATCTCATCCTACTGATGAGGTTGTTATTTTTTGCTTATGGTTACAGCCTTCGGTTGGTGCTTCTCATAGGGCTTAAATCCCTGTAAATTTATACTCTTCCACAGGCGAAAGTTTGAGTACTCTAAAGCCCACACGCTTACAGTCACTCACATCTGCATCCTCTTTAGCGCGTCACTAAATTTCTATATATTAACTTTTTTGTACTGACGCCTTCTTAAAAAGTCACTAATTAACTTCTTATTACTTTTTATAGTACTGCCTATCGAGCTACTCTAAATTTTGCAAGATGCTGGCAGTACAAAAGATGCTTTTTTCTTTACCATTAGTACCGTTGCTTACTTTTATAGTCACTAAAAATCGTTCTCATCTCATAAATAGTGACCATCCCTAGACAAAAGAACTGCATAAAGCACGAGGAGCATCACTATTTTTTATTTTTTCTTAATTTATTGTGATGTTGTGGCGAGCCTAGTAGCACGAAATCTTCTATAATATTAATATTTAGTGCCAATACACATCTCTGAAGACATGTTGCCTATTGCATGTAGTAGTTTGCCACAATTTCATTGCAAGCATCAACCCAACATTCCATGCCAACCCGACCGATACAATTAAACACAAAAAAGGACCACCACAAAATGTGATAGTCCCTTACAAATTCAAATATTAGATTATGCTTTTAGTCTAGCTTCCATAGCATCGATTTCTTCAGCAAGCTTTTTAGGTAGCTTATCACCAAATTTAGCATAAAATTCTCTGATACTTTCGATGTCATCTAGCCAGTAATCTTTTTCAACTTTTAGGATGCTTTCTAAAGTTTCCTTATTGATATCACAATCTTCAATATTGATATCTTCAGCATATGGTATGTAACCGATTTCAGTTTCCTTCGCATCGATTTTCTCATCAGCTCTCTTTAAAATCCACTCTAAAACTCTTAAGTTGTCGCCGAAACCTGGCCATACAAAGTTTCCTTCTTCGTCAGTTCTAAACCAGTTAACATTAAAGATTTTAGGTGGGTTAGTAATCTTTTTACCCATATCTAGCCAATGCTCCCAGTAGTCTCCCATATTATAGCCACAGAATGGTAGCATAGCCATAGGATCTCTTCTTACTACACCTACAGCACCTGTTGTTGCTGCAGTAGTTTCAGATGCCATAATTGAGCCTACAAATACACCATGATCCCAGTCTCTTGATTGATATACTAATGGAGCAGTCTTAGCTCTTCTTCCACCAAATACGATAGCTGATAAAGGAACACCCTTACCATCTTCAAATGCTGGTGATATACATGGACAGTTGATAGCAGGAGCAGTAAATCTTGAATTTGGATGAGCTAAAGGTTCACCTGAAGCAGGATCCCACTTCTTTCCAGTCCAATCAAGAGAATTCTGAGGTGGATTTTTATCCATTCTTTCCCACCAAACTGTGTCATCATCTAAGTTTAATGCAACGTTTGTGAAAATAGTGTTCTTCATAGTTGCAGCTAAAGCATTAGGATTTGACTTAGCATTAGTTCCTGGAGCAACACCAAAGAAGCCATTCTCAGGGTTAGTAGCCCATAATCTACCGTCTTCGCCAATTCTAATCCAAGCGATATCATCTCCTACGCAAGTAACTTTCCAACCAGCTTTCTGATAACCTTCTGGTGGAATTAGCATTGCTAAGTTTGTCTTACCACAAGCTGATGGGAATGCAGCTGCGATATAGTGCTGTTCTCCCTGTGGATTTTCAACACCTAAAATCAACATATGTTCAGCCATCCAGCCTTCTTTTTTACCTAAATAAGAAGCAATTCTTAACGCTAAGCACTTTTTGCCTAAAAGAACGTTACCACCATAACCTGAGTTAATAGACATAATTGTATTATCTTCAGGGAAATGAACGATGTATCTTTCTTCAGGGTCTAAATCAGCTTTTGAGTGTAATCCCTTTGTGAAATCTCCACTATCACCAAGATCATCTAATACAGCCTTACCAACTCTTGTCATAATATTCATACTTACTACAACATATATAGAATCTGTGATTTCAACGCCATACTTTGCAAATGGTGAGCCTACAACACCCATAGAGAATGGAATAACATACATTGTTCTGCCCTTCATACATCCCTCGTATAGCTTGTTTAGCTTAGCATACATTTCATCTGGATCCATCCAGTTGTTTGTAGGACCTGCATTTTCTTCTTCTTTGCAGCAAATAAATGTTCTTCCTTCTACTCTAGCTACGTCTCTAGTGTCACTTCTATGCAAGTAACAACCAGGAAGTTTTTCTTCGTTTAGCTTGTATAATTCGCCTGTTGAGCAACCTTCTTTTCTGATTTCTTCAAGCTGTGCCTCTTCTCCAGTAATCCATACTACGCTATCTGGCTGAGTTAATTCAGCAACTTCCTGTACCCAATCAAGAAGAACCTTATTTTTCGTGATACCGTTCTCCTTAATTCCATAATCTTTCACTTCAACATCCTCCTATTATATATATTAAATAATAAATTTAAATTGGTAACTTATTTTGTACCATATAATCTATCACCAGCATCTCCTAATCCTGGTAATATATAAGCCTTTTCATTTAAGCCTTCATCCTTAGCTGCAATGTAAATATCTATATCAGGATGAGCCTTAGATAATGCATCGATACCTTCTGGTGAAGCGATTAGACACATAAATACGATATCTGAACCGCCTTTTTCTTTAACTAAATCTACTGCATCGATAGCAGATCCACCTGTTGCAAGCATTGGGTCTACTACAAATATCTTTCTCTTTTCGATATCCTGAGGCATTTTACAGTAGTATTCAACTGGCTTGCATGTTTCAGGATCTCTATATAAACCAACATGTCCAACCTTTGCATTTGGAACTAGTGATAGCATACCATCAACCATACCAAGACCTGCTCTTAAAATTGGAACTATTGCAATATCTTCTCCATCTAAAACATTTACTTCTGTCTCACACATAGGTGTTTTAATGCTCTGTTTTTTAAGTGGAAGGTTTCTAGTAGCTTCATATCCCATAAGCATACCTATTTCCTTCGCTAAATCTCTAAAATCTTTTGTAGTTGTTTTTTCCATACGCATAAGTGCTGTCTTATGCTGAATTAATGGATGATCAAATACATATATCTTACCCATAATTTCCTCCATAATTAATATATTAATATTCGTTTAACTGATCTACTCTTCTCTGATGTCTACCACCTTCAAATGGTGTATGTAAAAATGCATTTACAATTGCTAAAGCCTCTTCATCACTTAAAATACGTCCACCTAAAGCTAACATATTAGCATCGTTATGCTTTCTTGTAAGCTCTGCCATTTCGACACTTGTACATAGTCCACATCTTGCACCCTTTACCTTGTTAGCAGCCATAGAAATACCTATGCCTGTTCCACAGCAAACAATACCACAATCAACATCGCCGTGAACAACTGCCATAGCACACTTATGTCCGTATTCTGGATAATCAACAGATTCTTGGCTATATGTTCCCATGTCTACAACTTCATAGCCCATACCCATAATAAATCCTGAAATAAGCTCCTTTAATTGAAAACCACCATGATCACTTGCAATCGCAACTCTCATCTTCCTTCTCCTTTACACTTTTATAACATTATATCCTGCCGATTTTAGCATTCGATTCATAACCGCATAACCAAGCCCTTCGCTTTTTACTGCTCCTGCGATTATATATTCTACTCCTTCGTCATCCATTTTACGCAAATCTGCAAAAAGATCATGGGCTGCTTCTTCAAAGTTTTCATCTCCAAAGATAATTACTCCAACTTTTTTTCCTTCTGCTTTAATTTTCTCTTCTCTGTGCTTAATCTCTTCTTTAACCTTTTCCTTTGGACCTTCTATTACAACCATTTCCGCATCTGGTGCATAATGCCTGTATTTCATTCCTGGAGCCATCGGTCTAAAGTCTTGGTCTTTATTATTTTTTATCTCTGTTATTTCAATAGCAGGATCTATTTTAACCTCTTTGCCTAAAACCTTTTTCATATCTTCTTTTGTTATTTTACCCGGTCTTAAGATTATTGGTGTATCACCTGTAACAAGCACCACTGTTGATTCGATGCCAACCTGGCACTTACCACCACAGATAATGCCATCTATACGTCCATTCATATCCTTAATGACGTGTTCTGGCATAGTTGGACTAGGCTTACCCGAAAGATTTGCACTAGGCGCCGCTATAGGAATGCCCGCTTCTTTTATAAGTAATCTTGCTGTTTTATCAGAAGGCATACGTATTCCAACAGTATCTAGACCACCAGTAGTTGTATTTGGAACAATTTTTTTCCTTTTTACAACAACAGTAAGAGGTCCTGGCCAAAATGCCTCCATAAGCTTTAAACAATCTTCGTTTATTTCCTCTGCAATATCATATATTTCATCTATTTGTGAAATATGAAGTATCATAGGATTATCACTAGGTCTTCCCTTTGCTTTATATACCTTTGATACTGCCGCCTCATCTAAGCCATTTGCCCCTAATCCATATACAGTCTCTGTTGGAAATGCAATAAGACCACCATTTTTTAAAATTTTCCCTGCTTTTTTTATATCTTCTATTGTATCTTTTAAAATTAAAGTCTTCATAGCTCTCAATTAGAAATTTTTCATTTTTTCTGCCTGGTCACTAGTAATCAAGCCATCAATAATTTCATCCATATCTCCATCAAGGAAGTTATCTAACTTATAAAGTGTTACACCTGTTCTATGTTCTGATACTCTTCCCTGTGGGAAGTTATAAGTTCTGATACGTTCTGATCTATCCCCTGAACCAACCTGACTCTTTCTTTGCTGAGAAATTTCATCATTCTGTTCCTGCATTTTTAAATCATATAATCTAGATCTTAGTACCTTAAATGCTTTTTCTTTATTTTTAATCTGTGATTTTTCATCCTGACATGTTACTACTAATCCTGTAGGTTCATGAGTAAGTCTAACAGCTGAATCAGTAGTATTTACGCACTGACCACCATTACCTGATGCTCTATACACATCAACTCTTACGTCATTTGGATTTAAATCTACTTCAACATCATCAACTTCTGGAAGTACTGCTACTGTAGCAGCTGATGTATGAACTCTTCCTGAAGATTCTGTTTCTGGTACTCTCTGAACTCTGTGAGCTCCAGACTCATACTTAAGTCTTGAATAAGCGCCCTTACCCTTAATAAGCATAACAGCTTCCTTAACTCCACCTATACCAGTTTCGTTAAGTTCCATAATTTCTGTTTTCCAGCCAGCTCTTTCTGCGTATCTTGAGTACATTCTAAGTAAATCTGCACCAAATAAAGCTGCTTCATCTCCACCTGTACCCGCTCTGATTTCAAGAATTACATTTTTTTCATCGTTAGGGTCTTTAGGTAGTAGTAAAACTTTTAACTCTGCTTCAAGAGGCTCTACTTGCGGTTCTAATTCAGAAAGCTCCATCTTAGCTAATTCTCTTAGTTCATCATCAAGCCCACTTTCACCTAAAAGTTCTTTATTTTCAGCGATGCCTTCCTTTACTTTTTTGTATTCTTCATATTTTTTAACTATCGGTTCCATCTCTCCTAGTTCTTTTGCATACTTTTGCCATCTGCTTTGGTCTGCAATAATTTCAGGATCTGATACCTTATGTGTTAATTCTTCGTATTTATCCGAAATAAAAGCTAATTTATCAAACATTTTTTTCTCCTTAAATTTACAGTTTTTAGCACTTTATTATATCACGACTGTAAAACTATTGCAATGTACACAATTCCAACATTTTTGCCATGTTTTTTTGTGATATGCTGACAACAAAATGCATCGATTAGCTCTTTATAAAAAAGTTAATCGATACCACCCAAATCTATAACACATATATATTACAGCTTATATTATATTTTTATGCTTCTCTTCAAAATCTTCTCTACTTTCGTAAGACCACATGTTATATTTTTTTGCAAACATATATTTATATATTTCAAACCCATATTTACTTAAAAGTATAAGAATTATAAAAATGTCATCAAATATATCTATATACGTTTTATCAGGTATAGCAAACGTAAGTATTATAAAAGCAAAAGCTATTATAAGCCATATTTCATTGATTTTATATAATATACTTAAATTATTTAAGTATTCATTTTGCCAATACTTTTTTCCTCTCCTCTCTACAAAATATGAAATTACTGCGACTGTAAATAACAAGACTAAAAGGGTTAACAATGTCGCTTTATCTCCTAAGATGTGAAACTTCTTTATAAGAAAAATCACAATTATAGCTATACCTATAGCCACCCCATTAAACACAAGCGTAGTTTTCATATGTTTCTTAAACTTTTCTTCTTTCATTTTCTCATTTCTCCCCTCACATTATTATTTTAGATTTGAAAATATTTTCACCGCTTTTCTTACGCCTTTTAGCTGATTCATATACTTATACTGCCAATATCTTTTTTCCTTTACAACAATCCAAATAAGAATCACAAGATATACTACAAATATATCTGAATCAAAAGAAAAGCTAATACATACCACATATAAAATGGTAAATATTAAAAAAGCAGCTCAAAAAGTCATAACTCTTATCTTCATATACTTTTCAAAAGACATCTTCTTATCCATGATTTGCCTCCTCTCAAAACTATACTTTTTTTAATTATATTATAAAAACATAGTATACAATAGCTACAAAATTCTAAAGAATTCTAAAGAAATCTTTAGAATTCACCTCTTTTGTAATTTGATTATCTTGTTTTTACGCAATTAAGCTAAAATCTAACCTGGATGATCACCGAGTCTAATTGGACGGCCCCCACAATTTAATCCAACAAACTGTGGGGGGCGCCCTCCAGCAACCACTGCAACTACTTACAATTACTTTACCCAATATCATTGTATTTTGTTGCATTACCCCCCCCAATTATGTTAAAATCTAATAAGGATATAATCCCCCTCAAATATATCCAACCAAAGACTGTACAGATTTATTTAAAATCTACAGTCTTTTTTTAGTTTTAGTACTATCTGCATCATGATACGCTCCCTTCCAGGTAGACACATGAAATAATAAAAACTTGTCACTGGGAAGGGAGCATATTTTTGTAATTAAAAAAAAGTATCCGCTAAGGATAAAATATATGCTGTAAATCTGTATATAGACGGTAAGGAAAGTCAGCGTGGTATTGCAGCTATGTTTGATGTCTGCGTTGCATCAGTGCAATAATGGGTTCATAATTATGAATCTATGGGTCCTACTGCCTTTGCAAAAAAATATAAGAAATATTCAAAAGAATTAAAGCTACAAGCTGTTTTAGATTATTTAGCAGGTCAAAGTTCTATAGATGATATTTGTAAAAAATACAAAATCCGTTCAAAAGCTAAGTTACAAATCTGGATAAAGAAGTATAGTAGTCATGAAGAATTGAAATCTTCTAGAACAGTGATAAACGTGTGTTGCGCATTTGCCCGTAAACTTAATATAAAATCAACTATTAAGTATTCAAACAATGGGTGCACAATACAAGTAGCAAACCCTCAATATATAGCTGAAAATATACTTAATCGAGAGTTCACTGCCAAAGTGCCAAATAGAAAACTTGTAAATACAGGAATAACGCAAAGTATGTCACGAGTCGCTAAATGCATTGACAATGGACCAATGGAAGGATTTTGGGTAATTTTAAAGAGAGAGCGATACTATGGAAAAAGATTTACCAATAAAGATACTCTCGTAAAAATGATTGAAGATTATATAGATTACTACAACAAACGCTTGCAAATAAATCTTGGAGTTTTAACACCAATGGAAAAACACGAAATATACTTGCAAGTTGCATAAAAAACTGCCAGCAGATAAATTTCTACTGGCAGGAAAATTTTATATTTTTTCAATTGTCTACTTTACGGGGTGCAGTTCATAATGCGACAGCCCCTAATATAACTATATTTTATTTTACTGTTCCATCTGGATTAAATACAGGTAATTTTTCTAAAACTATAATGTCTTCTCTATCATTAGCATCACCTTCGGCTAAAATAGCCATTTTACCTGCGATGTTTCCACCAGCAGCCTCTACTAGCTTTTCCATAGCCTTTAAAGATTCACCAGTACTAATAACATCATCAATAATAAGAACTCTTTTGTTCTTTAATAGTTCTACTTCTTTTTTACCTAAATATAGTTTCTGAGTGTTTTGTGTAGTAATAGAATTAACTTCTACGCAAATAGGATCTTCCATGTACACCTTAACACCTTTTCTAGCAACAACATAATCATTCATACCTGACTGTTTTGCCATCTCATATATAAGCGGGATACTTTTTGCTTCCGCAGTCATAATAATGTCAAATTCAGGAGCTTTAGATAAAAGTTCCTTTGCTGATGCAACTGTCATTTCTACATCGCTGAAAATAATAAAAGCAGCGATTTTTAAATCATCACTAACAGCAAAAAGAGGTAATTCTCTTTTTAGTCCTGCAATTTCCATTTCATAAACCATTTTTTATCCCCTATCCGTTAATCATAGTCCAAATTTTTAATGCAAATAATACTGCTGAAATCCACATAACTGGGTGAATATCCTTAAATTTGCCTGTGAAAACTTTAATAATTACAAATGCTAAAATAGCAAACATAATACCATTTGCAATAGAATAAGTAAATGGCATCATAATAATAGCTAAAAATCCACCTACAGCGCCAGCCATATCTTCGCTAAAGTCCATATCTTTAACAGCACTAATCATAAGTAAACCAACAAATACTAATGCAGGAGTTGTCGCAAATCCTGGAATAGCTAAGAAGATTGGTGATAAGAATAAAGCAACAATAAATAATACACCGGCTGTCACTGCTGTAAGACCAGTTCTACCACCCTGGGCAACACCAGCACTTGATTCTACATAAGATGTAACTGTTGAAGTACCTAGGCAAGCACCAACTACTGTACCAATAGCATCTGCCATTAGTGCGCCACCAGCCTTTGGTAAGTTTCCTTCTTCATCTAGTAAATCTGCTTTTGATGCAACACCAATTAAAGTTCCTGCTGTATCAAATAAATCAACAAATAAAAATGAGAATACAATTACAGCAAAATCAATAAAATGACCTGTTACATATGAGAAATCAAAATCAAACATTGTTGGAGCTGCTGGTGTAATACCACCTTCAAAACTTGGGAACAATGAAAATACTCCAGCTTCTGGATTAACCTGATACCATCCAGTAACCTGCGCAATCATGCCTAATACCCAAGTACCTAAAATACCCCATAAAATTGATCCCATAACATTAAAGTGATGTAAAATAGCAATCATAATTAAACCAACTAAAGCTAGTACAACCTGTGGGCTTGAAATATCGCCAAATGCAACTAAAGTGTCTGAATTAGCTACAACTATTCCTGCGCCTTTTAATCCTACAATAGCAATAAATAATCCGATACCTGCTGTAATACCTAGTTTTAAATTCTGAGGAACTTTATTAACAAGAGTTTCTCTAAATTTAACTAAAGATAGCAGTATAAAAATGATACCTTCTACTAAAATAGCTGTTAAAGCAATCTGCCAAGGACTCTGAACACCAGCCTTTGCCATAGGCACACATACAGAAAATGCAAAATAAGCATTTAATCCCATACCTGATGCAAGTGCTATTGGATAGTTAGCTAAAACTGCCATAAGAATAGAACCGATTGCTGCAGATACAGCTGTTGCAGTAAATACTGCCGCTGGGTTCATACCAGCTGCCCCTAAAATATTAGGGTTAACCGCTAAGATGTAAACCATAGATAAAAATGTAGTAAAACCAGCAATAATTTCAGTTTTTACATTTGTACCATGTTCTTGAAGTTTAAAAAGCTTCTCCATAAAAACCTCCTACTAAAAAATATAACTAAACATACTATGCAATAAAATAAGATTATATAATACAAATACAGATTTTTCAATATTCTATTGATTATTTTAATATAATAACTTGTCATCTATACTTTTTACTAATAATTCAGAAATTTGCCGCTAATCACTTTAAAATGCCTATTTATTCATGTATTATTTATATACAATAAGTTACACTTGGATTTAATAGTTATATTTGTTAATAAATGTAATTGTATACTAATATAATAATCTATATCCTATAAGTTAAAATCATATATTATGATTTTATGTTTGTATTTTTAGAAGAAGGTGAATAGAAATGGTAAAATTAAACGCATTAAAATTATTAGAAGAAAAAGGTAAAACTAAATACTGGTTGTATAAACAGTTAGGTATGAGTTACCAGAATTTTAATAAAATGGTAAATAATGAAACTAAGTCAATTCAGTATGAAATGGTTGATGCTATGTGCAATATTTTTGATTGTACCCCTAACGATTTACTAATTTTTGAAGAAGAATAACCAGTTTTAAAAAACTCAGAGATACTTTTGAAAATTTAATATTTTCTTAAGTAAAAAAAGATTACTTCAACCCCCCTCTGAAGTAATCTTTTTATTTTGCAATAAAAAACTCTTAGCCCTGACAAAATAATGTCAAGTCTAAGAGTTATTTTTTATTCAGCTGGGAATGCTTCTTCTAGCATTGGCTTTGGATGTTTTCTTCTGTAACTATAGTATAATATTGTTGCAACTGCAAATGATATTATAACTAATATAAATAACTTGATATCTCCTGCAATAGCACTAGGATCATCCATTGAAATTACATTTCTAAATCCATCTACACTATATGTAAAAGGTACAAATGGATGTATTGTCTTAAACCAAGGTGCTGATGTTTCTAGTGGATAAGTCCCTGCTGAACCACCTAGATTTATTACCATATATATTAACATCAAAAATTCACCTACACGACCAAATGCTGCATTAAAGAACACAATCATAGACATAAATGCCATAGAAACTAGTATAGCAAATACAAATGTCATTCCTACTTGCTGAGGTTCTAGACCATTTACAGCCATTAGTAATCCAACCATTATCACTGCAGCGCCTATTGCAACAGGATACATAACTGAAGCTTTACCTGCCCAGTATCTTAAACCAGATTTAGCCTTTTGTATATGCTTTAATAATGGATACATCAATGTAAATGCCATAGCAGCAACATACAAAGCTACTGACATCATATATGGAGCCATAGCACTACCATTATTTTTTACAACTGAAATTTCCTTATCACTAGTTTTAACTGGCTCTGCCATCATTTTATAAGTTTCATCATCTGATTTTAAATTACTTTCTTTTGCTCCCTTTATAAGAGCTTTATTTAATGTATTAGCTCCTGCTTGTAACTGGGCAATGCCACCTCCAAGCTGACTTGAACCAGCTGCTAGCTTACCTGCCCCATCACTTATTTTCTGTGATCCATCCTTTAGCTGTGACGCTCCACTTAGCAATGCGCCACTATTACTCTTAAGCTTTGATGTTCCATCTTTAAGTGCTGTAGCTCCACTGTTTAATGCTTTAACACCTGATGCTAATGCTGGTGTGTTACCTTTTAATTGTGCAATACCACTATCTAACTGACCTGCACCTTCAACTAAAGCCGCTGAATTTTTATCTATTTCATTGATTCCTGCCTGTAGCTGACCTACACCTGCAGTATAGTTATTTATTCCTTGCTCAAGAGCCTGACTGCCAGCTTTAGCTTTACCTACTCCATCATTTAGCACACCCATAGCTTGAATTAATCCCATCTTAGTTGGGTCTTGCGATTGGGCTGTTAACTGTCCTTTAAGGGTTACTAAACTTTCATTTATTATTTTAATTTTTACCTCATTTGGCAATTTATCATTATTTATTACGCCTACAATCAGTTTATCTATCTGATCTGGCATACCTTTAACCTGTGCATTTATACCATTAGTCAAAAGTGCTGCACTGTTTAATCCTTTTGATAAACTGCTTGCTCCTGATTTTAACTCTCTACTTGAGTTTGCTAATTTATCTATGCCTTTTTTAGCCTCAGAAACACCGCCAGTATACTCACTTACTCCAGCTTTTAGTGTGCCACTTCCATCTTTCAACTGTGATACGCCTTTAGAAAGCTCTCCTGTTTTACTAGCAAGTGTATTTATACCGCCTTTTAGCTGACCTGCTCCTTTATCTACTTGACTTACTCCAGCTGTGTACTTATTTAGTCCACCTTCAAGCTTTGAAACACCATCCTTAAATGTAAGCGAACTTGATGCTAATACATTTAAATTGCTACTGATTGTGCTATTACCTTCAGCTAATTTCACAGTTCCTTGGCTCAATTTTTTACTGCCATCTGCAGCTTTACTATATCCTTCGCTCATTATATCAATAGAATCAAACAATGTTCTTGCATAAGTTTCAGTTACTGATGCTGACACTGAATTTTTTATCTTATTAATGGCTGTCTCATCCATTTTAGATGCAATATAGTTTTTTCCAGGGTTTGTAGTGTACTCAATAACCATTTCTTTTGGTTTATCGTCTAATAGCGTTGTAGCATTTTTAGAAAAGTCTTCTGGAATATTGATTATCATATAATAATCGCCTTTTTTCAAGCCTTCATTAGCCTTATTCTCATCAGCTACTTCAAATTTCATGGCATCGTTATCCATCAAATTGTCAACTAATTCCTTACCCACATCTAGCTTTTTATCATTAAATTCTACTGCCTTATCGTGGTTTACTACTGCCACGGGTATCTCATTAGTATTACCATATGGATCCCACATAGAACCTAAAAAGACACCTGTGTATATGATCGGAATGAATATGATAACTAAAAGTACAAGCTTAAGCCACCAATTTTGGCGAAGTGCACTCCATTCACGCTTGATCATAGGAAAGAATATTTTTCTTCTCTTCTTTTTCACAACTTTCACCTTTCTTTTATATTTATTATTCACAAAATTATAGACAAATAATATCTATGGATATATAATATCTACAGATAAACATTATATTACTATTACTTTGAATGTCAATACACAATTTGTCATATTATTATTTATTATAAGAAATGGAGTATTTTCAATGAAAATTCGTAAAAGCTTTGAACAAGCTATTTGTATATTAATTATTTTAGCAACACAAAATTTACCAGTTAAAAGTATCGATTTAAGTAAACGTCTTGGAGTGTCTGATTCTTACTTAAAAAAGATAACACGTCAACTTGTAGTTTCTGGATTAATAAAATCTAAAGCAAGTAAGCTTGGCGGTTTTGTTATAAATAAATCTACTGATGAAATAACATTTCTAGATATTTTCAATGCTATTGAAGGAGAGGAACGTTTCGCTGAAACTACTCACCTTGTAGAAAAAGTCTTCGATGATTCATCTACTGTACAACAAATCGAAGATAATATTTTAGATTTTTTGTTCCAGGCCGAAAACAACTATAGACAAAAATTAAAGGAGATCAAACTGAACCAAATAGTTGAAACCGGTATGGCACATATGAAAACCACACTACCATAAAAAGAGGCCTTCCCTGGCCTCTTTTTATCTTTTACTATTCAATGCTTAATTCAAATTGCAATTTTTCAAGTTCTCTTTTTTTATATCTGTATCTTTTAAAACCACAAAAAAAACTGCCATATTAGCAACCCCGCTAATTGACAGTTTTTTAATTTTCTTAGTCCAAATTGTACTTGTTCTTGAACTTTTCAACACGTCCACCACGGTTGATGAACTTCTGCTGACCTGTAAAGAACGGATGGCAAGCTGAGCAAACGTCAAGTCTCATTTCTTCTTCAGTTGACTTTGTCATAAATGTGTTGCCGCATGCGCAAGTTACTTTACATTCCTTGTAATCTGGATGGATTCCCTGTTTCATGCTATTACCTCTTTCCTGCTCAGGCAATGCCTTTGCATAATTTTTATTTTAGCTGTTTTAACAGCCTATTTACTATATCATATAAACCGTTGCAATTTCAAGCTTTTTTAAAAAATATTTAAATTTTTTATCAGCCTATGCCTCCATACACAATACCTAGTATATAAACTATTACTGTTACACCACAAAATACATATTTTGATAATGGTTCAAACCATCCACCTATAGGTTTTATTCTACCAATCTGTGCGTGCTGCCTAGCGTAGCCCTTGCCACAAACCCAGTAAACCATTATAGCTGCAAGAAGGGCACCTAACGGAACAATATAGATTGATACAACATCCATCCATGCTGAAACCACATCGCCATTTTCGATAAATAATCCTACAATTAGTCCAATTGCTAAAATTATTGCTACTGCTGTTTTACGACTAATCCCAAATTTTTCTTCAAGAGCTTCTATTGGTGTTTCATACAAATTGACAAGTGAAGTAAATCCTGCAAACATTACTGCTAAGAAGAAAATAATAGCAATAAGCTGTCCTAATGGCATTAGTTTAAATATGCTAGGCATAGTAATAAACATTAATGGTGGTCCTGCCATAGGATCCATATTAAACGCAAATACCGCTGGAATAATAACTAATGCTGCAACCATAGCCGCTAAAGTATCAAATATAGCAATATATTTAGCACTTGATACAATATCTTCTTTTTCACTTATATAACTACCGTAAACTACTGTGCCAGATCCTGCAAGAGACAAAGAGAAAAATGCCTGACCAAGTGCGTAAGCCCATGTCATAGGGTCTGCAAGTGCACTCCATTGCGGTTTCAATAAATATGTATATCCTTCTCCTGCACCAGGTAAAAATGCAACTCTTATAGCAATTATTACAAATAAGAAGAAAAATGCTGGCATCATAAATTTATTTACTTTTTCAATACCTTTAGCAATACCAAAAACCATTAAACAAAATGTAACGATTACTACAATTATATGCCATGGCACTGCACCAAAGTTAGATGCTAACTGTCCAAAATATGCACCACTATCTTCAGCTCGCATAGCACTACCTGTAATAGATCCTACAAAAAACTTAATTATCCATGCCATTACTACCGTATAGCCAATAGCTGTGGCAAGAGAGCCGATTACTGGAATCATACCAATTGCTTCTCCACCTTTAAGTCCTCTTCTTTTCATAGCTTTTCCAAAAGCTCCAAGAGGTCCAGTCTTCATAGATCTACCTAAAGTAATTTCCCCTACGATACCTGTAACACCAAGCAATGCTACAAAGATAAAATACGGAACTAAAAATGCTGCACCACCAAACTGTCCTACTCTGTATGGAAACATCCATATATTTCCCATACCTACAGCTGAGCCTATGCATGCGATAATAAATCCGATTTTAGATGAAAACCCATCTCTTTTTTTGACCAATGTGTTTTGTTCATTTGTCATTAGTTTTATCTCCTTTCTGTCTTACCTTGATGTCTCTGCTGTGATACAAAAAAATACGCCTATCCTAAAATAAGGACAAGCGTATGCCTGCGGTACCACCTTAATTAATAGCTCTTAAAGCTATTCACTCTGCAGAGTGCCATCACACTCCTCGCCCATAACGTTGGCGTCACGTCTCCACTACTAGGCTGTAAAAAAAGCTGTTCATTTCGCCCTCAGAGGCCCACTTTCTGTCACTGTCACTTACTTGGCTCACACCATCCCAAGCTCGCTTTAAGCCGTTCTAACAGTTTTATTCCCTCGTCATCGGTTTAGTATTAAATTATATTCACTTTACCACCGTAAAATATAATTGTCAATAATAATTTAACAATTTCACTTATAAAATTTGATAATAAACTTAGTAGACCACCTCATCTAAGATTCCTTTAAGATAAGCTATTGTAATCCCATAATTTGTCATAGGAACATGTTGCTCCTTAGCATCAAGAACTCTATTCATCATATATTTTCTATTAAACATACACCCACCACAGTGAATGATCAAATCATAACAGCTTAAATCATCAGGAAAATCATTTCCTGACACTATATCAATACGAAGATTTGCCCCAAATCTTTTTTTAAACATAGCTGGTATTTTAACTCTGCCAATATCCTCCTCTAAAGGTGCATGAGTACAAGCCTCTGCAATTAAAATCCTTGATGATTCATCTAATTTATCAATTGCATTAACTCCATTTATAAATGACCTTATATCTCCTTTGTATGCGGCAAATAACACTGAAAATGATGTAAGCTTGCTTTCTTTTGGTTTCATATCTCTAACTTCTTTAAAGCACTGACTATCTGTAATTATTAATTTCGGTGATTCGTTTAAAGCATTTAAAGTTCTCTCTAAACCGTCAACAGTTGTACAAACAGCTGTACATCTAGTGTCTAAAACCTCTCTTATAGTCTGTACTTGAGGCAAAATCAACCTTCCTTTAGGCGCCTGTATATCTTGCGGCATCACTAAAACCACCAAACTATCCTCAGGTACAAGATTTCTTAAAATAGTTTGTCTTTGATAATCTTCAGGAATGGCAGCCGCTATTTTATCTATAACGATTTCTCTTGTCTTAGAACCTTCATGAGCAGAAATTATAACAGGGTCTATCTCTAGTTTCTGCTTAATCCTTAAAACTAAGCTCGCTCTGTCTAAAACATCAGCCTTACTAACTACAGGAATAATAGAAACATTAGCATCCTCTAACATCTTTATCCATTTGGCTTCCTCTCTTAAATCACTCTCATCAAATATCACTATTGCAACATCTGTTTTCTTAATAATATCTTCAGTTAATTTTTCCCTCTGCTTACCTAAAATTGTGTTATCATCAAATCCTGCTGTATCGATAAAAACTACAGGTCCTATAGGATGAAGTTCCATAGATTTATAAACAGGATCTGTAGTAGTCCCAGCCATTTCTGAAACCAATGCCACTTCATGACCTATCAAACAATTTATGAGGGAGCTTTTACCGCTATTAGTTTTTCCAAATATACCTATATGTAATCTATTCGCTCTCGGTGTTTGATTTAGACTCATAATCTCCTCCTCTAAAATCTAAAATCCCTCTTTCCAATCTTTATATTAGCAATATGTTCTTTTGCTAATTTTCTAACTTTTTCATTTGGAATTATCTCAAGCCTTTTTGAAATAAGCTCTTCACCATTTTTCTTAGTTTCTTCATCAGCATAATCCTCTAAAAACTCTGTCAATGTCATAAGTGCATTAGGCTGACAAATATTCGAAATCTGCCCAGCTTTTAAAAGACTCATAAATCTATCACCAGTTCTCCCCTCTCTATAGCATGCTGTACAAAATGATGGAACATAACCAAGTTCAATCAACCATTTTACAACTTCACCTAACGTTCTCTTGTCAGACACATCAAACTGTGCACTATTATCTTCTTCATCTTCCTCTTCAACATAGCCACCTACACTAGTTCTTGAACCACCAGAAATTTGAGTGATACCTATTTCAAGAGCCTCTCTTCTCATTTCCTGGCTCTCTCTTGTGGACATAATCATGCCAGTGTATGGTACTGCAATACGAAGTACTGCAATAATTCTCTTAAATATATCATCTGGCACACCATTATCAAATGTATCTGGATCAATATCATCTGCTGGCCTAATACGTGGCACAGAAATAGTATGAGGTCCACAACCATATGTATCTTCTAAATGCTTTGCATGCATTAAAATCCCAACAAAATCGTACTTGTAATTTTCTAAGCCATATAAAACTCCGCATCCTACATCATCAATTCCAGCCTCCATAGCTCTGTCCATTGCTTCTGTATGATAAGCATAATCACTCTTTGGACCTGTTGGATGAAGAGCTTCATAACTTTCTTTGTTATACGTTTCCTGAAATAAAATATATGTGCCTATGCCAGCTTCTTTTAACTTTTTGTAATTTTCCACTGTCGTTGCTGCAATATTTACATTTACTCTTCTAATAGCTCCATTTTTATGTTTAATATTATAAATTGTATTTATGCTTTCAAGAACATATTCAATAGGATTCATGTTAGGATCCTCTCCTGTCTCAAGAGCAAGCCTTTTATGTCCCATATCTTGCAAAGCAATTACTTCTTCTTTAATTTCTTCCTGAGTCAACTTTTTCCTTTTAATGTGCTTGTTTTGACCATGATAAGGACAATACACACATCCATTAACACAGTAATTAGAAAGATACAACGGCGCAAACATAACTATTCTATTACCATAAAATTTTTCTTTTATTTCCTTAGCCAAATGAAATATTTCATCTATAATTTCAGGATTATCACATTCTAAAAGAGTCATAGCTTCCTTATATGTCAACCCTTCCGCTTTACGCCCTTTATCGATTATTTTTCTCATCATATCTAAATCATCTTTATGCTTAGTAGCATAATCTAATGTTTCTCTTATAACTTCATCTGAAATGAATTCCTCTGCAATTTTACTTTTACTGTTATATACTGCCATTTTTTACCTCCTATTTTACACTGGCACTCTACCAATTGAATTTATCATCTCTTCAAGCTCAACGCGTTCTCTAACTATATCAGTCTCTCCTAAATCAGCTGGATATATTTCATAAGCCTTTTTATACTTTGCAGGATTAACTTTTCTCATAATTACATTAGCTCCACATCCAAAAGCATTTCGTCTCTCTTCCTGATTTAAAACTCCTATTGCTGTAGTCACAGGTAAGTTTGCCTCAGGTAAAAGAATTCTTGCTATAGCAACACATCTCTTTGTCAGTTCCACACTTCCGTTAGGATTTCCTCTAAGAGATGTCTTAGGATGAGAAATATACGGACCCATTCCTGCCATATCACAGTGTATATCCTTTAAAAAAAGTAAATCATCTGCCAATGATTCTATTTGCTGCCCTGGAATGCCAACCATAAATCCACTACCTGTTTCATAGCCTAAAGCTTTTAGAGTTTCTAAAGTCTCTTTTCTTTCTTTAAAAGTCTTGCCTGGATGGAGACTCTCATATAATTTCCTATCAGAAGTCTCATGGCGAAGCAAATACCTATCGGCTCCTGCCTCCTTTAACATTTTTAACACATTTGGTTTAAGTTCTCCTGCACTTAAAGTTATAGCTATATCAGGATGCTTATCTTTAATCTCATGGATAACCTCTTGAAGTCTTTTTCCATCTTTAAAAAGTGGATCTTCGCCTCCCTGGAGCACCAACGTTTTATAGCCTGCCTTTATAGCTTTAGTTCCTATTTCTATAATTTCTTTTGTCTCCATGCGATATCTTATGGCATCTTTATTAGTACAATTTAGGCCACAATACTGACATCTCATAGTACAATAACTACTAAATTCTATAATTGCTCTAATAAATACTTCATTGCCTTTTTCTTTTTTCCTTATTTTGTCTGCTTGTTTATAATATTCATCAAAACTTTTACTCTTTAGTGCTTTTATAATTTCATTTTTCTTCATAAAAAAATTCCTCTCGGAGAATTTTCCGGGAGGAATGGCTTATTAGCATACCAAAACTAGCCTACTATAAAATAGTCGGTTTACCAATATATCCGCCTTCCTCCTCGGTACATTTCTGCCCTCAGCTCTCAGTACGTATTTTAATATTTATTTATTTTTTACCCTTAAGCTGTCCCTTTACCATACGGTCATTTCCAGCTAAGTCCTGTGATATTTCAATATTTTCAAAGCTACCACTCTGCTTCATAAGCTCTGCAACACTTACTCCTTGATCATGGCCTATCTCAAATACTAAATATCCTTTTTTCTTTAAGTGATCTGGCGCCTTATTCACTATTTGTCTGTAAAAATCAAGACCATCCTCACCGCCATCTAAAGCATTAATCGGGTCATAGTCTCTAACTTCAACATCCAAAGTAGGTATCACATCACTTCTAATATATGGTGGATTTGAAACGATTAAATTATACTTTTTTCTTTTAATCCCTTCAAACAAGTCGCTTTTATATATTTCTAACTTAACATTATTTAGTTGAGCATTTTCTTTAGTCAAAGCGATAGCATCATCGCTGATATCAACAGAAGTCATCTTAATAGTCTTCTTAGCTTCCTCAGCACACAATACCAGCGATATGCCGATGATTCCCGATCCACAGCATAAATCAAGTACACTGTCTTTATGGTTAATCAGTTTAAGTGCTTCATCTACTAAAACCTCAGTATCCATCCTCGGGATAAGTACATTTTCTTTTACCACAAAAGTGTATCCCATAAACTCTGTTTCTCCAAGAATATGTTGCATCGGTCTTCTTTTTGCTCTCTCATCTATCAATCTAAAATATTTTTCTGTATCAAGATCACTAGATTCTTTTGACCATCTCATAAAAAATCCAGTCCTATCTATTCTCTTTAAATGACAATAAATCTGCTCGGCTTCACCCTTAGCATTTTCTATTCCTGCTTCTTTTAGCTGAGCTTCTGCCATCTTAACTACATCTGAAACTAATAGTCCCATAAAACCTCCGTTAATCTTCTATAATCTTATCTATAAGTGAAATAAATTCCTTATTATTTTTTGTCATAGCCATATTATCTATTATAGTTTCTGTGACTTCCTGCACAGATTTAGCTGACATAGCCTTTCTCATGCGCCAAACAGTCATCAGTTCCTCAGGTGACATCAACAAGTCTTCTTTTCTTGTTCCTGATCTATTTATATCAATCGCTGGGAAAATTCTCTTTTCTGATAAACTTCTATCTAAATGAAGTTCCATATTACCCGTTCCCTTAAATTCCTCAAAGATAACATCATCCATACGACTTCCTGTGTCTACAAGCGCTGTTGCCAAAATAGTTATACTGCCTCCCTCTTCAAGATTTCTGGCAGCACCAAAAAACTTTTTAGGCTTATATAAAGATGCCGGATCAAGTCCTCCTGACAAAGTTCTTCCTGAAGCTGGCACAACTAAATTGTATGCTCTTGCAAGTCTAGTAATGCTATCCATAAGCACAATAACATCCTTGCCATGCTCTGCTAATCTCTTGGCCCTTGCAAGTACCATTTCAGCAACTTTAACATGATGAGCTGGCTGTTCATCAAAAGTAGAGTATATTACCTCACCATCTCCCTTAAGTGAACGCTTCATATCAGTAACTTCTTCTGGCCTTTCGTCTACTAAAAGAATGATAAGTTCTGCATCCTTATGGTGCTTTTCAATGCTCGCTGCTATTTTTTTCATAAGAACAGTCTTACCTGCCTTTGGCTGAGCAACAATTAATCCTCTTTGTCCAAAACCAATAGGCGCAACTAAATCAATCAACCTCATAGATAGATCTTTACCATCTTCTAATTTTATTCTTCTATTAGGGAATATAGGTGTAAGCTTATCAAAATCAGGTCTTTTCTTGCTATTTTCAGGATTTTCTCCATTAATAGCATTAATCATAAGAAGAGCTCCAAATCTTTCACCTTGTCTTGGTTCTCTTGCAATACCAGCCACCTTATCTCCTGTTTTTAAATTAAAACGTCTAATCTGACTATTTGCCACATAAACATCATCTTCACTAGTTAAAAAGTTATCAAATCTTAAAAAGCCAAATCCACCATCAGCGATTTCCAAAATGCCTTCTATTTCTTTTTGCTTTTCTTCTTTAACTTCTTTTATTTCATCAACTTTTATATTTTTATCAGTCATTAATAACCAACCTACCATTCTCAAATATTTCTTTTTAACAATTTATTATAACATCTTTATTAGTTAATTTGCATGATTTCCTTGAAAAAAAACTTCTTAAACCTTATAATAGTTGCGTATTGTATTATATCTCAAAAGAGAATGATAACAAGGAGAGGAAAAATGAATAATATTTCAACAAGAAATGCATCATCACAGCGTACACTTGGACTTGTACAGCTAGCTTTGTTTAGTGGAATAATCGTAATCATGGCATTTACCCCATTTATCGGTTATATTCCTTTAGGCTTCACAAGAGCCACAATCATCCATGTTCCAGTAATCATAGGTTCATTGATGCTAGGACCTAAAAAGGGAGCTTTTTTAGGCGGTGTATTTGGTTTAACCAGCTTGATTAACAACACAATTAACCCAACTGCAACATCCTTTGTATTTTCACCATTTATTTCATTAGGTGATGTGCATGGCGGTCTTGGTAGTATAATTATTTGCATGGTACCACGTATCTTAGTAGGAATTGTTCCTTACTATGTTTATAAGCTAATTACAAAGCGCAAAACTGAAATTTCTAAAAAGCGTATGAGCATCGGCCTTGGAGTTGCTGGTGTCTTAGGCTCACTAACAAACACACTATTAGTAATGAATTTAATTTTCGTTTTCTTTAAAGATGCTTATGCTCAAGCTAATGAAGTTGCAACTAATGCAGTTTATAGCTTCATATTAGGCATAATCGGTATCAATGGTATACCTGAAGCAATCGTTGCTGGTATCATTGTTGTTGGTATTGGCGCAGCCCTTATGAAAACAAAATTTGCAATAAAATAGATTAATTAATACAATACCAAAAAAAGAAGTCAACAGATTGTTGACTTCTTTTGATTTTATATTAAGTTTATTTCGATTTATATACTATCTGTCATACTTGAAGAATCCTTCTCCAGTCTTCTGACCTAACTTACCTGCTCTTACCATCTTCTTTAGTAATACATGTGGTCTATATTTAGAATCACCGTATTCTGTGTATAATACATTCATGATTGCTAGAACAACATCTAGACCAATTAAGTCACCTAATGCTAAAGGTCCCATTGGATGATTAGCACCTAACTTCATAGCATTATCTATACCTTCTGCATCTGCAACTCCATCTGCTAAAATACCAATAGCCTCATTAATCATAGGTATTAAAATTCTATTTACTACGAATCCTGGAGCTTCTGCAACTTCTACAGGAGTTTTCTTTAATGCAACTGCAAGATCTATTACTGCATCTCTTGTTTCATCAGATGTTGTTAGCCCCTTGATAATTTCAACTAGCTTCATTGCTGGTACTGGATTAAAGAAATGCATACCTACAACCTTATCAGGTCTATTTGTAGCTGCAGCTATTTCTGTAATTGATAGTGAAGATGTATTTGTTGCTAAAATAGTGTCTGGTCCACATAGTTCATCTAATTCTTTAAATAGTGCTTTTTTAGCTTCCATATCTTCTGTGGCAGCTTCAATAATAAGGTCTGCATCTTTAACGATAGCAATATCAGTTGATCCATGAATTCTTCCTAAAATTTCATCCTTATCTGCTTCTGTAATCTTTTCTTTTTTTACTAATTTATCAAGATTTTTAGTTACTTTGGCAATACCACCATCAACTGAAGTCTGTCTTCTTGCTCTTAAAAGAACTTCATATCCGTTCTGTGCTAAAACCTGGATGATACCTGCGCCCATTGTGCCTGTTCCTAATACTCCAATTTTCATAGTTTCGTCCTCCTCAATAAACAAATTCTCTCTCAAATAAATATTTTACTTTTTTGTACGTTTATTGTTAAAAAATTAACTAACTCTTTACATATATTATAACACGCCAAAATATCTTGTAAACCCTCTATGTCGTTTTTTTCTAAATTATTTGACTATTTATTAACAAAAGAGCTAGCATCATAGCTGCTAGCTCTCAATTATCTATTTAAATATATTAAGCTTTTCCTTAAATCTATCTATTAAACTTCTTTCAAACGGATCTACGCCAAACATATGAGCTGAAATTGATGCACTCATAAGGAAAAAATAAATTAACTGACCAAGATTAAATGCATCCATCTTAGGGATTTCAATCTTAATACTATCAGATTCTTCAGTTCTATAAGCTTCTTTCATCTTTTCAGCAATAACTCTATTAAGCTCACCAAAAGTATCAGACTCAGTCTTATCAATAATATCCTTTGGAAGTTTAATATCATCAGTAGGCTCATCAACATAGATTTCAGTTTCATAAAAAGCGGGAGTTTCGCCTTTCATAAACTGTCCTTTAGCCTTAAAATCCCTTGAAAGATTCATAGTCGTAGTATATATTCCCTTGCCATTTTTACTATCACTTTCCATAAATAAATGAGAAATCCATAAAGCTAAACTTTCAAGATTAGGTTGACTATACTGAAAGATTTCAACTAGTTTTCCTCTATCATTAAGAAGCCTTCTTGCAACTGCATAATTACCTGCATCAATATCCCAAGCAGTATCAGTAGCCATAACCTCTGCACCTGATAAAAGTCTATCAATTTCAATTCCAGCAACAGCCATTGGAAACAAACTTGCTGGACTTAATATACCGTAATTTCCTGAATAATCTTTAGAAATCTTAAAGATTCCACAACCATCCTTTTCAGCTAAATCTCTTAAAGTACTTTCTCCTTCACCTGTCATAATCATTATACGTTTAGGTGCAACTTCATTGCCGTAGCGATTAAACATATACTCCTTAATTACCTGATATGAAGCAATTGTTTCAGGAGTTTCTCCAGACTTAGAAATTACACAAACATTAACCTCATAATGTCTCATACGCTCCACAACTCTTGCAAAATCATTTCCACAGATTCCTTCACCTATAAACTCTACTTCTGGAACTGTAGCGATTTTTTCCCCAATAGCCTCGATAGCGGCCTTGATACCAAGATAAGAACCACCATTGCCGATTACAACAAACAAGCCACAACTATCTTGGGCTGCTATGGCAGTTGTAAACATTTCTTCTAGTTCTTCTCTATTAACTCTCATGGGCAGTTTAACCCACTGAGTATGAGGATTTTTATCAGACCATAATTCATCGATGGCATCATCAACATTTTTTTGATATGCAGACAATTCTTTTTCATCTAAGCCTAGATTAGATAAATCAACTTTAACATTCATAGTACTCCTCCTTTGTCGCTCCTAAAGGAATAATAATTTTATCAATGTGATAGTAAATGGCACCGTTACCATAGACACCACTGTTGTAAAAAACAGTATTCTACTTGCTAGTTCATGACTCTGACCTTCTTGTTCTGCAAGCATCGGAACTGTTGCAGCCGTTGGGAAACAAACCCCAAGAACCATTATTACTTTAAAATTAGTATCAAGTGGTAAAATAAGCATTGCAATTGCAACAATTATTGGTAAAACTATTAGTTTGATAATAGCTGATTCCCATACGATATGATTTCTAAGCATTTCAAAAAACTTACTACCTGCAAGAGTTGAACCTATAAAAATCATAGCCATAGGAGTTGCTGCACCGCCAATATAGTTTAAATAAGTTCCGATTGCATTATCAAGCGGAATATCAGTTAGACAGAAAAAGAATCCTACAAAAAGTGCTAATATATTTGGGTTTAAAAGCACTTTTATAGTTGATCCTATTACTGTACTAACAGTTAACTTACTTTTATTTTCATTGTTTCTTCTCAAGGCGTATAAAGCGTATGAGAAGAAGAATATGTTCATTGCAGAATTTTGAGCAGTCATAAGAAATAGACCCTGTGAACCTAAAAAAGACAATGCCATAGGAAATCCCATAAATCCATTGTTAGGGCAGGTCATACATAGCTCGGAAACGCTACTTGCTCTGTCTGGGAAATGTCTTGCCTTTGTATATAATCTAGTTATAAATGCAAAGATTAATAACATAGCAAATGATATCGTCATCATTAGTAAAAAGTCCTTTATCAATGCCGCGTTCATCTTCATAGTTCCTATGTTGTATGTGAGCATACATGGATAAGCGCAATAAACAATAAATTTATTTAAGCTATTGTTCATTTCCTCCTTGATAAAGTTAATTTTGCGCATAATATACCCTGTGAATATCATCGCAAACATTACAAAAAATTGTCCGTACATCTAGTCATCCTTTCGTTTCTTATTGGCAACTTCACTTATTTAAAATATAAATTATTTGTTGAAAATTCTGGATCGCATGTTATATCGATACCTAAATCTCCAAAAAGCTGTTCATCTTTGTCATTTAGTATAGCTGTGCAATGAGCCTTACAGCCTCTTAGTAGCTTTAATTTTTCAACTGCAAGTTCTGCACTTGGATTTGTACTAGCTGATACTGTAAGAGCATTTAAAACTTCTTCTACATTTAAGCTAGTTTTCTCTTGTTTTAATATATCTTTCTTTAAATCCTGAATACCCTTTAACACGTGCGGCGCAATGAGATGAACAGGATCTGCCATTCCTGCTAAATTTTTTACGGCATTTAAGATTGCTGCTGGTGCTGCAGCCATACGTTCTGAGTTTCTGCCTGTAATGATTTTACCATTTGGAAGTTCTATTGCAACGACTACTACGTTTTCAAATGAAGTATCTAACTCTCTTTTATACTCAGCGTACTCTCTAGCTTTTTCAACCACCTTACGGTCACTTATGTGAGCGCCAACCTCTTCCATAAGAAGTCTAACTCTCTCTTCAGAGCTTTCATCAATTTTACCTTTTTTATAATCGCACTGAGCAATCAAAACTCTTCTAATAATTTCCTGTTTAGCTGCTTCTTTACAAACCTCATCATCAACAATACCGTAACCTACCATATTTACACCCATGTCAGTAGGAGATTTATATTCGCATTCGCCACCTGTAATCTTTTCGATAATTCTCTTTACTACTGGAAATACCTCAATATCTCTATTGTAATTTACAGTCTTTACACCATACTCTTCTAAGTGAAATGAATCTATCATATTCACGTCTTTTAAGTCAGCTGTAGCAGCTTCGTAAGCAACATTTACAGGGTGCTTTAGCGGAATATTCCATACAGGGAATGTCTCAAACTTTGCGTAGCGTGCTTTACGCCCTCTGATGTTTTCATGGTATAGCTGTGATAAACAAGTAGCTAACTTACCACTTCCACCTCCGGGACCTGTCACTACACAAAGAGGTTTTGTTGTTTCAATATAAGGATTTGCCCCATATCCTTCTGGACTTACAATTGTTTCTACATCTGTAGGGTATCCCTTTGTGAATTTATGTCTATATGTTTTTATACCTCTACGTTCTAATTTATTAATAAATATATCTACTGCAGGATTTTCTTCGTATCTTGTAACTACAACACTGTTGATTGCAAGTCCATATTTTCTGAACATGTCAATTAATCTCATAACCTCAAGATCATAAGTGATACCAAAATCCTGTCTTGTTTTATTTGTCGCAATATCACCTGCATATACACAGATAATAACTTCAACTTGATCACTTAACTTTTGTAACAACTTAATCTTGGCATTTTCATCAAAACCAGGAAGCACTCTCATAGCATGCTTATCATGTACAAGTTTACCTCCAAATTCTAAATACAATCTTTCACCGTTGCCTTCACGTATTCTTTCAACGATATGCTTAGATTGAAGCTCTATGTATTTTTCAGCATCAAATCCGATTTTATACATTATTTATTCCTTTCTTTATATTTACAAAACTATATTTACATAAACACTAATATCCCTGCAGATGTAACAACCATCGCACCTACAAGAACCCAAGCAACCATTCTTGCCCATTTTTTATTATTCATCACATTTCACTCCTACAAATTCAATATCTAATTTGCTTCTACCTTCTGTTAGGCCTTTAAGACTCATACTATAATCTAGTGATAGTTTGCCTATTCCTTCATATGTCATAGTATTTTCAAACTCATTAGTTAAAATTTCAACGGCTATAGGTCCCATTGGTGTCTGATATTTATTTTCAAAGCGTTTGCCTTCTTCAAATCTCATCTCACTATCAATCCCCATCTTGCCACTTCTAGAAAGTTTTAAGCTATTGCCTTCTAATCTAAGTCTAGTCTTGATGCCTTCCATACCTGTAAATTCACTTTCATCATAAAGCAAATAAAGAACTCCATTTCTTTCATACATTTTAGCTTCAGTTACAAGTTCCATCTGCTCTTCATCGATATTGTCATGTATATGCTTGCCGACAATTTTAATTGTTACATCTTTCATCAGTCAAGCCTCCCTTCCTTTACATATTTTCGAGCATTTTTTTAATATCCGCTTCATCAAAAATATATTTTTTGCCACAGAAATGACATTCTAGTTCTGCCTGTCCATCTTTTTCTAATATTTCTGTTAAATCTTTTTTACCGATTGTCATAAGAGCCTTTTCTAATCTTTCTCTGCTACAGTCACATTTAAATTCCATTTCCTTGTATTCTAAAACTTCAGGTTTAAATTCATCATCTATATCAGCAAAAATTTTATCCATAAGATCTACTAATAAGCCTTCTTCTGATTTACCTGCCCCTGCAAGAACAACCTCTTCAATATTTGTTGTCATAGGCTTAACATCTGCAAGCATCTTTTCTAGAGCATCAATTGCTTCATCTTGTGCATTTGGAAGCATCTGAATAAACATACCTCCTGCTGCAAGAACTTGCTGATCTACTCCAACTTTTACGCCTAAAGCAATTGAAGTATTTTGCTGTTCACTAATATAATAATATGCTGTTAAATCATCAGCGATTTCACCACTTACAAGTGCTATACTTCCAACATAAGGTTCTTTTAGACCTAAATCCTTTGTAACTGTAAGTTGTCCAATTCCAAGAGAACCGCCTACATCAAGCTTGCCCTCTTTTGTCAATGGCAAATCAACATCAGGATTTGATATATATCCCTTAATCTGTCCCGATGCATAGCCTGTAGCTAAAATCTGTTTTGCTGGACCATCTCCTTGAAATAGTACTGAGATTTTATCTCTCTTACCTTTTAACTGAAGGCTCATCATGCCTGTTGCAGTTAAAACTCTTCCAAGTCCTGCTGTTGCAAGAGGTGTAGTATTGTGCATTTTTCTCGCCTCTTCAACAATACCTGTTGTAATTGTCAAATGAACTCTATAAGAGCCACTCTTATCTAGTCCAATTAATACTTTACTTTTACTCATATTTACTGCTCCTCATTTACTATTCTTGTTATTTCTTTATCCATTTTTTCTATTCGCTTAGCCACACCACCTTGATATTTACTTCTTGCAAATAAATATGCTTTTAAGTTTGGCTCTGTTCCCGAAGGTCTAACTATAAACTTCTGACCTTTATCAAAATGATATTCTAAAATATTGGAAATTGGCAATTCAGTATATGAACCGATACCTAGGTCTATATAATGCTTTTGCTGAAGCTTATAATCTATAACTTCCTTAACCTCATAACCGTTTATGGCGTTTTCTACATCTCCTCTTAAGTAGTCCATAACATGTTCTCTACGCTCTAATCCTGCTTTACCTTCAAAAGAATAGTTTATAACTTTTTCTCCATAATAACCATACTTTTTATATAATTTTTTTAATGCTTTTTCTAATGTTATACCTTGAGCCTTAAATTCAGCTGTCATTTCACAAACTAACATTGCTGTTGATACACCATCTTTATCTCTCATATGATCAAAAGCTAAGTATCCATTACCTTCTTCGAAGCCAAAAATATATCTTTCCTTTAAATCGTCCATCATTTCACCGATATATTTATATCCAATTAATGTATTTTTTACTTCTACTTCATAGTTTGCTGCAATAGCATCAAGCATCGGTGAGCTAACTATACTTCTAACTGCCACTGGATTTAGTGGCATAGGTTTTTTATTTCTACAGATATAATCAAATAAAAGCATTCCTAGCTGATTTCCTGTAAAAATAGTATCTCCACTAGCTACACCTATTCTGTCACAGTCTGGATCTGTGACAATTAATAAATCAGCCTTTTTCTCTTTCATAAGAGCAATTCCTAGTTCATATACCTCTGCTCTTTCGGGATTAGGCTTTGGACATGTTGTAAAATCACCATCAGGCATATTTTGTTCTGGAACAAAATATAAATGCTTTAGTCCTATCTTTTCTAAAAGTTCACTTACCGGAACTCTACCTGATCCATTTAAAGGGCTATATACAACTTTAAGATTTTCGATATCTTTTGGCTTATCGCCCTCTGTATTTACACCAAATCTCAATGATTTAGCTGCTGTTTCTTCTAAATAAGCATTCTTTACTTCATTGCCTAACCATATAACATTGTCTGTTGTTGCCGCCTTAACATCATCAAAAATATCGATTTTATCAATTTCATCTAATATTTCTTGAGGTTCACTGCCTAAAATCTGTCCACCATGTCTATTGTATACTTTATATCCATTATATTCCTTTGAGTTATGGCTGGCAGTCATCATAATACCATAATCACAACCCAAATATCTTATAGCAAATGATAAGAGCGAAACAGGTAGCATCTCTTTGAATATATATGCTGTAATACCGTTTGCTGATAATACTTCAGCCGTTATCTTGGCAAATTCTCTTGAATTATGTCTACTATCATAGCTTAAAACTACACTTGGACTTTTTTTATTTGATTCAGCATTTTTTAAGGTTTTATTTATATAATTAGACAAGCCTTGAGTCACTTTGGCCACAACAAAACAATTCATCCTATTGGATCCGGGGCCCATTATTCCCCTCAACCCAGAGGTTCCGAATTCAAGTTCCTTGTAAAAGGCTTCCTCAATTTTGTTGTGGTCACCACTCATTGCTTTAAGCTCAGAGCGTAATGCTTCTGGCATCTTTGGATAAGTCATCCATCTGTTAAATTTTTCTATACTTTTATTCATATTAATCACCTACACATATTCTATTAATTTTATCATAAAAGTGACATAATTTATAGATGGTTTAGAAAGTAATTGTTGTTATAATTAACTTATATAAAAGCAATAAGGAGGTATTAACATGGATGATTTTAAATTGTCAAATGATAATAATAATTTTGAAACCGAATTTGATTTAGGAGGTTTTAGTAAAGATAAAAAACAAAAAGATAAGAAGCCCAAAAAGAAAAAAGATCACACTGCGGTTAATCCAATCTTTTTAACTAAGAAAAAGCTTGCTTTGATTTTTGTACTAGTAGTTGTACTAGCTTTTGGTGGTGCTTTTGGTGGCATGTATCTATATGATTCTGTTTTTACAAATAACAAGTCTAACACCAACAAAGGTAGTGTAACAAATAAAGGATATACATTATCGAAAGCTACTGGCAGTGAAAAAACAGTAGAAGAAGTCGTTAATGACAACATAAAAGCTGTCGTTGAAATAAAAACTGAAAGTGTAAAGTCTGACGATTGGTTACAAGAATATGTTACTCAGGGTGCTGGTTCTGGTGTAATTATCAAGTCAGATGGATATATAATAACAAACAATCACGTTATAGAAGGTGCTTCTAAAATATATGTGACTTTATATAACGATAAGCAATATGATGCTACTTTAGTTGGTGCTGATCCTGAAACTGATATTGCAGTTTTAAAAATAAAAGCTAAAGAACTTCCTGTAGCAACTTATGGTGATAGTAGTGAGCTTGCAGTTGGTGATATGTCTGTTATTATAGGTAACCCTCTTGGAGAACTAGGCGGTACAGTAACTGCAGGCATCATAAGTTCTCTTGATCGTGAAATTACAATAAATGGTCAGCCTATGACTCTATTACAAACAGATGCTTCTGTAAATCCCGGAAATTCTGGCGGTGGCATGTTCGACCAATATGGTCACCTAGTTGGCATCGTAGTTGCAAAATCTAGTGGTTCAGATGTCGAGGGTCTAGGCTTTGCCATTCCTATAAATCATGCTGCAGATGTAGCAGATCAGATTATGAAAACTGGCAAGGCTGTTTCAAACTATGGCTACTCCGGTATGGTTTACACTCAAGACCAAGCTGGAAATGTTTATATAAACGAAGTTGCCGAATCGTTTGCAAAAAAAGCTGGTTTTAAAGCTGGCGATCAAGTTCTTGCAATAGATGATACAGCGATTAATAGTTTAAACACTTTATCTGAAACTATTAAAAGACATAAACCAGGTGATAAAGTTACATTTACTATCGCTCGTAATGGTAAGCGTATGGAAATCAACCTTACTCTTGATAGAAAAAAATAATTTAGCTACCTCTCTATTTAATTAATTTAAATATAACCAAAAACGGAGATTTGTCGTTTAGGCAAATCTCCATTTTATTTTTAACATATTTCCAAAAACAAAAAAGACCCGGATTTCGCCCGGGTAATTTTTGACGCCTACATGGTGTGTAGACGAGTGCACATACATTGAGATACTATTAACTCATAAATATTATACTACATTTTTTAAATAAATGTCTATTTTTTTGGTTTATTGACAAAAATTATGTAAAAATAGTACACTAAAAATAACACCATAAGGAGGTGAAATTTATGAAAACTATAGGTATGATAGGTGGGTTATCTTACCATTCTTCTTTACAGATGTATCAATACATTAACGATTATATTGCAAAGAAGCTAGGAGAATATAACTGTGCACAAATGGTTTTAGTAAATGTCAATTTGCAAGATGTTTTTGTCAATAAAAAAGATAAACAAGAAATCGTACTTTTAGAAGCTGCTAAAAAAATTGACGCTGCAAATTGTGATTTTTATATTATCTGTTCTAATACTATGCACAAGCACTCCGATTTTTTAAATAAAAATGTAAAAACTCCTATGCTTCATATAGCCGATGCTACTTCTGATGAAATACTATCAAAAGGCATAAAAAAAATCGGCCTCATGGGTACTCGTATAACTATGGAAGAAGAATTTTATAAAGGACGCTTAGAAAAAAATGGTCTTGAAGTTTTAATTCCTTCTCTTGATGATCGCAAATTTATTGATAAAGTCTTATACGAAGAAACTGGATTTGGAATAATAAAAGATTATTCTTCTAAAAGGTTTTACGATATTGGTCAGAGTCTTGTAAATCAAGGAGCCGAAGGTATAATACTTGGTTGTACTGAAATTGGTTTGTTGATGCAACAAAAGCAAACTGATATCCCACTTTTTGATACTACTATAATCCACGGCCAAAAAGCAGCTAAGCTAGCTTTAAAAGATTAATTTTATTACAATAAAAAAGCCACATTAACACCCTTCAAATGTTTCATTTATTTTCATGGGTTAATGTGGCAGTTACATTTTATTTTAAATCTTAAAATCCACCGTGGTTTTCATAAGCTCTAATAATATCTTTTCTTATATTTTTTATATGAATCTGAGCCGCTTCTTCTGCTTTTTGAGCATCTTTAGCCATAATTGCATCATAAATTTTCTTATGCTCAGCCTCAACATTAGTGCATCGTTCAAAATCTCCATAATATAGATATCTAAATCTTAAAACTAATTCTCTAATCTGCTCGGCTATCTGTATCATCACTTGATTTCCAGTAGCTTCAACTATTATACTGTGAAAGATTGTGTCCCACTTAATCATATCATTTTGATTTTGTGCCAAAGCTGCTTTATTATAATTCAACATAGCTTGATTTAGCTTTTCTTTTAAATTTTCAGTAATTCTTTCAGCTGCATGATAAGAAGTTGATCCATCCATGCTTTCTCTTATTTCAATTATTTCAAGTAGATCGCGTAATGAAATTTTAGAAACATAAGCACCCTTGTTTGGTTCAATTGCAACTAAATTATCCTCTGCAAGCATTTTTAATGCTTCTCTAATAGGAGTTCTACTCGCACCCATCTTTTTTGATAAATCAAGTTCCATAAGTCTTGTTCCTGGAATTAATTTTCCTCTTAGAATTTGACTCTTTAAATCATCGTAAATAATCTCTCTTAATGTTTTATGGTTATATACTTCATAATCCTTGGTCATATTAACGTCCTCGTTTTAAAAGTTTCCTTATTAATTTTCTTTAACTTCTCATATCCTTTATCCATTTCTTGTTTATTAGCCATAACTCCAAAAATTGTAGGACCGCTACCGCTCATAAGCACCTTGCTATTAGGACATAGGGTTTTCATCTTTTCTTTTGTCTCATTTACTACATCATATTTTTTTAATGTATATTGTTCCAATACATTTATCATATTATCTGTAATCTTATTTATATCTTTATTTCTTAATCCTACTATAAGCTGTTTGTTATTTGGCCTTTTTTCTAATTTAGCAAGATTCATGCCCTTATATACCTCTGCAGTAGACACACTTATAGGCGGTTTGCTCAACAAAATATCTGCTTCAAAAGACGGTAATGGTTCAAGCTGAGTTCCAGTTCCTGTCGCAAGAGCACAACATGTAGCTAACTTATGATTATTCATCTCTTTTCCAAGAGATTTATTAACTTTTGCCTGCCCCATTAGTGTAAATGGAACATCTGATCCTAATATAGAAGCAACTTTACATAATTCTTTTAAGTCTTTGTTTAGTCCCCAAAGAACGTTTATCCCATGAATAACAGCAGCACCATTACTACTGCCTCCTGCCATACCTGCTGCAACAGGTATATTTTTTAAAATATCTATTTTAAGTGTTCCCTTTATATTTTCTCCAAAATACTCTTTCATGAGAATAGCCGCCTTATATGCCAAATTACGCTGATCTATTGGCAAATAGTATTTATTTGTCTTTAACTGTATTTCTAAATCATTAGCATTTTTATCCTCAAACCACCTTAAAAGAACTTCATCATGAAGATCAATTTGTTGCATTACCATATCAACCTCATGATATCCATTTTCAAGTCTTCTAATTACATCTATGGATAAATTTATCTTGGCATACGAATTTACTCTTATGCTCTTCATAATTTCCTCCAAGCTCTTTTCAATTAACTATAATCATTATTTTATTATATTAAAATATTCACATTCTTACAAGGTGATGTAAAAAAATCAGGATAACAAATAAGTTATCCTGATTAATCGCTTTATTTATTATTAATTATTTCTTTTTACCTTTTTTCTTAGCAGCTTTATCTGCTCTAATCTTAGCTTCAATTGCAGCTTTCTTTTCAGCTTCTGCCTTTTTACCAGTGATATATGTTGAACCACCCTGAGCTACTGTTCTTACAGACTTAACCTTGAAATGTCCAGGTTGCATATACTCTTCAACCTCTTCTGCCTCTTCATGGTGATGTTTAGCTTTTCTAGCCTCCTTGGCAGCTTCTTTTGCAGCTTCCTTTTCTCTTCTCTTCTTTTCAATAGCTAATACTTCTTCTACAGATTTACCTGTTTCCTTAGCAACCTTATACGGATTGAATTTTTCTTCTTTTTTATGGTTTGCATTTTTCTTTTCTTCTTCTTTTTTCATAGCTTTAGAAGAAGCAAATACCATACCTACTACCATAACAAGCATCATACCCATAGAAATCTTCATGCTTGTTGATGGGTTTAATGTTGTAAAGTCAACCTGCTTTGTTTCTCCCAAAGTGTCACCATTAGCAGCTTTAAAGCTTCCATCAATTACTAACTTATAGTCTGAAGTAGGTTTAATCTTAATATCCTTACCTTTTTTATTTTCCATCTTAGCTAGTACTAAAGCAACATCTTTTGCTTTAGAGTTGAAAACTACAACTGAGTCAATTTCATTGCCCTTACTGTCAACTAGCTTACATGCCTTCTTATTTTCTTTTTCATTTGCCTTGTTATAAACATCCTGGTTAAAAATTACTTTTACACCCATGTTTTCTAGTGGTACATCTGTTGCTCCATCTTTTGGAGAGGTTTTAACAATATCAAAACCTGCCGCTGATGCGCTTTGTGCCATCATGAACATGATCATAATCATGCAAAGTATCGCACCTAATCTCTTCATTAGTTAATCCTCCAATTTTGATTGTCTTAATTTTTTAAAAAAGTTTGTCATCATAGCACTGCACTCTTCTGCAAGCACTCCTGTTTGTATTTCAACTTGATGATTAAGCTTATCTTGCTGCAATAAATTATATATAGATCCACATGCTCCTGTTTTTTTATCCATAGTGCCGATTACAACTTTATTAATCCTAGCTAAAATCATAGCACCAGCACACATAGTGCACGGTTCACATGTTACATACATAGTGCAACCATAAAGCCTGCTATATCCTATAGATGATGTAGCCTCTCTTATGGCAATCATCTCAGCATGCATAGTAGGATCCTTACTAGTCTCAGTTAAGTTATAACCTCTGCCGATTATTTTATCATCTTTTACAATAACTGCTCCTATAGGAACCTCATTTATTTGCTCCGCTTTTTGAGCCTCTTTTATAGCCTCATACATAAACTTTCTCATATACCTTAAAATATTACCATATTATTCTTTAATTTTCAACAAAAATATCATTTAAAACAAGTAAAATTAGGGAGTTTTCAATCTTTTAAAAAACTCCCTACAATTTTGTTTTATATAATTATCTAACTTTAACTAATTCTAGGTAACTTGTATCTCCCTTTACTCCTGGTGTTCCTCCAGTAACTAAAATTAAGTCACCGTTTTGTGCTCCCTGTTCTTTAGCAATTAGCGTTGCGTATTCCATCATAGATCTTCTGCTTTCTAACGGTTTACAAATTACCGGCTTTATTCCCCAGTTAATGGCAAGAGCGCGTGTTGTATTTGCATCAGGTGTTGCTGCAATAATTGGCGCCTCTGGGCGGTATCTTGACATACGTCTTGCAGTAAAACCAGTCTGTGTAAATGCAATTATGCCTGAAACTTTAAACTTAGTAGCGATTTCTGCAACTGACATACAGATAGCTTCTGAAGTATCATCTGTAGCAGTTTCTATTGCTTTTCTATGAAGAGCACTGTAATCAAGATTTCCTTCAATTTTTAATGCTATACGATTCATGAATTCAACTGCTTCTTTAGGATATTTTCCCGAAGCTGACTCTCCCGAAAGCATGATAGCATCTGTTCCGTCAAATATAGCATTTGCAACGTCACTAACTTCTGCTCTTGTAGGTCTTGGATTTTCTTGCATACTTTCTAACATCTGAGTAGCTGTAATTACAACTTTACCTAAAGCCTTACACTTTTTGATAATCTTCTTTTGAATAAGCGGCACATACTCTGCAGGAACTTCTACGCCCAAGTCTCCTCTTGCAATCATAATACCATCTGCAATATTTATAATTTCATCAATATTATCTACACCTTCACTATTTTCAATTTTAGCGATTATCTGAATATCTCCTCTTCCATTTTCAATTAATAGTTTTTTAATATCAATAACATCTTGTGCTCTTCTAACAAATGATGCTGCTATAAAATCTATTGGCTGACTGCATCCAAACTCAATATCAGAAATATCTCTTTCTGAAAGATATTCAAAGCTCAATTTAATTCCAGGAACATTAATACCCCTTTTATTTTTAACATCTCCATCATTTAAACATGTACATACAATATCTGTTCCATCAATCTTATCTACTACAAGATCAACCTGCCCATCATTTACAAGAATATGGCCTCCAACTTTTACATCTTTATAAAGATCTTTATATGTAACTGTAAACTTTTCGCTAGTGCCCACAATTTCCTCAATACAAATAACAGATTTTTGTCCCTTTACAAATGTAGCCTTACCCTCTTGAAAATCACCAGTTCTTATTTCAGGACCCTTTGTATCAAGCAAAATAGCCACATTGGTTCTAAGCTCCTTATTAATTTCTAGCAGCTTATTAATCTTATCTAAATGCTCTTCATGAGTCCCATGGCTAAAGTTTAAACGCATTACATTCATACCTGCCTCAATAAGACTTTTAAGCATTTCTTTTTCTTCTGAAGCCGGACCTATAGTACAAACTATCTTAGTCTTTCGCAATTTATTATCTATCAACATATTATCTCCTCATTTCTTTAAACATTTCACTCTCTTAATATAATACCCCATAGTATCAATCTTTTGTTTTCTTTTTTGAATTTTTTCTAAAAATTTCACTTCATCTATTAACTTTTTTACAATAAGTGCTATAATCGAACATATTTGATTGGAGGGACTATGATTTTTGATGTACTTATAATTGTTATACTTTTATACGGAGCAATCCGTGGTTTTAAAAGAGGTTTTTCTCGCACGATTTTCAGTGTTATAGGATGGCTTATTTCTGTTTTAGGAGCTTTTATTGCTACACCTTTTGTAAAGGAATATTTGCTGCAAAACACTAATTATTACGATAAACTTATGCCATCTGATGTTACTTTTAGCTCAGTTCCACATATAGTTGAAAATAACATTACCCAAATCACTGTAAATTTGCTTTTTACAGTTGCTGTATTTGCCATATGCTTTATCGTTCTTAAAATTTTAATGTGGCTTATTATAGCACTAATAACTAAGGGTGATAGAAAATCTCTTACAGGAATGGTTGACGGTTTTTTCGGCATGATTTTCGGTATTTTAAAGAGCGCTATCATCGCTTGCATCTTTATTGCGTGCATTTTACCACTTACTGAAATCTTTGCACCAAATATAACCGGTAGCCTTGAAACTCTTTTAAATAGCTCTTATATCGCTAAATTGCTATATGATAATAATCCCATTTATTTACTGCTAAAAGGGTTCTTTATAGGATAAGAAATATTAAAAATGACGTTTACTGTAATTGTCTTAATTAATTACTGAAAACGTCATTTATTTTTTAATTTATTTAATTTTTACTTATTAAAATTCTAACCACATAGTATTTGCATCATTTAAAATTAATCCCAATATTAATGGTATAAATAGCATCTCTAGAAGTCCTATTACAGCATACTTCTTACTGTTTGCTCTCCATGCGCAATATATTACCAGTGCACCAAAACAATATATCAATGGATATAGATGCTGCACTCTATATACTAATGGATTGTTTGTATGAACATATCCAAACATCGTACCGCCACAAATACTTGAGCTTATAAGGACTATAGCGCCTATTATTGAAAAAATCAAAGCTAGTTTATTGTATCTTTTTATCATTGTTTCTCTTCCCTCATAGTATATACTTTAAGCTTATTTGTATAATATCACACCCCCCTTATATATCAATATTAAATATTACTTTTACATGATAATATCTTTTTCTCTATAAATCTGTGTATTTTTTTAATCAATACTGTTTCAAAATATCATCCATATATTTTTTAAATTCTTCAACTACAGCCTCTTGACTTACTATTTTAACCTTAGAACCAAGTCCAAATATCCAACCAAAGAACTGCCCACTAACAGCAATCTCATGACACACTCTGAAGTGGTTATCACCTTGTTTATGAATCATAGCATCGCTTCCAAATCTATCTATGATAGCTCCTATTAAAGTATTTTCACACTCTAACGTTACCTTTTCATGAGCACCACCATACATGCCAAAAGTGCTTTTAGCAAACTTAGCAATATCGAAATTGTCAAATTCTTCTTCACCTTCACGACTTTCAGAAACTATACTAATTTCTCTCATCTTATCAACTCTATAATGCTTAACTATCTGTGCATCACTGTCGAATCCAATTAAATAATAATTCTCATCATCCCAAGTAAGGGCCCATGGACTTATAATGTATGAATTTCCATTTCTTTTAGGAACTAGCTGTTTTTTAATATTCCATTGGTAATATGTAAACTTAATTTTACAATTAGATAAAATTCCTTCTTGAATTTTATCTACATTGTAATAAATACTTTCATTATCTGTTTTAATTCTATTTGCTATATATACGTTACGTTGAAGCTGTTTTGCTTCATGCTCGCTAGCAAGTTTTTCAATTTTGCGAATGAGATCTCTAGATTTTTTTTGAGTTATAAATTTTGAAGACTGTACTGCATCTACGAGAAGTTTAAGTTCTGGAAGTTCAAAACTTCTATCGATAATATAATAACCTTCAGGTTTTTCTTTAGTATAAAGTATATCAACTCCCCATTCTCTTAATGTCTCTATATCATCATAAATACTTTTTCTATCACCACTTAGATCATACCTTTTTAACATAGCAATTATTTCCTTTGTACTCATTCTATGTTCTATATCAGTTTTTTCATAAAGCTCTTTCATGATATAAAGAGTTCTAAGCTTGTTTTTACTTGCTTTAGCCATAACAATACCTCCGCCATCTACTTTTAATAATAAATATATTTTATCTTATTAAAGTATATAGCGCAAATATATTATTTTTTTATTAGTCATCAATATATACTATACCGTATTCTTTTCTAGGCTTTATTTTATCTAAGATTTTTTTGTTATACCCTGTAATCTTAAAAAAAACCTTTATTTCAGTTTTTCTGCCTTTCCATGCAAATTTACCCCAATCAAGCTGAATTTCATCGTGAAAACATTTTGAGGCTATTTCCAAAGTCGACATATTGCACTGATATTCACAAATCTTATCCTCTATTATTTGGATGTCATTTTTATAAGCACTATGCCAATTTTTTTTAGCTTCATTAGTTATTTCTCCAATTTTAATCTCATACATACAAAGTTCCCTTAATATTTTCTATTCTTCTTATTTCTATTTTTTTCTCTCTCATTTTCTTCAATTGTTTCTTTATTACATCAAAATGTTTATCCTTACTTACTAAGTAAATTTTCCCTCTCTTTTGAGTTTTTAGAGTCTGTCTATATGCATCTAATGCAATAGCAAAATCAACTGCATTATTTCCTGGCTCTATAGGAATGAATTTGATTATGCAATTAGTTCTCTCACACAGTTCATCTCTTCGCTCTTTAAATTTAAAATAACTTGTATTTCTTGCACAAAAAATTCTTACTTCATCATATTTACCTAGTTGATCTATTCCAAGTAATCTTTCTACTGGCGTATTGTCGCCATCTACAAAATATATATTTCTAGGTTTTATTCTGCAAATTATCTTTTTGAAAAAAAGTTTTATATCATCTTTTTTAATCTCTAATTTTTCTAGTAGATCAAATTTCTTAATTGTAATCTTATTACAATTATAGTTTTCTATACATCTAAATGCACTTACACTATTAATTGACTTTTTATAAACAGAAAAAACATCTGTTATTTTCTTTATACCATTTTCTATAACATGATTATTTTTAATCAAGTCCACACTTTTTTTGCTATCATCACAAGCTTTAATTTTCCAAATATCATCATTGATTTTTATGGTTAAAACATCCATAAACAAATAAGTTTTAATATTTTTATTTACAATTAACCTTTTAAAATGTTTGAACTTTAGATTAATCCTTCTAAAAAACTTCATATATGCCTCTTCATCGCCTCTACTATCTGCTATATGAATCCAGGACATAATTTCACAATGTGGACATTTTTTCTTATTATCTATATACTCGTTAGAAGTTTTTATATCCTTTAAATTAAAATCCTTTACTTTTTTACAAGTTTTATCATGGATAATATCTCCTGATATAATGTATTTAATATTTTCATCACTCATAATTTTATGCCATCTTTGTTTTTCCAAAGTTGTACTATCAATTTCTTTTACAGTAGGTAATACAGAAATCTTTGGTGGCTCTGTATTGAGTAAATATTCAATTCTATATGGACTAGCAACATCAAGATTTCTTTTCTTCTTTTTCTTCTTTGCCACAAAAAATTCTCCTTTTACTTTTTATATTTTAAGCATAATAAAAAATCAGGGTGAAAATCTTCCCTGATCTATATTTACACAAAAATTCACAAAAGTTAAATTTACTTATAAGCATATTTTACACATTCTGCTATATTTACTGCATGATCACCTAATCTTTCAAAGTACTTTGCAACCATTAACACATCTAATGCTATTTGACCTAATGAAATATCCTTGTATATAATTTTTAAAAGCTCTCTCTTTAGCTGAACAAATAACACATCAACTTTTTCATCACTTTCGATTACATTATCTGCTAGTTCAATGTTTTTATTCACAAATGACTCAACACTATTTATAACCATAGTTTTTGCTTCCATAGCCATATCCTTGATATGAGTTTCTCCTCCAAGAGTTTTATCACCTATATTTTTTGCTATATCTGCAATATCAGCAACCTGATCTCCTATGCGCTCCATATCAGATACCATTCTTAGAGCTGCTGATATAACTTTAAGATCTCTTGCAACAGGCTGCTGTCTTAAAATAAGCTTCATACATAAATCTTCGATATCTCTTTCTTTACGATCTGTATCACGTTCAATAATATGAACTTTCTCATTGATACTTTCTACAGCATCTTTTTTAAATAAAGCATCAAGAGCTAAATCAATACCATCTACACAAAGATTACCCATTTCTATTAAGCTCCTATTTAATAATTCTAGTTCTCTGTCAAATGTCTTACGAACCATATCAACCAAACCTCCCTGTAATATAATCTTCTGTTCTCTTGTCCTTAGGCTCAGCAAATAATTTACCTGTATCTGCGTATTCTACAACATCACCTAATAGGAAAAATGCTGTTTTATCCGAAATACGTGCTGCCTGCTGCATATTATGAGTTACCATTACAATGGTATAATCCTTTTTAAGTTCTGTAGCAAGTTCTTCTATTTTATTAGTTGAAATTGGATCAAGAGCGGAAGTTGGTTCGTCCATTAATAATACTTCAGGATTTACTGCAAGTGCCCTTGCAATACAAAGTCTCTGCTGCTGACCACCTGATAAACCAAGTGCTGACTTTTTAAGTCTGTCCTTTAGCTCATCCCAAATTGCTGCGCTTCTCAATGATTTTTCAACAATTTCATCAAGTTCCATCTTATTTTTAATACCATGAGTACGTGGACCAAAAGCAATATTATCATACACACTCATTGGAAATGGATTTGGTTTTTGAAATACCATTCCTACTTTTTTTCTTAATAAAATTGGATCCATTTCAGTGTAAATATTTTTGCCATCAAGCAAAATATCTCCTGTAATTTTGCAATTTTCTACTAGATCATTCATTCTATTTAAACTTTTTAATACAGTAGATTTACCACAACCAGATGGTCCTATAAAAGCGGTAATTTTATTTTCTGGAATCTCTAGTGAAATACCTTTTATCGCCTTAAAATCACCATAAAAAAGCTCCATGTTTTTTATCGAAATTTTACTATTCATTTATTTCCTCACTTCAATTTATTTTGCAAGCTTTTTTGCAACTATATTACTTATACAATTTATACCGATTACAACTATTAACAACACTACTGCTGTAGCATAAGCTGCTTCCATATGTAAACCTTCATTTAGCAATGCATACATGTGTACTGAAAGTGTTCTTGTTGATGCAAATAGCCCATCAGGTATTTTTGCAACTGCTCCTGCTGTAAATATAAGTGCAGCAGTTTCACCAACAATTCTTCCTACACTTAAAATTATTCCAGCTAATATACCAGGTATTGCTGATGGAAGAACTACATTAAATATAGTTCTAATTTTGCCTGCTCCAAGACCAAAACTTGCTTCTCTATATGATGCTGGTACACCTAATAAAGCTTCTTCTGTAGTTCTCATAATAACTGGTAGTACCATTATTGCTAAAGTTAAAGCTCCACCTATAAGGCTATAGCCCCATCCAAGTGCTACACCAAATAGTAAGAAACCAAATAGACCAAATACTATTGATGGTATACCTGATAATGTTTCTGCTGTAATTCTAATTAGTTTTACAGCTATGCTATTTTGTTTAGCATATTCTACTAAATAAATAGCTGCACCTATACCAAATGGAATTGCTATCAATAATGTTAATAGAGTCATAATTATTGTATTAATTATTGAAGGCATCATTGATTGATTTGAAGTTGTAAACTCCCAAGCGAATAATTCTGGTTTAATATGAGGTATTCCCTTTATTAATATATATCCTATTAATATTACTAAAATACCCACTGTCAATGCTATTGATACTTTCATGCACACACTTAGAAATGTGGACATAGGATGCTTCTTTGGTTTTTCCATTAGCTATCCCTCCTTTTTATCGCTGAAAAGCTTAAGTTTATCAAAAGGATGAATACAAATAGTACAACTGCTGTTGCTATTAAGGCATCTTTATGTAAATCTGCTGCATATCCCATTTCTAAAACTATATTAGCTGTCATAGTTCTTACGCCCGCAAGAATTGAGTTAGGTATAACAGCCTGGTTACCTGCAACCATTACTACTGCCATAGTTTCTCCTATTGCACGTCCTATACCTAAAGCTACTCCAGCTAATACTCCAGACTTCGCTGCTGGTAATACTACTGAAAATACGCTTCTTTCTCTAGTAGCACCAAGTGCTAATGCCCCCTCATAATAACTTTCAGGAACTGCCCTTAATGAAGATTCTACGATTCCTATTATTGTAGGTAGGATCATTATTCCTAGCAAAATTGATGCAGTCAAAAGACCCTTACCACTACCACCAAATATATTTTGAATAGCTGGTACTATCACTACAAGACCAAAGAAACCATATACAATAGATGGTATTCCTGCCATCAAATCAATAGCTGGTTTTATTACCTTGTAAACTTTTTCAGGACAAAATCTTACAAGATAAACTGCACTAAAAATTCCTATTGGTACACCGATTATAATAGCTCCTGCTGTCACAAATATACTTCCTATAATCATCGGTAGGATACCAAATATCTCTTGCATTGGTAACCACTCTGTTCCTAATAAGAACTTAGAAAGTCCTATCTCTTTAATAGCGGGTACTCCATTTACAAAGAGAAACCCGCATATTAATATTACCGATACTATAGAAGCGCAAGCTGTGATTAGGAAAACTATTTTCATCAATGTCTCTCTAAACTGCTTTACACCTTGTTCCATACTTTTAACCTTCTGTTTTATCACTTATTTAGCTACATCTTCCCAAGTTTTGATTTCGCCTGTATAAATCTTCTGAACTGTTTCTGTAGCAATATCTTCAATACCATTGTTGTTATTTACGATTACTGCAATACCATCTAAAGCAATCTTAGTTGATTTTAGACCTTCTTTAGTTTCGCTGTCTTTTAATTCACGAGATGCCATTCCGATGTCACATACTCCTTTGATAGCTGCTTCAATACCTGCTGATGAACCTGACTGCTGAATTTCAATTTCAACACCATCGTTTAACTTCTTGTAGTTTTCAGCTAATACTTCCATTACAGGTGCTACAGATGTTGATCCTGCTAATGTAATCTTACCTTTTAGTCCTGATGGTTTGTAAGCTTCTGCCTTATCTTCTCTAATGTATCCTTCATCTTCAATTGTCTTCTGACCTTCTTCACTTAAAATGTATTTCTGGAAATCTTCTGCAAGCTTGCTGATTCCTGATTCTTTAGTAACAATATTAAAAGGTCTTGCTACTTTGTAATCACCACTCTTGATGTTTTCAACTGTAGGTTCTACTCCATCAACCTTTATAGCTTTTACATCTTCTGAAAGTGATCCAAGTGAAACGTATCCGATTGACTTGTCATTTCCTGCAACTGTCTGCATCATTACTGATGTGCTGTTTGTGATTTCTGCTGATTTTACTGTAATATCGTTGTCATCTTTATCAACAACCCCTACTAGTTCTGTAAAAGCACCTCTTGTACCTGAACCATCTTCTCTTGATACTACTGTAATATCTCCACTTGGCAATTCAGCAGCTTTTTTATCATCTCCGCCACCTCCGCAACTAACTAATGTTGTAACAGCCATTACTGCACATAATCCTAATGTTAAAAGTTTTCTTTTCTTCATTTTTCTTTTCCTCTCTTTCATTAATACAAGAAACTTTCTTATTCATCTTTCGCTTACAAGTCAAGTTTACTATGCTATTGTTAAGAGCATTTTAAGTTTAGTGTTAAATAAGAATTAAGTTCTTAATACAAATTTAACATTTTAATAAAAAAACTGTACCAGAGGGAACAACCTCAACCCCTAGATACAGCTTACTTACTTTATTTATTTCGGTTCTTACAGATTTTATTTTTTATATTTCTAAGTCTACTTGCAAGATTTGGCTGATATTCTCCAATATATGCACAAGTTAATTTATATAATAGATATATCATTATTAATAATATTATCGCCTCTGAAATATTCTGATAAAATTCTATATTCATTGCTTATCTCCTTGTTTTACTAGCAGTATAACAAACATCTTTGACATACCTATAAATGTTATGTTTTCCAATATTTTATTATGCAAAATATATTTTTCTAATAATCCCAATATAAAGCATGTCACAAATAATATAAAAACGATTTCTCTTTTCTTTCATGTGAAACATATCCCGCTCTTCATATATTCTTTCTTTTGTGTATTTTATTTTTTAAATCTTGAAGTCTATTTACAAGATATGGATTATGCTTCCTAATATATGAACAAGTCACTTTAAATAACATATATATTATGAAGAGAAATATAATTGCTACGGGAATATTTATAACAGCATCCCAGTTACTATTAGAATATATGTAAAGAGTTAATGTCTTCAATTCAAATTTTATACTCATTTTTTACTTTGTCCATTGCAAGCTTTGTTGCACTTTTACTCCTTTCTTACCGCCTGAAGTAGTTTTAGATATTAATTTTACACGACTATTTACATAATAATATTTACTTGTTTTGAATGGAGTACCTTTTGGAGCTGCACCAACTTCTGATTTTATTTCCACTCTACAATTAATATATTTTCCAACTTTAGTAGCCGTTTTTGAAGTCCACTCAGTAGAATTAATACTATTTGAACAGTATAAAGAAATACCCGCCAAAGTGTCAACTCCGGTATACCTTGCTTTTAAAGTTTGTTGTGGTGTTACTGTATAATGGTTTCTCAATTTTAAACAAATTGCTACGAATCCATTTTGATAATAACAATGTCCTGTAAAATATCAATCTCCTACTGCCTTAAACATAGTATTAGTTGATCCTGTTTTATTCCCTGCTGCTTTTTGAACCATTCTAGGTATTTCAGATAATGAACTTGTTTCTGCTTTATCTTCAAGAAGAACTGTTATTTCTCCACCATCTGGAGTTTCCACATTATATTCTTTACTATTCTCATTATCATCTAACACAAATTCCTTTTGAGATAATGTTTCTTTCATTATCTCCATTTTATCAGAAATATATTTTTCTAAAATAATAGGCTCTGTCTCTTCTACAATCGCCTCTCCTTCTTTTTGAGAAATTTCCCCATCAGCATTTTCTTTATCTACTATTTTTTCTAATTCAGATACCGAATTAATCTTATACTCTACTTTTTCATTTTGAGCAAAAGTTGTCATTGGAGTTAAACTGCTAAATATCACTACTGCAACCATCGATAGTATTATAAATTTTCTTTTCATTTTAAATCCTTTCTTTTTCATCATTAATTTTAATCATTACATATTTATTAATTATCAAACTTTGCAAAGTGTTAAATTAAGTATATCTCATATATCTTCAATGTCTATCTCTAAAATTCTTAAGATTTCTTAAGAAATCTTGTTTTTTCCATTTATTGCATATATTACCATTTTCCTATGCTTTACTATGTGTTAAAATGTATATCATATGAAAGGAAGTTAGAAATATGAAGATTAAACCATTGATAATAAAAGCAAGATACTACGAAACAGATAAAATGGGGATTATCCATCATAGCAACTACATACGTTGGTTTGAAGAAGCTAGAGTAGATGTTTTAGAACAGTTAGGTCTAGGTTATGACAAACTTGAAGCCATGGGCATAATATCTCCTGTACTTACAATGAATTGTAAATACATCCATCCCGTTTTATTTAATGAAGAAGTTGAAATAACTGCAAATCTTGTATCCTTTACAGGTGTGCGCCTTGAGGTATACTATGAAATAAAAAAAACTGCAACAGGGCAAATTTGCACTACTGGCTCTTCAACTCATGGATTTATCGATAATAATGGAAAACCAATTCGCATGAAAAAACAATTTCCAGATATCTATGAAATTATCATAAATAGTATTAAAGATTAATCAAAAAAGAAGCTTCAAAATTTTGAAGCTTCTTTTTTGGAGATATTATGATAAACATAAAAAATTGTTGAACGACTAAGTTTACTGTAAGGCATCCCCCCCTCTACGCCATGCCTTACAATATATTCTAATCCCCCTCATGTAAACACCCTTTAGTTCCTTTGATGTTATAATATTATTTTACTATAAATACCTACATATACAATCTATAGAATTATTAAGAATTATTAAGATTTTCAACAGATTATTACCATATTATGGATATTAATTTGTTTCCTCATATTTATTTACATTTTTTACACATAAAATTGTATTAGCTATCGCTAGTATAATCCCAAGTATTATTTCAAATGACATAATATTTATTGATAAATTCATAATATCCACATATGTAGCTTTACAAGTTATGCCATAAAGAGTTGTAACTATAAATGTGCAGTTTAAAATTGTATTTATAATTATTTCTTTAATACTTGTCTTTTTTGATTTCATAATATTATCTATAAATAAAAACAAAAGACCTATTATAGTTACATGTTCTATTAAGTTAAAAGATCTTATATTATAGGTTTTATCTACCACATCACTTACTCTAAAATCAACAATTTGTTCCACCATACTTTTTGATAATTCATCTGTAAAAACTATCTCTCCATTAATTCTATTATCTCTAACACTTATAAGTCTTGGCGGATCATTTTTCTTAAATTGAATCATGCTATTTTTTTTAGATTCTACTATATCTGTATCTATATAATACAAATCAACATTATACTTTTTAACTGTTTCCCTTAAAATACTTTTTATATCTAAAGCTGTTTTGCTTCTATCATTACCTACATAAATAAAAGCTGTTTTCTTCTTCTTTTTATTAAGTTCATCCATATCGCTAATTTTTACAATCTTATTTTTTCCTGCAAAAGTTATATTTTCGTAGTATTTGAAATAACAACCAATGGTTAAAAATAGTAAAAACACTATCAATATAGATAGATAAAATTTCTTTCTTTCCATTTTTCATTTCTCCTTTTGTTATATTCTACAACAAATTTCATAAAAAAAATCTTTAAAATTCTAAAGAATTCTAAAGATTTTTCATTTTATTTTGCTTTTATAGGAAGAAATACTCTTACTTCAAAAGTCTCCTCTAAATTTTTAATCTCAATTTTGCCCTTATGAATCTCTATTATAGATTTGCAATTTTTAAGTCCTATATTAGTCGAATTTTTCTTATCTATTTCTTTAGCCTTATGATTTTTAAAAGATACAAATAAATAATCATCACTAATACCGTATTCCACATAAATTGGTTTAGATAAATCTGCATACTTGTTGATATTTGAATATATATTATCAAATAATCTGCCTACCAAAGCTATATTTATATTTAGTATGGATTTTACATCATTAATACTTCTTATAATTTTTATTCCTTTAATTTCTAGATCATAAAGATACTCTTCTACAAATTGTACTATAAGCTCATTGCCATTTACTTTTTCTAAAGCAGCCTTATAATCCTCTGAATCAAGTAAAAAATGTTCAAAAAGCTGATCTGTCATTTCTTTTAATCTATATGCCCTGTCCAAGGATATATTAACATTTTTTCGATTTTCATTATCAATTTTATCATCTGTACTAACAAGTTCTAAATATGCGATTATTGAAGTAAGAGGTGTTCTAATATCATGAGATAGCGAAGTAATAAGCTTCATATTAGATTTATATGCTAATTTTTCACTTTCTATTTTTTCTATAATCGATTCTCTCAAATAATTAATGCTTTCTGCTACATAAGTAAGCTCATCATTGCCCTTTATCCTTACAGGATGTTCAAGAGAAAAAACAATTTCATGCAAATCATCAGCAATTTCTGAAACATATTTTACTTTTTTACTTATACCTATAGTTAAAATGATCAAAAATACTATAAAAGATATTATCAATACTACATAATCCATAAATACATAAATATCATAATCATCAACCCCTGTAAAAATAGTTTTAGCTTCACCATCAGAAAACTTTATAGTATAAAATTTTAGGTTTTTTATATCATTTATTTGTTCTGGAATAGCCATACCGTCATCAGCAATAAGTCCGTAAAGAGTATCATACACTAAATTGTTATTTACAAACATTTTTATAAAAATCGTGTCATTATTATATACCCAATCATCCACCTGTTCCATATCATTAATAGACAATTTATGATTTGTTACATAATCTTGGAGCTCCTTAGCTTTAGTGTTTTCAAGATTTTTAATGTGTTCCTTAGTATTCCAATAATTATCTAACATATACGAGCTAGTATAACTTGCTGCAAAATAAAATACCGCTGCCATACATAAAGCAATAAAGCTCATCATAAAAATTTCTTTTCTCAGACTTTTACGTTCCAATCTTTTCAATACAATAACCCTTTCCCCAAACATTTTTAACAAACTTACACTTGCTTATTTCCTCAATTTTATTACGAAGATTTTTAATATGAACCATGACAGTGCCATTTACAGAAAATACATATCTTTCACTCCAAATTTCCTCATAAATTTCTTCAATAGTAAATACTTTATTAGGATTTTCGGCCAATAATACTAAAATTCTATATTCTGTATTGGTTAACTTTAGTTCTTCTTTTCCTATATAAGCCTTAGAATTATCCAAGTCTATAACCATTTCATTTATAATAATTTTATTTTCATCTGGCTCTTTTCTTTTGCCTCTATAAACATTATATCTCCTTATCATAGCAGCTACTCTTGCAAGAAGTTCTATTGACGAGAATGGCTTTGATATATAATCATCTCCTCCTGCTAAAAATCCTTTGTACTTATCATACTCTGTTGATTTTGCTGTCAAAAATAAAATAGGCATAGAATACATTTCTCTAATTTCTTCACAAGTTTCTATGCCATCCTTTTGTGGCATCATAACATCTAAAATAACCAAGTCAAAATCATCATCGATTATTTCAAGAGCCTCTATTCCATCTTTTGCCTCAACTATTTGATAATCTTCTCTTGCTAGAAGCATGCTAATAGCTCTTCTTATTTCATAGTCATCATCTACTACTAATATTTTACGTTTAGTTATCATATAAGCCACTCCCTATTTATTTTTATATTTATATTCACTATTATATTACAATTTTAATAAATTGATACTAAAAAATAATTTATATATAAATATAAAAAAGAACGTAGCTATAACTACGCTCTTTTTACACTAAACAAACAAAAGGATTATTTATAAATGATTTTATTAATGATTATCATATTTTATTTTACAGTTACAAGTCCCTGCACAGTTTTCACAATTTCCTCCGCATCCTAGACTCTTACCTTGTTTCTTTCTCTTAATCATACTTTTTATAACTAAAGCTATCGATGTTATAAGTATAATTATTATAACTATATTTGCCATAATAGTTCCTTTCGGTATTTATAATATATTTATATAATACCATCTTAGGGCTTATATTAAACAAACTAATTATTACAGTTGCAGCTATTTTCATTTTTTTTACTACTACAACTTTTACATGATGGACAACCAATACACTTAACGCCATTTTTCTTTGACTTAACTATATAAGTAATAGCTCCACCTAATACCAATATCAATGCTAATATTGCTAATACATTTGACATATTAAGCACCTACCTTTTTCTTAGCTCTAATAACAATTCCTGTAATAATAGCTACTATTAATAAAACTGCAATTAATCCTGGTACAAAGGCCATTCCCATGCTTCCTGTGGCCACAACTGTACCTATCTGATACACTAAAAATGCAACCACATATCCTGTAGCAAGTTGAAGACCTATTGCTCCAAATAGCCATTTTTTACTTTGTAATTCTGCATTCATAGCACCTATTGCTGCAAAACATGGAGGTGTATATAAGTTAAACATTAAATATGCCAATGCAGCTGCTGATGTTAATCCCATAGTTGCTGCAACTTCACTCGCTCCTCCAAATAATGCAAAGTCATCTACATTGATTAAATTTGTCATACTATATACTACCGCTAATGTACCAACTACATTTTCTTTTGCAATAAATCCAGTAATAGCTGCTGCTGCAAGCTGCCATGCACCAAATCCCAAAGGAATTAATAAAAATGCAAATGGACCTGCAATACTTGCTAAAATTGAAGTATCTTCCATACCTTCTGCAACTAATTTAAAGTTCCAATCGAAGCTCTGCATAATCTGAACAACTGCATTACATACTAAAATAATTGTTGCTGCCTTAATAATATATGCCTTAGCTCTTGAAAGCATAGATCCAACAGCTCTCTTAATACTTGGAATTTTATATTCTGGCATTTCCATAATAAAAAATGAATTTTTTAATTTATGTCCTGTAATTTGTTTAATTAAAAGTGCACCTAAGAATATTAATAAAATTCCAACAAAATACATCAGTGTACTTACCCATGAAGCATCATCGAAGAAAACTCCTGCAAATAGCGCAATTACAGGAATCTTAGCTCCACATGGCATAAATGTAGCTAACATTGCTGTAGCTCTTCTCTCTCTTTCATCTCTTATGGTTCTACTTGCCATTATACCTGGAATACCACAGCCAATCGTAATGATAAATGGAATAACAGACTTACCAGATAAACCCACTCTCTTAAAAATAGGATCCATTACAACACTCACTCGAGCCATATATCCACAGTCTTCTAATAAGGCAATTAAGAAATACATAACCATTACAAGTGGTAAAAATCCTACAACAGCTCCAACTCCTCCAATTATACCATCTGCAATAAGAGCTTGTAAAAATGTAGAACTGTTTTCAAGTAGCCCCGCTACATATCCCTGAAATGTCTCAATCCATCCAACTAGCCAATCTGCAATAAATGGTCCAAGCCTAACCTGTGAAATATCAAATACTGCAAACATTACTGCTGCAAATATCAATAATCCAGAAATTTTATTTGTAAGAATCTTATCTAATTTATCTTGCCATGTAGCATGCTTAGTTAAAACTTTTCGTGTTTCTACATCTGCTACTATTTCATTTACAAATTTAAATCTTTTTTTATCAGCATCCATTGATGCTTCTTTATCTGTAAGATCTATCTCTTTTTGAAGATATGGAGCCTTCTGTCCCTTACCGCTTATTCTAATAGCTGCTGCCATTACTTCCTTAAGCCCCTTGTTATCTGTTGAGACTGTCATAAATACTGGACAGTTTAATTTTTTTGACAATTTTTCAGTATCTATCTTTGTTTTCTGTTTTTCGTTAATATCACTTTTATTTAATGCTACAACAACAGGTATTCCTAATTCTAATAACTGAGTTGTAAAAAATAAACTTCGACTTAAATTAGTTGCATCAACTATATTTACAATTACATCTGGTTTTTCATCCTTGATAAAATCTCTTGTGATGCTTTCTTCTGGTGTAAATGGCGACATGGAATATGCTCCAGGTAAATCAACCGCTACGATTTCTTTTCCTTCACTATTATATTCTTTTTTTATTTGACTTTCTTTTTTTCCTACTGTAACTCCAGCCCAGTTTCCTACATGTTCATTTCTTCCCGTAATAGCATTATACATTGTGGTTTTACCACTGTTGGGATTTCCTGCAAAAGCAATTCTCATCCATATCCTCCTTTTATTTTTATCTTATTTATTAAATAATTTTTTGTTAGTTAATTAAAACTAATCTTAATTCTAAAAAAATTTCCTATACTATAATTGAATCTGCAATTCCGTCATCTATATTATATCTACCATCTTTTATAGAAACGACACATCCACTTTTTAATCTTGATACAACCGTTATAGGTTCTCCACTATAACAACCTAATCTAAACAAAAAAGTTTTAAGTTCTTCATCATCTGTTATGATGTTTTCAATCATATAAGTCTGGCCTATATCCGCATCTGTTAGTTTCATCATTTTATCTCCTCGTTTGTTTATGCTGTATTATTAACCTTATAGTCAGTTAGTTAGTTTTAACTAATTAATAATGATATTATAGCATAATAAAAACCTTTGTCAACAAGACAAATGAGGTGACCCCAAAAAGTTAGACTTTATTAGCGAGACAGTTTTTAACTGCCT